>JAFXZJ010000024.1 GCA_017541305.1 Clostridia bacterium | reverse complement strand
CTTCACGTATTACAACGCCGTCTACACCGTGGAGAACGCATTGAGCAAGGTCAAGGACGAAAAGGGCATGAAGCGTGTGGAGAAGTTCCTCAAGCAGTGCCTCTGTCCCTGCTGCCGCGGCACCCGCCTGTCGGAGGCGGCCCGCGCCCCGCGCCTGCGGGGACTGTCCCTGGATCAGGTGTGCGAAATGACGCTGTCTGACCTCGTGCGCTGGGTGGACGAGGTCCCCGGGAGCCTGCCGGAGCCCATGCGCCCCATGGCACAGTCCATCTGTGAATCGTTTCAGGACACGGCCCGGCGGCTCATGGACCTGGGCCTCGGCTACCTGACGCTGGACCGCGCGTCCTCCACCCTGTCCACGGGGGAGCGGCAGCGGATGCAGCTTGCCCGGGCGGTGCGGAACCGGACCACCGGCGTGCTGTACGTGCTGGACGAGCCCTCCATCGGGCTGCACCCCTCCAACATCGTGGGGCTCAACGGCGTGATGCGCGATCTTGTGGCGGACGGGAACAGCGTCCTGCTGGTGGACCACGACGCGCAGATCCTGAAGGAGGCGGACTGGCTGATCGAAATGGGGCCGGGCGCCGGGGCGGACGGCGGCCGCCTTCTGGCGGAGGGGACTCTGAAGGAGCTGGCAGCCAATCCTGTCTCCCGCATCGGCCCGTTCCTTACCGGTACGTCCATCCGCCGGTCGGGAGACCCGGTCAGGCGGGAGGAGCTGTTCGCGGAGGGGACGATCCGTCTCTCCACCGCTCCGATCCACACGGTCAAACCGCTGGAGGTATCCCTGCCCAAGGGGCGGCTCACCGTCGTCACCGGCGTGTCCGGCTCCGGAAAGACCACCATGGTCCTGGAAAGCCTGGTCCCCGCGCTGGAGGCGATCACAAGGGGCGGACGGCTGCCGGAGCACGTGCTCTCCGCGGAGGCGGAGGGTATTGAGCGCGTCAAGCTCATCGACGCCACGCCCATCGGCATCAACATCCGTTCCACTGTGGCCACCTACGCCAACATCCACGACGAGCTCCGAAAGATCTACGCCCGGACCCAGGACGCGAAGCGCCGCGGCTTCAAGGCGGGGGACTTCTCCTACAACACCGGCGCGCTCCGCTGCCCGGTGTGCGACGGCACCGGCTCCATCAGCCTTGACGTGCAGTTCCTGCCGGACGTGGTCATCCCCTGTCCCGACTGCCGGGGCTCCCGCTACGCCAAGGCGGCCTACGGCGCAAAGCACACGAACCGGGCCGGGGAATCCCGCTCCCTTCCGGAGCTCATGGACATGGATGTGAACACAGCCGTCTCCTTCTGCCGGGACATGAAAAACGTGATCCCCCGGCTGAAGGTGCTGCAGAGCCTGGGACTCGGCTACCTGACGCTGGGAGAAGAAACGCCCAGCCTCTCCGGCGGCGAGGCGCAGCGGCTGAAGCTCGCCAGTGAAATGGGCCGCGCCCAGTCGGATTCCGTGTTCGTTTTTGACGAGCCCACCATCGGGCTGCATCCGCTGGACGTGATGACGCTGCTGAACGTGTTCCGCACACTGATCGAAAGCGGCGCCACCGTGGTCGTCATCGAGCACGATCTGGACGTGATCCGCAGCGCGGACTACGTCATCGACATGGGCCCCGGCGGCGGCGAGGAGGGAGGCCGGATAGTCGCCTGCGGCACGCCGGAGGAGATCAAAGCCTGCCCCCTCAGCGTGACCGGGAAATTCCTGTAACGAATCCAGCTCGCTGCCGCTGCTCCGGTTTGCGATTACCGAAACGCTCCCCGCGTCGGAAGCATCCGCCGCGGGGAGCGCCTATATTATCCGTCTCATGAAAGGAGTTTGTGCATCGTGATGCAGTCGAAGGGGCCGCTTTTGATCACCCGGTCGTCCACATGGGTATAGCCGAGCTTTTCGTAAAACCCCACGGCCACGACACGGCTCTCGATGACCACCTCACGGAAGCCCAGCTCGGCGATCCAGCGCTCCGCCTCTTCGATGAGCAGATTGCCCAGCTTTCTCCCGCGGTATTCGGGCAGAACGACCACCCGCCCCAGCATGACGCTCCCCGGACCGATCCCGTAAAACCGGCAGGTGGCGACGGGATACCCATCATCCAGCAGAACGATGTACCGCGTGCCCTCTCCGTCGTGCTCGTCGAATTCCTCCCGCAGGGAGAGATGGTGCTGCCGGTTCATTCCCTGGATCCTGACGGAATAGGCCCCGGCCCGCTGCCACTCCGCTTCCGCGCGGATCACCTCCGGTGTCTGCATGGCTTCCTCCTTTTCATTTTTCAAAACCATCCTGATCTCCGCGGCGGCGACCGTTTTGCTGAACGTCTCCGTCCCGTCGGCACAAAAGCCGCATTTTTCATAGAACCGGATCGCTCTCGCGTTTTCCTTCAGGACCCAGAGGCAGACCGCGGGGTATTCCCTCAGTCGCTCCAGTCCCTCCTCCAGCAGCCGTCTGCCGACCCCTTTGCCATAGTATTCGGCCAGCACATACAGGGCGAAGATCTCTCCTGTGTCCGCGGCCCCGCCGTCCCGGTCCCCGTAACCGACAAAACCGATCACCCGTCCGTTATCCTTCGCAACGAGGATGTTCTCACGCCAGCGAAAGGCCATCTCCTCACACTTCTCCCGGGTAAGCCTGTCCAGGTATTCTCCGCTCACGAGGCCGGGATACGCCTCGTGCCAGGATCGCCAGTGGACAAAGGCCTTGCCCCTGATCTCCTCATCGGTCTCCATCGGCCTGATTTCGATCTTCATATGGCTTTCCTTTCTCCGTGCGCTTTTTATCTGCCCGGAGCACGGCTGTCCTGTACAGCATAAACAGGCCCCCGCTCAGCAGAACTGCCCCGATGATGTCCGTGATCCAATGTACCCCGGAAATCAGTCTGCCGATGACCATGAACGCGGAGAACAGGATCACAAAGACCGTTGTGACCGTGCGGACCGCCGTATTCCCCGACCGCCTGTCGATCTGGAACTTCAATGTCGGCATCACGCTGAGGACAAGCAGCGTGGTGGAGGACGGATAGGACGCCTCCAGCCTGCCTTCGATCAGGACCGGCCTGTAATTGATGGGGATCATCTCAAAAAGCACGTATCCGGCGATGACAAGTACGTAATAACCGCCCAGCAGGAGCAGGTCCGGATCGACCCGGAACGGGTTTCTCCGTCTGACGGCCTGGACGAGCCCGACGGCGGCAAAGCACAGGCAGATCACTATCGGCACGAATCCCAGCCAGTCGGTAATAGTATACAGCGTCCAATGAGCGCCGGTCAGCCTGTGGAACCACACGTTCAACGCCGCAAAGCCGACGCTCGTTCCGTTCGGCCCTGCGGCCTGCACGTCAACGTACCGGATCAGCATTGTCCACGCGGCAAAGGCGATCAGCAGACCCACGCCCGCCGCCAGTTCTCTTTTCAGGTTTTTTCTCATGTCCGTTCTGGCCTTTCGGTATGTCTGGCAGGCAATAAGCTCACAAGGCTTTTCCCGGAATGCCGGTGCCCATGCCTGCCGTCCGTAATATAGTGGTTATGCTCATGGGAATGTGTGACCGTATGCCTGTGTGTCGTTCCGTCATGCGTATGCGTAACGGTGTGCTGATGCTGATATGCATTTCGTCCTTCATCCGTACACGCCGCCCGCCCGGGACATCAATACGACCGTCTCCACATGCCTTGGGACAATAGCGTGAATAAAAACGCACATATTCACGCTGTTATCACGACCACCGGCGTCAGGAATATGCCGTTGACCAGTTGAGTCAGGGCACCCGGATCGATTTCATAGTCTCGGCAAACCGGATTTTGCTTAAGTCCATATCAAAGAGACTTCTGCATGCAATACATGACATGCCCCTTCGGATAGTCTTCAAGCATGCCGGTTACTCTTTCATAGCCGTTCTTTTTGAAAAATCCCACATTCCAATCAAAAGCTTCAATAAACATAACGTCAGCACCGTTTTCCTTTACCTCCCGCTCTAACTCGACAAGGAGCTGAGAGCCGATCCCTTGATTACGGTACTTTTCTTCCACCCAGAGCGCATCTATATCTGTGCCATTCCAGCCATCAACACCGCCGACAAATCCGGCAATGATTTTTCCGCTTTCGTCCACGATTTTCTTGCTCAGAGGGATGTATTCATGCTCGCGAGGCGCAATGACGCTGTCATATTCGTGCAATCTGGCGGAAAGGAGCTCCACGTCCTTTTCGTCGCCGCACTTGATCTCATATCCTTTGTGAGCCGATGGGCAATATCCCTCGGAAGTGCAGTCGAGCCGCTTTGTCATAAAAAAGTGGTCATGTCCCTTCGGCACGCCTGTCATGGTGTCGTTGAGCATATAACCGTGTTTGTCGTAGAACGGTTTTGCCTGCCAGTCAAAGGTTCCGACCATTGCGAGATAGCAACCGCGTTTCTTTGCTTCACGTTCAGCCTCCCGGAGGAGCGCAGAGGCCATCCCCTGCCGGCGAAACGCTTCTGCCACCCACAGGTCATAGATCGATGCCGTTCTCAGACCGTCAACAGACAAAATGCATCCGCCGAGGAGGTCCCCGTTTTCATCGGTTACGACAAAAACAAGCTCTTCGTCTGCGTCCTCTTCCGGCTGTGCGATCGTGTTGAAAGCATTGTCCGCCTGTTCTAAGAGAAACTCCCTGTCGTCTCCTGAGCAAGGTATCATTTCGAATATCATTTCTGTTTTCTCCATAAATCCTGATTTGTCTATTTATGTGTTATCAATGTCACGCACTCCACATGCCTTGGGACAATAGCGTGAATAAAAATGCCGTTATCTATGTTGATTACTCGCACACCCTCGTAGCTTAGTTTCCACTTTCTGAAAAGGTTGAGGCAACAGGGTAGATATTGCTTCAATCTCGAATCACGTAAAAACAATCGAACTCAAAGGGCAATTCTTTCGGCATACGTTTTTAATAATTCATTAATCTGCTCCTCGTTCTCAAAAAAAGCCTCGTCACATTTTTCAAGAATTTCATCAGCCGATTGGTCAATGCCTTTTTCACTTGATTCAATATATGCTCGATACGCAATCTGCAAATTCTGTTGAAGCGTTTCCGGCAAAATCGTTGTTAAGGTTGCCATTTCTCTTCGCAAATCAGATACATTTTCAACATTTACAAAGTATTGATCATGTCCTCCGTTGTTGATTTCACTTTGATAGGTCATCAATTCTGTATAGGGTGAATCAACTTGTCCCGATGCCCACAGATCCCACATCTTATTCCATTTCTTTTGCTCGTCAGAAAGCTTAGCTTTCCTCTTCTTAAAAAAATCAAATAATCCCATTGATATATTCACCTTTTTTCATCCTTGTCATGTCTATGCTGTAGCCTCTACTCGGCTCGAGTGATCAATACGACTGATTCGACATGCCCCGTAAACGGGAACATATCCACCGGCTGTACGCTGACTATCTCAAATCCGTATCCGCTTAGTATTCTGCAGTCCCTTGCCAGGGTCGCGGGATCGCATGAAACGTAGGCTATCTTTTCAGCGCCGCTTTCGGCAATAGCTTTGAGGACCGCCTCGTCGGCGCCCTTGCGCGGCGGATCCAGCACAACGGCGTCAAGCTTCATGCCGTCTTCAACAAGGCGGGGGAGTACGGCCTCGGCCGCGCCCGCATAGAATTCCGCGTTCGCGATACCGTTATGCTCCGCGTTCTTCCGCGCATCCATGACGGCTTTTTCCACGTACTCGACGCCTGCGGCCTTTTTAGCCCTCTGCGCAAGCATCAGCGTGATCGTGCCGATGCCGCAGAATACGTCGGCCGCCGTTTCGTGCCCGTCAAGCTTCAATCCGTCCACCGCAAGGCGATAGAGCTTTTCCGTCTGAGCGGTGTTGACCTGCAGAAAGCTTTCGGCGCTGACGAAAAATTCAAGCCCGCAAAGGGTATGGACGACTGCTTCGTCTCCGTAAATCAGACGGTATTCGCGTCCGCAGATGACGTTGGTATCCTCGTTATTGATATTGTGTACGACGGATCTCAGATCGGGAACAGCCGCTTTGAGCCTGCTTATCAGCTCGTCCTTTTTGGGCAGCTTGCCGGTGGTGACGACGCATACGGCCGTCCCGCCGGTGCAGCAGCGCGTAACGACGTGGCGCAGTATGCCGCGGTGCGCGGTCTCGTCGAACGCGGGCACGCCGAATTCGTTCGCCCAATCGCACACGGCCTCCGCGGCATTCACCGCGTTTTCGTTCTCTATCATGCAGTTTTTAACGCTTATCAGCCTGTGGCTGCGCGGCGCGTAAAGACCCCAGACGATCCTTCCGTCCTGTTCAGCAAAGGGGAAGCTGGCTTTGTTGCGGTAACGCATGGGATCGTCCATGCCGATAACGGGCTTTACTTCGATATCGTTGAAGCCGCCGATGCGGATCAGCGCATCCCTCACCAGACCGCGTTTGAAATCAAGCTGAGCGGGATAGCTCATATGCTGAAGCGCGCATCCGCCGCATTTTGAGGCGGCGGGGCAGGCGGGGTCGACGCGGTCCTTCGAGGCCTCGATCACGCCCGTAAGCTTGCCCACGGCATAATTCGAAGCGACCTTGATGATATGCGCGTTCACCCTCTCGCCGGGCAGCGCGCCGGGCACGAACACGGCAAAGCCTTCATGCCTGCCAACGCCCGCGCATTCGGCGGTCATACCGGTTATTTCCGGGGAAATATCGTCATTTTTTTTGAAAGGAGCGCTCATTTTGTCGTTTCTCCTAATTGATAGCAATATTTTGAAGCTTGGCCGAATAGCGTTTCACGGTCTCGGAAACAAGCTTTTTGTCTTCGGGAAGCTCGCTTTTGAGCAGCTTCACCGCAGCAAGGCGCGCCTCGTTCAGCGTTTCCATGTCGGTAAGCACGAACGAGTCGATCAGCCCCGAGCTGCCGTGCTGGCGCGCTCCCAGGAGCTCTCCCGGGCCGCGGGTCTCAAGGTCCTTCTCGGCTATATAAAAGCCGTCGTTCGACGAGACGAGCGTTTTGATCCTCTCCATCGCGGTATCGGATCTGCTCTCGCTCAAAAGGAAGCAATAGCTTTCCTTATCGCTTCGTCCGACCCTGCCGCGCAGCTGATGAAGCTGGGCAAGCCCGAAACGATCCGCCGCCTCCACGGCCATTATGCAGGCGTTCGGCACGTCCACACCGACCTCGATCACCGTGGTGGACACAAGCATGTCGTATTCGCCGTTTCGGAAGGCGCGCATTATCTCGTCGCGCTTGTCGGCCTTCATGCGGCCGTGCACCAGCGCGATCCTGACGGACAGCAGCTTTTTCAGCTCGTCGAATACCGATTCCGCGGAGGTCATAAGCCCCGCTTCCTCGTTATCCTCTATCATGGGGCACACCGTGAAGGCCTGCACCTTGAGCTCCTCTATCTGCTTCTGAATGTAGCGGTACATGCTCAGCCGCTTCTCGGGCGGCACGTATCTTGTAATGACGGGTTTTCTGCCGAAGGGCTTCTCGGTGAGCCTTGAAATATCCAGATCCCCATACAGTATGAGCGAAAGCGTGCGCGGGATCGGAGTCGCGCTCATTATCATCACGTCGGGCGAAAGGCCCTTGGAGCCCAAAAGCGCTCTTTGACGCACGCCGAAGCGGTGCTGCTCGTCGGTTATGACCACGCCTAGGTTCGAAAAATCCACTCCGCTTTCGATCAGAGAATGCGTGCCAACAAGATAGTCGATCTCGCCGCTTTTCACCCTGCCAAGCACCTCGCGCTGCTCGGCCTTCTTCATGCCGCTTGTCAAAAGCGCGGCTCTTTCGCCGAAATAGCCCGAAAGCTGAGCGTAATGCTGTTCCGCAAGCAGCGCGGTGGGCGCCATCAGCGCCGCCTGGAAGCCGTTCCTCACGGCGATGAACATCGCAAAAAACGCCAGTATCGTCTTACCGGAGCCCACGTCGCCCTGTATCAGCCGGTTCATGGGCGCGGGGCTTGCCATATCGCGGGCTATGTCCGCCATCACGTCAAGCTGTCCGCGCGTAGGGGCGAAGGGGAGAAGGGACAGGAAACCGTCAAGCGCGCCGTCCGTTTCAAAGCTTATGCCGCCGGTGCTTACGGCCTTTGCCCTCAGCGCCTCCAGAAGGATCGTAAAATGAAGCACGTTTTCAAACGACAGCCTGCGCCGGGCTATCGCCAGCGCCTCCGGGCTTATGGGAAAATGCAGGTTTTCAAGCGCAAAGCCAAGCTGGCACAGCCCGTGCTCCAGCCTCAGCCCGTCGGGCAGCGATTCGCCATAGCAGCCGTTAAGCTCGCGCATTACCGACTTCACGGTGGCGCGTATGGAGGCCTGCCCCATGCCGCGCGTGAGCGGATAAACCGGCAGCATCCCCGGAGGAGCGGGGCAGAAGGCGGCGTTTATCATGCGGCGCCCGTTTGAAAGATCCACCCGTCCGTGCACGAAGCCGTGAGCGAATTCGGGTATGCTGTTTCTTATATAGGGCTGGTTGAACCACGAAAGCCTCAGCTTTCCGGTGCCGTCCGAAACGACTGCCGTAACGAGCGGCGTGCGTCTGCCGCGCATGACGGGATAGGACACCTTGGGCTTTTCGATCTCTTCGATCTTAACTATCGCGTATTCGCCGTGACAGAGCTCGCCGATCTTTTTCGCCTCGCGCAGGTCGTAATGCTCCCGCGGGGAAAAATAAAGCAGATCGCGCACGGAAAAAAGCCCCAAGCGGCCGAGTGCCTCGGCACGTTTGGGGCCGACTCCTTTCAGATCGGTCAAACTGCTGTCAATAGTTATCATTCAGCCGAGATGAAATAGTAGTAGAGAGGCTGACCGCCCATCCTCACCATGAATTCGATATCGGGATAGCTCTCCTCAAGCTCGGCACAGAGCGCCTGTGCGTCCTCCTCGGTCACGCCCTCGCCCCAATAAAGGGATACGAAGCCGCAGTCGCCGCAGGCGTCGATCATGCGGTCGACGAGCGAACGGGTGAGTTCGTGAACGTCCTTGCCAACCTCGGCGATCTTGTTGTCGATCAGGCCGATTATGTCGTCGGTGTGGATCTCGTTGCCCTCGTATGAGGTGTCGCGCACGGCGTAGGTAACGGAGCCGGATATGACGTTGTTGAAGCACTCGGTCATCGCCTCGGTATTCTCTTCGACGGAGGCGGCGGGATTGAAGCCGGTCATTGCGGAAACGCCCTGCATAACGGTCTTTGTGGGCAGCACCACGGCATTGCATTCGGCGTTAGCGGCCGCCTGCTGCGCAGCCATAATGATATTGGAATTATTGGGCAGAATGAACACGTTCCTCGCGTTTACGCGCCTTATCGCCTGGGATATGACGTCGATCGAGGGGTTCATGGTCTGGCCGCCGGAGATTATGAAGCTGACTCCCAGCTCCTTGAGATCGGATTCAAGCCCTTCGCCGGCGGATACGGCTATTACGGCCTGCTCCTTCTGCTCTTTAAGCTGCTTTTCCTTTATCTGGCGGTTCTGCTCGCGCATGTTGTCGACCTTTAATTTGTCGATCTCGCCAAGCTGCAGGGCAAACTGTATCACCTTGCCGGGAGCGTTGGAATGCGCGTGCACCTTGATTATGCCGGTGTCGTGCACGACGACCACGCTGTCGCCAAGGCGGCAGAGCTTATCGCGGAAGCGATCGATATCCTCCTCGGTCACGTCGTCGTGTATGTGGATTATGAAGAGCTCGCTGCAATAGCCGAACTTGATGTCCTCAACGTTGGTGGCGGCGATTATATCCTCGTTGGAGGAATAATCGTTCTGCGCCTCGGCGGAGGTGAGCGCGGTCAGGTCAAGATCCTCGGGCTCCTCGCCGTTGGCGGCAAGCATGAAGCCGCGGAATATGGTCAAAAGGCCCATGCCGCCGGAATCCAGCACGCCCGCTTCCTTCAAAACGGGAAGCAGCTCGGGAGTCTTCTTCAGCGCTGTCTCGCCGCCCTCGAGCATGGCTTCGAGCACGGAGTAAACTTCGGCGTTCCTGGGCGAGGCGGCCTTCTGCGCATAGTCGGCCATAAAGCGGGCCACGGTCAGCATGGTGCCCTCCTTGGGACGCATAACGGCCTTATACGCCGCTTCGGTGCCGGAGCGCATGGCGTCGGCAAGCATCTGAGCGGAAACAGTATCGCCCTTGCCCTTGATGGACTGCGCAATGCCGCGGAATATCTGAGAGAGTATGACGCCGGAATTTCCCCTTGCGCCCTTGAGCGCGCCAAGGGAAGCCGCCGCGGCGATATCCTCGGCGGAATCGGAATCGCAGGCGCGTATCTCGGCGACCGCGCGCTGCATGGTCATGGACATATTGGTTCCCGTATCGCCGTCGGGCACGGGGAACACGTTCATAGCGTCGATCGACGCTTTATTCTGCTCCAGAAGGGCTGCGCCCATAAGGAACATGCCCCGGAGCATTTCACCGTTGAATTCAGACCTTTTCAATTGAATACCTCACGCAGGGCTCACACCTTTATGGCTTCCACAAAAATGTTGACGTTGCGCACGTGCAGCCCCGTCAGATCCTCCACGCGGTATTTCACGTTGCTCACCGCGTTCTGCGCCACGGCGTTTAAGGATACGCCGTACATGACGGTGACGTGCAGGTCGATATCGACGGTCGCGCCGTCCTCAAGCACGGTCACCTTGACGCCGCGCTTCATATTCTCACTGCCTACGAGCTGCAAAAGGGCGTCGGTCGCGCTCTTGCTGTTCATGGCGACAATACCGTAATTTTCAACGGCGGCGGTACCTGCGATGGAAGCGATAAGGTCGTCGCTCATCGTAACGGTGCCCAGGTCGTAAATGATATTAGCAGGCATATTGCACCTCCGATTTATATTTATTCAGCTTATTTTACAACATAATACGGGTTTTGGCAAGAGGCAAATGGCGAAATAAAAGAGCGATCCCGAAAATGGGACCGCCCCGCAAAAACGTTATATCACAGGTCTATCCTATAAACAAGCAGCCGGTCGGGCAAGCCCAGCATCAGGTACACCGTGCCGTCGCCGTTCAGAAGGTATTTGCAGCAGCCTCCGTAGAGCTCATCCCAACTTGTTTCGGGGGAAACGGCTTTGATCAAGTTTCCGTCAGCATCCGTTTTGAAAACCAGCGTTTCGGTATGCTCGCCTTCAAACAATCGGTCATCGGACTCCGAGAGCAGCGCCCAGAAGTAATGAGAACCATCCTGACCGTCGCCCAGATATGCGGCGGAATCCATCGTGGCAAAGCGCTTGCCGAGCTTGCCGAAGGTCCAGATAGTCGAGGAAGGATCCTCGGCCGGTTCACCCGAGCATACGTCCCGCGCTTCCGTCCAGCCCGGAGCGCGGCCGGCAGCCGGATAGCCTAAATCGAGCATGCTCGTGAAAACCGAATCATCGTCACCGGCGAGCAAATAGACGTCGCTGCCCGAAATGAAGAATGATATCACATCATACTCCGCGGGGACCGGAGGCTCCAATTCCATGCTTTTCGAGGTTTCGGAATCGAAAACCTTGCTGTTGGTGATCACCAGCCCGTTATACACCGCAAAAGGAGCAAACCATTCGTCCTCTTCCGGATGATCGTAAATCCTCCGCCCCTCGCCGGAAACGATATCGTAAACGAATAAGGAGCTCCACTGCCAGTTGGTCGGGTCCCGAAAATAGATCTTGTCGCCTGAAACGAAGAAGTATTCGGGACCGCCCTCATAGCCTGAGCCTGATTCGGAAATATGTGCATAATGAAGCTCATCCTCTCCGTCGCCGGGAGTGATTCGGGCTATGAGTTCGGCACATTCGCCGAAAGCGGATATGGTGAATACCGGTGAGTCAGGCACGATCGTTTCGATCGGCTCGGAGGTATTTTCGATCGATGCTTCCTGAGTGGGCGAGGATGGAGCATAGGGGGGAGAAGAAGCATCGGCCGGTTCCGAAACGGAACGGCAGCCGACAACGGAAACCATCAGCAGTATGACCGAAACGATGAGCAAAAGTGCAGAGAAACGAGAACGCATATAGATTACCTCCTTTTTATTCGTGTGAATATCTGTCGGAATCCACTGAAACGGCACGATTATACATTACAGCTTGCCGGAAGGCTCGGCGGCGTCGGACGTTTTCACCTCTGCGGCGTCGGACGGTTCCGGCGTATCCGCCGATTCTGTATAAGGCTCCTTTGCAGGCGCCGGATCCGGGATGATGCTCGTGCAGCCGAAAGCGAATTGCAGGGACAGCGACATAATGACGGCAAACAGTATTGCGGGAAACCTTCGTAAGCTTCCCATATATTATCATCCTATAAAGCTTTCGGTGTCGAAAAACCCGTATTTCACCCGCCAAAGCGTCAGCCCGTGCGCGGGGGCGGTGTCGCCCGCAAAGCTTCGTTCCTTCATTTCAAGCGCTTCGGTTATGATCTCCGGCTCCTCGAAGCCCTGGCCTATGCGGATCATGGTGCCGACCATTATGCGCACCATGTTGTAAAGGAAGCCGCTCCCCGCGACGTGATAGCGAAGCTCGTCTCCATCGCGCGTCCATTCGGACTCATAGATCGTTCGCACGGTGGTCTTCGCCTTGCTTCCCACGGAGCGGAACGCGTTGAAATCATGCTCGCCGAGGAAGCGCTTCGCGGCCTCGTTCATGCGGCCGATATCGAGGGGATAGTGCACGTGCAGGGCGTAATTCCGCGTGAAGGCCGAGGCGTGCGGCGCGTTGTTTATCCTGTAAACGTAATGCTTTTCCAGAACGTCGAAACGGGCGTGGAATTCCTGTGGGACCTCAAAGCTCGCCTTGATGCGGATATCCCCCGGCAGGCGGGTGTTCAGGGCGTAGCAGATCTTGTCGGCGGGTATGCGGCACCCGGTATCGAAATGCGCGGTCTGCGCCCGCGCGTGCACGCCGCTGTCGGTGCGGCCCGAGGCGTGAAGGACAATGTCCTCGCCCGTGAGCTTTTTGAAGGCGCGGCAGATGACCTCCTGCACGGCGATCCCGTTCGGCTGCACCTGCCAGCCGACGTAATCCGTCCCGTCGTATTCGATTATCAGCGCTATCCTTCTCATCGTTTTTCGGAAATCGGGCGCAGAAGCCCCGTTGAAATGCTTTCTGTGAATACAAGCTGCGGCTCGCGGTCCAGCAGCCAAACGTACATCACGCTGTCGCTGTCGATATTCCACAGCATCAGCTCTACGAGCCCGCGGGTATCGGTATCCGCGTCAAAGCCGCATTCCCTCGAGAGCGCGGCGGGCTCGGAACAGTCCGTGCCGATGACCTCGGCTATGCTTTTGCCGCTCCCATAGCCCTGCGTGAAAAAATCGTCGGGCGAGGAAGCGTAACCGAATTCGTTTATACGCGTGCACGCCCTGCGCACGTAGCTGTTCGATTCGAGCAATATCAGCCACACCGCCGCGATAAGGAACAGCGCGCCGGCGAGAAAAAGCAAAAATCTTCTTGTGGAGGGGGAAACTCCGTTCATTATTTCAATCCCGTTAAGTTCTTGAACGCCTGCGCGATCCAATGATCGATGGGGAAGGTGTTCTGCAGTATTATCACCGAGGCGATCAGCGCTGCCATGATGAGGAACGCGATAAGATCCCGCCAATGGAACCGTAGCACCTTCAGCCTCGTCCTGCCCTCGCCGCCGTGATAGCAGCGGCTCTCCATCGCAAGCGCCAGCTCCTCGGCCCTGCGGAAGGAATTCACAAAGAGAGGTATGAGTATGGGCAGCATGGCCTTGGCGCGCTTCAGCACGTTGCCGCTTTCGAGATCGGCGCCCCTTGCAAGCTGCGCCTTCATGATCTTGTCCGCCTCCTCGAGCAGGGTGGGGATGAAGCGCAGAGCGATCGTCATCATCATAGCCAGCTCATGCGCGGGGAATTTGATCACCTTGAGCGGCGCAAAAAGCCTTTCAAGGCCCTCGGTAAGCGAAACGGGGGTGGTGGTAAGGGTCAGCAGCGAAGCGCCCGAAACCAGCGCGATCAGCCTGAGCACTATGAAAAGCGCCTGCCGCACGCCGCCCGTGGTGATGGTGATGAATTGCCACTGCACCAGCACAGTACCTGTCTTGACCATGAACAGATTCAGCAAAAACATCAGCGGCAAAAGCCATTTCATTGGCTTTATCGCCTTGGTGATATAGCTTAAGGGAACGCGGCTCATCGCGGTCATGAACAGCATGAACGCGATTATAAAGCCGAACACCCACAGATCCTTTGCGATGAACACCGCAACGATGTACATCACGAGCAATATCAGCTTGGTGCGCGGATCCAGGCGGTGCACCGGCGAATCGACGGGGAAGTATTGGCCCAGGGTGATGTCCTTAAACATGCTTCTCACCCCGCTTCCATGCTTCAAGCGCGTCGACCAGCGCCTCGTTGGTGTAAAGGCCGTGGGGCAGGTCTATCCCGCCGCGCCTGAGAGACGCCGCCATCCTCGCGGCAAAGGGGGGCTCAAGGCCCATCTCGTTTAGCTCGTCCGCCATCGAGAATATCTCGCGCGGGGTGCCCATCTTGAATATCTCGCCGCTGCGCAGCACTACGACCTTTTCGGCCGATCGCGCGATATCGTCCATCGAATGGCTCACCATCACCACGGCGCAGCCGAGCTGTTTGCGGAAGCCCTCGATCATTTCAAGCACGGCCTTCCTGCCGGAGGGATCCAGGCCCGCCATGGGCTCGTCGAGCACCAGATATTTGGGATACATGGCGATTATGCCCGCAAGCGCCGTCCTGCGCTTCTCGCCGCCGGATAGCTCGAAGGGCGATTTTTCGGCGAATTCATCGAAATCAAGCCCCACAAGGCGCATCGCCTCGCGCACTCTGCGGTCGATCTCCGCCTCATCGAGCTTGAGGTTTTTGGGCCCGAAGCTTATGTCCTTATACACGGTCTCGTCGAAGAGCTGATAATCGGGATACTGGAACACCATGCCCACGAGCGCGCGGCCAGATTTGCGCTGCTTCTTGTCGTTCATGTCAAAGCCGTCCACCGTCACTCTGCCGGACGTGGGCTGCATAAGGCCGTTAAGCTGCTGTATGAGGGTCGATTTTCCGCTTCCGGTATGCCCGATAAGGCCCACGAATTCGCCGTCCTCTATCGTGAGCGAGATATCCTTGAGCGCCGTAAAAGCGTTTACGGAGCCCGTCTGGTAAGTATAGGTCAGATTTTCAATAACGATCGGCATAAGCCCTCCGAAATCTCCTCAAGCGTCATGGCGTTGCCAAGATCCGCTATATTCCTTTCCTTCAAAAGCTCCCGCAGCTCTATCGCGGCGGGCACGTCAAGCCCTATCTTTCTAAGCTCGTCCCCGCGGGCGAACACCTCCTGCGGGGTGCCCTCCATCTCGATATGACCGGAGTTCATCACTATCACGCGTTCGGCGCCCAGCGCCTCTTCCATATATTGAGTTATCATCACTACCGTGATGCCCTTCTTCTCGTGCAGCTCGTGCACGATCTTCAATATGTCGCGTCTGCCATAGGGATCGAGCATCGCCGTCGCCTCGTCAAGCACCAGCACGTTGGGCTCCATCGCAAGCATGCCGGCTATCGCGATCCTTTGCTTCTGACCGCCCGACAGCATGTGCGGCGCGGATTCGGCATAGCTCTCCATGCCCACGGATTTCAGCGCCTCGTCCACGCGAACGATCATCTCTTCGGTGGGAATGCCCAGGTTTTCGGGCCCGAATGCCACGTCCTCGCGCACCACCGTCGTCACGATCTGGTTGTCCGGGTTCTGGAACACGATCCCGACCCTGCGCCTTATATCCAGCAGGCGGTCGTCGTCCGCGGTGTCCATCCCGTCGACGATCACAGCTCCCTCGGTGGGGAGCAGAAGACCGTTGAGCATCTTTGCCAGCGTCGATTTGCCGCTGCCGTTGTGCCCCACGATGCACAAAAACTCGCCCTCCCTTATATCGAGGGAGACGTTTTCAAGCGCGGGCGTGCCGCTGTCGTATGTGAAGCTCACGTTTTTGATTGAGAGCATGGGAACTCCTTTTTTCAAGCGATTTTCTAAACTAAACTATTATATAACAAGAGAAAGAACAATGCAAATATACAATTGACGATCGGCGGCTTTGCCCGTGCGCACAAATATCTTTTTTCCGCCTATTGCCAAAGGCCGGATATAATAGTAAAATAATAAATGTAAAAATGCGCCTAAGGCGCGAATCTAAGGAGGAAATACTATGGCAATCAAAACATTTGACGAGCTCGTCGCCCGTGT
This sequence comes from Clostridia bacterium, assembly GCA_017541305.1. Taxonomy (GTDB): domain Bacteria; phylum Bacillota; class Clostridia; order Christensenellales; family CAG-138; genus UBA3857. The sequence goes on along the minus strand of JAFXZJ010000024.1, from coordinate 58,369 downwards.
AAAGACCGGCAAGCGCCGCACCGTTGCCCTCGTATGCGCCGATGACGCGCATGCGCTCGAGGCTGTTATCCACGCGAAGGATCTGGTCGATTCCATCCTCGTCGGCGACAGGGAGAAGATCGAGGCCGTCCTCGTTTCCTTAGGTCAGGATCCCAAGGATTATGAGATCGTCGAAGTCCCCGAAGGCATGCATCCCAGTGTATGCGCCGCCAAGCTCATCAAGGAGGGCAGGGCGGATTTCCTCATGAAGGGCAAGATCATGACCGGTCAGATGCTCAAGGGCGTGCTCGATCCCGAAGCCGATCTTCGCACCGGCTCCCTTATGAGCCACTGCATGATGGTCGAGGTACCCGGCTATCACAAGCTCATGTGCGTCACCGACGGTGGCATGTGCACCTATCCCGATCTTGACAAGAAGATCAAGATCGTCAAGAACGCCGTTGAATTCTTCCACAAGCTGGGCTATGAAAAGCCCAACGTAGCCGCGCTCTGCGCCATCGAGACCATCAATCCCAAGATGCAGGAGACCGTGGACGCCGCCGAGCTCAAGCGCATGAGCATCGAGGGCGAGCTTCCCTCCTGCTACGTGGAAGGCCCCATCTCCTATGATTTGGCTATGGTGCCCGAGCTCTCCGCCATCAAGGACTATGACTGCCCCTGCGCCGGCGATTTCGATATTCTCCTCGTGCCCGAGATCGTAGTCGGCAACGTGCTCGGCAAGGCCCTTGTTTACACCGCCGGCGGCCGCATGGCCGGTCTTATCATGGGCTGCAAGGTCCCCATCGTGCTCGCGTCCCGCGGCTCCAGCGCCGAGGAGAAGTATTATTCTCTCGCTCTGGGCGCCGGTTTCGTTAACTAAAAGCTTCGCTTTTGGTTTTCGAATTTGTCTTTGCCGCGTGACGGCGGCAATTTTGCCCGGGCAAAACCGACAGATCCGCAAAAAATCATTATCTGAACTGAGCCCCCGCGGGGCTCGGTTCCGTCTTTCGAAAGGATATCTATATGAACGATACGACCGTCAGGATACAGGATGATCTTTACGAAGCCGTCAACGGCGAATGGCTCAAAACCGCCGTTATACCGGACGACCGTCCCACCACCGGCGGCTTTTCCATACTCGATCAGGAAGTGGAAAAGCTCATGATGGACGAATTCCGCGCCTTTGCGGCGGGGGAGAAGACCTGCGATATTCCCGAAATGAAACAAGCTGTCGCGCTGTATAAAAAGGTGATGGATACCGACCGAAGGAACAGCGAGGGGATCGCGCCCGTGCTGCCCCTGCTCGAGCGGATACGCGGCATCGGCACCCCGGCCGAGCTCAACAGGCAGGCGGCGGAGCTTCTTTTGAACGGAGTCGAGCTGCCCCTGCTTATGGACGTCACAGCCGATATGCAGAATGCCGAGAAGAATTCCTTCATAGTGCTCGGGCCCGAGATAATACTGCCCGACACCGCCTATTATGCCGACGATAACGAATCGGGCAAACAGCTGCTTAAAGTTTATGCCGACATGGCCCGAAAAGCGCTCGAGTTCACGCCCCTTTCCGCGGAAGAGCGCGAACAGTATCTTGCCGACACGCTCGCGTTCGACGCGCTCGTTGCGGGCAAGGTCAAGAGCCAGGTGGAATGGTCGGAATACTATAAGTGTCACAACCCCATGGACGTCGATGAGATCGCCGCATATACGGCTCCCTTCGATATAAAGGGTGTGCTCGAACAGCTCTACGGCGCGAACGCGCCCAAGACCTTGATCGTCTACGATCCCAGGGCCGTGAAGGAGATGAACGGCTATTTCTCCGAAGAGAATTTCGGCCTCTACGTCCATTGGGCATACGTCCGCACGCTGCTCAAGGCAACGGCGTATCTTTCCGAGGAGCTCGCCGCCCTCGGCAAGACCTATTCCAGGATACTCCGCGGCGTCGAAGCCGATCCCTCCCTCGAAAAACAGGCCTATCAGCTGGCTTCGGATATGTATTCCGAGCCCATCGGCGTTTACTACGGCAGGACCTATTTCGGCGAGGAGGCCAAGAAGGACGTCGTCGATCTGGTCAAGAAGATAATCGAGACCTATAAGCTCCGCGTGAAGAAAAACGGGTTCCTGGCCGAATCCACCAAGGAGCAGGCCATAAGGAAGCTTTCGACCATCGAGATCAAGATGGGCTATCCCGACGAGATAAAGCCCATCTGGTCAAAGCTCGTTTTCGACGAGGCGGATTCCCTCTTCACCGTAATGACGCAGCTCTTCACTATCCGCGCAAAGGATTCGCTCGACAAGCTCTTAAAGCCCGTTGACCGCACCGAATGGCTCATGCCGGGCCACATGGTCAACGCCTGCTATAATCCCTCTGCGAACGACATCACTTTCCCGGCGGCGATACTGCAAAAGCCCTTCTATTCGCTCTCGCAGAAGCCCGAGGAGAATCTTGGCGGCATCGGCGCGGTGATAGGGCACGAGATCTCTCACGCCTTTGACAACAACGGAGCCAATTTCGATGAGCACGGCAATCTCAAGAACTGGTGGACCGAGGATGATTTCGCCGCGTTTGGCGAGCTGACCAAGGGCATGATCGAGCAGTTCGACGGCATCGAGTTCCACGGCGGAAAGGTCAACGGCGAGCTGGTCGTCAGCGAAAACATAGCCGACAACGGCGGCATGGGCGTCACGCTCGAGATAATGCACGGCATCGAAAACGCCGATTACCGGGCCTATTTCGTCAATTGGGCCCGCGTCTGGTGCAGGAAGGCCAAGGAGGAATACATCCGGCTCCTTCTTGCCAGCGACGTGCATTCGCCCGCGGAGCTCCGCGCCAACATGATGCCCCGCAACTTTGACGAATGGTATGAAGCTTTCGGCGTCACCGAGCGCGACGGGATGTATATAGCTCCTGAAAAGCGTATCAGCATCTGGTGATAAAAAACACCTCTACTGAAAGGAAAAACGATGGAAAGAATCTTAGTTATCAACCCCGGCTCCACTTCCACCAAGCTTGCCGTTTTCGATGACGACAAGCGCATCATGGCCGTCACCGTGCGCCACCCCCTTGAGGAGGTAAAGCATTTCAAATGGGTGATGGATCAGTTTGATTACCGCATGGCGCTGATCGAAAAAGCGCTTGAGGAGAACGGCATAAAGAAAGAGAGCCTCACCTGCGTCATGGCGCGCGGCGGCCTGCTGCCTCCCGTGCCGTCCGGCGCGTTCAGGATCAACAAGGCCATGGTAGACTATTTCTATGCCGCCAAGGTCGATACCCACATATCCAACCTCGCCTGCGTGCTTGCCGACGCGATAGCAAAGCCCCTCGGCATTCCCGCCATGGTCTACGATCCCGTTGCGGTGGACGAGCTTTCGGACATATCCCGCATCACCGGCATGCCGGAGCTGCCCAAAAAGAGCCGCGGCCACGTGCTCAATTCCCGCGCGATGGCAAGGAAATGCGCCGAGGAAAGGCTCCATAAAAAGCTCGAGGACTGCACTATAATCGTGCTCCATATAGGCGGCGGCTGCTCCGCGTGGCTCTCCCACAAGGGCCGCCTCATCGACTGCTACTCCGATGACGACGCCGGCTTCGCTCCCGAAAGGTGCGGCAGGCTGCAGGCCATGGATCTTGCCATGCTCTGCTATTCCGGCAAGTACACCAAGGAGGAGATGAGCCGCTATATCCGCGGCAATTCCGGCCTCAAGGCGTTCCTGGGCACGAGCGACGGGCTCGAGATCGAGCGCATGATCGAGTCGGGCGATGAAAAGGCGCGTCTGCTTTACGACGCAATGGCGCTTTCCCATGCCAAGGGCATAGCCGAGCTTGCCGCGGCCGTCAACGGCAGGGTGGACAGCATCGTGATCACCGGAGGCCTTGCGCATTCCGACCTGTTCATAAACATGCTCAGGCCCCGCATCGAGTGGATCGCACCCGTCGAGGTCATGGCCGGCGAATTCGAAATGGAAGCGCTGGCGGCGGGCGGTCTCCGCGTCCTCAGGGGCGAAGAAGAAGCGCACGAATTCACACTGTGAGCAAAACCATGCGGCATGGGGGAGACCTCATGCCGCGCATTCTTTGCATATGTCCAAGATAGAGCGCCGAAGGAACAGGCGCATACTCAACCTGATACTGTTTGCTGCGCTGATGGTGATCGCTATCGGCGGCATCGTCGTGCTCATCGTTTTTTTTGCGGGAAGCAGCTGTCAAAAAACGCCCGGGCCCGAAACGACCGTCACCGAAGCCCCCGCGCCCACCGAGGCCGTCGGCTATACCCAAGCCCCTGTCTTAACGCCCGCTCCCGTTGACGATACGGAAGATCCCGGCGAGCCGATACGCATTTCCGATGAGCAGAGCGCCGCGCTGCTCACGCTTGCCTGCGAGCCCGGCTACGATATGCAGGGGAGCTTTTCCGGCAAGGCCTCGGGCAGCATGGCGTTGAGCTTTGTAAACAACACCGACCGCACGCTCTATTCCGCATCGTTCGCCGTGGGCGGCGCGGATATAAGCCTTGCCTCGGTCAACGGAGCGCCCGTGCGTTTCACCCTCTCCGAGGGGGTGCTCACGATCCCGTTCGTGAACGAGCTGCCCGTCAATTCCTCGTTCGATATCTATTTCGCCTTTACGGCGTCTACCGATGAGGACGATACCGTCGAGCTTCCCCGCATAGCTTACGACACCTCGTTTTTGCTGACCGCGTTCATAGATTCCAAGCTCGAGCTCGGGTTCACCGGCTGTGAAGCTCAAAGGACGGAGCGGGGAAGGATGCTGCTGTTCACCGTGCCCGAACAGACGGTAAGGGAGATAAAGCTTAAGTTCAGGCATTGATCCCCGCCCGCGTTACGGCTGCACGAAAGGCACCACCACGCGCATCCTCCTTGACGGAGCGCTTTCAAGAACGTCCCCCTCGGGCGTTTTTGTTTTTGCCGTGATCACGTAGGAATACGCGCATCCGGGCGCAGCCGTGGGATCGGCAAAGCTTACGTATCCGCTCACACCCTCGGTCTCGAACACGGTCTTTTCGCGCCCCATGGCGTCCGTGCGGACGACCGTGTAGCACGCGCTCCCGTCCGCCGTGAAGGCTATCACGGGCCTGCCGTCGCCGCCCATGCTCCAGCCCAGTTCCGAAGGCGCCTCCGGAACGGTCCTTTTGGGGTTGTGCTCCGCGGGCTCGCGGCCCTCGATAAAAAATTCGCTCCGCACGTATTCCGCGGGCGTGTTTTCGTCCGCGGCATAGATCGCGCCTTCCGCCTCCGCCGAAACGTCTATCAGCGCCTCCGTCACGCCCTCGGGCTTCAAAAAGTCCCCGCAGGGCGTGCTTTCATATATGTATGAAAAGAGCTCGGCAAGCATCCGCGCGGGCTGATTCCCGCCAACGGCGCTCTCGGAAAGGCTTCCCTCGTGAGCGGAGTCCGTGCCCATCCACACGACCGCCGTGTGCGATCGAGTATATGCCGCGCACCAGGCGTCGCGCACGCCGCCCGCGTCTATCACCGTGCCCGTCTTTGCCGCAAGGGGCAGACCCGTCTCGCCAAGCCGCCTTGCGGTGCCCTCCGAAACGGCGCTTTTCAGCATCGAGGTCAGCAAAAACGAATTCGCTTCGCTCATCACGCGCTCGCCGAAGATCGGTCTTGAATAGACCGGCGCTCCCTTGTCGTCGAGTATCCTCAGCACGGTGTGAGGCTCTATGTACACTCCGCCGTTGGAGAACACCGAATAAGCGCCCGCCATCGCAAGCGGCGTGACCCCGTGCGTGAAGCCGCCGAGCGCAAGCGGCAGACCCGGGCTCTCGTCCGTCATATCAACGCCCATCCTTTGAGCGAACAGGGCTGCCTGCGGTATGCCGACGTCCGCCAGCACCTTCACCGCGGGCACGTTGAGCGAGCGCATAAGCGCGGTGCGCAGAGTGACGAAGCCATAGTATTTCTCGTCGGAATTGCGCGGTTCGTAATCGCCGAAGGCCGTGGGCTCGTCGAGCAGCAGCGAAGTCGGCGAATAGCCGAAAAGCTCCATCGCCGGGGCGTAAACGAGCACAGGCTTTATGAGCGAGCCGGGCTGACGCTTCGAGCCCGATGCGCGGTCGAAAACGCCGTCGGAGTATCCGCCCCGCGCGCCTTCGATGGCCTCCACGTTCCCGTTTTCACCCAAAACCACCAGCGCACCCTGCGCGTTATCCGCGGGGAAAAGCGAATCGTCCCGCATGAGCTCGGCGCATTCGGCGGCGATGCGGCTGTCCTGCGTGGTCACGATCGAATACCCGGATTTAAGCAGCTCTTCCCTTGAAAGCCCCGTAAGGAGCGCCGCCTCGTCTATCGCCATATCCAGCAAAAAGCCCTTTTCCTGCGGCAGAGCGGGGGAGAGCACGGGCTCCTCGGCAAGCGCCGAGTCAAGCTCGGAGCCGTCGATATACCCGTATTCGTGCATAAGGCCGAGTATGCTGTCACGCCGCCCCTTCGAGGCCTCGGGATCAAGGTGCGGAGCATAGGCCGAGGGGCTTTTGGGTATTCCCGCGAGCTGTGCCGACTGCGCGGTCGTCAGCTCGGCGGCGTGCACGCCGAAATAGCCCAGAGCCGCCGCCTCGATGCCGTAAAAGCCCCCGCCGAAATAGATGTAATTCAGGTAGAGCTCCATTATCTCGTCCTTGGAAAAGCGTCCCTCAAGCTGCATTGCCAGAACCGCCTCCTCAAGCTTGCGGTCGAGCGTCTTTTCCGTTGAAAGGTGCGAAAGCTTTATCAGCTGCTGGCTGATGGTCGAAGCGCCCTGCACGAACGAGCCGGCCTTTATATCCGCCCACGCCGCGCCGAAAACACGGTAAAGGTCTATCCCCCCGTGCGAATAAAAGCGCGCGTCCTCTGCCGAAACGAAAGCGTCCACGGTATGCTTATCAAGCTCGTTGACGCTCACCCAAATGCGCTTCTCGGGACCGCGCACGCTCAAAAGCCGACCCTCTCGATCATACAGCATAAGCGCCTTCGGGCAATCGGTGATCAGCTTCTCGTCGAATTCCCGCCATTCCTCGAAATCGAAAACGAACGACGCGCCGATAAGCAGTATCGCGATCACAAGAAGCAGGCTTCCCGCCGCCGTCTTAAGCAATGCGCCCCTTCGTTTTTTGTTTTTTGAACCATGCTTCTTCATGACGATTATTCTTGACGGAAAACCCGCCCTTGAAACGCGATCGTCAAAGTTATATAATGTCAGCAGCAACATTAACAGGAGGATCCGATCATGCTGAAACACGTTGTTTTTTGGAAATTTCTTGAAGAAGCCGAGGGGCGCTCGAAGCAGGAGAACATGGATCTCGTGAAGGACGCGCTCTTAGCGCTCGAAGGCGTGGTGCCCACGCTGCGTTCCGCCGAGGTCGGGCAGGACGTGCTCCATTCGCCCGCGTCCTACGATATGTGCCTCATCTGCACGTTTGACGATATGCCAGGCTTCATCGAGTACCGCGACCATCCCGAACACCAAAAGGTGCTCGCCTATCTCGGCAAGGTGATCGCCGACAGAAAGGTGATCGATTACGAATTCTGATCGGGAAGAAACGTAAAAGCGGAGGAGATCCAAAGCATCTCCTCCGCTTTATTCTCGGCAGGGCTCACCCGCCGATGGACCTTATCAGTTCGACGATCACCCGCGGCTGCGTTTCGAACGCCCGCACGTAGATCACGGCGTTATTATACTCCGCGACGGATTCGGAATAGTATTCCGTCGGCTCGCCCTCGCTTTTTCGGGCCTTCACGTACATACAGCTTTCGTCGAACTCGCCTGCGTCCGCGATCTTTGCGCCGTGTTCGACGGCGTACTTCACTTCCTCATACGCGTCCTTCTGCGCTGTCGGTCGTATCCAAAGCCAAATGAGGCCCGCCTGATCGGGCTCTGCATATTCCAGCTGGATATGCTCTGCGCCGATCAGCTCGCCCGTGTCCGGATCGGAAAGGTATCTTATACTCGTATTGCGTATGTGATAACCTTCGGGTATCATGCGCGGGACCGCATCGCCCAGGAACCTTGCGCCCGTGTATTCGGCAAGTATCTCGGCGTCGCCGTATACGCGGCTTTCGCCCTTGTTCTGATTGATGAGCCCGATGAGCGGCGCGGCGTCGGCATGATCGATGCGAAGCGCCCTGCCGCAGAACGAGCGGGGGAAGCAGACCATGCCGTCCCTGTAAACGGTCAGATCGAGACCGAATCCGCCGTCAAGCTCCAGAGTGAAGGCACAGACGGACGAAGCGGACCCCCAAAAGCGCTCGGCGTCCGATTCGTCATAATACCTGCTGCCGCTGCTTCGCGTATCGTTCACCCATTCGGCGCTGTCGAGCTTTTCCAAAAAGCGCTTTACCTCGTCCGCGTCGGGCGCGATATTGCCCTTATAACAAGTCGTCGACTCTTCGACGGTCTCATAGTGCGTGTAAGCCGCAGACCGGAGCCTTTCGGAAACGTGAAAAACGCCTTCTATAAGCGCTTCGCCGTTTTTGTCGGTGATCCCGCAGTCGTACATGAATACGCTGACCCCGGCGGAGTAAGGATCGCGCATGCAGAGCATCACGCCCGGATCGAAGCCCTTTGCGGCGAATACGCTCCCGCGCACGGAGCCCCTGAGCTCGTTTTCCGATATGCTTATCCAGGGCCGATCAAAGGCTTCCTCTTCGCCGGAGGTTTCGGTATAGACGATATCGATCCATTCCGCTTCGCCCAGCTTTTCTCCCACAAGATCCGTAAGCGGATCGAGCGTGAGGCAGCGGTAATACTCCGTGCCTCCGTATATGAACATTTCGCCGCCCGGCAGCCACGCAAAGCTCAGCGGTTCGTTATTCTCATTCAGCTCGTCGTAATCCGGACAGCGCTCAAGATACAGCTTATCCGCCTCGGGATCGGGCGTGGGCTCCTCCGTGGGAGCGGGCGGGGGAGAAGCTTCCGCGGTCGGAGCCGAAGTCACGGACGCGGCCTTGGGATCGGGAGCGTCTTTCTCCGTGCAGGCGCAGAGCGCGGCCGCACACAGGATCAGGACCGCAAAGAAAACAAGCAGTCCCTTCGTTCTTTGTGACGGATCACGATGCATATTTCTTCTCGCCTCCTGTTTTCGTTATCATACTATAAGACGGAAAAAACGCGAAAGTCTTACGCGCATTTTGAAAAAAATCGTTCGGGGCGCGGCCGAAGCCGCACGGTCCATACCGAACAACCGCCGGGAAGTTACGCTGAAACGGTGCTGCCGCATTTATGATCTGCATCAAGCTTTTTGTTGATCGAAAGCATACAGCGGCTTTTCGATCCCTCATCCACCGCTCGTTCCTCGCGGTCCCCCTTCCCCAAAGGGAAGGCGGATTAGAAGGTCGCCGCGCAAGCGTTCAGCCTTCCCTTGGGGGAAGGGGGACCGCCGGCCTAAAGGACGGCGGTGGATGAGGGAATGATAGGAGCCGCGGAGGCTTCCGGGCAATGAAATAAGGCTGCCGCAAAAACATGCGGCAGCCCCTTATCGATTCTGTTTTCGACGGGCTCACCCGCCGATGGACCTTATCAGTTCGACGATCACCTTCGGCTGCGTCTCAAACGCTTCGACGTATATGACCGCGTCCCTGTAAGTGACCACCGAGAACGTGTAAACCTCGTTCTCATCGCCGATGCTCTTGCCGTACTCCTTGTACATGCAGTTCTCGCCGAATTCCCCGACGTCGACTATCCTCGCGCCCTTCTTGACGTACGAGCCGATCATATAATCGGTATCCTTACGCTCGACGGGCATTATCCACAGGTCCATGATCGCGCCGGTGCGGGGGTTCTTGTACTCGATGCGGATATGATCCGTGCCGGTAACCGCGCCGGTATTCCGATCGGTGACGTACTCGATCCACGCGTTGCGGATATGATAGCCCTTGGGGATCAGATCGGGCACAGCCTCGCCGAAGCGGCTGTCCTTTTTACATTCGGCAAGCTTCGCGTCGTCGCTGTATTCAAAGCCCTTTCCCGAGTTGTTCATCATCAGCTTCCACAGCGGGGCGGCCTTTTCCCGATCGATCTTCAGCGCCTTGCTGTTGAACGAGTAGGGGAACGTGACGACGCCGTCCTTGTAGACCGTAAGGTCGACGTTGACGCCGTTTTCGAGCGTGAGAGTCACGCTGAACAAGCCGGGATCGGTCTCGGAATACTGATGGAACGGGGAGGTCTCCTCTTCGTTATAGTATCTGCTGAAAACGTGCCGCGTATCGTCGACCCATACGCCGGAATCGAGCGCTTCGAGGAAGAGCCCGAGCTCTTCGGAATCTGTGCCGATCGCGTAAACGAAGCGCCCTACGGTAGGATCGCCCTCGTTGTTCGAGCAATAGCGGAACTCCGAAATACGCTCCGAAACGTGCAGCACGCCCTCGAGAAGATCCGAGCCCCGGCCCGAGATGAGGTCGTCGCCGCAGATGTAGAACTGCACGCATTGCGGAAAATCGGGACGCATGCAGAGCAATCGCTCGGGATCTTCGCCCTTGACGGAATAGAAGTTCCCGCAAACAGTGCCCTTCTGCTCGTTTTCGGAGATCACGATATAGGGGTGATCTTCGCCGTCTGCGGAGGAGCCGTCCTCATCGACTGTGGAAACGTGCGCCGAAACTTTGAAATCGAACAGCTCGACAGTTCCGAGCTTTTGATCTATCGTGTCCGAGAGCGGATCAGCGTCAAAGCAGTGGAAATACACCCTGCCTCCGTAGATGAACATTCTATAGTCGATGCCCCATTCGAGCTCGTTCTCACCGAGCTCGTCAACGGCGGAATCGCCCGAAGAGCTGAGCGTGAGATAGAGCTTTTCCGGGTCTGCGGGAACGGAGGTCTGCACAGGGGGGACCTCTGGGGTGTTCGCAGCCGCGGCGCCGACCGATTCGACCGGATGCGGGCTGCTCACAGCCGCCGTGTATTCGGCCTTTTTGCCGCCCGCGCCGATCAGCTTCATTGAAACTATTCCCGCAGTCAGCGCAAGGCAGAGCCCCGCGGCGGCGGGAACGGCTGTTCTGAGCCTGCGCCTTGTTTTACCGGCCTTTCGGGCGGAGTCGACGTATTCGTTATCCACGCCGCCCAACAGATCAAGATCGTTTAATCCGTCCATTTTCTGCCTCTTTCCAATAAATAATGTGACCCTTGCTTTCAAGATGCGCTTTGAGCTCTTCGCGCATGCGCAGAAGCATCATCTTGACCTTGCTTTCCTTGAAACCCATGCGCTTTGCGATATCGGAAACGGGATCGAAGAACCAATACCGCCTGATAAAAACGTCGCGCTTGTCCTTTTTGAGCGTTGAAAGGAACTCGTTGATATCCCTCTTCAGCTCCGCCGCCTCCACTTCGTCAAAGGGATCGGCGGGGGAGGGTATGCATTCCTCCATCTCGCGAGTGAGCTCGCAGACCTCTGCCGAGCGCCTTGAAGCGTTCTCGCGCTTCAATCGGTTCAGCGATATCTGCCTCGTTACCCGAAGGAGATACGTCGGGAAATATCCCGCCGGATCGTTGGGAGGTATGCTTTCCCAGACCTTCATGTAGACGTCGTTGACGCATTCTTCGGCCGTCTGACGGTCGTTGAGTACGGATAAAGCAAGCCCGAAGAGCCGTGCGCCGTATTTCTTTGCGGTAAGCTCTATGGCGGCTTCGTCCCTCTTTCGGAACAGTTCAACTATCTTTCGATCATCCATGAGGCACCGGCTCCTTTCGATCGGTGAAGGCCTTCACCATGGATAACAACTTTTGAGAGGATCGGGTCACGTTTTTTCGGGAAAAAAGCGAAACGCCCACCCGCGCGGAGGCGGATGGGCCGGAAAAACTCAAATCAATCGAGGAAATCCTTAAGCCTCTTGCTCCTTGAGGGATGGCGGAGCTTGCGGAGAGCCTTAGCCTCGATCTGACGGATGCGCTCGCGGGTCACGTTGAACTCCTTGCCCACGTCCTCAAGCGTGCGGGTCTTGCCGTCGTCAAGGCCGAAGCGGAGACGCAGCACCTTTTCCTCGCGCGGGGTGAGCGTGCGCAGCACCTCCTCAAGATGGGTCTGCAGCATTGCGGTGGAGGCGATGTTCTCGGGAGCGGGCGCGTCGTCGTCGGCAATGAAGTCGCCCAGATGCGAATCCTCCTCCTCGCCGATGGGGGTCTCCAGCGAGACGGGCTCCTGCGCGATCTTGATTATCTCGCGCACCTTTTCTTCGGAAATGCCCATCTCCTTGGCGATCTCCTCGGGCCTCGGCTCGCGGCCGAGCTCCTGCAGGAGCTGACGGTTCACGCGGACGAGCTTGTTTATGGTCTCCACCATGTGTACGGGTATGCGTATGGTGCGCGCCTGATCCGCTATCGCGCGGGTGATGGCCTGGCGGATCCACCAGGTCGCATAAGTGGAGAACTTATAACCCTTGCTGTGATCGAATTTTTCGACCGCCTTGATGAGGCCCAGGTTTCCTTCCTGGATCAGGTCAAGGAAGAGCATGCCGCGGCCGACGTAGCGCTTGGCAACGGAAACGACCAGCCTCAGGTTCGCCTCGGCAAGCTGGCTCTTGGCAAACTGCCCGTCCTCGGCAAGCGCGAGCATCGAGGGATCTATCGCCGCGTCGGTTTCGGCAAGCGCGTCCACAGCAAGGGAATAATCCTTGTATTTATTGCCCGTTTTCTGCTCGGCAAGGGCGATTATGCCCGCCTTGAAATCCTCGAAATCCTCGCCGGTCTGCGCCTTTACAAAGTTGATTATAGCGGCTTCCGCGGGCTTGCCGGCCTCCATGCGCTTGGCGATCTCTATCTCCTCGTCGCCGGTCAGGAGCGGGACTCGGCCGATCTCCTTCAAATACATCCTGACGGGATCGTCGATGGCGATGGCGTCGGTCGAAACGTCCACGGTCGCCTGCGCCTGTTCCGCCTCGGGCTCCACGCCCTCAAGGTCGAGCCCCTCGGGAAGGTCGATATCCTCCACGACGTCGATACTGGCCGCCTCAAAGCGGTCATAGATGGATTCCACCTTTTCGGAGGTGAGGTCGATGTTTTCAAAGGTGTCCATGACCTCCTTATAGGTCATGACGCCCTTGTCCTTGTTGCGCTCGATAAGCTCGTCTACCAGCTTGAGATGATCCTTGTTTTCCTGCTCCATATTATTAACTCCTTTATGGATTTTTCTTCTGTGTCACGCCTTGGTGAGCTTTTGAAGCTCGGCGAATTTCGCGGTGTAGTCCTTCATCAGCGCCGATCTCTCCGCGGGATCCGCTGCCGCGTTCACCTTTGCCGAAAGCTCGGTGAGCTCGTCCTTCAATGTGAGCAGCCCCAGCTTCTTCAAAAGATCCTCGGCCACGGGGACGGGGGAGGAGATATCGTCCGTGTCGGAATAGGCGCTTGAAACCTCCTCGGCGGCCTCGCCCTCAAGCTCCGCCACCATAAGTGGTATCTCGGCGCGGCCCTTTACCGAATACTCGGCGATCAGCTTTGCGCAGAACGCGCGCAGATGCGGGGATGAGAAGAGCGTGAGCGAAAAGCTTTCCAGCCTTGAGATATCCAGTCCCGCCTCGCACGATACCATCACGCACGAGAGCAGCTTCTTTTCGCAGAGCAGCCTTTCTCCGTCGCGCTTGGGCTTTTTGTAGTTATTATACCTTGCGGGAGCGGTATTATTCGAGCTTTTTCCGACGCTTGCGCCGCATTGCTCTCTTATGGTGTCGATGGGCAGCGCCGCCGATTCCGCAACGAATGGAATGTATCTGTCGCGCTCCACGGGATCGAGCGCGCCGATCAGCTCGCAGGCCTCCCTTGCGAATCGCTCCCTGCCGTCGGGTGTGTCAAGGCCGTTCAGCCTTGCCGCGCGCTCAAGCTTGAAGCGTATGCCGGTTATCGAGGCGTCCTTCAGAACAAGGAAGCTTTCCGGCCCGAATGCCTTCACGTACTCGTCGGGATCCATACCGCCGGGAATGACTATCACGCGCGGCTCAAGCTCGCTTTCCCTCAGTATGTCTATGCCCCTTATCATGGCCTTCTGCCCGGCCTCGTCGCCGTCATAGGCGTAATAGACGCGGGGAGCAAAGCGCTTCAAAAGCCGCGCCTGCTGACTGGTCAGCGCCGTGCCGAGCGAGGCTACGGCGTTGTCTATCCCCGCCTGGTGCAGGGATATCACGTCCATATAGCCCTCGACCATTATCACGTCGTCAAGCTTCTTGCCTTTTAAAAGGTTTATTGCATAAATGTTTTCGCGCTTATTGTAAACGGGCGTGTCGCCTGTGTTTATGTACTTGGGTTCGTCGGGCCCCATAGTGCGTCCGCCGAAGGCGATCACCTTGCCCATGGCGTTGATCACGGGGAACATCAGCCTGCCGCGGAAGAAATCATAAGTCTTGTCCGGATCCTTCCTGCCGGGCACGACAAGCCCCGCGTCCATCAGCACCTCGCGCGAAAAGCCCGCTTCGGTCAGATGCTTATACAGCACGTCGAATCCGTCGGGCGAAAAGCCCAGCCCGAAGCGCTTTGCCGTTTCAATGTTGACGCCGCGGTTTTGAAGATACCGCCTGGCGGGGCCGCCCTCGGGCCCGTAGAGCGCCTTGAAATAGTATTTCGCCGCCTCGCGGTTGGCCTCGTAAATGCGCTCGCGGCGGTTCTTCTGCGCCATCAGCTTGCGGTCGTCTATCTCGTTGGGCATCTCCATGCCCGCACGGTTGGCCAAAAAGCGCACCGCGTCTATAAAGGGCAGGTTCTCGGCCTGCATTATGAACTGTATCACGCTGCCGCCCGCCTTACACGAGAAGCAGTGGAACAGCTGCTTGTCCGGCGAAACGGAGAAGGAAGGGGTCTTGTCGGTGTGAAAGGGGCAGTGCGCCCAAAGCTTGCCGCCGCGCGGTGTGAGCTGAGTGTATTCGCTTATCACCTGCGCAATGTCGTTCCGATTCATCAATTCGTTCATCCAAGCTTCGGGAAACGCCACGTAAAAACCCTCCTTCCGTGCACCTTGTGTTGCTATTATTCTCCGAAAAATCCCGTTCTCCTGCAAAATTAAAAGATATATTTTGTCGTGAAGAGGAATAAAACATCGAAGGTAAACGGGTTCAAGGTCAAAGCTTTAGCCGTATCGGCGCCGCCTTGGGCGTTTGCGGGTGTAAAAAACGCGCGTATCGACGGCGATTTTCACAATATATATATGAAAAAGTATTGAAATATGGGGGAAACTGTATTATAATTAAGCGTTCCCCATCGGGGGAGTGTTATTTTGGTTACAAAAAAACGAAAATATATTGGAGGAAATCTTATGACACAGAAGTACGTTTACCTTTTCAACGAAGGTAATGCGGGCATGCGCAATCTCCTCGGCGGCAAGGGCGCCAACCTCGCCGAGATGACCACGCTCGGGCTTCCCGTTCCTTACGGCTTCACCGTTACCACCGAAGCCTGCACCAAGTACTATGAAGACGGCAAGACCATCTCCGACGAGATCGTCGAGCAGATCAAGGCCGCGCTGGCCGTCACCGAGGAAAAGGCCGGCAAGAAGTTCGGTTCCGCCGAAAATCCCTTCCTCGTATCCGTTCGTTCCGGCGCCAGGGCTTCCATGCCCGGCATGATGGACACCATCCTGAACCTCGGCCTCAACGACGAGACCGTCGAGGCCATGGCCAGGCTCACCAATAATCCCCGCTTTGCTTACGACAGCTACCGCCGCTTCATCCAGATGTTCTCCGACGTAGTCATGGAGATCGACAAGGAAAAGTTCTCCAAGCTGCTTGAGAACAAGAAGGCGGCCAACGGCGTCGTCCTCGATAAGGATCTCACCGCCGAGAACCTCAAGGAGCTCATCGGCGAATACAAGGCCCTTTATAAGGCCGAAATGGGCGAGGAGTTCCCCCAGGAGCCCATGACTCAGCTGCTCGAGGCCGTCAAGGCCGTATTCCGCAGCTGGGATAATCCCCGCGCGATCGTCTATCGCCGCATGCATGACATCCCCTCCAGCTGGGGCACCGCGGTCAACGTGCAGAGCATGGTATTCGGCAACATGGGCGATGATTCCGGCACCGGCGTTGCCTTCACCCGCAACCCCGCCACCGGCGAAAAGAAGCTCTTCGGCGAATTCCTGATGAACGCTCAGGGCGAGGACGTCGTCGCCGGCATCCGCACCCCCGAGACCATCGATTCCCTCAAGAACATCAACGAGGCCGTTTACAACCAGTTCGTCGAAGTTGCCAACACCCTTGAAAATCACTACCGCGATATGCAGGATATGGAGTTCACCATCGAGCGCGGCAAGCTCTTCATGCTCCAGACCCGCAACGGCAAGCGCACCGCCGCCGCCGCTCTGCAGATCGCAGTCGATCTTGTTAACGAAGGCATGATCACCAAGGAAGAAGCCGTCAAGATGATCGATCCCAAGTCCCTTGACGCGCTCCTGCATCCCACCTTCGACGCCGCCGCCCTCAAGGCCGCCAAAGCCGTCGCGCAGGGCCTGGCCGCTTCTCCCGGAGCCGCCTGCGGTAAGATCTATTTCTCCGCCGATGAGGCCAAGGCCCATCACGAGGCGGGCGAAAAGGTCGTTCTCTGCCGCAAGGAGACCAGCCCCGAGGATATCGAGGGCATGACCGCTTCCGAGGGTATCTTCACCTCCTTCGGCGGTATGACCTCTCACGCCGCCGTCGTCGCCCGTCAGCTCGGCACCTGCTGCGTATCCGGCTGCAAGGAAGCCTATATCGACGAAGCCGCAAAGATCATCACCTTCACCTCCGGCCTCGTCATGCACGAGGGCGATTGGATGAGCCTTGACGGCACCACCGGTAAGGTCTATGCCGAGGCGGTCAAGACCGCTCCCGCAGAGCTTTCCGGCAATTTCGCCACCATCATGCAGTGGGCGGACGAAATCCGCACCCTCAAGATCCGCACCAACGCGGATTCTCCCGCGCAGGCCGCCATGGCCGTCCGCTTCGGCGCCGAGGGCATCGGCCTCTGCCGCACCGAGCATATGTTCTTCGATGAGGACAGGATCCCCGCCGTCCGCGAGATGATCGTTTCCAAGACCCAGCAGGAGCGCGAAAAAGCGCTTGCCAAGATCCTCCCCATGCAGCGTGAGGACTTCAAGGGCATCTACAAGGCCATGGAAGAGCGTCCCGTAACGATCCGCTTCCTGGATCCGCCCCTTCACGAGTTCCTTCCCACCAAGGATGAGGATATCGCGGCGCTTGCCTCCAACATGGGCATCACCTTCGAGCAGCTCAAGGAAACCGTTGCGGCGCTCCACGAGTCCAACCCCATGATGGGTCATCGCGGCTGCCGTCTTTCCGTCACCTATCCCGAGATCGCCGAGATGCAGACCCGTGCGGTCATCGAGGCCGCTATCGAGGTCCGTCAGGAGACCGGCTTCAATATCGTTCCCGAGATCATGATCCCCCTGGTTGGCGAGGTCAAGGAGCTTGCTTACGTCAAGTCCTTCGTTGATGCCACCGCCAAGAAGGTCATGGAGGAGCGCGGCGTTCAGATCCCCTACATGGTCGGCACCATGATCGAGATCCCCAGGGCCGCCCTCACCGCCGACGATATCGCCAAGGAAGCCGAGTTCTTCTCCTTCGGCACCAACGACCTTACCCAGATGACCTTCGGCTTCAGCCGTGACGATGCGGGCAAGTTCCTCAACGATTACTATGCAAAGAAGATCTTCGAGTCCGATCCCTTCGCCAGGGTCGATCAGATCGGCGTCGGCAAGCTCATGAAGATGGCTGCCGACCTCGGCCGCGCCACCCGTCCCAACATCAAGCTGGGTATCTGCGGCGAACACGGCGGCGATCCCTCCTCGATAGATTTCTGCCATAGGATCGGCCTGAACTACGTTTCCTGCAGCCCGTTCCGCGTGCCCATAGCCCGTCTTGCCGCTGCGCAGGCGAAGCTGAATAACGACTGATAATACCACGGTTTGACTTGCGGCCGCAGGGAAAACCTTGCGGCCGCTGTATTTCCTAACGGGGCAGACTTCACTTAAACAACAGCGTGCGAAAGAGGCTAGGATATGTCTCGCAGGAGCGGTAAAACCGGCTTGACATATCGCGGTTCTCCTTCGCAGCATAGCTGCTCGGCGTTCGCTGAAATCGTAACACTGTTACGATTTCTAAACGCTCACGCTATCGCGGCGCGGACGCGCTGACCCGCGCGGCTCCCACAGGTCGCTTTTTCACAGGATCGGCCTGAATTACGTTTCCTGCAGCCCGTTCCGCGTGCCCATAGCCCGTCTTGCCGCTGCGCAGGCGAAGCTGAATAACGACTGATAATACCACGGTTTGACTTGCGGCCGCAGGGGAAAACCTTGCGGCCGCTTTTTTCGGAGAAAGATATGAAAGCATTGAAGAGCTATTTTACCAAGGATAAGATGAAGGAGATAGGCATAGACGTGATCTATGATATCATAGGCAGCGTGCTGTATGCCGTGGGCTTCTATACCTTCGCTTCCAACGCGGATTTCGCGCCGGGAGGCGTCGGCGGTATTTCCATTATCATAAACCATTACCTGCCGTGGATGCCGCTCTTCCTGTGCCAGAACCTTATCAACATACCCATAGCGCTTATCTGCTACAAGCTTCTGGGCAGGAAGTTCTTTATGAAGTCCCTCATCACGATGTTCTTCATGTGGATCATAGGCGACTTCGTCGCGCCGCTGTTCCCCAAGTACGGCGGAGAACAGATCGCCGAGGCCAACCGCCTTATCGCCGCTATATTCGCCGGCATACTCACCGGCGCGGGACTTGCGCTCATTTACATGCGCGGCTCTTCCACCGGCGGCAGCGACTTCGTTATAATGAGCATACGCAAAAAGAAGCCCCATATGTCGCTCGGCTCCATCACGCTCTTCATCGACGGCTCCATCATACTCATCGGCGGCCTTGTGTTCGGCAATATCAACGCCGTGCTCTATGGCATCATAATGACGATACTCTCGTCGCTCGTCATCGACAAGCTGATGTACGGCTCCGGAGCGCAGAAGATGCTGCTCATAATCTCCGAAAACACCGACGAGATAAAGGACAAGATATTCAAGGAGACCGAGCGCGGCGTCACCTTCGTCAAGGGCGTCGGCGCATACACGGGGCAGGAGAAGCACATAATCATGTGCCTCTGCTCCAAGACCGAGGTCTTCACCGTGCGCGAGATCGTCAAGAAGAGCGATCCCAACGCCATGGTCACCATCTCCACCGTCGACGAGGCCTACGGTCTCGGCTTCAACCGCCTGAACGAACAATGATCGGTAAGAATATCCCGAAGCTTCGGAGCGTCTGCTTATGCGGGCGCTCCTTTTTATATTTTGCATTATTGTTGACTCGCGCCTTCTGCAATGCTATAATCACAAAGTACGAAATCGGACAAAGAGGATGGACCAATGGAAGTGATCGAAGCCATACGCCGAATAAACTACCTGATGGCCGAAACGGACACCGTATATCACAAGGCGTCCCAAAGGATCGGCGTGCCCGACAGCGTTATGCGCCTGCTTTATACGATAAGGGATAACGGCGATTCCTGCCTGCTTACCCGGCTTTACAAGCAGAGCGGCATAAGCAAGCAGACGGCCAACTCCGCAATAAACAAGCTCGAAAAGGAAGGATACATCACGGTCGAGCCGGGCGGCGGAAGGGGAAGGATGGTTCGCTTTACGGAACGCGGGCTCCGGTATGCGGCAAACACGGCGGATAAGCTGATCGAGATCGAGTGCGAAGTGCTTAAGGGCTTCGAGCCAAACGAGATAGAGGAGCATATCCGCTTGCTTGAAAAATACATGCGCGGTCTTAAGGAAAGGGCGGAGGATATAAAATGAACGCTAAAAACGAAATAAAGCTTTCCGATCATTTCACTTACGGAAAGCTGTTAAGATTCACGCTGCCCTCCATCGCCATGATGATATTCACGTCGATCTACGGTGTGGTGGACGGCTTCTTCGTATCGAATTTCGCGGGCAAGACTCCCTTTGCGGCGGTCAACTTCATCATGCCGTTCGTGATGATCACGTCCACGGTGGGCTTCATGTTCGGTTCGGGCGGCACGGCGATAGTCGCAAAGACGCTCGGCGAGCGCGATCCCGAAAGGGCCAACAGGTATTTTTCGCTGTTCGTTTATTTCACCTTCGCGCTGGGAGTGCTGTTTGCGGTTTTGAGCATAGCGTTCATACGCCCCATTGCTTCACTTATGGGAGCCGAGGGCGAGCTGCTTGAAAACAGCGTCGTCTATGCGAGAGTGGTGCTTTGCGCCCTGCCGTTTTTCGTGCTGCAGTTCCTTTTCCAAAGCTTTTTCGTCACAGCCGAGAAGCCGAATCTCGGTTTCCTCGTAACAGTCGCATGCGGTGTGGTGAATATGGCGCTCGACGCGATACTCGTGCCGCTTCTCCCGCAGGAACAAAAGCTCATCGGAGCCGCGCTTGCAACGGGGATATCTCAGTTCCTCGGCGGCGTGATCCCTTTGATCTACTTTTTCGGCAAAAACAGCAGCCTTCTCAGGCTCGGCAGGGCCAAATTCGAGGGCGGTGCTTGCAAGAGCCGCGTTAAACGGCTCCTCCGAGTTTGTAAACAGCATTGCGATGAGCGTCGTGGGCATGCTTTATAACGTGCAGCTTTTGAAATATGCCGGCGAAAACGGAGTTGCCGCCTACGGGGTGATGATGTACGTCAGCATGCTGTTCTCCGCCGCGTTCATAGGCTATTCCGTTGGCACCGCGCCCGTGATCGGCTTCCATTTCGGCGCGCAGGACCGCGGCGAGCTTCACAGTCTCAGAGTAAAAAGCTTCACGATCATAGCCTGCTTTTCGGTCTCAATGGTGATCCTGGCTCAGGCGCTCGCCGCCCCGATCGGCAGAATATTCGTAAGCTATGATCGGGAGCTCTTCGATCTGACCGTATCGGGCTTCCGTATATTCGCATTGTCGTTCCTGTTCATGGGCTTTGCGATATTCGGCTCCGGCTTCTTCACCGCCCTTTCAGACGGGCTCACCTCCGCGCTGATCTCGTTCCTGCGCACGCTTGTGTTCGAGACCGCGTGCGTGCTGCTCCTGCCGCTCGTGCTTGGCATAAACGGCATATGGTGGTCGATAGTCATAGCCGAGCTCATGGCGTCGCTGCTGTGCTTCCTGTTCGTGGCGCTGAAAAAGAAAAAGTTCGGGTATTGAAGGTATAAAAAGACCGGTTTGAGCGCATCCGCCCTTGCCGGCCTTTTTTCATTACTCATTATCAGAATTCGCAGATCTTGGCAATGTAGCTTTCAAGCTCCGCAATGGGCAGCCTTATCTGCTCCATCGTGTCACGGTCACGCACGGTGACGGTATCGGGCTCAACGCCTTCGCCGCCCTCGATAGTCTCGAAATCGACGGTGATGCACAGCGGGGTGCCTATTTCATCCTCCCTGCGGTAGCGCTTGCCGATGGAACCGGTCTCGTCGAAATCGACCATGAAACGCTTGGAGAGCATATCGCGCACCTCCATCGCCTTGGACGAGAGCTTCTTGGAAAGGGGCAGCACGGCGGCCTTGAAGGGAGCGACGGCGGGCTTGAGATGAAGCACCACGCGGACGTCGTTCGTCTTCTCGTCGAGCAGCTCCTCGTCATAAGCTTCGCAGATGAGCGCCAGCACGGTGCGGTCAAGGCCGTAAGTGGATTCGATGATATAGGGGATATAGCGCTCGTTGGTCACGGGATCGAGATAGCCCATGTTGGTGCCGCTGTATTCCTGATGACGCTTGAGGTCGAAGTCCGTGCGGTTGTGGGTGCCGTTGATCTCGCCCCAGCCGAAGGGGAAGAGGAACTCGATATCGCAGGCGGCCTTGGCGTAATGCGCGAGCTTCTCGTGATCGTGGAACCTCAAATGCTCGGGAGCTATGCCCAGATCCTTATAATACTGCATTCCGTATTCCTTGAAATACTCGTAAAGATCGGCGTCGGTGCCCTCCTTGCAGAAGGTCTGGAACTCCATCTGCTCGAACTCGATGGTGCGGAAGGTGAAGTTGCCGGGAGTGATCTCGTTGCGGAACGCTTTGCCGATCTGGCCTATGCTGAAGGGCAGCTTTGCGCGCATGGTGCGCTGTACGTTGGTGAAGTTGACGTATTCGCCCTGCGCGTTTTCGGGACGCAGATAGATCGCGGATTTGGCGTCGTTGGTGACCCCGCGGAAGGTCTGGAACATCAGGTTGAACTCACGGATATCGGTGAAGTTGTGCTTACCGCAGTTGGGGCAGGCGATATGGTGAGCCTTGATGAAATCGAACATCTGCTCGTGGGTCATGGAATCGGCGTGAGCTTCGGGATCGAACTCCTCGATGAGGTTATCGGCGCGGAAGCGCATCTTGCACTCTTTGCAGTCGAGCAGGGGATCGGAAAAGCTGGCGATATGACCGCTCGCTTCCCATACTCTTGGGTGCATTAGTATGTCGGCGTCGACCTCAAAGCTGTTGTGACGCTCCTGAATGAAGCGCTTGCGCCAGGTGTCCTTCACGTTGTTCTTGAGCCTTGCGCCCAGGGGACCGTAATCCCAGGTGTTTGCAAGACCGCCGTAGATTTCCGACCCAGCGAAAATGTAGCCCCGGTTTTTACACAGAGCTACGATTTTATCCATAGTTAATTCACTTCTCATAAAGATACCTTGATCAGACGCTGCGCTGTACCCTGCCGGTACGGAGACAACGTGTGCAGACGTTCATCTTCTTGGGAGTGCCGTTGACGATAACGTTTACGCGCTGGATGTTGGGAGCCCAGCTGGTCCTCGTCTTCCTGTTGGAATGGCTTACCAGGTTGCCGCTCATGGTGCCCTTACCGCAAACCTCACAATACTTACTCATATTTACACCTCCTTGCCGAGATAAACCGAAAAGCCCTTTGGGCTTGGCTTAAAAATCAAACGCAAGTATTTTACCACAGCTTAAAACGAATTGCAAGCATATTTTTAAGAAAAATAAGCATATATAATAATAATTCGGAATAAAGGAGTATCTCAGGCATGAAAATGAAAAAACTCTCGCCCGCGGCGGCTTACGCGGCGGGGATAGGGATCGCTCTTGCGGTCGGGCTGATATCCGCGCTGGCCTCCATGGAAGGTATGAAGCGCTTTGCGCAGCTTTCTCAGCCGCCCCTTGCGCCGCCCGGCTGGCTTTTCCCCGTCGTATGGACGGCGCTTTACACGCTCATGGGCATTTCCGCCGCGCGCGTATATCTGAAAAACACAATGGATACGCGTCCCGCGCTGCTTATATGGAGCGCTCAGCTTATAGTCAACGCGCTCTGGTCGCCCCTGTTCTTCTCGCTGGGGCTGCGCCTTGCGGCATTTGTGTGGCTGCTGATACTTATCGTGCTCGTCGTCAGGATGATCGCCGATTTCAAAAAGATCGATATCCCGGCGGGCAACCTGCAGTTTCCATACCTTATATGGCTGCTCTTTGCCGCATATCTCAATATGGGCACCTACCTGCTGAACAGATGATGGAGAAGGGATACCTACTGAAAATATTTTACAGATTTATGACCGGAGCGTAATTGTCGGGAAGTCGAGAAACAAATCAATAAAATCGTCCCAAACAGCCGTAAAATTGTAACAAACCGCATCGGCGGAACGGCAAAATCGGGGACGATTTTTTTCAAAATTTTACCGATATATTATAGACAAACGGTACGCTATGTGTTATACTCCATATAACCATATCCGCTTATCAGGAGGAGAAGCAAATGACAAGAAAAAGAATCGCGCTGCTGGTGGCGCTCATCATGATCATCGCCGTGTTCCCCGCGGGTGCGGGCGCCGCCGACAGGACTGCCGAAGCGGCAAGGAGCCACGCTTTGCCAGATGCACGCATCCCCGAGCTGTGCTGGGATTTTGAGACCGAGCCCACCGATTGGACTTTTATCGACAGCGACGGCGACGGCTTCAACTGGGAATGGCAGGGTGATTACAGCCTGACTCCGCATATGACCGCGTTCAGCGGCGAGGGGCTTATATTCTCCGCTTCATATGACAATGAGGGGGGAGAAGCCCTCTTTCCCGATAACTGGGCGATCACTCCCGCGGTAGCGGTGCCCGAAGACGCGGTGGTGTTCACTTTCATGGTATGCGGTCAGGATGCGGACTGGTGCGAAGAGCATTATGCCGTGTATGCCGGCACTTCGCCCAACACGGCCGATATGACGCAGATAGCGGGCGAGGCCATTGCCACGGGCGATTATACTCAGCGCAATATCGATATCGCCGATTACGCGGGGCAGACGGTCTATTTTGCCATCAGGCACTATAATATCTCCGATATGTTCTTTCTCAATATAGACCTGGTCGAGATCTATACCGAGCAGGATTTCGTTGAGCCCACTCCCGCGCCCACCGTCGCGCCTCCCGCCGAGGGCAATGCGAAGATAGTGCTCACCGTGCATGACGTCTGGGGCGACGGTTCGGGTTATCAGATGCTCATCGACGCCGACGCCAACACCTTCGGCTCCGTGATCCCCGAGGGAGGCCCCCTCACCGATTCAGGCGACGCCTCGGCGGAAACCTATGATGAATTCGAATACAAGATCCCCGCGGGAGCGGACGGCGCGATGAGCACCTCCAACGTGCTTATCGACGGCACCTTGGAGCTTGAGCTCCCCGCGGGCATATACGATTGGTGCATCACCAACCCCACGCCCGGCGACCGCATATGGATCGCATCCGAGCAGGGCAACGTGGGCGGCAGGCAGGATGATTACGAGTTCATAGACGGCTGCGTGTATGAATTCTTGATAGCGCTTCAGGGCTCCAACGACAGCGTAAACGTCACGATCACCGGCGAGAACGCTCCCGAGATACCCGTGCCGGTCGTGGGCTTCTATTTCGAGAGCGACGAGGAGATGAGTGGGTTCACGCTCGTCGACGCGGACGGCGACGGCCTTAATTGGAAGCGAAAAACGACCGACGGCAATTATACGGCGTATGAGGGCACGGGCTTTGCATACTCCGCATCCTATTGGTCCGGTGATTACAAGATCAATGCAGACGCCGATAACTGGCTGATCACTCCCGCGCTTACAGTTCCCGCTTCCGAGCCGATGCTCACCTATTACGCAAAGAACTATTCTTCCACGTATATGGACGATCTTGCGGTCTATATAGGCACGACGAACGATATCACGGAAATGAGCGTGCTCAAGAGCGCGTATGAGCCCTCCTCGGTCTATTCCCGCACCGAGATCGATCTTGCCGATTATGCCGGGCAGACCGTTTACGTTGCGTTCCGCCATACCGGATACGACGAATGGGCGCTGATGCTCGATCAGATCGAGCTCTGGGGCAGAGATGAAACTCCCGAGCCCGTCTATCACGAGGTCACCTTCGTCGACGGGCTCACGGACGACGTGATAGAGGTCGTTCAGGTCGAGGACGGCAGTGCGGCGGCCGCGCCCGAAGCCCCCGTGCATGAGGGCTATGAATTCGTCGGCTGGGATCCCGCGGACTTCTCCAACGTCACCTCCGACATGACCGTCACCGCGGTCTATGAGCGCATAAGGCTTATAGGCGACGCCGACTGCAGCGGCACTGTGGAGCTTGCCGACGTTTCGGCGCTCACCGCGTATCTTCTGAACAGCGCCGTGCTCACCGAAGAGGGCCTGCTGAATGCCGACGCAAATCTCGACGGACTCGTCGACATACTCGACGCCGCCGCTATATGCGATATAGTGATGAATAACTGATCATATCCCGCATGTTTTCAAGGCGCCGTCCTCCGGGGCGGCGCCTTTCCTTATTCTTTTCGCGGCTTTACGTAAGCAGTATCAGCTTATCGCCCTCCTTATACGGCTCCTCCGTCAGGGGATTGAGCTGCCTTACGGTCGAGCAGGGGACGGAAAAACGCTTTGCGATATCGAAAGCGTCCTCGCCCTCGGAGGCGAAGCAGACGCACAGCCCGTGGATCGCCTCGCGGAAGTGCACACTCCGTACAATCCCTATTATTCAAATAACGTTGATGACTGTAACTTAGCTATTGACAATCACACTATTTTGACATATAATTTTATATATTAAACACAGGGAGATACTTATTCAACTTCACAGGAATCAGTAAATGTTGATATTAATATGACTCTATACGACAGATACGGTGATTATCTGGCTTCTGACAACGGAAGCGGAAGTCCCAGTATAACAATAAACTTGAATGCGAACACACTATATTTTATTCGGGTAAGTGATGCAAATCATCATTATGGAAGCTATACATTAAACTGCGTAAGCAACTAATTAGGAGGTGAAACCATGAAGCAACTTACAGGCAAAACACTTCCGATAATACTCGCCGTGCTCATAGGCGCGGCGGCGATAGCGTTCGGGTTCATCGCCGCGGGCAAGGCCGGAGCGAATAAGCATGAGTATGCAGAAGGCGAAGAGGATATCGAGGCGATCGAGGCGATCAATCAGGCGGCGGAGGACATAGCGCACGAGCACGAGCGTGAGGACGGGATACCGACCGTGACCTTTGCCGCGGTGCTCGACATGAACAACATATCCGACAGGTTCCTTGTGAAAGCGACCGAGGAGCAGAAGGCTGAGCTTGAAGCTTATGCGCATTACGACTTCCTCGGAGGACAGAGCTGGTCGGTCGGCTACAAGAGAAAGATGCTCCAGCTGCTCGGCGAGCTGCCTGAGGATGCGCCCCGTATCACGCTCGAACAGGCGACCCGGATACTGAACAGTATCGATATGCGCGAATATGAGGACCAGGAAACGGAATGGATATTCATAGTATCAAGGGAATTCAACAAGATCACAGGCGCTCCCGACTGGGAGGGCGGCAGCGGTATGCTGCGGATGTGTTACTTCCTTGACGACGAACCCATGAGCTATATAATGCTCTACCCATCCAGGGCGAGGCTTTTCGACGCCGAAAGCGGTACCTCACAGATCATTTATCAGGAACCTTGAGACGTTCCAATAATAATATGCACAAAGCTTACCCCCGGCGGCTTCGCCGGGGGCTTTTTGGTCAGGACAGGATCACTATCTTATCCCCCTCGCAAAACGGCTCCGCGATATCCGGGTTGAGCTTTCGCACCTCCGCGCAGGGAACGGAGAAGCGCTTTGCGATATCGAACACGTCCTCGCCCTCGGAGGCGAAGCAGACGGCAAGCCCGTGCGTGCGCTCCGGCGTCTCGCCCTCAGCAAGCCCAGCCAGCGCTTCGATATCCGATTCGCGGAAGCATTCGGCGGTGAGCTCCAGCGTGTATTCCGCCTGCAGGCCGTTTTCGCCCGCACCCTTAGGTTCGCATACGCACGCGGCCGTAAGCATCGACGTGTTGGTGCCCACTGGCGTCTCGATCGCGGCTCCGAAGGGGATATCCGCCGTGAAGGTCACGGGCTTTCCGGATGGCCCCTCATATGCCGCTTCCGTCACGAAAACCCCGCTCACCGCTAACCGATCTCCCTCCGGTACCGCCTCGGTGATCACGGCCGAAGCGCTTGCGAATATGGGCTTTACCGACTCCCGCCGGCCGCCCGGCAGGGGAAGCTCCTCCTGCAGGGCGAGTCTCAGGGTGCGCAGACCGAGATGCTCGGATACCGTCAAATGCTCGTTTAAACAGCCGAAGCCGATCGTGGGCGAGAATGCGTCGATCGGCACGGCAAGGGAGGCCGTCTCGAGCTTCGATACGGAAAACGAGATCTCCGCTTCCATCGCGGCAATGCCGAAATCCTCCCCGAGCGACCGCAGATAGAGCGATTTCAGCTCGGCGGTGCAGAAGGCCTCCGCGGCGGGTGAGTTCACCGCGATGCGCTCGCGGAAGGGCACGCTCCGCACAAGCTGGCCCATGCGCCCGTCCCGTCCCAGGGTTATCGCCGAAACGCTCACCTGGCCGCTCACCGCGGCGGCGCCGCTCTCCACCGTCACGTCGCGTATGCTCACAAGCCCCCTACAGGAGAGTACGTCCGAAATGCCCTCCGCGGAAAGCTCCTCGCGCAGCCTCAGCGTTTCGCCGCCTATCTCGCGCCTTTGGCTGTGCGCCATGCTCAGCGTTTTCAATTCAAGGTCTTTCACCCCGTCGACTCCGCCTATCACCCTCATCGGCGCGGCGTCGGTAACGCGCAGATCGACGTCGACGCAGGCCTCGAGCGAGGCAAAAACGCCCTTGGGCAGGGCGGTGAGCGACTGTATGCAGGGATGAGCCTCCACGCTCATGCCGCGCAGCGCCCCCGGCAGGCTGATCGTGTGGCGGAAGTTCGCGCCCGATTCAAAGCCGAACGCCGCCCCGTCGCCGTCGGCAGCGGTGATCAGCACGTCTATGCGTCCCTCAAGCCGTATCTCGTCCGCCTCCGCCGCGGCGCTCGTAAGATACACTCTTCCGCCGCTCGATATGATCTGAGCGATGCTCCTGCCGTCGGGGGAGGGCAGCTCCCCTTCGACCTTCACCTGCACGGTGCGCCTTTCAAAAAGCCTTTCGGCCTCAAGGTCCTTCCAAATAAGCTCCATGGACAAACTCCTTTTAATTTCTATTCGGTTTGATTCTATTATCGTGCCAAAAGAAAAATGATTCATCTTTGCAAATCATCCGTTTCATGTTATAATGAAGAGTAATGAATATAAAGCGGAGGTTCCGTTAATGAAATGGCTTGAGATCACCGTCGAAACGACGGACGAGGGCGCCGATATCGTTATCGCAAGGCTTTCAATGCTGGGCGTTGACGAGGTGAGCGTCGTACAGGGGCGCAGCGAGGTCGAAAGGATAATGGCAGACGCCGTTAAATACTGGGATTATGCCGAGGATGCGGCGCTTGAGCAGCAGCCCTGCGTGCGCGCTTACATCGCCTGCGTGCCCGAAAACGAGGGTAAGGAGGAGGCCGTGCGCGATTCCATGCGCGAGCTCGATTCCATGCGCGATGAAACGGGCGTCGATCTGGGCACGCTCAATGTCGAAGCCCGCGAGGTCGACGAGGAGGATTGGGCCAACAACTGGAAGGCTTATTACAAGCCCGTCGACATAGGCGAAAAGCTCACCGTGTGCCCCGCGTGGGAGCAGGTGAGCGAAAGCGAAAGGGCGGTTTTGCGCATAGATCCCGGCATGGCGTTCGGCACCGGCACGCATCACACCACAAGGATGTGCCTCGAGCTGCTTGAAAGGAATATCCGCGGAGGCGAGCTCGTGGCCGATATAGGCTGCGGCAGCGGCATACTCTCCGCAGCGGCGATGCTGATGGGAGCAAACGAGGCCGTCGCGGTCGATATAGACCCGGTCGCGACCAAGGTCGCCTTCGAGACCGCCGAAAACAACGGCATCGACATGATGAAATACACCGTTTACACGGGCGATATACTCTCCGATAAGGATATCCGTCAGGCGGTGTTAAGGCGCAGATACGATATCGTTCTTGCAAATATAGTCGCCAACGTGATAATAAAGCTCGCCCCGCTCGTCCCGCACATGATGCACGAAAACTCGGTGTTCATATGCTCCGGCATAATCTCCGAAAGGCTTGACGAGGTCATCGCCGCACTCGAGGAAAACGGCCTGGCCGCCTGCGAGGTGCTCACGGGCGAGGATTGGCGCGCAGTCGAGGCAAGGCTCAAATGAGGCGCTTTTTCGCGGAAAAGCTCGATATTTCCGGAGGCGAGGCGGTGCTTTGCGGCGACGAGGCACGCCATATCAAAAACGTGCTTCGCTATAAGACCGGCGACGAGGTGCTCCTGATCGACGGCGGCGGCGCCGAAACCCTTGCCGAGATAGTTTCGCTCGGCGATAACGAGGTGCGTCTGGCCTTAAAGGAGAGCCGCGCGTGTCCCGCCGATCCCGAAGTGCGCGTCACGCTCTTTCAATGCCTGCCCAAGCAGGGCAAGATGGAGCTAATAATTCAAAAATGCGTGGAGCTGGGCGTATCGGAGATCGTCCCCGCCGCATCCAAACGCTGTGTGGTAAAGCTCGACGGTAAGGATAATAAGCTCGCACGGTGGAACAAAGTCTCCGCCGAAGCCGCCAAGCAGTGCGGCAGGGCGACGGTGCCCGCCGTCAAAGCGCCCATATCCCTTGATAAGGCCGATCTGTCGGGCTTCGCCCTGGTGCTGATACCCTATGAGAACGAGGGCGAAACGACGCTCAAGAGCGTGCTTCGGGGCAGGGAAGCGCCCGCCTCCATAGCGGTCATAATAGGCCCCGAAGGCGGCTTCGAGCCCGCCGAGGTGGAGGACGTTTTGAATAAGGGCGGCGTTGCCGTGTCGCTCGGGCGCAGGATACTGCGCACCGAAACGGCGGGTATGGCGGCCGTCGCTCAGATAATGTATGAATTGGAGCAATGATGAGGGTATCGATCACCACCCTCGGATGCAGGGTGAACAGCTATGAATCCGACGCTATGGCGGGCCTCCTGCGGGGCGCGGGCTTTGAGATAGTGCCCGAAAACGCTCCCGCCGATATCGCCATAGTCAATACCTGCACCGTAACCAACATTGCCGACCGCAAATCGCGTCAGATGATCTCGCGCGCGGTAAAGCTCAATCCCAAAGCCAAGGTGATCGTCACCGGCTGCTGGTCTCAGCGCGAGCCCGAAAGGGCGCTTGCGCTCCCCGGGGTTTCGGCGGTGCTCGGCAATTCCGAAAAGAGCCGCATACTCGAGGTGATAGGCGGGCTCATGGCGGGCGAATACGCCGCGGGCAGCGTGCCCGACGTAATGCGCGAGCGCTCGTTTGAGGAGCTTTCGGCGGTGGCCGAGGGCAGGACGCGCGCCTATCTTAAGATACAGGACGGGTGCGACCGGTTCTGCACCTATTGCGCTATCCCCTATGCAAGGGGGCGCGTGCGCAGCCGCGGGCTGGATTCGGTCAGGCGCGAGCTTGAAAGGCTCGATGAAGCGGGCTTTGCCGAGGTCGTCTTCACCGGCATACACTTAACCGATTACGGCAAGGATCTTGACGGCGTTAACCTTGCCGATGCGATCGACCGGGCGGAGGGCCTTTACAATATAAAGCGCATACGCCTGGGCTCGCTCGAGCCCCACGGCATGACGGACGGGCTGATAGAGCGCATCACGGGTAACGGGCGCGTTTGCCCGCAGTTCCATCTGTCGCTGCAAAGCGGCTCGGATACCGTGCTTCAGCGCATGAGGCGCGGCTACACTGCGGAAGAATACGCCGCCATCGTTGAAAAAATCCGCTCCGCATACGGTGAAAACGCCCCGTTCGTCGCCTTCACGACGGATATCATAGCGGGCTTTGCGGGCGAAACGATCGCCGAGCACGAGGAGACCAAGGCGTTCATGGAGCGCATCGGGTTCGCGCGCACGCACGTATTCCCGTATTCGCGCAGGAGCGGCACCGTTGCCGACAGGATGCCCGGCCAGCTCGAAAACGCGGTCAAGTCCGCAAGAGCGCAGGAGCTCATAGCTTTGGGCCGCAGTCTCGAAAGGCGCTTTCTCGAGGGCTTCCTCGAAAGGGAGGTGCGCGTGCTCGTCGAGACCGAGCATCGGGAAGGTCTCATGGGCGGCTTCACGGACAGTTACGTCAGGGTGCTCACAGGTTCCGGCGCCCCCGGCGAGCTTATAAACGTAAAAATCAAATCGATAACGGAGGATGAAAACGGTGAACTGTCTCTTTTGTCGTATAATTGAGGGCGAGATACCCTCTGCCAAGGTGTATGAGGACGAATTCGTGTTCGCGTTCAGGGACATCAATCCCCTTGCGCCAACGCACGTGCTGATCGTTCCCAAGACCCATTATGATTCCGTGCTCGACGCGCCCCACGAAACGATAGGCCATATGACCGAGGCGGCAAAGCTCATTGCCAAGGCCGAGGGCGTGGATGAGAAGGGCTTCCGCCTTGTAATGAACACGGGCGCCGACGCCGGGCAGACGGTGAAGCATCTGCATATGCACCTGCTGGGCGGCAGGGAATTGCCCATGTGAATGAATATGATCATGGAATGATCGTATTCATTTCCAAAGCATCCTTTGCCGCAGGACGGCGGCAGTTATTCCTGCGGAAAAACGGATTCATTTAAACTTTATGGAGCTTTCAAAATACACCGAGCAGGCCCTTTCCGCGCTTTCGGGCGCGCAGGCGGCGGCTAAATCATTCGGGCACAGCTTCGTGGGCAGCGAGCATCTGCTCATGGGGCTCATTCGATGCGGCGATGCCACCTCGCGCCTTTTATCGCAGTACGGCGTGGACGCGGGATCGGCGGCGCCCTATATCGACACGCTCGTCGGCGGGGGAAGGAACATCTTTACCGACAGCTTCGGTTACACGCTTATCGCCAAACGAGTGCTCGAGCTGGCGCTATACGAGGCCAAGTCCGAGGGAAGCGAGCTTATCGGCACCAAGCACATACTCCTTTCCATAATGCGCGAGCGCGATTCGGTTGGCGCGCGCATAATCGATTCGCTCTGCACCGACCGTTTTGCGCTGAGGGAAGCCCTTTCCGGAAGCGCTCCGGAGCGGAGCGAGTCCGGCGAGGCGGAGGAGGAAAGGCTTGCTTCGCGCGATCGCTCAGAGCCCGCTCCGTTCAAGACAGGCGGCCGGACCCCCGTGCTCGATACCTATACGCGCGATCTGACGGCGCTTGCTCGGAAGGGCGCTCTCGATCCCGTGATAGGGCGCGAGCGCGAGATAGAGCGCGTGATGCTCACGCTTTGCCGCAGGTCAAAGAACAACGCGGTGCTCATCGGCGAGCCCGGCGTGGGCAAATCGGCCATTGCCGAGGGGCTTGCACAGCGCATATCCGAAGGAAGCGTGCCTCCCGCTTTGTCGGGGGCAAGGCTGCTTTCGTTCGATCTTTCCGCAATGATCGCGGGCACCAAATACCGCGGCGAATTCGAGGAAAGGCTCAAGGCCGCGCTTGACGAGCTTTCGGCCGATGACAGCGCGATACTCTTTATCGACGAGATACACACGATAGTCGGTGCGGGCTCGGGAGAGGGCAGCGTCGATGCGGCTAACATAATGAAGCCCGCGCTGGCGCGCGGCGAGATACGCGTGATAGGCGCGACCACGGTGGAGGAATACCGAAAATACATCGAAAAGGACGCGGCATTGGAGCGCAGGTTCACTCCGGTGCTCGTTTCCGAGCCCACCGAGGAGCAGACAAAGGCCATACTGAACGGCCTGAAGGAGCGCTATGAAAAGCATCACGGCGTTTTGATAACTCCCGGGGCGATCTCTGCCGCGGTGGAGCTCTCGGTAAGGTTCATGGCCGACCGTCAGCTCCCCGACAAGGCGATAGATCTTATGGACGAGGCCTGCGCCATGGCGCGGCTTTCGGGCGCTGAAGAGAACGACCCGGCATCGCTTCGCCGCAGGATCGAGGCCGCCGCGAACGCGGGGGATTACGAGCTTGCGGGATCCCTGCGCGAGCTTGAAAAAAGCGCTTCCGCCGGGGGTGCGCTCGTAAAGGTGTCAGAAAGGGAGATAGCCGCCGCCGTATCCGAAAGGACGGGTATGGACGCCGCCTTTGTTATGGGCGGGGATTGGCTGACGGGCTTCGAGGATAAGCTTGCCGGCCGTGTGTTCGGGCAGGACGCGGCGGCAGCCGCGCTGGCAGCCGCGCTGCGGCGCTCCGCCGCGGGGCTCGGGGACGCCAAAAAACCCTTCGCCTCGCTCATATTCGCGGGGCCGGCGGGCTGCGGCAAGCGCACGCTTGCAAGAGCCGCGGCCGAGCTTGCCTTCAACGGGAGCCTTCTGGAGCTTTCCGGCAGGGAGCTTGCCGATCCCAACGCTCCCGCAATGCTCATAGGCGCGCCCAACGGCTTCAAGGACGCCGAAAAAGGCGGCAGGCTGACTGAATTCCTGCGCCTGCATCCCGTGTCGGTCGTGCTCGTGCGCGGAGCGGATATGCTCTCCTATGAGACCGCGTCGCTCTTTGAAGAGGCTATGAACACCGGCTGCCTGACCGACGGCAGGGGGCGAGTAACGAGCCTGCGCAACTGCGCGCTCATATTCACGCTCGATACCGAAGAAGCCCGCCGCGTGGGCTTCGGCACGGAAGGCGAGCCGCTTTACAGGCAGATCGAGGAGCGCGTGCCCGCGGGGCTCGCCGCTCTTGCGGACGCTGTGAGCTTCGGGCGGCTCTCGGACGAAACGCTCGTTCGCATCGCGCAAAAGGAGCTCGATCGTCTTGCGGAACGCGCCTCAAGGCGGGGGATAGAACTTGCCTTTGCGCCCGGCGTCGCCGAATGGACGGTAAAAAAGGCGGGTTTCAAGGCGGGCGAGATATCAAGATGCGTGAATCTTGAGGCAGAGGACGCGCTTAGCCGCGCCGTGCTTTCGGGAAATGCGTCCTCCGGCAGCCGCGTGGTGATGGAATTGGAAAACGATAAACCGATCATAAGATAGGAAAGGTGTGCAATATGAAGACCCTTCGCTTTTCTCTCGGGGCAAGATTCGACTGCTTAAAGGACACGGTCGAACCCGAAGACGTTGACAGGATACTTAATGAAGTCACAAGTGTGCTCACCGCTTCCGAGGTCGAATCGCTGCATGCTTACGGCGGCCGATTCGATTTCGACGGCAGGGAGGAGCCCGGCGTTTACATGTTCGTGCTCATAAACGGCAGTATCAAGCGCATGAAGAACGTGTATCACAAGCTCGATTCCGACGCGCGCATCCACGCGATGCTCGAGCCCCGCACGCCTTATCTGCAGAACAACGTGCTGAGAAATGCCGAAGGGCTCGAGTTTTTCGGCGTAATCAATAAGGACGGCGTCGCCGAGGGCGGCTCGGGCAGGAAGCTTGTATTTCCCAAGACGGCTTCCCCGCGCAGGCAGTTCACAGGCGGCACGGTGCTCGTCGCGCCAAACAGCTTCAAGGGCACCATCCCCGGCAATACCGCGGCAAAGCATATCATGAGGGCGATCCGCGAGCGTCTGCCCGAAATCACCTGCGTGCCCGTTCCCGCGGCCGACGGCGGCGACGGCACGCTCGACGCGGTCGAGAGTGCGGTGCTCGGAGCCCGTCACAGCATGGAAGTCGAAGGGCCCTACGGCAGGAATACCCATGCCGAGTATTACGTCGTCGACGGCTCCAAGGCGATGATAGAATCGGCCCTGGCCTCGGGGCTTGCGCTCACCGAGCCGGACGAGCGCGACGTGCTGAAGGCCTCGAGCTACGGCACGGGCCAGCTGATAATGCGTGCCGCGCACGAGGGCGTCGGAAACATATTCGTATGCCTCGGCGGCTCCGCTACCAACGACTGCGGCCTTGGGCTTGCCCGCGCAGTAGGCGTGCGCTTTTCGGACGCCGAGGGGAATGAGGTCACCGAGGCGGGCGATATGGAGCGGATCGCAAGCATGGACGTTTCCGGCCTCGATAAGCAGGTGCGTGAGGCAAAGCTCACGGCCGTATGCGACGTGACTAATCCCCTGACGGGCGAAAAAGGCGCGACTTACACGTTCGGCCTCCAGAAGGGCGCGGACGCCGAACAGCTTGAGCGGCTTGAAAAAGGCATGCGCAATATGGAGAAACTGCTCAACGAGCATGCCGGATGCGAGGTCTGCTCGAGGCCCGGCGCGGGCGCGGCCGGAGGCATGGGCGCAATGCTCATGGCGCTCTTCGGAGCCGAAACGATGCCAGGCGCGGACGCGGTCCTGGATATAGCCGAGTTCGACCGCAAGCTTAAAAACGCCTCGCTCGTCATCACCGGTGAAGGGCGCATCGACAAAACAAGCCTTGACGGCAAGGTCGTGGGAGCGATACTCTCACGCACGAACAGGGCAGGAGTCCCCGCCGCGCTGATCGCGGGCTCAAGGGGCGAAGGAGCGGAGCCGGTCGAGGCCCTCGCCAATTTCTGCGAATACACCGGCGGAGAGGATAACGCCCTCGCGCGATTCGATGAAGCGGCAAAAAGGCTGGCGGAGAAAACAGAGATACTGTTCAGGTGATCTGTATTTCCGCCCGCGCGGAATAAAAAACGATATCAAGCGGAGTTATGCAAGCGCATGCTCCGCTTTTTTTGCGCTGAATACGCGCCGCGGCCAAACGAACGGCATCTGCGCCGATCCGAATCTTAATGCCGTCTTAATGCCCGCTCTTTTGCTTTAACACCGTCTTAAAACGGGATGCGGTACAATTAAGACAATAAAAGGGAGAATGAGGGCTTTATGGACGATATGTTCGAAAAAAGGCGCAGGATATCGCCGTGGATCGTGATCATACTCGGCTTCGCCGGGGTGATACTCATCGGCACGGTCCTTTTGATGCTGCCCATATCCTCCCGGGACGGCCGATGGGCGCCGTTCGTAGATTCTATCTTCACCGCAGTCTCCGCATCGTGTGTGACGGGGCTCGTGGTAAGGGATACGGCCACAAGCTGGTCGGGCTTCGGGCAGGCCGTGATACTCGCGCTCATACAGATCGGCGGTCTCGGCGTCGTGACGGCGGCCGTATCGGTCACGATGCTCTCGGGCAGGAAGCTGTCGCTCTTCACGCGAAGCACCATGCAGAGCGCAATGTCGGCGCCCGAGCTGGGCGGGATAGTGCGGCTTACAAGATTTGCTCTGAGGGGCACGCTGATAGTTGAGCTCATAGGCGCGGCGGCCCTTATTCCGCCGTTCGTATCAAGGTTCGGAGCCAAGGGGATATGGTTTGCCGTGTTCCATTCCGTTTCCGCCTTCTGCAACGCCGGCTTCGATATCATGGGCGGCGAAGCGGGGGAGTTCTCGTCACTTACGGCATTTGCCGCCGATCCCGCGGTCAATATTCCCATAATGCTGCTCATCGTGATAGGAGGCGTGGGCTTCCTTTCATGGAACGATATTAGGAAAAATCGCTTCAGGCTGTCAAAATACAGCATGCAGACCAAGGTGGTGCTTACTGCAATGGGTATTTTGATACTGCTCCCGGCGATATGGCTGTTCCTTACGGATATGAGGAGCCTCCCGCTGGGCGAAAGGACGCTCGCCTCGCTTTTCCAGGCCGTCACTCCAAGGACGGCGGGGTTCAACACCTCCGATCTTAACGCGCTTTCCGGCCCGTCAAAGGGCATGACGATCGCGCTGATGCTGATAGGCGGCTCGCCGGGCTCCACGGCGGGAGGAATGAAAACGACCACCTTCGCGCTGCTTGCCGCAAACGTGCTTGCGGTTTTCAAAAAGAGGGAGGACGCCGAGCTTTTCGGCAGGCGGATAAAGCCCTCGGCAGTGAGGACGGCGGGAGCGCTTTTCATGATGTATCTGACGCTCTTTCTCTTAAGCGGGGCGGCGATCAGCTGCATCGAGGGGCTGCCCTTGGGAGACTGTATGTTCGAAACCGCCTCCGCACTGGGCACGGTGGGACTTTCTCTTGGCATAACGCCCGGCCTCGGCGCGGCGTCAAGATGCGTTCTGATGCTGCTCATGTTCATGGGCAGGGTGGGCGGACTGACGTTCGTTTACGCCTTCCTCTCTTCAAACGGCAAGACGAATTCCAAATTGCCTCTTGAAAACATCATGGTGGGATAAAACGGGAAGGCGCCGTGAAGCGGCTCCGCGGGTATTATCAAAAGCTTTATCGGAAAGGACGCTCCGGCTTTGAGGGAGCGATGGGATCTAAATATGAAAACGGTATTACTGATAGGCGTGGGAAGGTTCGGCAGGCATGCCGCGATGCAGCTCACAAAGCTCGGGCATCAGGTGATGGCCGTGGATATCGACGAGGAGCGCGTGAACGATATAGTCCCATACGTTACAGGGGCGCAGATTGGCGACAGCACCAACGAGACGTTCCTGCGGTCACTCGGCGTGAAGAACTTCGATCTTTGCATAGTGGCGATCAGCGGTGATTTTCAAAGCTCGCTCGAGACCACGTCCCTGTTAAAGGAGCTTGGAGCCGCCTGCGTCATCGCAAGAGCCGAGCGCGACGTTCAGGCCAAATTCCTTCTTCGAAACGGCGCTGATCACGTCGTCTATCCCGAAAAGGAGATGGCAAAATGGGCGGCGGTGCGGTACACGGGGAATCATATCCTCGATTACATCGAGCTCGATGAGCAGCACGCGATATTCGAAGTCAACGTTCCCGAAACCTGGCTTGGCAAAACCGTCGGCACTCTGGACGTCAGAAAGAAATTCGGCATCAACATACTTGCGCTTAAGCGCGGCGGCATAAGCAATTTTTCGATAACACCCGATACGCTCCTCACGGCGGATACCACCCTGCTTGCGCTGGGAGAGCTCGGCGCTTTAAGAAAATGCTTCAGGATCTGATACGGAGGTGTTTTGTATGGAGGACATTGTGCTGATAGTATCGATGGCCGCTCTGTTCGCTTTCGGATTGATCCCGGTCGTCAAGCTCGACCGATTCATAAGGGGGCGCCGCATCGTCTCGGCCGACCCGGCGCGCCGTTCCCGCAGGGAACGCAGGTCCGCGGAAGACGATCGGCTTGACGAATTCGAAAGCAGCGGCATACTCTATTTCGATCTGCCCTGCGATCCCGGGCAGATCGACAGCCGGGATATCGAACGGATGGAATAGCGCTGTATTCTGTGTTATAATGTTGATCGACAAAAGCGAAGGGAGCGTCGATCGGCAGCCATGGAAGGGGTAATCAAGTTGAGATCCGACAAGAAGAAAAACAGCCTGCCGGCAAACGAGCATATCCTCGTCTGCCTTTCGTCCTCCCCGTCCAACGAGAGGGTCGTAAGGACCGCCGTCAGGATGGCTTCGGTTTTCAGCTCACAGCTGACGGCCCTGTATGTGCGCACGCCGGATTACGATACCATGGATCCGGAAAACAGGAAGCGCCTTGAGGCCAATATCCGCATCGCGGAGGCCGCGGGCGCCGAGACGGTGACCACCCACGGCGACGACGTTCCCGAACAGATCGCCGAATATGCGCGGCTTTCCGGCGTCACCAAGATAGTGATCGGCATCAGCACCGCCAGGCGCAGGCGTCTGTTCTTCAAGCCTTCGCTGACAGAAAGGCTGTTCGAACTCGTCCCGGGCATAGATATCCACGTCATCCCCGATACGGGCTCGCTCGGCGCATATTACGGAAAAAGCGGCGTTTTCAAGCAATCGCTGCTGCCCTCGTGGAAGGATATCGGCGTAACCTTAGCCCTGCTCGCGGCGGCAACGGGGATAGGCCTGCTGTTTCAAAGGCTCGGGTTTACCGATGCGAATATAATCACGGTGTATCTGCTTTGCGTGCTGCTGATATCGATCCTCACGCGCGGCTTCACCTGCGGAGTGCTCGGTTCGTTCGCAAGCGTAATGCTGTTCAATTATTTCCTCACCGAGCCTCGGCTCACGCTCCGCGCTTACGGTTCGGGCTATCCGGTGACTTTTGCGATTATGCTTGCCGCCTCGATAATCACAAGCACGCTTGCCGCCAAGCTCAAGGCGCAGGCAAAGCTTTCGGCCGGCGACGCATTCAGGACCAAGCTGCTCTTCGATACCAACCGCATACTCCAGGGGGCGAAGGACGAGGAGGAGATACTGACCATCACTGCATCGCGCATATCAAAGCTGCTCAACGTCGACACCTCGGTCTATTACACCGACGAGAACGGGCTGTCCTCGGGTATGCTCTTCTTTGCGGGAAAGGAAGAGACCGAAAAGGCAAAGCCCGAAGGCGTCGATTACGAGGCGGCCAAATGGGCGTATTCCAACAAGGCGCAGTCCGGCACCGGGACCAAGGCGCGCAGATCCGTGAGATTCGTTTACACTCCGATCCGGGCGGGCGACAACGTCTGCGGCGTGCTGGGGATAGGCTCCGCCGGGCGCAGGACGGAGATCTCCGAAAAGGGCATAGTGCAGTCGATACTGGGAGAATGCGGGCTCGCGGTCGCCAATCTGCGCAACGCGAAGGGCCGCGAGGAAGCGGCTGTGCTCGCAAAAAACGAACAGCTCAGAGCCAACCTTTTAAGGACTATCTCGCACGATCTCAGAACGCCCCTGACCTCGATCTCGGGCAATGCCGACGCGCTCCTCGGCGATAAGGGTATGCTCGACGCCGAGACGAAGGAAAGACTGCTGATGGATATAAGGGACGACGCCGAATGGCTTACCGGGCTTGTGGAAAACCTGCTCTCCGTATCCAAGATAGGGGACGGGAGCATTCGGCTCGATATATCTGATCAGATCGTGGAGGACGTGCTCGAAGAGGCCCTGCGCCATATCGACCGCGGCTCCGCCGAGCACGTCATAAAGCTTGAAACGGGAAACGAGCCCATGCTTGCGCGAATGGACGCAAGGCTGATAATACAGGTGATAGTTAATCTTGTGAACAACGCCGTAAAGCATACGCCGCCCGGATCCGAGATAACGGTCAAAGCCGTGCCGGATGAAAAGCACGCGGCGATCAGCGTAAGCGACAACGGGCGCGGGATACCGGATGAATGGAAGGAAAAGGTGTTCGAGATGTTCTTTACCGGAGACAACGACGTGGGAGACAGCCGCAGGAGCCTGGGGCTGGGACTGCCGCTCTGCCGATCCATACTTGAAGCCCACGGAAGTGAGCTCAAGCTTTATGACAACAAGCCCTCGGGCTGTGTGTTCGGCTTCAAACTGCCGCTCAGCGAGGTGGATCTGAATGAATAAGCCTTTGATACTCGTGGTCGAGGACGACAAGCCCATAAGGAACCTCATCGCCGCCACCTTGAAATCGCATGACTATAAGTTCATTTCGGCCGAAAACGGAGCGGGCGCCATAATGGAAGCGTCCTCTCACAATCCGGATATAATGCTGCTCGATCTCGGGCTGCCGGATATGGACGGCGTTGAGGTGATAAGGCGCATAAGGTCGTGGTCGGAAATGCCCGTTATCGTTATCAGCGCGCGCAGCGAGGACCGCGACAAGATCGACGCGCTCGACAGCGGCGCCGACGATTATCTCACAAAGCCCTTCTCTGTGGAGGAGCTGCTTGCGCGGATACGCGTCGCACAGCGCAGGCTTTCGTCGGCGCGCTCCGAACAGATCGCGGCGGGCTCGCTGTTTGTAAACGGAGAGCTTAAAATAGACATGGCGGCGGGATGCGTCTTCCTCGGCGACGAGCCCGTGCATCTGACCCCGATCGAGTATAAGCTTTTGTGCCTGCTTGCCGCCAACGTGGGCAAGGTGCTCACGCACACCTATATCACCCAGAAGATATGGGGAAGCAGTTGGGAAAACGATATCGCCTCGCTGCGTGTTTTCATGGCAACTCTGAGAAAAAAGCTCGAATCGGATCCCGAATCCAAACGCTGTATTCAGACTCATATCGGGGTCGGCTACCGCATGATCCGCATCGACCAAACCGAAAGGGATGAAAACGACCAGTGACGGCACGTGAAACTTACCGCGGGGACAGATCTTGCGGTCAGCATCATCCCTTTTAATGCCTTGCCCGAGATCATCGGCGAGCGCCGAGCAAAAAGCCGTTCATCGACGCAAACAAGCAAAAGGCCCTCTGCTCGAGAGCCTTTTTTCCATACGATGCCGATCGTGGATCATTTGCTTTTTTTGCGGAATACTTCCTTCAATTTTCCGTTATAGATCGACTTTCTGCCGTTCAGCAGATCCGCGGCGGGGCGTTCGATCAGATAGGTGGCAAGTATCGCCGCGCCGAAGGCGAACAGTGTGATCACAAGTGCGTATTCGGCGCTCCACGCCTTGCCGTCGGTTATCTGGCGGGCGGTGAAATCCGCGCCCTGCCATTGGTTCGGCGGCGTGTCGGTCACGGGCGAGGCGGGCCAGGCGGGCAGGCGCCAGTCGTTTTTAAGCTTTACGCATAGCCACTGATGCCATATGTAAAGGTTATAAGAAATTATTGAAAGGAACCGCATGAGCGGGTTTGCGAATATGAACCGGAACCAGCGCGCGGAGAATGCCGCTGTGAGTATGAAGCCCATGAACACGAGCGCCAGAGGCAGCCTCTGCGTCATCTGCCAAACCTGCGCGTCGGCGCCGGGCAGCCTTGCGCAATCCTTTACCATCTGCACGATAACGTAAATGAACCCGACGGCGGCTATGGTGAAAAGCCCTCCGGACCACCACCTGGGCTTTAGGCGCTTTGCAAGCACGGTATAGACGAGCGCGCCTATAAGGCCAACGGCGTAGGTGCCGAAGAAGGCGGGCAGCTGGTTTATGACCATCGAGAGGTAATCCGAGCGTATGCCCGAGCCGAACGCGGCAAGCGTGCCGTCGACGGCGTTTGAAAAATCGCTGCCGGTGTTGAGCACGTAGAGATATATGTAAGCAATGGATACGCCCGCCATCAGAGCGGCGGTGATCACCGCGCGCAGCACCGGAGCAGCCGCGGTCTTATCCCTCTTCCTGCGCTTGAGTATCAGAGCAAAGAGGGGGAATATGATGTAGAACCACACCTCCACGGCAAGCGTCCACAGCACAACGTTGAGCTTGGTGGAAAGATAGGTCTCCACGCGCCACATATGCGTGAAGGTCAGGTGCGAAACAAGATCGAGCACCGCGCGGCCGATATTGCCGCCGTAGCCGCCGGTCGCCAGCTCGTAAACGAATATCGCAAGCACGCAGAACAGATAGCTGGGCAATATCCTCACCGCGCGCTTCTTATAATAATCGCGCCATTTTGAAAGCGGCTCGCCGTAAAGCATATTGCGCGCCACGGGCAGGAAAAGCAGGAAGCCCGATATCAGCACCATCATGTCCACGAACAGATACCCCACCCTTGCAAACGGGGTGAAGTCTATCCGCGTGATCCCGAGGAAGCTCAGAAACGGCGTGTTGACAGTGGGGAATATCCACGTCTGCTGCCAGAAATGGAAAATGAGGACGATTATAACGCTTATCGCCCTTATGCCGTCGAGCACGTCGACGTACTTCATTGAGAATGCTTTTTTATTGTCCATGTGGGTATATTATCATATTTCGAGGCGGAATGGAAGCCCCATAATCGATCCAAATCGGAATGAAGATGCATTTATTTTTATGCTGTTTGAAAAAATAAAAAAAGGGCTTGCAAAACGGTCGGAATTGTGTTATATTACTTATGTTGTACCGAGCTGATGTTATTCGGCTCATGTTGTTGGCTTAAAACGGGCTTTGCCCGTTGCGGAAGAGTGGGCAAAACCCGCTCTTTAATTTTGAAAAGGAAGGTTTTTGCGTTGAAGATCACCGAGAAGGTCGCGGAAATCGTCGAGCCCAAGATAAACGAGCTGGGCTATGAGCTCTACGACGTCGAATTCAAAAAGGAATACGGCAACTGGGAGCTGCTGATACTCATCGATAAGGAAGGCGGCGTGGATCTTGACGACTGCGAGAAGGTCTCGCGCGCGGTGGATCCCATCCTTGACGAGTCAGATCCCATCGAGCAGGCATATTATCTTACGGTAAGCTCGGTCGGCATCGACAGGCCCCTGAAGCTCGATAAGGATTTCGACCGCAATCTCGGGCAGAAGATAGACGTAAAGCTCTACGCCCTGCCCGATGACAAGGCGCTCGGGAACAAGAAGAATTTCGTTGCCGAGCTCGTCTCGCATAATGAAGAGACCTTCACCGTAAGGACCGACAAGGGCGAATTCAGCCTTGCCAAGAAGGCCGCGGCGCTTATCAGGCCGCACATAGATTTTTGAGATCAATGAAGGAGATATAAATATGAACGCCACTGAGCTTATACTCGCAATGAAGCAGATAGAGAAGGAGCGCAACATAAAGGCCGAGGTGCTTATCGACGCGATCGAGGCCGCGCTCGTTTCCGCCTACAAGCGCAACTATAACGTCAATACCAACGTCCGCGCTACCATGGACCCCGAGACGGGCAATATAGGCATCTTCGCCTCCAAGTCGGTCGTGGAGCACGTCGAGAATC
This sequence comes from Clostridia bacterium, assembly GCA_017541305.1. Classification (GTDB taxonomy): domain Bacteria; phylum Bacillota; class Clostridia; order Christensenellales; family CAG-138; genus UBA3857. The sequence goes on along the minus strand of JAFXZJ010000024.1, from coordinate 14,748 downwards.
CCAATTCCGAGATCTCCGTGGCCGAGGCCAAGAAGATCAATCATCTTTACGAGGTGGGCGACGTGCTCGAGGTCGAGGCGTTCACAAAGGATTTCGGCCGCATAGCCGCGCAGACCGCCAAGCAGGTGGTCATTCAGCGCATCCGCGAGGCCGAGCAGGGCGCGATATTCGATGAGTTCGCCGAGAAGGAAGGCGAGATACTCACCGCCATCGTGCAGCGCGTGGAGAAAAACGGCGTGTACGTCGAGTTCGGCAAGACCGACGGCATAATCCCCTTTAACGAGGTCATCCAGGGCGAGACCTATGCTCCCGGCGACCGCATAAAGGCTTACGTGCTCAAGGCGCAGCGCAACAACAAGGCGCCCCAGGTGCTCATCTCCAGGACGCATCCCGGCCTTGTCAAGAGGCTGTTCGAGCTTGAGGTGCCCGAGATACAGGCCGGCACCGTGCAGATCAAGTCCATCGCCCGCGAGGCTGGCCAGAGGACAAAGGTGGCCGTCGTCTCCTTCGATCCCAACGTCGACGCCGTGGGCGCCTGCGTGGGTCCCAAGGGCATAAGGGTCGAGCGTATAGTGCAGGAGATCCACAACGAAAAGATCGACATAATCGAGTGGGATCCCGACATCGCGGTCTATATCGCCAAGGCGCTCAGTCCCGCCCGCGTGCTCATGGTCTATATCAACGAGGAAGAGAAGGCCGCAAAGGTCATCGTTCCCGATAATCAGCTCTCGCTTGCAATCGGCAAGGAGGGTCAGAACGCAAGGCTCGCCGCCAAGCTCACCGGCTGGAAGATCGATATCAAGTCCAAGTCCGTTGCCGATCAGGAGCTGGGCGAGGGCGAGCAGCTTCCCGACGACGACTTCGAGGATTTCGAGGTCGCTGAGGAAGAAGAGAAATAATCATAATCAAGAGGTAGTATTTTGGCGAAAAAGATCCCAATGCGGATGTGCGTCGGCTGCCGCGCCATGAAGGAAAAAAGGAGCCTCGTCCGTGTAGTGCGGACGGAGGACGGGGGAGCGAAGGTCGATCCCACCGGCAAAATGAACGGCCGAGGGGCATATGTGTGCCCCGACGCGGAATGTCTGCGCAGAGCCGTCAAGAGCCGCGCGCTCGACCGTGCGCTCGAGGTGAAGATATCGCCCGACGTAATGGAACAGCTCGCTTCCGAGGTCGAAAGGCGGGACGGCGTATGAACGATACGAGCGGAGCCGCGCTCCGGGGCGCGCTCGGCCTTGCGATGAAGGCGGGCAGGCTCAGATCGGGCAATCTCGCCGCAGAGACGGCGCTGAAAAACGGCAGGGCACAGCTCGCCGTGATCGACTGCGAAGCATCCGACAACACCAAAAAGCATTGGTCGGATATGTGCCGCGCCAGGGGGGTGCCCATGGTCGAAGTCCCGCAGCTTGGCAGGGCGATAGGCCGCGAATCGCACATGACCGCGGTGATAACCGATCCCGCGTTCGCCGGAATGATACTCAATAAACTCAACAAGAATCCTGATTTTGGGGGTTAAAAGATATGGCAAGAAATGAATTGATCGATTCCGCAAAGCTGGTCGAAACGAAGACGGCGGAGCTTTTGGAGCGCGTAAAGCAGCTCCACAGCGACGTCAATGCTTCGCTGCAGCTGGCCAAGCGTCATGAAAACAAGCTGATCGAGGCCGAAAAGGCCGCCGCAAAGGCCAAGGCCGATAAGGAAAGGGAGGAACGCCGCAGGGAATACCTGGGCTCGGATGAGCAGAAGGGCGTTTATTCCAGCGACAGCTTGATCCCCAATGAGGAGGAGAAGACGCCCGAAGCCGCGCCGGAGGCAAAGCCCGAGGAAAAGCCCGCGCCCACTGAGGAGCCCAAAGAGATCAAGCCCGAGGAAAAGCCCGCGCAGCCCGAGGAAAAGAAGCCCGAGGAAAAGCCCGAAGCGCCCGCGCAGAAGCCCGAAAGGAAGCCCGCTCAGGATAACAGGCCCGAGCGCAGGGACAATAAGCCCCGTGACGACAGGAAGCAGGGCGACCGCAGGCAGGACGACCGCAGGCAGGCGGGCGATAAGCCCCGTCAGCCCGGCAAGCCCTTCGACAAGGATAAGCCCTTCGATAAGGACAGGCAGGACAGGCCCGCAAAGCAGGGTCAGCCGGGCAAGCCGCGTCCCGCGCAGCCTCCCGTGGTGATACCTCAGAACAACACCAGGCACGATAACAAGGGCCAGTACGTGCGCGCCTTCGATAACGATAAGAAGCAGCCCAAGAACAAGAAGGCCATCATGAAGGAAGCGGCGCCCACCGGCAATCAGTGGGACGATGATTCCTCCTTCGGCAACCGCAGGAAGTCGGGCAAGAAGCAGCAGCCCGTGCAGCACAAGCCCGAGCCCGTCAAGATCGAGAAGGCCGTTATCACCGGCGAAAACATCACCGTTCGCGAGCTTTCCGAAAAGATCGGCAAGCCCGCCGCGGAGATAATCAAAAAGCTGTTCATGATGGGCACCATCGCCACCATCAACAACGAGATAGATTTCGAGACCTGCGAGCTCATCGCGGCCGATTACGATATCGAGCTCGAGCTCAAGGTCGAAAAGACCGCTGAGGAAGCCCTGGCCGAGGCCGCGGGCGAGGTCGACGATGAGGAGAACCTCGTCGAGCGTCCTCCCGTTGTCACCATAATGGGTCACGTCGACCACGGCAAGACCAGCCTGCTCGACGCCATACGTCACAGCTCCGTCACCGCTGGCGAAGCGGGCGGCATCACTCAGCATATCGGCGCCTACACCGTCACCTGCAACGGCAGGAAGATCACCTTTATCGACACCCCCGGTCACGAGGCGTTCACCGCCATGCGTGCCCGCGGCGCTCAGGTAACGGACGTCGTCATACTGGTCGTGGCCGGCGACGACGGCATCATGCCCCAGACCGTGGAGGCCATCAACCACTCCAAGGCGGCGGGCGTGCCCATAATTGTAGCCATCAACAAGATGGATAAGCCCGAGGCGAATCCCGACCGCGTTCTCCAGCAGCTCACCGAGCACGGCCTGCTGTGCGAGCAGTGGGGCGGCGATACCATCACCGTTCCCGTTTCGGCAAAGACCAAGATGAACCTCAACACGCTGCTTGAAATGGTATTGCTCCAGGCCGATGTGCTCGAGCTCAAGGCCAATCCCGCGCGCAAGGCAAAGGGCACCATAATCGAGGCTCAGCTCGATAAGGGCCGCGGCCCCGTCGCCACCGTTCTCGTGCAGAACGGCACCCTCAGGGTGGGCGATCCCGTTGTTGCGGGCGTTGCGTTCGGCAAGGTGCGCGCCATGATGGACGACAAGGGCAAGCGCGTCAAGGAAGCGGGCCCCTCCACTGCGGTCGAGGTGCTCGGCTTCAACGAAGTCCCCTCCGCCGGCGACGAAATGATAGTCTCCGATATCGACAAGCTCTCCAAGCTGGTCGCAGAGGAGCGCAGGAACAAGATCCGCGCCGAGCAGATGAAGAAGCTCTCCAAGGTCAGCCTCGAGGATCTCTTCGCCCGTGTTTCCGAAGGCGACGTCAAGGATCTCAATATCGTCATAAAGGGCGACGTGGACGGTTCCGTCGAGGCGGTCAAGCAGGCGCTCGAGAAGCTCTCCAATGACGAAGTCCGCGTCAAGTGCATCCACGGCGCTGTCGGCGCGATCACCTCGTCCGACGTCATGTTCGCCTCCGCGTCCAACGCAATCGTCATCGGCTTCAACGTTCGTCCCGATGCGGGCGCAAAGGCCCTTGCCGAACAGGAAAAGGTCGATATGCGCACCTACCGCGTCATCTATCAGGCCATCGAGGACGTCGAAAACGCCATGAAGGGCATGTTCAAGCCCATCTATCAGGAAGTCCAGCTCGGCACCATCTCCGTCAGGAACACCTTCAAGGTTCCCGGCGTGGGCATCATTGCCGGCGCATACGTCTCCGAGGGCAAGGTGCAGCGCAACGCGCAGGTGCGCGTCGTGCGCGACGGCATAGTCGTGCATGAGGGCAAGATCGCGTCTCTCCGCCGCTTCAAGGACGACGTCAAGGAGGTCGCGCAGGGCTATGAGTGCGGTATCGGCATAGAGAACTTCAACGATATCCACGAGGGCGACGTGATCGAAGCCTTCGTCATGGAAGAAGTTAAGCGTTAACGCCCCGCGGTAAAGATTCTGCGCTTTCGAGACTTGCCGCATTCCGCGGCACGGCATTTGAAACTGACCAATGGGGACGGTTCTCACCGGTTAGTTCCGTAAGTATCATTCATGCATGCAGTAAAACTAACCGTCTCCACCGGTTGGTAAAACAGGAGTACAATGGCATTTAAGCGATTTGACAGATTAAATGAGGAGATCAGGAAGGCGCTGTCCGATGTGATCCGCGATATGAAGGATCCCAGGATATCGCCCCTGACCACCGTTATGCGCGCCGAGGCCACCAATGACCTCAAGCAGTGCAAGGTGCTCATCTCGGTCTATGATAAGGACGACGAAGTGCGTAAGGAGACCGTGGCGCAGCTCAACCGCGCCGAGGGCTTTATCGCACGCGAGATGGGCAGGCGGATAGATATTCGCCACATTCCCACCTTTATATTCAAGCTCGATGATTCCATCGAGTATTCCGTCCGCATATCCGAGATCCTGGACAGTCTCGATCTTAACCGAAAGGACAATGAAGATGCGTGACCGCGATCAAATGAGCGCTTTCATTGATGCGCTCGGAAAGCATGAGTCGTTCAGCATACTGACCCACGTTTCCCCTGACGGGGATACTTTGGGGTCGGCTCTTGCTGTGCGCCTTTTGCTTTTGAAACTCGGCAAGAAGGCCGAGGTCATCTGCGAGGAGCCCGTTCCGCATATCTACGGGTTCCTGCCCGGCGCCGAAAGCGTTGTGCTTCCAGCGGAAGCAAAATGCTTCGATACCGTTATCGCCTGCGACTGCGCGGATAAGCAGCGCTTCAAAAAGGCCGATTTCATATTTGAAAACGCCTCGCTCACTCTGGTCATCGATCACCATTTCACCAACAAGGGCTATGCCGATATCAACGTCATCCGCGCCGATGCTTCGGCCGTGTGCGAGATAGTGTTCGATCTCTATCACGCCATGGGCATGGAGATCGGTCGTGACGCCGCCGTCTGCATCTACACCGGCATAGTCACCGATACCGGCAATCTCACGTACTCCAACACCACTCCGCGCGCCATACGCATGGTGGCGGATCTGCTTGAAGGCGGGCTCAATATAACCGAGGTCAACCGCCTCATCTACCGTACTATCCCCTACGTAAAGACGAGGATCCAGGGTCACGTTCTCTCAAACATGAAGCTTTATGAGGACGGCACCATCGGCCTTGCCACACTCACAATAGGCGAGATGGATCAGTACGGCGCGACCAACGAGGACTGCGAAGGCCTTGTCGATTCCGTCAGGGACGTGGAATCCGTCAAGGTCGCGGCGTTCATCCGCGAGGGGCGCGACGGCACCTTCAAGGTCAGCCTCCGATCCAAGGAGTGTGCGGACGTGGGCAGGATAGCGGGCAAGTACGGCGGCGGCGGGCATCCCGCGGCGGCCGGCTACAGCTCGAAGGAGCCGCTTTCCACCACTATCGCCAACGTGCTGCGCGATATCAAGGACGAGATGCAAAGGTTTGAAGCATGGCAGGACGAGGAACGCGAGTATGCTTCGGACGAAATGATCATACCTCCGCTTCTGAATAAAAATGATAAAGACTGAAGGCGTCATCTGCATTTTAAAGCCTCCGGGGATGAGCTCCTCGGACGCCGTTACCGACGTCAGACGGGTTTTCGATGAAAAACGAGTCGGGCATACGGGCACGCTCGATCCCGCGGCCGCGGGCGTGCTGCCCATATGCATCGGCCGTGCGACCCGTCTTTTTGATTTTTTGGTAGACAAGCAAAAGGAATACGTCGCCGAGATCGCCTTCGGCGCCGCCACCGATACGGAGGACGCCACGGGCACAGTGACCGCATCCTCCGACAGGATCGTCAGCGAGGAGGAGCTTCGCGCGGTTTTCCCCGCTTTCACAGGCGATATTCAGCAGATCCCGCCCATATATTCGGCGCTGAACGTCGGCGGCGAAAAGCTCTATAAGCTTGCCCGCCGGGGCGAGATCACCGAGGCGCTCGAGGAAAAGCGCCGCACCGTCACTATCTATGAGCTGGGGCTGATAAGAAGGACGGGGGAGAACCGCTTCCTCATACGCATCGTATGCTCCAAGGGCACCTATATCCGCACCCTCTGCAAGGATCTGGGCGAGGCGGTGGGCGTTCCTTCGCACATGGCCTTCCTGCTGCGCACAAGGTCGGGCGCGTTCACGCTCGATAACTGCTTCTCGATAGCCGAGCTTTGGGAGCTGAAGGAGGCGGGCACGCTCTCATCCGCCGTGATCCCGATGGACCGCGCGATAGAGCACGTGGAAAAGCTTGAAATATCCGGCGTTTCAAAGAAAAACGAAAACCTTCTGATCCACGGCGCAAGTATAAAATGCTCCGATCCGCGCGAGGATATCCCCCTTCGCGTGTATCTCTTCGGTGAATTTCTGGGTATCGGCGAGGTGCATAACGGCGAGCTGCGCATCACCGTGTGGCTTGGCGACGAAGCGCGGCAGATAAAGGGCATGAAGATTAGCGGCAGGGTGATACATCATAACCACATAGGCCGCACGATAGGCTTCCCCACGGCGAATCTGGGTGGGTACGACAGGCGTCAGCTCCCCAACGAGGGCGTGTACGCGACGATAGCCGAGCTTGACGGCCAAAAATGGCCCGGCGTGACCTCGATCGGCCGCAATCCCACCGTGAACGGTACCGAGCTGACCGTAGAGACCCATATCATAGACTACGACGGCGACTGCTACGGAAAGCCGATGACGGTCATATTCCTGAAGAAGCTCAGAGGAATGAAGAAATTCGCCTCGCTCGACGAGCTCAAGGCGCAGATCTCAAGGGACGTTGAGGCGGCGGCGGAAAGCTTAAGGAGCATGACGTGATACGGAAAAGTGAAGCAACGGCACGGGAATGCCCGACCGTTATAAGGAAGTAATTTATTAGTAATCACGATTGGACACAGCAAGGCAAAGATAACCTGAGATTAGCAACAATGCTTTTCTCAGGTTCCTTTTTTGCATATTCAGATTCGCACATTCGTCAATACGGATGTGATCTGCTATCATGTTCTCAGAAACCAGAAGGAGGGTGTGACGATGCGGACCGTTTTCAAAATATTGCTTGCCCCGATATGGCTGCTGCTCGACGTACTGAAGCTCGCGTTCAGGCTCGCGGCAGGAGCAGTGTCGTTTGTGCTCGCAATCAGCGGAGGACTGCTGCTCGTTTATGACCTGTTCCTGATGATAATCGGTCTCGGTTCAAAGGAGCTCATGCTTCAGCTGTTGACCATCGGCGGGATTATGATCGTCATACCGCTCGTTGCAGGATTTATTGTCGGCCTGCTGGAAGCGGCACAGGAGCCCATTAAAGAATTCATTGAATCATAAGGAGGATACACACATGGAAATCACTTACACCAAACGCGGAGACTATTACTACCCCGACCTTGCACTCCCTCCCCAGCCAACCGGCGATATCGGCCGCTTCGGGCGTATGCGGAAGAAGTATTTGAAAGAGCATCAGCCCGACACCTTCGCATTGATGCTGATCGAGAACACCCTGATGCAACACCTCATCGATATCGACCGCCAAGCCAATGAACAGATCGACCTCATTATGTCCCAGCTCGCCCAAGCTGAAGGCGTCACTGAAGACCTCAAAGCCCGCAATCAACTTGGCTGGATACAGGCAATGAACTCCTGCCTGGCAAGAGCTGAGGAGTGGGTTATACAGGAAATCATCATGGCATGAGTAAAGGAAAAACGGCATAATATACCAAAGGTAGAATCGGGCGCAAAACAGAAAAACGGCAGAACAAGATATTATTCTCGGCTCCCGTTTTTCGGCACACATTGTATTGTCGTCTCAATAATGCTGTTATGCTTATTGTTTCGATATTTCTGGCTGAACTATAGCACCGCGCTCAATTATATCTATCCATTTCAACAAAGTTGACTTTTTAAGGATCATCCTGGCACGAACATAATAATATCCATTACGTTTAACCCCATCTTCTAACGCAAATACAATATCACCATCACTACTTGGATACATCGCAAGTCTCCCATGCGCTAATGAGTTTCGGATATGCCAGAATAGACTAAGGAACTCATTGGATTTATTCTTGAAAAAAACGACACGTTCCATTGCTCGAGATTGATGGAACCCTTTTTTAAGCTTTGCTTTTTCGCATGATGATTTTATATCTTCGGTTTTTTTCGCTACAACAAATGTGTCTCCTCGTTTTAGATCGGCAACCTTTAGTAGTACATTTTTAAGTGCATCATTTTTCCAGACATTTTTGCTCCATCCATATTCTGTTATCGGTATGCTGCTGGAGCTTATTTCAGTGCACGGCGTGTTAATAACGTAGAAGATAACAATCCTTTTCAAGCCGTCATCTGCATAGCTTGACGGTACGCGACGTTTTATCCAACCAGGGCTAATGGGGGCAGTTTCATATTTGCTTTCATCATTATCCATCTGAAGCACCTCAAGACAATTATACTGGTAATTAATGATTTCGATAACAAATAGTAGAGACCGAAGCGAACTCCGGTCTCATAGCAATCATTTATCTCGCTTTTGTAAGCTCACTGTTAATTGCATTTATCCTGCTTTGAAGCGGAGTAATCTTTCCTCGGGCTTCGGACTGTGCAGCAGCTATTTTGTCCTTTATGACTCTACGAGCAGCATCTATTCTGTTTTGTACAGAACGTTTTTCGGAAGAAAGCTGATCAATCTGCTCCTGAAGAGCTTTCTTTTCCTTTCCCTTGAAAATGCCCAAAGAGGCCTTCTGTTCTACAAGCTGCTTGATTCTCTCGTCAAGATTAGCTATTTCCGTTGCTCCCGGAATTGCAGTAAGCTCCTTTTCAAAAGAAGATACTTGCTCAGACAATGAAGCATTTATAGCTGTAATCTGTGATTCAATGCTTTTCTTTTCCGACTCTAACGAAGCCCTTTCGGCTGAGTGCTCAAGCCAATATGCATCAAACCTTTTTTGCGCTTCTTCGCGTGCGATGCGCTCTTTCTCGTTTTTCTTTTCAAGGATAGCAGCGTCAAGCTTCCTCATCAAAGCGTCATGTTCCTGTTTCCGTTGAGTTCCTGATGAGCGAGAAACTAAATCGCAATTAACTAGGGAATTGAACATTATCTCGGTATTATTCCAAAAAGTGTCAATGAAGTTTTTTACCGGATAATCCTTTCCGTCTTTATCAATCGCAATCAGTGTTCCAAACTGCTCATACATATCTGTAGCAAGGGAAAATGACTTATCGGTCATTCCTATAACTGCTCGTTTAAGCGAAGATGCGTCAAGCCCATTGTTCCGATATTGGTAAATCATTTTTATAACGGGGACAAAATAGTTGCTTGCGAATATCGAGACGCGTGTGATAATAAACATAACTGCTTTATGAATATCATCAGGATTTGAAACCGACCCGCGGATAAGCGAAACAGATGTTTTTGCAGAAGCAAAAATCTTTGAAACATTTTCTTCTATGTTACTTGCATCGGATTTGTATGCTGCAAAATACGTCGTGTAAAAAGACGCTTCCCAACTCATTGGGTCTTCTACTAAAACTTGCTCATAGTATTTGGCGGCCATCTCTCTGTTGTTCTCATCATCAGCCCTGCGTGCTAAAACATAAAGCCTTTCGAGTTTTTCAGAGTTGTCCACTTTTACGGTTCCGTGTACTTCTACAGAACCTTCGACCATCATCTTTTTCGCCTCTTCTACGGAATACTTGGTTCCGCAGTCCTGGCATACATACACCCCCTCTTGCTTTAAGAGGTTGTTGCTCCCACACATTTCACACGTCAGTCTCTTCATGATAGTATCCTCCGGTTATTTTAAAATTTTGCATTTTGCGTTGCGTTCTGTGATAAGCAAATCGATATCTTGAATTGCCGCCGTTTTGTCTTTGACATTTTTTAACTGCGCAATTTGCTCCATGATTCTGCTCTCTATCTCAGAAAGCTCGTCGCAGCTCATGGGGTCGCTGTATCGAATCTTCTTTGCCAAAGATAACAGGGCGTTTTTCGTCTCAGCATCTTTTTCGGAAGCCGCAAGCATTTCAACATCAGCCTGCAGTGCCTTCATAGCAGAAACTTTCCCCTGAACCTTCTGTTCAACTCTAGCAATTTCTTTATTGCCTGTTTTTGTCATTAACACACAACAAGCGAAGAAGCAGAGTGTAAGTACGCACAATATTATAGAAAGCCATACTGGGATAATGCCGGCGACTGCAGTAACAACGGCAAATACTATTATCTGGGCCAACAAATATACAAGCCCGACATAGAGAACAGGTAAGCCCAAGAAAGTGCTCTTCGTTGTATCAGCGTTCCCAACAGATGACCTCCAAATCGGGTATTGTAGAGCAAAAGCCAGGACGGTGAAACCAAATGCTACCCAAAATGAAACGGACTTTTTTACTGGGATTATAAAGGCTATCAAGATTATCCCAGCAAAGACAACCGCTAGAAGAATCATCCATAATGCGCTATTTTTCTTCATGAACCATCAACCCCTTTTCGCTCCGCATTTAGGACAGAACTTTCCCGGTTTTATGAAATGAAAACCGCAATTTGTACAGCAATCTGCATTTTGCGGGGCTCCACAGTTGTCACAAAAAGCAGCCCCAGGAGTAAGTTCGGCTCCGCATTGATCGCAGTACTGATTGGCGTCAGACGGCTCAAGATTGCTTTTAGTTCCTATCGCACTGTTTATCGCGCCACCAACCAAACCGCCTACTGCACCTCCAACGCCGGCCATTGTGCCCAAACCTACTCCCATATTAGTAAACTGACCGACGGCCTCATTTCTTGCTACATCCTGTGCAACATCAAATCCCCGCTCCTGCTGATATGTATAACCTTCTTGAGCACGTTTTGTAGCCTGCGCTTGAGAATCGATTATCACCTTTTGCGCTTCGGTCTGTGCATAAATCACATCCGTTTGCTGCCTTAGCCGTGCTTCAGCAATGTCAGCATATTGACGGAAATGCAGTTCCTTGAACTTCTCATACTGCTGATCTCCATCGGGCTTGACTATTGTTGTGATAAAAAACCGATTAAGATTGATCCCGTAATCAAGGAAATCGGGATCCAGCTTTGTTTTTATAGCAGAAGAAAACTCTTCAAGTTTTTCGTCTATTTCGAAAATATTGACGGCACTTGTACGCATTGTCTGAGCTATATATGTTTTAACTCTTGTCATTAGGAACGCACGGAAATAAGCCATTATCTGGTTCCGGTCAAGTGTTCTCTCTGTGCCGACAATGTTGATCAACAGCTTGCGCGGGTCAGCTACGCTTAAAGACATTTCTCCGCTTGCGCCGATTGAGAGAGGGAACCTGTATGTCGGCTCCACATACTGAACCTTGCTGTCAGTCCCCCAGCGAATAGCCATCTGTTCTGTGAGATTAACAAAATATACTTCGCAGTGAAACGGAGTCTTTCCACCGGTCGGTATATTGATGATTTTTCGAATTAACGGAATGTTCTGAGTCTCAAGCGTATGGCGTCCGGGGCCAAACGAATCAAGAGCCTGTCCATTCATGAAGAAAATGGCTTCTTGCGACTCATGTACAATAAGCTGAGTTGTTGTGTTGAAATCCTCGCAAGGATGCTTCCAAATAAAAGTGCTGTTGTCGCCTTCGTACTTGATGATATCCGCTATTTGCATGTTCGATCCTCCTTGGAGTACAACATAATCACGATTATGTATCCAAGAACTACTATGCTCCTATTTAGAAAAGACGTTTTCAGTAAATTTATATTCGCGTAATAAACCCTTTCAGTGCTTCCAATGGAAAAGACGGAGAGAGCTGTGTTTGTCATACGTTTAATTCGATACAATTCCTTAGATTTCGCCTGTTTTCGAGTATTTCCCGTTGACACTATTACCGAAAACTGATAAAATAGTTTTAATCAATCGGTGCTTCCCTTAATGGCGTCGATGGTTGAATACATAATCGTGATTATGTATTCAACCGCCGTTTAGCACCTTTTATTCGATCAACCGCATCCTTTCCATATGCCGGCGATGCTCTTCCCCGGTCGAAACGATATAGATCCTTGTCGTGTTGATACTGCTGTGCCCGAGGATATCCGCAAGTTTTGCGATATCCTTTTCCATACTGTAAAACACCCGCGCGAACAGGTGTCTCAGATTATGCGGAAAGACTTTGCTCGGTTCAACATTTGCCATATAACAAAGCAACTTCATATCCCGCCAAATATTCGTCCGGCTTATTGGCCTGCCGCTTCGGGTTATGAAAATGCATCCTGCAACTATGCCGTGCTCCGAAGCATACCGGAGCAGTGCCTTTTGCAGCTTGCGGATAATGAACACAGCGCGAGTTTTTCCTTTACAGGATACGTTCACTTCACCCCGCCGAACGGCTTCAACGGTAAAATACTCCAACTCGCCAACCCTTATCCCCGTCCCGCATATCGTCTGCAGTATCAAGCACAGCCGGTCATTTTTCTTTTCTTTTGCCGCTCCGACAAGCCTTTCGTATTCCACTTTTGAAAGCTCTCGGTCCTCGGGACAAAAAATGTCCTTCTGCATCTTCAACGCCTTAACACGAAAGACATGCCATCCGAGGAAAGCGAAAAGGCTGTTTATGCTTGCAAGCATGGAATTAATACTCCGAACAGCGTAGCCATTCTTTCGAAGCATATTCTTATACTCAATCGCCATTTCTTTCGTCACTTCCCGATCACCCACAAACGATATAAAAGCGCTAGCATCTCTGCAGTATTTTTCTATCGTCACCATACTCCTTTCTTCCAGAATTAGATGCTCCTTAAAGCACTGTAACAGATCCTTTGTTAAAAACCGTCCTTTCATTTTATTTACCTCCGAGTAAGATATTGAGAGTTTACCCGAAAAGCATGAAGCAAGGAATTGCTTTACACATTCTATGGTTTTGAAGTCATAATGACGAATGTGCGGGAACCCGGATAATAACCGATCCAGAAGCTATTGCTTACATGGCAAAGGTCGGACCTTGAACGCACGGAAAATATATGATAGAATAACCTTGAGCGTTGGAACAATAGCGCCTATGTATTGACGATAATTAATAGAGGAACCTTCCTCGGAAAGGTGGTGATAATATGCAATTTGAAAGAAGAAAGATGGCGTTGCGCCGGAAAGACGGCTCTGTAGTTCTCTTCAACAATTCCGAATTCATTTCCGCGTTCTACTCGATACCGTTGGATATCCTGCTGAAGCACGGACACGAGGCTGCGGGATTACCGCGCAAGCTTTCGGAGCTGATAAAGGATCCCGAAGCTGTTGAGATGGTCGAAAGCGATTATTTCCTAAATGCTGTGATCGATTCATATGCCGAGATCGTTTGGCCGCATATGGGCAACTGCGCATATATGGAGATCTATTCCGGCTCCGATCCCGCATGGAGGATAGCGCATGCGCTTCCCTATTGGACGAACTGGGCGGAGTTTCTGGATATCATCAGCGGCGAGACAGAGCTGGTACTTACGGGCGAGACCGAAAGACCTTTTCCTTCTATGCATATGGTCGATCTTGTCATCGGAACGATGGTAAGATTTGCGTTAAAGAAAGACGGGCTCGACGTTATTCTTAAGGCAGTTGAAGAGCATCGCTGCTTTGAAGATTTCAGCGAGCTTCACAGCCGTCAGAAGATCGACTTCTACCGCAAATGGTATCATACCCGCACGAAGCACCCGCAGATATCCCTTGAAGGCTTCCAAGCGGAATATGCCGAAACGCACAACGGCAAGCAGTGGGACGCGCCGGATGAAAGTGCCGATCTTGCAGAGAAGGTCGAATCGAGCGTGTTCGTTGAGGATTTCCTTAAGACGCTTTCCCCTACGGACAGACGGATAGTGGAGCTTCGTATGGAGGACGTCACGCTTGAAGAGATCGCAAAGGAAGTCGGCTTCAAAACACACAGCGCGGTATTGAAGCGGCTGAAGCGGATCGGGAAGCTCTTCCGGGAATACGACAAAGAGGACTGAAAGCGCCTGTTGGAAGACGGGTGCTTTTTTTGCGCCCTAATATCCGATCCCACTTAAAACAACTAGTACCACTTTTTTCAAAGCGACCGATCGCGTTATTTGATAACTACCCCCAGTTTCCCGCGGTTGAGGGTTTTTGTTATCTGATAACTGTATCAACTTTTACAACAACACGCCTTTAAGAGGCAGAAAGGAATTCGAATGAACAAACCTATTTTAACAGAACGGATCATAGCATCCGAAGCCCTGCGCGCGGAGTACGTGCAGGATGTGATCAACTGGCTGGCTGATCAATGGAGCATGGATAGAGCGCTGAACGAGTATGGCGCCAAAAGCCCCGATTTTGGCGCCATCAGGCCTGCGTCCGATAAACCGATGGCGCCACATGGAAGCACGAATAACCACGCCCGGCGGAAGCACCTTAACCCGCCGGCCGGCATACCGGGCATCCATGTCAAAAACGATAGCCAGCAGGGAACTTGTACGGCAAGTTCCGTCCCGCCGCTTCGGGGAAGGGCGGTCTTTTTAGGGGATACCCCTAATACCCCGGCAAGGAGCGTGGCGCCATGAAGGAGAAAAAGGAACGCTTGGAACTGAGGGTTACGAAGTCCGAAAAGAACGCCATCTGCAGGAAGG
>JAFXZJ010000023.1 GCA_017541305.1 Clostridia bacterium | reverse complement strand
GCCGATATGAACAACCAGATCGACTCCGAGGGATATTATTACCTCAGCCGTTCCTCCAACAGCACCTACTTCACCACCAGCAAGAACACCAACGGCACCATCGTGCTGTATCAGGAGATCAGCACCGCCGTCACCTATTACTGCACCGATCCCGTGATCATGCATTCTCACACCATGGAGCACGTTGCCTACAAGGCGCCCACCTGCACCGAGCCCGGCAACACCGAATACTGGCACTGCACCGAGTGCGGTCTTTACTACTCCGATGCGAACGGCGAGAATCAGATCGCCCTTGAAGACACCGTGCTCGCTCCCATCGGCCACGTCTGGGGCGCTCCCGCCTACGTCTGGTCCGATGGCAACGCCGCCTGCACTGCCACCGCGATCTGCGCGAACGATCCGACCCACGTTCTCACCGAGACCGTGAATGCCGTCTACACGGTAGTCACCGAGCCCACAGTCGAGGCTCCCGGCCTTGGCCGCTACACCGCGACCTTCGAGAACGAGCTCTTCGAGACCCAGATCGTGGAGGTCGAGATCCCGAAGCTCGAGCCGCAGGGGTATCATATCAACGTCCACAACTACACCTCTGTCGCTGCCGCGACCACCAGCATCGATCCCGACCAGCTTTACAGCGGCGAAGTCACCTTCACCGTTGACTGCGGCCTTGTCTGCGTGGTATTCGTCGACAACGGCGACGGCACCTACACCCGTCTCGTCTGCACCGACGTCAACGACGCGCACAGCTACACCGTGACCGTTACCGACGCCGACGTTGATATCGTGATCGTCGTTCGCGGCGATACCAACCTCAACGGTAAGCTCGAGACTGCCGACTCCACTCTCGTCAAGAGGGCGGTTGCCGGCCTCACCCCGCTTTCCGGCGATACCGCGGCGATCAAGCTGCTTGCCGCCGACGTCAACTTCTCCGGCACCCTCCAGACTGCCGACTCCACGTTGATCCTCAGGGCGGTCGCCGGTCTTGCTCCCTTCGCCTGGTAAGAGAGCCATACAAAAACGTTATCAAGGGGATGCATCACATCCCCTTGGGATATATTTAGTTTGAAAGGGGAAAACTATGAAATCTATCAAGAAACTCTCAGCTTTGTTGCTGGCCGTATTGATGGTAGTCACTGCCTTCGGCACCACCGCCGTTTATGCTGATCCGGCAATCAACGTTGGAATCACTGCGACAAAGGTCGGCGACACCGTCGAGGTCGTCATTGCTCCGGAAGCAGATCTGGCTGTTGCCGGCATCAACCTGACCTATACCTATGACAGAACAGCTTTCACGTTCGCAAGCTGCACGACTCCTGTTGCCAACTCTGTTGTTCACAACCCCGCTACCGGGCTCATCACCTGTGACAGAGCCGAAAATGTCATTATTCCCGCAGGCGAACCCCTCATAAAGATAGTTTTCAACACTACCGACGCCTATAACGCTGGGACCGAATATGCCTTTAGCGTAAACTTCGCCGAAGCTTACGATGAAAACATAGAGAATTACGACTGGATCGGTTCCGATATGACCGTCACCTATTCGGAAGAGGCTCCTGCCGAAAGTGACGTTGAGATCGTTGTAACAAGGGTTGGTGATACCATCGAGGTCACCATCGTTCCCACAGTCGATACTGCTCTGGCGGGCATCAACCTTGTCTACACCTATGATCGCGAAGCCTTCACCTTTGTAAGCTGCTCTTCGCCTATTGCTTCCTCCGTTATACACAATCCCGAGACCGGCCTCATCACTTGTGACCGTGCGGAAAACGTGATAGTTGCCGCAGGCTCTCCCATTGTGACCATAGTGTTCAACTTTGCCGAAGGTTATGTTGCCGGAACCGAGTACACCTTCACCGCTATCTTCAGCGAAGCGTACGATGAGAATATTGAACCCTATGCCTGGGTCGAGAAAATGCTCACCGGCACCTATAAGGAAGATGCTCCCTCCACCTTCACCATCACCTGGAAGGTAGAAGGCCAGGAGGACGTCACCACCACCGTTAACGCAGGCGAGATGCCCGAGTATCCCAACGGCACCCCCACCAAGGAAGGCAATGCTCAGTACACCTACACCTTCACCGGTTGGGATCCCGAGGTCGTTCCCGCCAATGCAGACGCCACCTATACCGCGGTATTCGCTGAGACTGTCAACAAGTACACCGTGACCTTCGTCGATGGTCTCACCGAAGGAGTCATTACGACCGTTGAAGTCGAGTATGGCGCGGCTGCCACTGCTCCTGCTGCACCCGAGCATGAAGGATACACCTTCATCGGTTGGGATCCCGAAGACTTCACCAACATCACTGCTGATCTCACGGTCACCGCGACCTATGCGATCAACAAGTACACCGTGACCTTCGTCGATGGTCTCACCGAAGGAGTCATTACGACCGTTGAGGTCGAGCATGGCGCGGCTGCCACTGCTCCTGCTGCACCCGAGCATGAGGGTTACACCTTCATCGGCTGGGATCCCGAAAACTTCACCAACATCACTGCTAATCTCACGGTCACCGCGACCTATGCGATCAACAAGTACACCGTGACTTTCGTCGATGGCCTCACCGAAGAAGTCATTACGACCGTTGAGGTCGAGCATGGCGCAGCCGCCACTGCTCCTGCTGCACCCGAACATGAGGGCTACACCTTCATCGGTTGGAATCCCGAAGACTTCTCTGAAGTCACCGAAAACATGACTGTCACTGCCATGTACGAGGAGATCCCCTATACCCCCGTAGCTCCCACGATCGCGGCTCAGGGCGCCGAGCTCCGTGCCCGTACGACCGAGGACGGTAAGAAGGACGTCCGCTTCATCTTCGAAGTGACCTTCAACGATTCCTACGTCAACTACAAGGGCAAGACCTACGGTCCCACCACCGATTACTACCAGATCACCGACATTTCCGTCGATCTTAAGATGGATAACGGCACCACGAACACCATCACCGCCAACTCCATCTTCTCGATGGATAAGACCAACTGGACTTACCGTGTGACCGTCGTTGTCAAGGGCATTCCCGAGGATAAGTTCGACGTCGAGTTCTCCCTCGTTCCCACCCTTACCTATGTGATGGGCGAGACGACCGGCACCGCTACCTGCGACGCTCTTAAGACGACTGTTAACGGCGTCCTCAATCAGTAATGAGGAACTGAACCATTGTTATGTCGGCCCTGCGCGGTCAAACTCGCAGGGCCGGGCGATAAAATTATTGAAAGGAGTATAAACATGAAGCGTTATACCGACCCTGAACTGGAGATCGTAAGCTTTGAAGTCACCGACATCACCAACACCGACGACGGCGAGTTCGGCGATGAGAACGAGGTGTCCTTCACTGACATGAATCCCAACATCCAGATCAACTGGTAATCGATCCCAAAAGAGTTTAAAGCAAACAGCCGAGGGCACGCGCCCCCGGCTTTGCTTTGTTTTGAGATGCTTATTTGTGATAAGGTTCGCCGCTTAGAATTTTGAACGCGCGGTAGATCTGCTCAAGCAGCATTATGCGGAATATCTGATGCGAGAATGTCATGCGTGAAAAGCTCAGGACCATGTCCGCGCTTCGGCGTATCTCGTCCGTAAGCCCGTGTGAGCCCCCGATCAGCAGCGCGATGCGGCTGTGTCCCCGCAGCATGCAGTCCTGCAGAGAGGCCGAAAGCTCCTCGCTCGAAAGCTGCTTTCCCCTCGGATCAAGCGCGATCACGTAATCACTTTGGGATAGCTTGTCGGCGATCCTTCTGCATTCGATCCCCTTCACACGCTCTATCTCGGGTGGGGAGGGGGATTCGGCAACGCGCTCATCGGGCAGCTCGACTATCTCGAGCTCGCAGAAGCGCGACAGCCGTTTTGAGAACTCGGACACGGCCTCGGTATAGAACCGTTCCTTTAGTTTTCCAATACATATCAGGCGGATCTTCATTTCAGCACTCCGAATTCGGAAAGTCCCGATATTACGTTCAGCACGATCAGCAGCCCCAGACACAGCCAAAGGTAAGCATTCGGAATAAGCTCCGGCCTGCGTCCCGCGGGCTGCATACCTTCCTCAAGAGGAAGCAGGGAGCCGTCCTCAAGCGAATCCTCGCCGTGCCTGTACATGCCCAGGCCGCGCTTTTTGCAGGAGGACTTCAGCAGGAATATGAGTGGGACTATGATCGCGCCGGCAGCAATGGCAAGGCTTATACCGTTGAACAGATAGAGTACCATATGGGGATCGGGAAGGGTGGCGATATCCTGCACGGCGGCGTCTATCAGCGCATCGGGATCCGCGGCGGCGTCGGCGGCGGTAAGCGCCAGTATCACCGCCGAAAGATTGTTGACAAGATGCACCGTCATGGTCAGCCACACGTTCCTTGTGATGATGTAAACGAATGCGAAAACCATGCCGAGCCCGAAGTAGATCAGTATCGAGCTGGGAGCGGCGTGCAGCAGGGCGAAAAGGAGCGAGGTGAGCACCGCGCCCCAAACCGGGCTTCCACGAAGGAAGCTTTCAAGCAGAGTGCCGCGCATGATGAATTCCTCGCTGACGGGCGGTATAAGCACCAGCGACACGATCATTACGATGGGATCCATTCCGGCAATGGTCGCCGCCGTAGTGGAGTTCGACTGTATCTCAACGCCATAGAATATCCCGCCGGTGATAAGGGACAGCGCCTCGTTCATGAGCACGGAGCCCACGCCTATTGCCGCGGCAATGAGTATATGCGTGAAGGGAGGCGCCTTAAAGTGCGGAAAGCTCTCCCTGCGGCGGAACCACAGCGCCGGCAGCAGGAACGCGGGTATGGATACGGCGATGGAGCTTATAAGCATAGCGGCGTCCTGCGAGACGTCCCTGAGGAATGCCGACAGGGCAAGCGACAGCATCAGGTAGATGCCTGTGCAGAGCAGAAACAGCAGGGATGATTTTTTGATTATGTTCATGGCGGCCTCACAGCTCAAAAACGCCCGTCACGCGGTCGCGGTGGGCGACGGTCAGAAAGAAATCCTTTTCGGGTATGCCCTCGTCCTCGAGCGCTCCGCGCACGGTCGAATAGGCGATCCGTTCGGTGTTGTTTTCACCGCTCAAATGAGCGAGTATCGCGCGGCGCACTCCGGTGGGATAGAGCTTTGTGAGCAGGCTTCCCGCGGCAACGTTGGAAAGATGCCCCTTGTCCGAAAGTATGCGCCGCTTGAGCTGATAGGGATAGGGGCCGCTGCGCAGCATGTCAAGGTCGTGGTTCGATTCAAGAAACAGAAGATCCGCTCCCGAGGCCGTTTCGCGCAGCTTTTCCGAAGCATAACCGGTGTCGGTCATATAGACCAGCTTTATCCCCTTGGCAAAGAAGGTGTATCCCACGGGCTCCGCGGCGTCGTGACTGAGCGGAAAAGGGGTCACGTCGATATCGCCTATATAAAAGTTCTGCCCCGTGACGAATGCGCGGATATTGCGCATTGCAACGTCGCCTATCAGGGGCGACATGGCCTTCCAAGTTCCCTCGTTGGCATATACGGGTATGTCGAACTTGCGCGACATAATGCCCACGGCTTTGATATGGTCGGAATGCTCGTGCGTCACGACTATCGCGGAAAGCTCGTGCGGGTCGATCCCCACCTGCGAGAGCGCGGAGATTATCGATTTGCCCGTCATGCCGGCGTCAACGAGCACGTGCGTGTTCCCAAGGGAGACCACGGAGCAGTTGCCGGATGAACCGCTGTAAAGCGGAGAAAACTTCATAAGGACTCCTTAAACGATCAGCATCGCATAGAATGCGCCGACTATGATCAGCATGTGCACAGGATAGAATATGTAGAAGAAAAGTCCGGATGAATGCCCCTTCTGCCTGTTGTAAGCAAGCATCAGCAGTCCGGAGGCAAGGGTCGCCAGGAAGTTCAGCACGCCCCGTGATATGACCGCGGGCGAGCCGCCGACAAGCTCCTTGGCGAATTCCTTGAGCGGGGAGAGATACAGGCATACCGAGAACAGAAGCAGCACAAAGAGCCTTGCGCCCTTCCTCGAACGGGTGAGGTACAGCCCCACGATGAACAGCACGCCGAGCAGGCCGTAATCCATACCAACCGTACGGTCGAGAAGGAACGCCAGCAGCAGTGCAAGCGCTGCGCGAAGATGCTTGCCGTTCTGTATGCCGCTTGAAACGATCAGACCGAGAAGGAGCGTGACCATTACGGACAGCTCGTATTTGAAGCCTATCTTAAGCCCGAACAGATCGAGCGTGACGGATGGCGAATGCACGCCCGTCATCAGCGAGAAGGGTATCTGCGCGATCAGGGCAAAAAGGAACATGCGCGAAATGTATTTCTTTGCGTTGGAGGTGTGCACAGCGCCTTCGGCAACGCCCATTGCAAAAAGCGGAAAGGCCAGGCGGCCTATCATACGGCACACGATATAGATCCACGGCGCAACGGAATCCAGCTGAGGCTGAAAAACGTATGCGGCATGGTCTATCAGCATGGTTATGCAGGCTATTATCTTCAATGCGAAAGCGCTCAATCGGGTCACCTCATAATGAAAGCATTTATCGT
The DNA here is from genome assembly GCA_017541305.1 of Clostridia bacterium. GTDB lineage: Bacteria > Bacillota > Clostridia > Christensenellales > CAG-138 > UBA3857. The sequence continues at coordinate 27,890 of JAFXZJ010000023.1, read as the reverse complement.
ATTATAGCATAAAAGGGATTCCGATACAATAAAAAAGAGCGGGTGTTTGCCCGCTCTTAAGCATTTGCCGATCAGTCGTCGATGAACCAGACGTAGCACTTGGGAAGGCCGGTGGCCTCGTCAAGACCGTCGGGACGGCCATAGATCTTCTCATATGCCTGACCCACGGTCACCGCACCTGCGGAGCCGTAATGGTTATGGTACTCGAGAAGGAGCTTGTTGCCGTCAGCGGTCTCAAGCACGGCAAGTATGTAATCGCCGTCCTGCATGATCTCGGTGATGGTGCCCTTGACGTTATAGGCCTGCTTGCTTGCATAGGAGAAGGAGGGATAATTGAACGCAAACGCGCCGCCGGTGTAGGAGGACCATTCGGGCGCCCTCTGCACGTGGATATCCCTGTCGGAGACCTGGCCGGATTCGGATGTGCAGGTCATGTGGATCACGTAATCACCCGCATAGGCCATCTTCACGTTGAAGGAGAAGCTGCCGTCCTCGCCAACGGTGGGATTGGCATTGTCAACGGAGGCGTTGGAGGAATCGCAGGATACCGCAACGGTGGAGCCCGCGGGAGCCTTGGCCTTGACAGTGATGGTGTCGGTGGAGTTCTTCACGCGCTGAGCGAAGGTCGTATCGCCGTATTCCCAGGGCAGCTCAATGAGCGCGGTGGCGGGAGTGGCCTTCTCAACGGTGACGTTCAGCCTGTGCCTGTAGATCTGATAGCCGCCGAGCCTGCCTTCGATATCGATGGAGTAATCGCCGGTATCCTCATAGACGACCTCGTGTGCGAAGCTGCCGTCCTGGTTGATGGCAACCTTTTCGCCGTCAACGGTCAGATCGGTGCCGATATAGTCGATATGACCGGATACGTTCACCTTGCCGTCCTCGGAAACGATGCTGTCGGGGCAGTCATAGGTCACGGTGATCGCGGGCACGTTGAGCGTCACGGCGGGCATGTTCTCGATCGGGGTAAGGGAGCCGTCGTCATTCTTGATATAGACCTTGGGAGTGGCCTGGCATACCGATCCGTCAAGGGGTTCGGTGGGCATCAGGCTGATCTCGTGCACCTTGAAGGTAAGGGTGTCGTCATACTTAACGGTGGCTTCCTGCTTGGTGCCGTCGCTGGTCTCGTAAACGAGCACCTTGCCGTTCTTGGCATAGACGGTAACAAGATAGGTGCCGGGCTCTTTGTCGTTGGGGGTGATCACGGGCGCCTTGGCGGTGCCGGTGGGGGAGGCGTTGTCAGCGGCGCAGGACTGTATGCGGCTGACGATCAGATAGCCGGCAACGGCAAGTATCGCCAGCAGGGCAACGATCGCGGCGATCTTGATGGCAGTCTGGAGGTTGAATCCGCCGCCGGACTTTTTGCCGCCGCGGCCGGAGGTGCGGCGCACGGTGTAGCGCTCTTCTTCCTCTTCGTCCTCATCCTCGTCGTCATATTCGTCGTCATACTTGCGGGAGGGCTTGTCCTTGCGCTTGAAGATATTGCCGAAGAGGGGACTGAGTCCGCGGGGATTCTCCTCTTCCTCGTCCTCGATCTCTTCATCCTCGTAATCATAGGCGGCGGGCTTGCGGGTCTGCGCCCTGCGCTCCGCGGCGCGGCGCTCGGCCATAAGCCTTTCTTCCTCGGCTCTGCGCTCGGCGGCACGGGCGTTTTCCGCAGCCTGAGCGGCAGCGGCGGCTTCGGCGGCGCGCTTTGCTTTCTTAGCGGCTTCCTCGGCGGCGGCCCTGCGCTCTGCGGCCTCACGCGCAAGACGGCCGGTGTCGATCTCGGAAACGAAATCGGCGGGCACGTCATCTTCGCTTACGGAATCGGCGGAAAAATCGGGCTCCGCCCACTGCGGCGCCTTCACAAAACCCCAGGTGGGCTTCGCCTGCTCGCCGTCGGCCTTGGGAAGCTGAGCGGAGCAGTTCCGGCAGTATTCCAGATAATCCGGGTTGTCAAACCCACAGTTCGTACATTTCATAGTGTATCTCCTTTGTTTACGCACATATGGTACGGCATTTTCATACACAGTCATTATAACAGAATCCGATGCTCATTTCAATGTTTTTATGGCAATAATTGTGAATAAACTGAAAACAATATGCTTTTTGGACGTTAAACGGGCCTTTTTTACGGGCCTTGGCGGATCCCCAGCTCCCAGAAAAGCACTGCCGAAGCCGAGGCGACGTTCAGCGAATCCATCCCGTGAGCCATGGGTATTTTTACCGCCGCGTCACATTCCGCTATCGTAGCGGCCTTAAGCCCCGGCCCCTCGGCTCCCAGCAGCACCGCAAGCTTTTCCGCCGATTTCAGCCTTTCGTCGTTCACGGGGACCGCCAAATCCGTAAGCGCGGCGGCTGCCGTCACAAATCCGGCCCTCTTCAGCGGACGGATATCGAGCCGGTTGCGGTCGTCCTCCCTGCATGGCAGCACCGCCCGGGGGATCCTGAAAACCGCGCCCATGCTCACGCGCGCCGCTCTGCGGTGCAGGGGATCGCAGCAATTCGAGGCGGTGAGCACCGCGTCCATACCCAAAGCCGCCGCCGAGCGGAATATCGAGCCTACGTTCTCGGGATCGTTCACGCCCTCCAGCACCGCTATGCGGCGGGTCTTTTTCAATATCTCGTCAGCGTCGGGCAGGGGCATGCGCTTCATGGCGCAGAGCACCCCGCGGGTGAGCTTAAAGCCCGTCAGCCTCTCCAGCGCTTCGGGCGCGGCGGTGTAGACGGGAGTGCCGCCCAACAGCCCGCCTATCGCCTCCTCGATCACGGGAATATGCTTCTCCCCGGTCAAAAGCGATACGGGCTTATGCCCCGCCTCGAGCGCGGCGGCTATCACGTTAAGACTTTCGGCAATAAACAGCCCTTCGCCGCCTGCGGCTTTGAGCTGTGCGCCCGTCAGCCCCGAATACGGCAGCAGGGCGGGGGAGGCAAGGTCGGATTCAAATATCACGTTCATAGCTTGATCCCATAAAGAAAGCCCGGGCTTTGTTCCCGGGCTGATCGGTTTACCAGATATCCTCGCGCAGCATGGGCATGCTCATGCACCTGGGGCCGCCGCGGCCTCTTGAAAGCTCGCCGCCGGGGATCGGATTGACGTGCACTCCCGCCTTGTCCAAAAGGGCGTTGGTCACGTGGTTGCGGTCATAGGTGATTATGTTGCCGGGTGCGATCGCAAGCGAATTCGAGCCCATGTTCCAGTGCTCGCGCTTGTAGACGATGTCGTTCCCGCCGCCCATCTCGATAAAGCTCACGTGATCGAGATGCAGCGCGCGCTCGAGTATCCTGTCAACTCCGTCGGTGGTGCGCGTGACGTTTATCTCGCCGTGCCCCGCGGGGGTCAGCTCATACACGTCGAACCACTTGTGCGCCATGCAGGGATGAGCGAGGAATTTATCGTAATCCACGTGGGTCATCAAAACGTCAAGGTGCATATAGGTGCGGCTCTCGGGATTCTTGAAAAGGAGCACCTTCTCATAACCCCTTGTAAAGAGCGTCTTTGCCAGCTTTTCCACAGCCGCCACGCTCGTCCTCTCGCCGCAGCCTATGGCAACGCACTTATCGGAGAGAGAGAGCACGTCGCCGCCCTCGATGGGGCAGCCGCAGTTGTAATCGTAAAGCAGATCGACTTCGCCCTTGCCGAACTTTTCACCGTACTTGTGCAGATATCTTATGAAAAGCGTTTCGCGCATGCGCGCGGGCATGTTCATGGATGATATCGCAAGCCCGGTGCCGATCGAAAAGCTTATGTCCCTTGTGAAATAGATGTTGGGCAGGGGATCGGTAAGGAAGGGGTAATCGCTCAAAACCGTGCACTGGATGGGCTTTTTCGAAACGTCCTTCAGGTCGTCGCGAGTTATGCCCTTGGCAACGGCGTCGAAAAGCCCCTCGGCGGGAACGGAGAGCAGGTATTCCTTCACGGCGGGCTTCAATGAATCACCCTTCACGCCTATCTCGACGAAATCCTCGATGAACGCCCTGCGGATATCGTCATCCTCCACGACCTTGGCGAATTCCTTCTCGATGTAGACCACGTCCACACCGGCGCCGCGCAGTATGCCGGCAAATACATCGTGCTCGCGCCCCGCCATTTCAACGTCGGGAGTGTCCTCGGCAAGCATGCGCTCCAAAAAATCGGGCATCAGATTCGCCAATTCCACACCGGGGCGGTGCAGCATGACCCTCTTTAACGGCCCGATCTCGGATTTTACGTTAATATGACCCATGGATATAACCTCCATTTGTATTTTCAACCATATTATTATAAGCTAAATAAAGCCAATCGTCAAGCCCTCCGGGACATATGAAAGGCCTTCCGCTTGTAAGGGAAGGCCATGTATCGGCTGTTAAGGTTGTACCGGAGACGGCGCTGCGAATGACCCGTCAAGAGCGTTTATGAACAGCACGCCGGGAAGGGTGGGAGCCATGTTGCTCGTTTTGTACGAGAAGCCCCACATCGGCATCCAATAGTAATGGTCTGTATCGTCTTTCTTTGCGGAACAAAGATAGGTCAGCGCGATCTCATCCACTGTAATGTCATGCGGATCGTCGCCGCCTTCGTGCCATGAAAGCGCATACTTCATTCGGTCGCGGAAACGCTGCTGTATCTGATCGAACGGAAGCAGCGTCACCGCGGGGTTCTCCACGGATACAATGCTTTGTGAAGAGATCCAGCTTGCATATTTCAGCACGTCGTCCTCAAAATACAGGGTCAGCTCTTCGTTTTTAGACGGCGGTCTGAAGCTGTTTTCCTCAATTCCAAGCTGAGCAAGCGCAAGGCATCCGTTAAAGCGGTGTGACAACGGCAAATCGAACGGATCCGATCAATAATCTTGACTTTTTTTACCATGATATTATAATGTAGTCACAAGCTGTTTTTTCGCGCCCGCATCTCGCAGCGGGGGACTTGATCTTTGGGGGTGTTTGATTTGATATTCGGAAAACACATCAACCGCTATTACTTAAAATACGCGCCAATGCTGATCCTCGGTGCGCTCGCTCTGGTAATGGTGGATTATTTTCAGCTTTTGATACCCAATTTATACGGCATGCTGATCGACGGCATGAACAAGGGCACCGTGCTCTATCAGGGCGCTTACACCGCGTTCGATCTCGATTTCCTGCTGGATAAGATCTGCCTGCCCATCGTGGGCATAGTGGCCGTTATGGTGGTTGGACGCTTCCTCTGGCGCGTCTGCTTCTTCGGCGCGGCGATAAGGGTCGAGACCAATATCCGCATCGAGATGTTCGACCACTGCAAGGATCTCTCCCGCGATTATTACCAGATCAACAAGGTCGGCAACCTGATGAGCCTATTCACCAACGATCTCGACACGATCCAGGAATGCTTCGGCGACGGTATGCTCATGTTCTTCGACGCGCTCTTCCTGGGCGTGCTCGGCTTCTACAACATGTGGCGCATGGACGTGGTGATGACGCTTTTGACGCTCATCCCGCTCGCCCTTATACTCGTTATCGGCACCGTAATGGGCAAGGCGATGATGAAAAAATGGGAGACGAGGCAGCAGGCGTTTTCCAATCTTTCGGATTTCGCCCAGGAAAGCTTCTCCGGCTATGCGGTCGTCAAGGCCTTCGTCAAGGAGCTCAAGCAGCTGCTCGCGTTCCGCAAGCTCAATATCGAGAACGAGAATACCAACGTCGATTACGTCAAGATATCCAACCTGATGCACGTGCTTATCGTCACCCTTGTCGAAACGGTCATCTGCGTTATACTCGGCTACGGCGGCTATCTCGTGCACGAGGGCGTGTTCAGCGCGGGCAGGCTGGTGGAGTACATAGGCTATTTCACCTCGGTCGTTTGGCCCGTCATGGCGGTGTCGATGCTGATCGAAAAATCCGCCCGCGGCAGGGCGTCCATGCAGCGTGTTTCCAAGCTGCTCGAGGCGCGCATCACCGTCAAGGACGAGCCCGGCGCCCGTGATATAGGCAGGGTGAAGGGCGAGATAGAGTTCAAAAACCTCACCTTCCGCTACCCTTACGGCGAATACAACGCCCTGCATGACGTGTCGTTCAGGATCAATGCCGGCGAGAGCGTGGGCATCGTGGGCAAGACCGGCTCGGGCAAGACGACCATAGTCGATCTGATACTGCGCACATATAACGTTCCCAAGGGCACGCTGTTCATAGACGGGCAGGACGTGACGGATATCACCATCAAGTCCCTCAGAGAGGGCTGCGCGTACGTCCCGCAGGATAATTTCCTCTTCTCCGATACCATCGCGAACAACATCAATTTCGCATATGACGAGCTTGATCAGGCGGCCGTGGAACGCGCGGCCGAGCTTTCCGCAGTGCACGGCAACATAATCGAGTTCAAGGATAAGTACGAGACCGTGCTGGGCGAGCGCGGCGTTACCGTGTCCGGCGGGCAGAAGCAGCGCATATCCATCGCGCGGGCTCTCATGAAGGACGCGCCAATACTGATACTCGACGATTCGGTCTCCGCCGTCGATACCGACACCGAAAAGGTGATACTCCAAAATCTTAAAGAGACCCGCCAAGGCAAGACGACGATTCTCATCGCGCACCGCATCTCGACCATTAAGGAACTGGATAAGATAGTGTTCGTGGAGGACGGCAGGGTGACCGCCGTCGGCCCGCATGACGAGCTTGTGGAATCCTGCCCCGAATACGCCAGGATGGTAGAGCTGCAGCGCCTTGAAGAAGAGGCCGCAAGGTGAGGAGGTGAACGAAATGCACGATTATTATCCCCTTCTTCTCATCGGCGGAATACTGGGCGTTATCTCGATAGTGCTCATAATCGCATTCGCAAGCATAAAGGACAAGAAGCAGGCGATCGGCTTTGACCGCCACATGAAGGATTCCGAGATAATCCGCCGTCTGCTGCGCTATTCCAAGCCCTATGTGTGGAGCTTTGTGCTCGTGGGCGTCATAATGCTTGCCGGCATAGCGTATGACATAATCTCCCCATACATAATAGGCCGCGTAACCGCGCTGATCAACACGGATTTCGAGCTTTCGCAGCTGTTCACGCTTGTGCTGATATATGCGGGCATACTGGTCGTTTCCATGGTGTGCACCTATGCTCAGGCGATCATACTGCAAAAGGTGGGGCAGAAGATAATCTCCAATATGCGTGAGGATCTTTTCACTCATATAGAGTCCCTCTCGCATGAGCAGATGAACTCCATCCCCGTGGGCAAGCTTGTAACGCGCGTCACCAACGACACCAACGCGATCTCGCTCATGTTCACGTCGCTGCTCGTTAACCTCGTCAAAAACTTCTTCATCATATTCGGCGTGCTGGCCGCTATGCTCGCGCTCAATTACGAGCTCACGCTCATGGTGCTTGCGTTCGTGCCCTTCATACTGCTCTTCACCATAATATTCCGCAAGTTCGCAAGGCGCGCCTACCGCAGGGTGAAGGACCGCACAACGGATATCAACACCTATCTTTCCGAAAACCTTTCCGGCATCAAGATCACGCAGGTGTTCAACCGCGAGGCCGAGAAACAGCGCGATTTTGCCGAAAAGAGCCGCGGCCTGGGCAAGGCCAAGCGCGAGCAGATACTCGTGTTTGGCATATTCCGCCCGCTCGTTTATATGCTCTATATAAGCTCGGTGCTGTGCCTGTTCTATCTTGGCGGCAAGGGATATCTCGACGGCACAGTGTTCATGGGCCAGACCATAGAGGCGGCAACGATAGTCAGCTTCTATATGTATATCAACAAATTCTTCAATCCCATCCAGAACCTTGCCGAGCAGTTCAACTGGCTGCAGTCGGCGTTCGCCTCGGCAGAGAAGGTATTCTCGATAATGGATATCGAGCCCGCGCTCACCGACGCGCCCGATGCGATCGAGCTTGACGAGGTAAGGGGCGAGATAGAGTTCCGCGACGTGTGGTTCAGCTACGTCGAGGGCGAATGGGTCTTGAAGGGCGTATCGTTCCACGTCGATCCCAACGACACGGTCGCGTTCGTCGGCCCCACCGGCTCCGGCAAGACGACGATACTCTCGCTCATCTGCCGCAATTACGAGTTCCAGAAGGGCGAGATACTGATCGACGGCATCGACATCCGCAAGATCAAGATCGCCTCCCTGCGCCGCCATTTCGGGCAGATGCTGCAGGACGTGTTCCTCTTCTCGGGCACCATCCGCAGCAATATCCTGCTCGACAAGGAGGGCGTATCCGACGAGGAGGTCATGGAGGCCTGCCGCTACGTTAACGCCGATCATTTCATCGATCGCCTTGACAACGGGCTCGACGAGATCGTCCGCGAGCGAGGCAACAATTTCTCTGCGGGTCAGCGCCAGCTGCTAAGTTTCGCGCGCACCATAATCCACAAGCCCGAGGTGATGATACTTGACGAAGCCACCGCCAATATCGATACCGAGACCGAGGTGCTCATTCAGGATTCGCTCGAGAAGATGATGAATATCGGCACCATGCTGATCGTCGCTCACCGTCTTTCCACAATACAGCATGCCGACAACATCATAGTCCTCTCCAAGGGCGAGATAGTCGAGCAGGGCACTCATCACGAACTGCTCAAGAATAAGGACGGCAAGTATCACGCGCTGTATATGCTGCAGTTCGAAAAGGAAAAGAACAGGTAACGGATACAAAACGAACAAGGGGGACGGCCGATCGGGCCGTCCCCCTTAAGCTCTCGCTTTTTATTTCAGCTTGTTCATCTCCTCGGCCAGCATATCCGCCAGCTCGTCTTCCATGACCTCGGCCATCATGCTGTTGTATTCCGCGGTGCCCGCGGTGAAATTCTTTTGCATATAGTCCTTGATGTCCGCCTCAATGGAGGGCTCAAGCTCGATGCACCTGTCCAAACAGGAAGCGGCGGCCTTTACCACGCGCGCATCTTCGCTCTTCAAGCCGTCCATTAGCTTTGGAAGAGCTTCCTTTTCGCCCAGTATGAAGAGGGAGAGGTGATGGTTGATCTTCACCCACTCGGTCTCCTCGGTTTCGATAAGCCCTCGCAGCCATGCCTTTAGCCCTTCCGCATCGACGCCCTCGCGCCTTGCGATTGAAGCCGCGGCGGCGCCGGCATACCCGCGAATGATGTAATTCTTCGAGCCCGCCTTCTTCTGCAGGGCGGGGATGCAGTCTTTGCCGCCCCTTTCGCCCATCGATGCGATCGCCTGCGCGCGCACCATGGGGTTCACGTCGTTGATGAGCCGCTTCAAAAGCTTCACGTTCTCCTTGGGGCCTGTCACAACGCCCAGGTTTTCCGCCGCCGCCATCCTCACACGCCAGTCGGTGCTGCGCGAAAAACTGCGGATTATGGAGTACTCCTCTTCGTTCAGCGGCCTTTCAAGGGTCAGCGCCCCTATCAGGTCGATCATCGCCATGTGCTTTATCTTGGTGCGGTTCATTATCTTTTTCTCCCTTTAATATCCCTATTGGTATTCTTACGGGAAATATTCCCGCTGTTATTTCTTGATTTATTATCCTTCTGTCCCTTTTCGCCTGCTGGCTTATCGAGCCCCGGCCTGCCGTCGGGCACAAGGCAGCCGCGCCCCGGTCCTATCAGATCCTCCCTGCCTGCCTTGATAAGCGCTCTGCGCGCCGTGTCACGGTAATAGGGCATGAAATACTGCATAAGCGCTCTTTGCATCGCCTTCTCGGCGGGATCGCGCGGAACGTACACGGGCTGCATATCCCTGGGATCGAGGCCGGTATAAAACATACAGGTCGAAAGCGTGCCCGGGGTGGGGTAGAAGTCCTGCACCTGCTCCGGCCGCTGGCCCGTGCGCTTTAAATAGAGCGCAAGTTCTATCGCCGAATCCAGCGTGCTGCCGGGATGGCTCGACATGAAGTAGGGCACTATGTACTGATCCATGCCCATCCGCTCGTTAAGCCTCCTGTATTTGTCGCAGAAGCGGTCGTAAAGCCCGCCCGCGGGCTTGCCCATCAGCCTCAGCACGTTGTCCGAGATATGCTCGGGCGCGACCTTCAGCTGACCGCTGACGTGATGCGCAATGAGCTCCCGCATGAACGAATCGTCCCTGTCGAACATCAGATAATCATAGCGTATGCCGCTTCGCACGAACACCTTCTTAACGCCCGGCAGAGCGCGCAGCTTCTTCAAAAGCAAGGTGAAATCGCGGTGATCCACCTCCACGTTTTTGCAGTGCTCATAGCCCAGGCACTGGCGCTTTTTGCACACGCCCTTCGTAAGCTGCTTTTTGCAGGCCGGATGGCGGAAATTTGCTGTCGGCCCGCCCACGTCGTGGATATAGCCCTTGAAATTCGGCAGCTTCGTCAAAAGCTCCGCTTCCCTTATGAGCGATTCGTGGCTCCTCGCCTGTATCACGCGGCCCTGATGGAATGTCAGCGCGCAAAACGAGCACGCCCCAAAGCAGCCCCTTGTGGACACGAGCGAGAACTCCACCTCGTCCAGCGCGGGTATATGCTCCTTATAGGAGGGGTGGGGAAGGCGCGTATAGGGCAGCTCGTAAACGTCGTCCAGCTCCTGGGTGGTGAGCGGCATTGCGGGCGGATTGGCAACCAGCCATCTTGTGCCGTGCTTTTGCACGAGCCTTCGCCCGGCTATCGCGTCCTGCTCCTCATACTGCCGCATAAATGCGCGGCAGTAGGCCTTTTTGTCGGTCGAAACGGCCTCAAAGCTCTCTATTTCGTCATAGTCGTAAACACTTTCGAGCGAGGAAGCCATATAGCAGGTGCCCGGGATATAGGTGATATCGCGCACGGCAAGGCCGCCTGCAAGCGCGTCTGCGATCTCGACGGTCTGCCTTTCGCCCATGCCGTAGGAAAGCAGGTCGGCGCCGGAATCGTCGAGCACGCTCCTTCTCACCTTGTCGTCCCAGTAATCGTAGTGCGCAAAACGCCTAAGGCTCGCCTCGATGCCGCCTATCACGATCGGCACGCTGCCGTAGGCCTCGCGTATGCGGTTGCAGTAGACGGTCACCGCGCGGTCGGGACGCAGGCCCATTTTGCCCCCGGGGGAGTAATTGTCGATCGAGCGGCGCTTCTTCGAGCTGGTGTAATGATTTACCATCGAATCCATATTGCCGGCGTTGACCATAAATGCGTACTTGGGCCTCCCAAAGCGCTTGAAGCCCTCGCAGTTATGCCAATCGGGCTGAGCGATTATGCCCACGGAATAGCCCCTCGACTGCAGCACGCGGCCTATAATGGCCGTACCGAAGGAGGGATGGTCGATGTACGCATCCCCGGTGACGATCACAAAATCGGGCTCGTCTGCCCCGAATATTTCCTTCAGCTCCCTTGCGCTCATTGGCAGGGGAAGCCTGTATTTTGCAGGATCCATCAGCGTTTTTCCTTAAAAAAATCCGTCAAAAGAGAGGCGCATTCCTCGCGCATCACGCCCCCGACCACTGGCGTCTCGCGCCCGAATTCACCGCTTAAGATATCCGTCCGCGAGCCCAGCGCACCGCAGCGCGCGTCGTACGCGCCAAAGGCCACGGCGCCTATGCGGTAATTGAGGCAAGCGCCGGCGCACATGGGGCAGGGCTCCATGGTAACGTAAAGCACGCAGTCCGAAAGCTCGCGGGTTTTAAGCGCTTCCGCGGCGCGGGAAAGCGCCAGAAGCTCCGCGTGGCGGCAGGCGGAGCGGGTGGATTCCACCTCGTTCCCCGCGCGGGAAACTATCTCCTCTCCGCGCATGACGACCGCGCCCACAGGCGTTTCGCCGCGGGCTCCCGCCTTCTTCGCCTCCTCAAGGGCGTATTCCATGAATCGCTTTTCTATCCGCACGGCGCGCCTCCATAATTCATCAGTCTATTATACCATCCCAAATCGGTTTTGAAAACGGTTTTTTGAGGAAAATCAATGCGTCGGCACGAAACAAAAAAGCGGGGGAGCGCACATACGCTCCCCCTAATGCATTTATCTTCATTCATCCGGCCCCCAAGGCTGCGCATGAATGCCGAAAGAAAAAGCATCCCAGACACGCTTCATTTGCGGCTGATCCATATGTCGTCCGACGCCGTATGTGCAAACTCTATCCAAGATCGGGCTTTGTTATGATCACTTTACCGGCGACGCACTGCATAATATAAACCTCACCTGAATCGGTGATAAAGAAAGGATCTGCAGAAAAATGATCCACTTCATTCATTTCCATTGACGTGCTGCCTACGAGATTGCCGTTCAAATCGTATTTGCAAAAAACACTTTCGCTTTCTATTTGGGGAGTTTCGGCGGCGAATACATATGCATTCACGTATAAGTATTTGTCATCGATCCGCACTAATCCTACGGAAGAATCGGCTTCCATTTTAAAGCTGATATCGCGGCCGTTAATTGAAAAGACCTTATCCGCTTTGAAGTCGCCGGACGTGTCACAATGATAATCAAGAGCCCACTCTTCATTAAATGAATATTGATCGGCCTTGTGAGTAAGCAGACGAAGCTTCCCGCCGATGAAATAGATGCTTTTGATCTCCTCCGTTTTCACGCCTGATGGGAACGGAAGGGCTCCATTGATCCTTCCTTGCTTGTCATAGATCAGCAGCTCGGATCTTCCGCTGCCGCTGTCAAAAACATAGATCGCATCCTCGGAAACAGCCATATGATACGGATAGATGCAATCGGAAAGAGTGAATGATCTAAGCTCGGTTTCGCGCTTGACCACTACTCTGCTCTTTACCGAATCAAGAATAAAAACTTCATCCCCTATCACGGCGAACGATTCCGGCCCGTTTTCATTATCTGCGTCTGATCCGATCTCGTCTTCGGCGTCGCCCAATACAAGCTCACCGATCAGCTCCGCATCCTTTATGCTGTGCCTTGCATACATGGGATCGGCTGAGGGAACGACAGCGGATCCCGTCTTTTCCGGAGGCGCATCGACCGGATCGGGATCGGACGCATCACCTCTGCATGAAATGAAAACAAAGGTTATAGTCAATATAAAAACAAATAGCATCATGGGCTTTATAAGCATGATGAGACGTGCAAATGTGGTTTTCATATTTATACACCTCTTAATGATACTATATTATTCATTATATACTGAATTGATATAATGTCAATACTTATTTATAATAATACAGCCATAATAGAAAAAGCATCGAATGATTATTTGGGGTATATTTTCATGGCAGTTTCCGCTGCGCAGATAAGAAGCGTAAGATATACCGGGAATTCACGCAAAATCACCGCCCGGCGGTTTGCATAATCGCCAAACATCTGTTATAATTATAATGGTTTATTATGTAAAGCATCGAAAGGAATAATTGTTTAATGAAGATAGCTGTACTCTGCGGCGGCATAAGCCCCGAAAGGGACGTTTCGCTCTCCACCGGCGCGCAGGTCGCCAAGGCATTGAGGCTCAAGGGCCACAGCGTTGCCCTCATCGACTCCGCATCCGATATCACCGGCGATCCCGCCGGTCTCTTCCTGACCCATTCCGAGGGTGAAAGCGCCGTCATACGCGATACAGCGCCCGATCTTGCGGCGCTGCTCAACCGTCCCGAATATTTCGGCCGAGGCGTTGTCGATGCGTGCAAAATGGCCGATATAGTCTTCACCGCCATGCACGGCGGCGCGGGCGAGGACGGCACCCTGCAGGCGGCCTTTGACCTCCTGGGCATCAAATACACCGGCTCCGGCTCCAAGGGCTGCGCCGTTTCGATGGATAAGACGGTCGCAAAGCGCATCATGGCGCCCGTTTCCGGCGTCAGGATGCCCAAGGGCATGACGTTGCTTCGCGACGATTACAACGGCAGCGAGGAGGAATACGCCGCCTCCGTGCTGCGTGAGATAGGCCTTCCCATGGTGATAAAGCCCGCGTGCGGCGGCTCATCCGTAGGCGTATCGATAGTCAGGACCGAGGCCGAGCTGCTTCCCGCGCTGGAGCTTGCGCTTTCATATGAGCCCAAGGCCGTGGCCGAGGAATACATCAAGGGCCGCGAATTCTCCGTGGGCGTGCTCGGCGGCAGGGCGCTCCCCGCCATCGAGATAAGGCCCAAATCCGGCTTCTATGATTACAAGAACAAATATCAGTCCGGCTGCACGGACGAGATCTGCCCCGCGGATATCCCCGCAGCGGCCGAGGAGGAAATGCGCGCCGCCGCCGTCAAAATGCACGACGAGCTGGGCCTTTCGGCCTATTCGCGCACGGATTTCATCATGACCGAGGACGGCGTCTGCTACGCGCTCGAGGCCAACACGCTTCCCGGCATGACTCCCATGAGCCTGCTCCCGCAGGAGGCGGCCGCCGTCGGCGTCGATTTCCCCGCGCTCTGCCAGATAATAATTGAGGAAAGCCTGAATAAATATGATCGAACTGACTCTTAAAGAGATACTCGAGGCCACCGGCGGCGTCGCCCGCGGCGCTCTTCCCGGGGGCAATATCGCCTCGATCACGACGGACAGCAGGCAGGCCGCCGAGGGCTCCGTTTTCATCGCGCTCAAGGGCGAAAGGGTCGATGGGCACAGCTTCGTTCCCGGCCTTGAGGGCAGGGCAATGGCCGCTGTAGTCGAGCATGAGATCGACTGCGCGCTCCCGCAGATCGTGGTCGATTCCACCTACCGCGCGGTTGGCGCGATAGGCGCTTACATACGGAACAGATCCGGCGTGATCGTCGTGGGCGTCACCGGCTCCGTGTGCAAGACCTCGGTAAAGGAGCTCACCGCCTCGGTCATCTCACAGCGCTTCAACGTGCTCAAGACCGAGAAAAACCACAATAACGAGCTCGGTCTTCCCATGACGCTCTTCCGCCTGACGGACGAGCACGAGGTCGCGGTGCTCGAAATGGGCATAAGCTATTTCGGCGAAATGGACCGCATCTCGAAGATCGCGCGCCCCGATATAGCCGTCTATACCAATATCGAAAACGTCCACACCGAAAACCTTATCGACCGCGACGGCGTGCTCAGGGCCAAGACCGAGCTTGTGCCCAATATGCGCGGCAACACCCTTGTGCTGAACGCCGAGGACGATAAGCTTGCGGGTTACAAGCTGCCCAACGGCAAAAAGGCCGTGTATTACGGGTTCTCCGATAAAGCCTTCGTCTATGCTTCGAATATCGCGGAGGACGGGCTTGCCTCCACGCGCTTCACGCTCCACGTTGGCGCGGACAGCATCGCGGTCGATCTTCCCGCCGCGGGCAGGCATATGGTGCTCGATTCCCTCGCCGCCGCAGCAGCGGGGCACGAGCTGGGCCTCACGCTCCCCGAGATAAAGCGCGGGATCGAGAGCTACAAGACCGTCGAGGGGCGCATGCAGCGCATCGACTTCGGCGGCGCGGTGATAATAAACGACTGCTATAACGCAAGCCCCACCTCCATGGCGGCAAGCCTCGGCGTGCTCGCGGGCGCAAAGGGGCGCAGGCTCGCACTGCTGGGCGATATGCTCGAGCTGGGCGAAAGATCCGACGAGCTCCACCGCGGAATCGGAACGCTCTGCGCAAAGCTCGGGATCGACGGGCTCTTCACCGTGGGCGGATCGGGCAAGCTGATTTCAGACGAAGCCCGGGCGGCCGGTCTCGAAAAAGCATATAACCTCACTCCCGAAGAGGCGGCGGAGCGCATCGGGGAGCTGCTTGCTCCGGGCGATACGCTGCTGGTCAAGGCCTCGCGCGGGATGAAGCTTGAAAGGATAATCAAGGCGATCACCGAATGATGCAGAAGAGAATAGATTTTTCGAAAACTTACGCCATAGCGCTTGCAGGCGGCGGCGCAAAGGGCGGTT
This sequence comes from Clostridia bacterium, assembly GCA_017541305.1. Taxonomy (GTDB): domain Bacteria; phylum Bacillota; class Clostridia; order Christensenellales; family CAG-138; genus UBA3857. Next base: position 12,231 of record JAFXZJ010000023.1, on the reverse strand, counting down.
ATGAAGTCGGCGTTTGGCGCTCCCTTTCAGAGGAGGGCTTGAAGTACAACGCCGTCAGCGGCACCTCCGTGGGAGCGCTCAACGGCGCAATGATGACCATGCGCGATCTTGAAAAAGCCGAGGAGCTTTGGCGCAATATGCGCTATTCAAGGGTGATGAACGTGGACGACGCCGCTATGGCAAAGCTCTTTTCGGGCGAGCCGACCATGCGCCAGATCGGCGCGGCGCTCAAAAAGGCCGTCAACATATTCAAAGACGGCGGCTTCGATATCTCCCCCCTGCGCGAGCTGATAAGGACCACCGCGGACATTCCCGGCATCAAGAATTCGGACGTCGAATTATTCATCGTCACGTATTCGCTGACGGACAAGAAGGGGCTGGATATCGCCGTAAAGTCACTGCCCGATGACGAGATATGCGACATGCTCCTTGCAAGCGCCTATTATCCGGCGTTTCGCAACGAGCCGCTCACCGGCGGCAAGCATTATGCCGACGGCGGCTTTGCCGAAAACCTGCCGCTTTCGCCGCTCATCGACCACGGCTATAAGAACATCATCGCCGTGCGCCTGACCGAGCCCAAGGGCAGGACGAAGAAGCTGAAGCTCACGAGCGACGTGATGATAGACGTTATCGCGCCAAAACGCAAGCTTGGCCACACGCTCAACTTCTGTCGGGAGCAGTCGGCGTTCGATATGACCCTCGGCTATTTCGACGCCAAGCGCTATGTCTATGGCCTTGTAGGCGATTACTATTATCTTGAGCGCACGCTGTCCGAAAAGGAGGCGTATAACAGGCTCATGACTCTGCTTGAGGACTATTTCGCCCGCACCAAGCCAAGCGCTTCGCTGCGCACGATACACGAGGAGCTCATACCCAAGTTCGCACAAAAGCAGGAAGCCGAAGGCGATTATTACGATATCCTCATAAAATACGTCGAGCACACCGGCGCGGTGTTCAAGATACCCGAATTCCGCATAATGAAGGATACCGATCTCATATCCGAGGTCAGCGCCGCAATGGAAGCTCACGGTATGATCCAGCAAAAATGAGCACGGAGCACACTGTTATCACCATAACCAAGGAATTGCCGCTCAAGGATTTTTATGAGCGGTTCGTTGATATCCCGCGCTGCGCGGCGGCATGCGAGGCCTGCCCCGATCACGGCGGCACTTGGGCATGCCCGCCGTTCGAGGCCGATCCCGAAGCGATTTGGCAAAGCTTCGACACAATAATGCTCCTCGCAAAAAAGGTCGTTCCCTCATCCGAAGCACTGGAAAGGGTCTATACCGGGCAGGAGCTTCTTCACGCGTTTGATTCCATACTCACTCCCGTAAAGCGCTCGCTCATAAACGAGCTGCTCGCGCTTGAAAAGCAAATCCCGGGCTCGCTCGCGCTCTCGGCGGGCGGGTGCGATATCTGCGATACCTGCACCAGACCAATGGGGCTTCCCTGCCGCGCACCCGAAAAAAAGCGCTTTTCAATCGAGGCAATAGGCGGCGACGCGGTCGGAGCGATCGAAAAGCTCCTCGGCGAAAGCATACTTTGGGCAGAGGAGGGGCGGCTGCCGGCGCATTTCATACTGATAGGCGCGCTGCTCAAAAAGAGCCGGCCTTGACGTATGCGGCGATCCCCTCCGCGATCGACCGGGCGATGAGCGCGCGGTATTCCTCCGTCACAAGCTTCGCTTCGTCCTTTGCGTTCGACAAAAAGCCGCATTCCACCAGCACTGACGGCGCGAATGGCTCCCTCAACACGAAAAGCTCCTCGGGGTTCGACTGCCTGAGGGGTATTTTTATGCCCGAGCATAGGGCGCAGATCACCGAATCCGCCAGATTTCTCCCCTCGTCCGAGCCCTTCATGTAGAACACCATGGGGCCCGAAACGCTCCTGTCGCCAAACTTGTTCATATGCACGCTCACGACAAGATCGACGTAAGGCATGCGCATTATCTCCTTTCGCCTTTCCATGTCCGCGCGCTTGGTTTCGCCAAGCGCGTTTTCGTCATTGCGCGTGAGTATCGCGTAAAAGCCCCGCGCCGTCAGCTCGTGCGCAAGCCGCTTAGCCACGTCAAGATTCAGCTCCGCCTCGGCAACGCCCGTTTCGCTGCCAACCGCGCCTCCGTCAAAGCCTCCGTGTCCGGGATCGATCACAACGGCAAACGCGTTATCCGGCACGAATGACTCGGCGGGCGCTGCCGAAGCGGGCACGCTGCCGACGCCTGTAAGGCCCGCCCATGAAAGGCTCAGCGTGCCGAACATCACAAGCAGCGTGAGAGCAAGATCCGCCGCGTTCCTTGCCGTAAATCTCCCTTTGGGCATAAAAAACCACCTCCCGTTTGATATTACGGGAGGCGGCGCGGGATTATTCTTTATCCGCTCTTCAATATGCGCACTATTATGGCGATCAGCACCGCCACGACGACCGCGCCGATCAGGAACCATACCCAAATGGGCAGCCCCGCCAGGCTGAACGGATCCGGCTCAGGCTCGGGCTCCCCGGTCGATGCGGGCGCTTCGGTGATCTCGGGCGTGGGCGTTGCCGCCTGCTCGCCCGAAACGGTGAAATGCTCGGTCAAAAGCAGCTCCTCGCCGCTGCCGGCCGATGAGCCGAAAAGCTTGAGCTCATAGCTCCCCTCGGGAAGCGTTATGGGCTCGGCAAGGAAGATTTCGCCGGGCTGCGCCTCGTTCAGCAGGCAGTTCGCCTTAAGCTCGATCGGCGATCCTCCGCCGTCCAACACAAGGCGGAACGAGGTTATTCCCGCGGTGTTTTTCACAAAGCCCTCCAGCATAAGGCTAGATTCATACCCGGCGCGCAGCTCCTTTTCCCAAGCGTCCGCACCCGGCTGCCACATGGCGTAAAGCGTCAGCGAATTCTGCGCTTCCACTGTGTCGCCGGGGCTGAAGCTCTCGCCCGAACCGTCGGGCAAGGTGTTCCAATGCGAGAAAACGTGACCGGCCCTCACGGGCGTTTCAAGGGGTATATGGAAGCCGCCGAAGAAGCATTCGCCTATCGGCGCGTCGGAACCGCGGTTTGCGTTGTACGAAACGCACGCGCCGCCCGTGCCCACCGCCAGCATGCTGGTGTTCCGCTTTATTATCGTCGCGGGCTCAAAGCCCCAAAGATGCGCTTCCGCTTCGACCTCCACCGTGCAGATATAGAGCCCGTCGGATACGGTGAGCCTGTCGAGCTCGTCGGTGAAATCACAGTCCGAAAGCTCGATCACCCCGTGAGCGCAGGGCGAGATCTCCCTTTTTGCGGCAACGCTCCCGTCAAAGAGCGAAAGCGTGAGCGTCACGTGCTTTATCTCATGTCTCGAGGTTATCCTTATCGAATAGGGCGTCCTCTCGCCGCCTTCGCGCACGCTTGAGAGCGCTTCGCCGTTCTCAATGAATACATCGTCCGCATAGCAGCAAAGCTCAAGCGCCGCCCTGTCCGCCCAATAAAGATCCCCGCGGCGGTAAACGCATATGCTTGAGCCGCTGGCGCCTGCCGCGTGCAGGGTCTCGCCGCTTCGAACGTTTTCAACGGCGGGGCCGCCCGGCTCTTTTGAAAGCGCCGAATCGGTTGTAAAGGTGACCAACGCGTCGGCGGGGGAGAAGGGGCGAAGGCCCGTTCCCGTGATATAGCGGGCAAGCCCCGACGAGATCAGCCTTTCGGCATAGCTGTATGCGGCAGTGCCGGAGGGAGCGCTGAGCACAACGGCGCAGAGACGCGCCCGGCCCGCCTCGGAAGCGACTATCACGCAGTGCTCGGAGTCGCTGTCGCTGCCTGACTTCACGCCTATGCAGCCCGATGAAGCAAGCGCGGTATTGGTGTTCCCAAGCTGCGCCCCGTGAGCGCCCTGCGAACAGGTGAAGCTCTGCGCGCTTGCCGCCGAGGCGAACATGGGCTGCTTCATGGCCTCGAAGGTGAGGCGCGCCATATCGTTAGCGCAGGTGTAATGATCGTTCGATCCCATGCCGAAGCCGTTGTCGAAATGCGTTCCGTCAAGGCCCAGCTCCCGCGCCCTGGTATTCATCGCGGTTATGAAATCGGCCTCGCTGCCGTAAATCAGCTCGCCCGAAACGTATGCCGCGTCCGCCGCGCCTGCAAGCATCAGGCCATATAGCAGGTCTCGCCTCGTGGGCGTTTCGCCTTCTTCAAGGCCCATGGAAGCGCCCCGGCGGCTCCATCTCGTTCCCACGTCCTTTATCGCGGGTATCGGATCGTCCCATTCGCCCTCGGGCGTGTTCTCGATCAGCAGCAGCGCGGTCATTATCACGGTCAGCGATCCGGGCTTCGAGGCCGAGTCGCCGTTCCTCGAATAGAGCGCTTCGCCCGTGTCAAGATCGAAAAGCACCGCGCGCGTCCTGCCCAGGTCCGAAAACTCCGTGAAGGGCTCAAGCGCGGGCAGCGCGTCCGAAAGCCCATCCGCGGACGCTGACGGAACAAGACAAAGTATGAGTATCAGCGATATTATAAATGAACAAAAGCGCTTCATGCGGCCTCCTGTCGATATCATCTCATTCTATTCTACCTCAAACGGAGTTATTTTTCAACTTCCGGGAGCATATCTTGGCAGAAAAATGTCAAAGTATCAATATAATCGTTGCCGGGCGTCATGCTTGCTTGAAATCCCAAGCATTTGTGGTATAATGTAAACAGAGATTCTGCGGGCCCCGGCCCGTTTCAATAAGGAGATAATCATGTCCAAATATTTCGGCACGGACGGCTTCCGCGGCGAAGCCAACGTCGACCTCACGGTCGAACACGCGTTTAAGATAGGCCGCTTTTTAGGCAGCTATTTCGAAAGAGACCGCGAGTGCAGGGTGGTCATAGGCAAGGACACTCGCCTCTCAAGCTATATGTACGAGTGCGCGCTCACCGCGGGCCTCACCTCCTCGGGCGCTGACGTTTACCTTATGCACGTCACCACCACGCCCAGCGTTTCCTATATCGCAAGGACCGAGGATTTCGACTGCGGAATAATGATCTCCGCCTCTCACAACGCCTTCCATGACAACGGCATAAAGTTGCTCAATTCCAACGGTGAAAAGATGGAGGACGAGGTGATAACCGAGATCGAAAAGTATCTCGACGGCGTCTATCCCGAGCCCCCCTATGCCACCGGCAAGGCGATCGGCCGCGCGATTGATCACGCCGCGGGCCGCAACAGGTACATCGGCTACATAATCTCGCTTGCCACCCATTCCTACAGCGGCAAGCGCATAGGCCTCGACTGCGCCAACGGCTCCACATGGGCCATAGCCAAGAGCGTTTTCGACGCACTGGGCGCCGAGACCTACGTCATCGGCAACACCCCCGACGGCACCAATATCAATATGGACTGCGGCTCCACGCATATCGAAGCCCTGCAGCGCCTCGTGCGGGAAAAGCACCTTGACGCGGGCTTTGCCTTCGACGGCGACGCCGACCGCTGCCTTGCCGTCAACGAAAAGGGCGAGCTTGTAAACGGCGACGCGATACTCTATATCTGCGGCAGGCACATGAAGGCGATGGACGCCCTTGTGAACAACACGGTCGTCACCACCGTAATGAGCAATTTCGGCCTGTATAAGGCGTTCGACGCCTGCGGCATAAATTACGAAAAAACCGCCGTCGGCGATAAGTACGTTTATGAAAACATGAGGAAGAACGGGCATATGCTCGGCGGCGAGCAGTCGGGCCACATCATATTCTCCAAGTATGCCACAACGGGCGACGGCCTTATCACCGCCATCAAGCTAATGCAGGTCATGCTCGACCGCAAGCTGCCGCTTTCCGAGCTCATGCAGGGCCTTGAGGTGTTCCCCCAGGTGCTCAAAAACGTTAAGGTGGTCGATAAGGACGCGGCGCTGAACGATCCCGAAGTCAGAGCGGCCGAGGAAAAGGTTGCCGCCGATCTGGGCGATAACGGCAGGATACTTTTGAGAAAATCCGGCACCGAGCCCGTGCTGCGCGTGATGGTCGAAGCGCCCGAGCACGCGATCTGCGAGGAAAAGGTCGGCGAGGTGATCGAGGCCATGCGCAGGAAGGGCCTTGTGCTGGGGATCAAATAACGAGGTGGAAGAATGTATAAGATAAGCGAGCTGTTGGACGTTTCGCATACCATCGCCTCCGAGCTCTTCGAGGGCAGGGAGTACGCGTGGGACGCGCTTTCCGACATAAAGGATATCATATTGAAGCTCGGCAGGACCCTTCCCGCGGACGAATTCGATTCTCCCGAGGAGGGCGTGTGGATCGCAAAGGACGCCAAGGTATTCCCCACGGCTTACGTTGGCGCGCCGTGCATAATCGATCACGGGGCCGAGGTGCGCCACTGCGCGTTCATACGCGGCAGTGCGATCGTTGGCAAGAACTGCGTGGTAGGCAATTCCGTCGAGCTCAAAAACGTCGTGCTCTTCGATAACGTGCAGGTCCCGCATTATAATTACGTGGGCGATTCGATCCTCGGCTACAAGTCCCATATGGGCGCGGGCTCCATCACCTCCAACGTCAAGAGCGACAAGACCCTCGTCGTGGTCAAGAACGACAGCGAGCAGATCGAGACCGGCCGCAAAAAATTCGGCGCGATACTCGGCGATTTCGTTGAGGTGGGCTGTAATTCGGTGCTCAATCCCGGCACGGTGATCGGCAGAAACACCAATATCTATCCCGTCTCCCGCGTGCGCGGCGTGATCCCCGCGAACAGCATCTTCAAGGACGACGGCAATATAGTCAAAAAGGAAGGGCTCAAAACAGATTCGCAAGTGTTGTCCTGTTGAGCTCCGAAAGATGTGAAAGCGCGGTTTCAAGCGCGGTGAGCTCCGCCAGGAGCTGAGCCGCGTCCCCCGTCGGCGCGATGGCCTCGGCCGCCCGTGCCGCCCGCATCAGCTCGACTATCTCCCCGTGAGAAAAGAGCGCCATCAGCTTTTCCCGCTCCGCATCCAGCTTTTTCCTTATGAATACGATATCCATAAGCGCGTCGGAGGGCTCCTCCGAATGCGCTTTTTCCTTTGCCGAGGCAAGCGCGGGCGACAGCCCCCGCTCAAGGCCGTCCATCACAAGCTGCGGGATAATGCAAACGAGCGTCAGCGCCGCCACCGAAAGCACGAGCGCGATAAGCACCGCCGCCCTCATGCGTGAAAAATCCCTATCCGCCTTCATTTATGCTCCCCCGCAGCGGAAGGGGCGAAGAGCCCCCGCGCCGCCGTTTTCGCTGAGCGAATATGCTCCCGCTGCCGTCCGCGCAGGCATAGAGCAGCTCGGAATAGGCGCTTATCCCCATATCCCCAAGCGCGGCTTTAAGCCTGCCTTCATCGAGCCCGAGCGAGGCAATGGCCTCCCTGCGCGGCCTGCCGTCGCAAACAAGCAGCACGGACGGGCCCGCGCATTCGCCGCCGTCGTTTTTAAGCACGCTCAGCGAGCCGTTGGTCTCCAGAATACCAAAGTTCACCTCGCTGATCGAGAACACGTCCTTCAGTCTCAGCTGTTCCATAAGGTCGGTCACGGTAAAGCAGGCCGCGCGGAGGGCGTCCTCACAGACCGCTCCGCCCGCTATCACGATCACCGGGCTGCCGCAGACCAGTCTGCGCGCCCGCTCGCTTTTGAGCGCGATGAACGAAACCAGCCGATGTATGATGAACAGCCCCAGCACCGGCAGGATACCGCAGAGCAGGGGAGTGCCCGTATCGGATATGGGCGCGGAGGCCGCGTCCGCTATCAGCAGCGTTACGACCAGATCGAAGGGCTGCATGTCCGAAAGTTGACGCTTGCCCATCAGCCGCACCACGGCGAACACCAGCACATAGATCGTGAAAGTCCTGAAAAAAAGCGTTGCCATGGGATAAGTGTGCGAAAAAAAGCGCCCGTTTATGCGTGATAAACGGGCGTTGGATCATAAATGTCTCATTGATGATCCGCAAAGAATCTCATGCTGTCGTAATACCTCAGTATAAGCGAGGTGTCCTCCTCATACGACAGCACTCCCTTCTCCTGATCGTTGAATTTAAGATAGCTGTCGTTCAGGTCGTTCATGGTGTTGTAAACGGCGCCGTCCTCATACGCGTCGAGATACTTCGAATACGCCGCAAGATCCCGCTCCACCGCCTCGGGATAGCTTTCGCGCAGGACGCGGTAGGCGTCACGGTCGAGCTTTGCAAGCGAATTGCCGCAGTGTACAAGCGCGTGCATCGCCGCAGAGTACGCAAGCGCGGGATCGGCCGAATCCTTCAGGACCAGGAAGGCAAGGAAGTTCGCGTCCTCCTCTCGTGCAAAGCCCATGTAATGCGCGGTCTCATGGGCGGCGCTGAACGGTATGTAAAGCGAAGGCTGATGCACGTTTATATTGGGCTCCTCGGTAAAGGGTATGAATATGCCCGATATGCCCGCCGCTGAAAGCGCCTCCGAGAAGAACACCGATTTCGCCGTCGGCACCTCCGCCTTGAACGAGGGGCGGCTTGCGCCGAATTCCGTCCAGGCGTTGATCACCGCTTCCTTGACCTTACCCGTGTCGCATTTGAAAACGCCCGCCTCGTCGGTCACGACCTTTTCGCGAAGCCGGGCCGCCCTGTCGGCAAGGTCATAACATACGAGCTCCAGCTCTTCAGCGGAATACTCCCTTTCGGGCAGGTCGAGCTTCTTGTCTATGCCGGGACGGTAATAATTGAAGCCCCATGAAAAGTAGAAGAAGAACAAAAGCCACGAAGCCAAAAGCGCCAGCGTGATTATGAGCGAAAGGAGCTTTATAAGCGCGTCCTTGCGGAGGAATATCGCGCGGAATATCCTTATCACAAGGAATATGACTATGAACACGGCGCCGGAGACGATCAGCGCTTCGGCAAGCGAGAACGGCACAAGGCGCGTCACGGCGGATATGCCGTTGCGAATAACGGGGTAAAGACCGTTCGAAAACGCGCTTTCGACTATCGTCGGCGCGCCGGAAGCAAGCCTCACAAGTAGATACAGTACGGGCAGTATCAATAGCCCGAACAGCCTGAACAGCTGATGATGCAGCGAATAGCGGCCCAAGTCAAACTCTCCTTTTTCGCACTTGGTATATTTGCATTATACCACATATCATGAAAAACACAACATCGAACGTGAAAACGTACCCGGTGGGATGGAATCATTAAAAAACTTAAACATATTATTGACAACAGCGCAAAACAATTATATGATAAAGAAAAAAGGAGATAAGAAATGAAAAAGATTATTATCACGATTCTCGTACTTGTATTTATGCTTGCTCTTTTATCGACTTCCTTTGCAGCAGGAAAGAAAAAAACTGTAATGCTCGGTGACAGCCTTACGGATGCGGAGCTGATTTGCTGTTTCCCGTTTGGAGAAAAGGAAAATGAGATAGGATATAAAAATGGCGATGCTTTTAATGAAGGACCGGAGTCGTTTGCCGTTAATGATGAAGGAATCTATATCCTTGATTCTGTAAAAAACCGTATTATCATCAGCAATGAAGAAGGATTGAGATATATTGATTTGTCTGAATGCTGTGGATATCCTTACCATATGTGTGTTTCCGAGAATCTAATCTATATTTTAGATTACAATGGCGAGAAAATAATGACTTTCAACGAATATGGTGAGAGCCAAAAAACTATCCCATTTCCTGATAAAATTGGATTTGACAGCATTAAGAGAATTCTTTATTCAGATGGCAAGCTTCAAATACAAACGTACAAAAACGATTACTATGTATATGACGAAGCATGGCTTAAAGCTTTCAATGCTGAGTTGAAAGGAGATTTTGAAACTGAAAAAACATTGACTATTGATGAGAATACAATCTTTATATCTACTGGAGAAAACACGGCAGCGGAATTGCTTCAATTTGCGGGAAGAAATATCTATTTGGGTGTTAACGAATTCGTACCATATATACCTGTTATTGAATCCGAATATACAGTTCGCAAATATGATACGGATGGAGATTTAGAAGGCATTACTGTAATTGATACAATTCCTGCTGTGTCTTTACCTCGCGACTGTGTTTATTTCAACAACTTAGGAGAGGTGTTCGTTATGCAGTGCAGATACGATGGTGTTTATATCTCCAAACCTCATTTCAGAACAGAATACTATTCGCATATGGAAGAACTATCCAAAATTGGGAACGAGATCTATCAATTAGTGTTAGAAGAACCTAAAACAAGAACGAGCACAATAACTTCAAATACGAGAACAACGATTCAAAGCAGAGCCAACAGCGCTGCAAATTTGCATTGGGTGATTAAAAATGCTGATTTTAACCCTCCCTCTGGAGCAACTGCGCCGCAATGTGTGACTAACAATCATGCAAATGATACTGTTACAGGTATCCCTTATTGTTATGGGGCATATTTATCAAGCGCAAATCAGTTTAAAACATTACATAACGGAAACTATACTGCGGGAAATATTAATAAAACTAATGGCTATGTTTCGACAACCGCTGGTTTAGATTGCTCAGGCTTTGTGAGCTATGCATATAGCTTGGGCTCTCATCACAAGACAAAGTATTTTAATAATAATGGAGTTGCTGTAAGCGTTGGTGGTGGCGGAAGTGGGAATCAATATTCCCATAACAGTACTGCGCTTGCAAACATGGAGCCTATGGATTATTTGCTTAAGTATATATCTGAATCATCTAATTCAAACCATATAATGCTTTTCAGCTCCTTCAGTAACAATACGCTAACTATATATGACTCTACAACCATGACAAGCAATGATAATGTATCTGTCAGGCATCCTACTTCAAATAATATGAATGGATACGTTCTTAAGTCTCCATATGCATGTGGAGGTACTGCTCCATGTTCATATGGTAGCTATCAATACGACATCTTGCATCATTGGAAGGAATGCTCATATCATTGCGGTAATATTTCATCATATAATACGCATACATGGGTCAACGCACCAGGCGGAGGATACGATTGCAATGTTTGCGGCTGCCATACGGATGTCTTGCCGTATGGTTCTAAACCGTTAACTGACAAATAACTATACAGAGATGATCGTTTGAGGAAGGAGAACAACAATGAAAAAGTATCTGTCACTTGCTCTTTCCGCGCTTATTCTGGCTCTTGCTTTGACCTCGTGCCAGAGCACGGCTCCCGAGAATGCGCCGAATAATACCGAGCCTGCCGAGCTCGATTTCGATTCCTGTTCGGAGGAGCTCGCTTCCGTCCCCGTGGGAGAGGGCGAAACGGACGCACACTATCCTTCAAGCGATACGGATGAGTTCGCGCCGTTTAATTTCTGCATAGCAGAAGGAAAACTGTATGCCGCGGACTGGACGGAGATCGACAGGTCTCTGCTTGTAATGGATATTACCTCAGGGCAGCTTTCAAGGCTGCATTCGGAAACGCCGTATTTTTCCGTGCTGTATGACAGATATCAGCCGTTCTGCGTGAAAGATGGGCTCATTATTTCCAACTCCTATGCATTTGACACAGAAACGGGTCTCTCGATCAAATTGGTTTCTCCCATCCCTTCCGAAAGGGAGTACGCTTCGCTGCAGGTGATGTACGCGATAGGCGACGACGTTTTCCTGAGCTATGATATCTCGGAAAAGTCCGACACCCGCATGGTCTGCCGTTTTGACGCGGAGAAAACGGAGTGGAGCGAGCCCGAGCTGCTTTTCAATACGCCGGAGGGGACCGCTTATTACAGCGGCGATTTCAAGGGATGCGACGCTGAGGGGAACAGGTATTTTACTCCGCACGATCCCAAAGCGGAAAAGGACGGCCATATCAGGCGTGTGATAGAGAAATACGGCCCGGATGACAGACTGCTTGCGAGGCTTCCGCTTCCTTGGTTCGAGGATGACCTGTATAAGACCGGCGAATCGAGCATCCGCGTGACCGAAGACGGCACGGTTTATATCATGGCTCCGTTCACGGACGCTCTGAGATTTTATAAGGTAAATATGGGATGATCGGAATTGACCGATGATGCTTTTACGGGGAGGCCCGCGCCTCTCCTTTTTTCATGGATCGAAAGCGGGGGAACACCCGGAAAACCCTTGACATGAAGCATATTGGATGTTAAAATATATAGGTTAAAGAATGCCATGCGGGCAGCTTCCGCCCGCATTCGCCGCGTTCGCGGCAGATTGGAGAGAATATGCCAAATCATCTCTTTGGTTCCCTCAAGGGTGTGCACGTGCCTCACAGGAAGAACACCGCGCATATGTCGCCCGTCAGGATGCCCCCGCCGGATATGGTCGTGATACCCACTGTCATGCACATCGGCGCGCCGGCAAAGCCCGTG
>JAFXZJ010000003.1 GCA_017541305.1 Clostridia bacterium | reverse complement strand
GCAGCATAGCTGCTCGGCGTTCGCTGGAATCGTAACACTGTTACGATTCCTTAACGCTCACGCTATCGCGGCGCGACCGAGAAAAGCATGAGGGCTTTTTTCCCGAAATGCTTTTCTCGATTAGCAAAACCAATGGTTTTGCGACGCTCGCTTTGCTCGCTTAATACCCCCGGTAGTTTGGGGTGCTTGGCACGGTCGCCCCGGTAGTTTGGGGTGTTTGAAATGGTCGCCCCTAATGCGGGAATCGCCAAAAGGCTTCCCCTTGGCGGGGCAGGAGGCGCCCGGGAAAAGCCAAATGCTTGGCTTTTTCAGCCGAGTGCCTGATGCGCTTGCCGCCTCAGGGAGGGACCGCGAGGAACGAGCGGTGGATGAGGTGGTAAAAAAGCTTGAGTTTACTTAGTTTTTTGACCTCAAGCCAGCCACCACCTCATCCGTCTGCTCGGCCCAAGGGCCTCGCATCCACCTTCCCCTCAATAGGGGAAGGTACAAACTCAGAGTGCCGCCCGGCTCCACTTGCCGAGTTAATCATCGTTTACCTAAGATTTATGTTCTGAGTTCTGAGAGTGAGGCCGAGCGATAATTATTAATTATTCATTATTCATCATTCATTATTCATTATTCTTCCCTGAAGGTCCGTCCCCGTGGTCAGCGCCCGTTTCCGCTGCGCAAAAAAAGCCCCGCTCAGGCGCTTGATGCTCATCCTGCGCGGGGCCGAAGACGGAGGGTCTAAACAGTAATTGCTCTTCTCATCTCCGAGCCTCCTTTAATTCATCGAATCCAAAAAGCTCTCAAAATCATCGAACAGATAGATTTTTATATTGTATGGAGGATCGTCGTGAGCATAGAGCTCCACGGTTTCTCCGAGGACTTCATCGCTCTTTTTCAGCTCAGTACCGAGTTCCTGTGCCAGCTCGAGGCTGAATTTGTCCTTCAAGCCCAGACCCCGGCTTTTGTTTCCGACCAATCCGTGAAGAGCGATCAGATACAGTTCTCCGGATGCATCATTCGCCATATAAAGCGTTGTCAGATCACTTCCGATCTGATAATATGCTTCACCGGCTCCATCCCAGTGTTCCCACTCCCCGAGGAATACAAGGAGCCTGTTTCCATAGGTGAATATCGGAGAACCGAAGCTGAAATCCTTGCTTTCATTCTGGCGCAGGACGATCCTTTCGGGAATCTCTCCCTTATAGATCTTTTCGACCTTCGCTTCGAAATAACAACAGTCGGAGACGTCTTCGAGCCAGTTCTCAACAGTGACTATGCATACGGCGTCGGCTGCCTCGTACGCCTCGGCATAGTTGTACGTTTTCACATACGATGATTTTGCATTGCCGACGCCCTGCCTTGCGGGCGGAAGCACCGCGTCCTCGGGCACGGTCGCGGGCTCCTTCCAAGCCTCAACGGACGCTTTTTCGGTAAGCAGCGCGGTCAGCTTCTCAAGGTCATACACCTTGATGCTTCCGAGATCGGAATGCGGCGAGGCGCCGTTCAAAAGATCGTCTGCAAGCAGACCGTCGCCGGGACGGACGCTCTCCGCCAGCTCCGCCAAGAGTTCCCGCGTACCGACGTCATCGAGCGCTATGCCCGGGCATTTTTTCTTCGTGTTATAGCTCAGGAGCACGTCATAGTCGATCAGATAGTCCTTTCCGTCGCCCGCCCTGGCTATGTAGAGCGCCGAAAGATCGTGGGCAGTGAGCTCGTAGATGCTGCCGAGGTCGGGGTATTCGGCTTTCAGATCCTCCCTTTCAACGAGGAAAACGAGCAGCCTGTTCCCATGCGTGTAGATGGGGAAATCGGAAGGACAAGCCGAGCAGCCGTACTGCCGGAAGGTGATGGTATCTGGCAGCTCGCCCTTATAGACCCTGTCGACCTTCGCCCTGTGATAGGTGTTCATATCATCCTCGGATAGCCAGCTTTCGATCGTGATCTCACATATCGCGTCCGAGTCGGCGTATTCCTTTACGAGCGTGGGGAATCCGAGGCGTTTTACGCTTGAAACGACGTTCTGCGTGCAGGTCCTTTCGGGCGGCAGTACGTAGGCCTCCTCTTCGGGCCCGTTCGGCTTCGGGGCGAGCTTCACCGCGGCGAACACCGCGCCCGCGAGCAGCACCGCCGCGGCGGCGACGGCGGCAATGCGCAGGAAGCTTGATGCGCCCTTCCCCTCCCTTTCCCGCGGGGCGCGCTTTTCGGCGGCCTCGACGAAGGTTTCGTCTATATCGCTCAGCATTTGAGCGAAGGTTTCGGTTTTCATAATAAATACTCCTTTTCTTTCAAGTATTTTTTGAGCCTTCCTCTTATCCTGTGGAGCTTGACGTAGACCGTCTTTTCGGATATCCCGAATTTCTCTGCCAGGCTCTCGACGGGCTCGAAATGCCAATACCTGAGCACGAACAAATCGCGGTCTGATTCGGACTGCGTGCTCAAAAAATCGTTTACCGCGGAAAGCAGCTCCTTTCGGATGAAGCTCTCCTCGGGGTCGCCGGAGTTCGAGACGAGCTCCGAAATCTCGTCGAGCGGGGTGCATTTGGCGATATCGCGCTTTTGGGCGGTGAGCCTTACGCGCATGTTGATCGCGGTATTGCGGGTGAGCTTGCCAAGGAAGGTCTTGACGTTCTCGGGCTTGAATGCCGGGATCGCTTCCCACGCCTTGAGCATCACTTCGTTAACGCATTCCTCCGCGTCGCGGGAGTCGCCCAGTATGCGCCGCGCAATCGCCGTGCAGTAGTTCCGCCAGCGCTCCGGATCGTTATCGTCCGCCATGGAGACGAGCTTCAGCGATTGGTTTTCACTCATGTAATTCTCCTTTCCGTGTTCTGATGAAGGGCCCTTCACCTTAATACACAGTTTTTACGGCAAAATCTTTCACTCAAAATAAAATATATTTTCACATGGCTTTACTTGCGGTCCCGCCAGTGCTTATGTTATAATGAAGCGTTGAAATTATCAAGGAGAAATGCTGTATGAAAAGATATGACGTTATAATAGTCGGCGCGGGACCGGGAGGCATATTCACGGCATACGAGCTGAAAAGGCTCGCCCCGGAGCTGAAGGTTGCCGTTTTCGAGGCGGGCAGTCCGCTTGAAAAGCGCAGATGCCCCATCGACGGCGAGCGCGTGAAGTCATGCACGCACTGCCCCACCTGCGCGATAATGAACGGCTTTGGCGGCGCGGGGGCGTATTCCGACGGGAAATACAATATCACCAACGATTTCGGCGGCAATCTGCACGAATACATAGGCAAGGAGAAGGCCACGGAGCTTATGCGATACGTGGACTCCATCAATATGCGCCTGGGCGGCGAGGGCTCGAAGCTCTATTCCACCGCCGATTCGCACATAAAGAAGCTTTGCATACAGAACAAGCTGCACCTGCTTGACGCGCAGGTGCGTCACCTGGGCACCGACAAGAACTATATAGTGCTTGAAAACCTTTACGCCGAGCTTAAGGAGCACGTGGAATTCTTTTTCCGCACGCCCGTGGAGAGCGTGGAGAAGCTTGAGAACGGCTTTGCGGTGCACACCGAAAAGGGCGTTTTCGAATGCGGCAGATGCGTGATCTCGGTGGGCAGATCGGGCTCCAAATGGATGGAGAAGGTCTGCCGCGAGCTTGAGATACCCACGCTTTCAAACCGTGTGGATATAGGCGTGCGCGTGGAGCTGCCCGCCGAGGTGTTTTCGCACCTGACCGACGAGCTTTACGAAAGCAAGATAATCTACCGCACCGAAAAATACGGCGACCTTGTGCGCACGTTCTGCATGAACCCGCACGGCGCGGTGGTGACGGAGAACACCAACGGCATTGTGACCGTGAACGGGCACAGCTATGAGGATCCCGCAAAGCACACCGCCAACACGAATTTCGCGCTGCTGGTTTCAAAGCATTTCACCGAGCCCTTCAACGATTCCACCGCCTATGCCGAAAACATCGCCAAGCTTTCGAACATGCTTGGCGGCGGGGTGATGCTGCAGCGCTTCGGCGACCTGATAAACGGGCGCCGCTCCACCGCAAAACGCATTGCCGAAAGCTTCACCTCCCCCACCCTTTCGGCCACTCCGGGCGACCTTTCGCTTGTGATGCCCAAGAGGATACTGGACGGCATAATCGAAATGATCTATGCGCTTGACAAGATCGCGCCCGGCACCGCCAACGACGACACGCTGCTTTACGGCGTGGAGGTCAAGTTCTATAACATGGAGGTGGAGCTGACGCCCGGGCTGGAGACCAGGTATAGGGGGCTTTACGTGATAGGCGACGGCAGCGGAGTCACGCATTCGCTTTCGCACGCGAGCGCTTCGGGAGTGTTCGTGGCAAGGAGGATCGCCGGGGAGCGCTGAGGCGCTCACGCGGCACAAACAATAATACACAAGGGGGAAAACGAAAATGAAGAAAAGTTTAACGGCGGCCGTTCTGGCGGCGCTCATTGCATTGCTTTGCGTCTGCTCCGCCGTGCCGGTATCGGCTTTGGAGGATCCGGCGCCAAGGTACAGCACCCCGCCCGGTTACAACGGCAGCGACTATCAAAAGCTGGTCGCGTTCCTTGAGCTGACCGACAGCAGCGGAGTGAAGAACGGCCGGAAGCTGAACCCGGCATATTCGCCGACGGATCCCGGCACGTGGACCGGCGCGGAATGGAGGGATTCGAGGCTGTTCGAAGTCAGCTTCCCGTCAAAGGGCCTTGTCGGAAAGCTGGATCTTTCCGGCTGCAGCGGGCTGACGTATATCGGCTGCGGCTCCAATCAGATCACCGAGCTGAACGCTTCGGGCTGCACTCTTCTGATGGAGATCATATGCAGCGACTCTTCCATTACAAAGCTCGATCTGACGAATTGCTCCACTCTGCAGTACCTTAGCTGCCAGAACAATCGCATCACCCAGCTGGATCTTTCCACCTGCCATGATCTTATCGCTCTTTCCTGCAGCGGCAATCTCCTTTCGGAGCTTGAATTTCTAATCTATACGCTCAGGGCAGCCGGAAACGGTTATGTCGGGCTCGATTACGTGTATGAATATGACGAGGAATGGGATGAGGACGTTATGGTGGATTACCTGATCGCCGCGCCCAAATCCGGCGCAAGCTTTATCGGTTGGTATACCGAAAGCGGAGCTTTTGTTTCGTCCAATGCGCGGCTCAAGGCGGACCCCGACGGGTACAGATCATTGGTCGCCCGCTTCTCGGGCTGGGACGCCCTCGTTCCGGGCGACGCCGATCACAACGGCATTGTCGACACCACCGACGCGCTCCTCATACTGCGCTGTGCGCTGAGCATATCGGGCAATGCGCAGCAGCTGATATCCAACTGCGACCTTGATCACAACGGC
This sequence comes from Clostridia bacterium, assembly GCA_017541305.1. Lineage (GTDB taxonomy): Bacteria > Bacillota > Clostridia > Christensenellales > CAG-138 > UBA3857. The sequence continues at coordinate 11,924 of JAFXZJ010000003.1, read as the reverse complement.
CGCATAGACACCACCGACGCGCTTCTTGCGCTGAGGCTGGCGCTGAATATCGCCTGATAACGCATTAAAAGAGCGTCGGGCCCGCGTCCCGGCGCTCTTATTCTGTTCTTTATTCATTTTTCTTTAAGCCTTTTTTGCTCGAGCTTTTCCAGATATGCCCTGTGTTTTTCCTTTTTTCGTCTGTCGCGCTCGAGCTCCTTTGGGTATTCCCGATAGAACAGCTCGTCGCCCATAAGAAAATGCATGTGATTCAGGTGCTTCCTTCTGAGCAGGATGCCGTTCACGGCGATGAACGCCGCCATATAAACGATCGCAAGAGGGATCCACCAGACGCCCAGCTCCTTGCTTTTTATGATTATCAGCATTAGCGGAAGCAGCGTTACAAAGAAGAAGCCGAACAATCCCAGCGCGGACAAAAGCGGACGCATGGGAAGCGTCTTTTCCTTGAGCTTATCGAGCTTTTTCCCGCCGTTATCCACTTCAGATCAGGTTATTTAGCACCGCATCGCGCGCGATCTCGAGCATCCTGGAGACAAGCTCGCGATTGTCGGTGATAAGATCGTAGACGGTATCCTCCGAAAGCACGCCGCGCTTCAGATCCTTGGGAAGCTTGCCCGCCTCGTCGGCTTCGAAATCGCTCATCCAGCGATTGCTTCCGTAATAGTCGGAAAGCTCCTTCCACGCCTTGCGCGCGGCTTCGTATTTATCGAGGGCGGCCGAAAGCTCGGCTATCGCCTCGGCGGAAGCGTCGAGGTTCTTTTCCATTTTGGTGATGCGGTCGATGCGGTTCATTATCGTCCTCCGTTACAGATAGAGTTTGTTTCCGTTAAGATTGGGCTCGCTGGTAAGGTTGATGCCCAGCTTCCTGTAAACGGCGCGGTCGGCCACCGAAAGCATTACGGACGAATGCGCCTCGCACCCGCGCAGCTTGGGAAGCTGCTCCATGGCAAGCGCGGCAGTGGGGTTGGTGGCGGCGCAGATGGAAAGCGCATAGAGCACCTCGTCGGAATGCAGCAGCGGGTTCTCGCTGCCGAAATGCTTTACCTTGAGCTCGCGTATGGGGGTGAGCACTATGGGCGCGATCAGATCGATATTGCGGCTGATACCCGCCAGGGTCTTGAGCGCGTTCAGCAGCACGCCCGCGGCCGGGCCGAAGAGCGAGCCCGTTTTGCCCGTGGTCATACTGCCGTCGGGCAGCTCTATCGCCATTGCGGGGGCGCCCGTGTCCTCCGCGCGCTTCAGCGCTGCGGCAACGACCGGCCGGTCGTTCACCGTGATGCCCGCGCGGCTCATTATGAATTCGGCCTTGTAGACCTGCTCCTTCTCGATCCTGCCGCGCTTGAACGCGCATGCGGCCTGATAATAGCGGCGGATTATCTCCTGCTTGGCGGCATTGCAGCAGACTTCGTCGTCGGTGATGCAGTTGCCGATCATATTGACGCCCATGTCGGTGGGGGATTTATAGGGGGATTCGCCGTAGATATGGCTGAAAATGGTGTTCAGCACGGGGAAGGATTCCACGTCGCGGTTATAATTGACGGTGGTAACGCCATAGGCCTCAAGGTGGAAGGGATCGATCATGTTCATATCGTCAAGATCGATCGTCGCGGCCTCATAGGCAAGGTTGACGGGGTGCGTAAGGGGCAGGTTCCACACGGGGAAGGTCTCGAACTTGGCATAGCCGGCTCTTACGCCGCGACGGAATTCCTGATAGATCTGCGAGAGGCACACCGCAAGCTTGCCCGAGCCGGGGCCCGGCGCGGTGACGACTACGAGCGGGCGGGTGGTTTCGATAAAATCGTTCCTGCCGAAGCCCTCCTCGCTGACTATGAACTTGGGATTCTTGGGATAACCCTCGATGGGATAATGGCGGTAGACCCTGACGCCCAGGCGCTCGAGCCTTTCGGCAAAGGAATCGACCGCGGGCTGACCCACGCGGTATCTGGTTATCACCACGCCCGAAACCAGCAGCTCGCGCTTGCGGAAGGCGTCGATCAGCCTAAGCACCTCGCGGTCATAGGCGATGTCGATATCGCTCCTGATCTTGTTGCGCTCGATATCGCCCGCGTGTATCGCAAGAATTATCTCGGCGCTGTCCTTCAACGCGGAAAGCATATTGATCTTTGTATCGGGCTTGAAGCCGGGCACCACGCGTGACGCGTGATAATCGTCGAACAGCTTGCCCCCGAATTCAAGGTAGAGCTTATCGCCAAAGCGTGAGATACGCTCCAGTATCTTCTTGGACTGCATGGATATGTATTTATCGTTGTCAAAACCCAGTTTCACGGCAAAAGCCCCCCCTCTTTGGCAATAAAAAAATCGCGCACCGCATCCGGTCGATACAATGAATACGCATCGGCGCGCCCGTATGCGCATATCTTCCACAACATATTGTATTATACAATCCGTTCCCCGCTCCGTCAAGGGGTCAGAACGAATAAAGGCGGCATAAAAAAGGATCGGCCGGGGGCTTTCCCCGGCCGAAGCGCGTCACATATGCAGTATGTTATCCTGTAAGCCTCCCTCGGCCGCAGGCGCGTCCTCGTCCCGCACCGAGATATGCTCCACGTTCTCATCGCGGCTAAGCGGGCTCGCCTCGCCGTCCTTCCAGCCCGCCGCTTCAAGCGCGTCGCCCGTGCGGCGGTTGACCTCGTCAAGCGCTCGCCTCTCGTTGCGTTCGGCGGTGTCAAGCTCGTCCTCGCTTATATTCATCGCGCGCTCGCCCACCTTGAGGCTGTTTTGGAGATATCCTTGTGTCGTCGCGTATGCCCGCGTCGCCCACGCCCTGGATTATGTCGCCTCCCCTTTCGGCCAGTATGTCCGTGATGCTGTGGAATGTTTTTTCGGGGATCACTTCGTTTATCCTTTCTTGACTCTGCTCCGAAACAAGACATTGGATTCGAAAACAAGACTTTGATACGCCAAAAAGATACATTGGACGTTAAAAACAGTACATTGGGCTGTTATCACTCACAGCAATCTTGGTTTGGAGCATACGAAAAGCGCCCGCTTGCGCGAGCGCTTTTACACTAATGGTAATATTTGGTTATGACCGTAAAGTTTATTTGCAGATAATACAGTATCTGCTTTCTGCGGCTTTCATCATATCGGTGGATTCAGCTTCCCAATCCCATGTTTCGTGAGTAAACACCACGCACCAAGTCATCGAACGATCAAAAACGTAAAGATCCTCCGGAAGCTCATCGACAAGGTAGCGGCCCTGCTCAAACAATCTGTATGATTCATACCAGTCATGCTCGATCCGTTCCGCAAGTTCCGATGCGTCCGCTTCGGCAATATAATCGACGCTCTTTTTGCCCTCAAAGCATGTGTTCTCGCCTTTTTCGGTCATGAACAGCACCGGTCCGGAATGAGCACGAAGCTCATTAAGCGCTTCCGCCATGGAAACTCTGGGATAATCCGGATCCATTCTGTCCCAGAAATAGGAGCTTTCATACCATCGCATGTCGATCGGATAGTTTTGCTTTTCCATTTCTGCGATCCATTCATTTTGCCTGATCTGAAACGTCTCCCATGACATTACGAAACGAGACATGAATGCTTGTTCGATATCGGCTGTGTTTTCAAGGTATTTAATACCCATGATGCCTCCCTTGTGCAGTTGCGTGATATGCTGTCAACGGTCAATACTCCACGCTGAGCAGGAAATCCGCCACATGCATCGTCTTGATCCCTTCATAATTGCCGCCGGCGAAATCATCCGTCGTCAGCACATATTTGGGATAATTGTCGCGGATATCCCTAAGCCTTGAATACTCGCGCTCCGCGGTCGCTTCGCTCGATATCTCCCTTGCGACCTGGATATAGAGCTTTTCGCCTTGCCGCGCAGCGACGAAATCAATCTCTCCGCCCGAGGTCTTGCCTATGTTCACGGTATAGCCCCGGCGCAGGAGCTCCAGATAGACGACGTTTTCAAGCATGGCCGCAACCGAGCGCGAATCGAAGCCCAACACACTGTAGCGAAGCGCGGTATCGGCGGCATAGAACTTCTCCTGAGTTTTCAAAAGCTCCTTGCCTTGTATGTCATAACGCGAACAGCGGTGGAGCAAATAGGCCTTTTCCAGCTTTTCAAGATAGCCGTAGACCGTTTCGTTATCCACCTTCCGGTTTTCGGACTTCAGATAATCCGATATCGACTTTGCCGAAAACGTTTTGCCCACGTTATCGAACGCATACTTTACGACACGCTCGAGCTGGTCGATCTTCCGTATCTGATTACGCCTGACTATATCGGAAAAGACGGTCGAATTGTAGATATCGCGGACTATGGTATAGACCTCGTCGTCCGTGTACGGGCGAAGGTGCGTCGCAGGGAAGCCGCCTAGGCGGATGTAGTTCGCAAGCTCCCTGTGCGTATCTTCAAGCGGGCTGTGCTCCTTCTTGAAGGTCAGATACTCCGAAAACGACAACGTAAATATCCTGAACGAAATGTATCTGCCGGTGAGGTAGGTCTCTATCTCGGAGGACATCATTCGGGAGTTGGAACCTGTGACGTAGATATCCGTATCGAAATCGGTCTGCAGGGAATTGACGATCTTTTCCCAGCCCTTTATCTCCTGAACCTCGTCGAGGAAAACGTAGGTGCGGCCCTCTTTATTCAGCTTTCCCTTTATATCGCGGTACATCCCGGCGGCGGTCATGCCGTCGTATTCCATTGAATCGAACCGGTATGTGAGGATGCTTTCTGCGGAAACGCCGCGCTCGATAAGCCGATCCCGGATCATGGAAAGGATCGTCGATTTGCCGCAGCGGCGCACGCCCGTCAGTATCTTGACGAGGGGCGTATCCGCAAATGCCATTATTCGGTTAACGTAGCTGTCTCTGAGTATCATAAGCATATCCTCCCTTATTGATTGGATTATATGCCTTCCACACACGCTTGTCAAGTAGTTTTGCGGTTATAACCAGAAAAACTACAGGGAATTGACAAATTTTGCGGTTAAACCTCACAGAACTCTTTTTGATTACCTTTCCTCCTCATAATACATCGGCTTACCATCGATCATCGGCACATCCTCAAACGCCTTTTGCATCTTGGGAATATCGGCCTTGATGTCTTCGCAGATACGAAGCTCTTTCCGCACGAAGCGCATCCGCTTGGTGAGCTCGGCGATTTCGGATATCTGTTCACCCGTGCGCCGCTGTTCCTTTCGGAGCGCCTCGCGCCTTGCTTCCAGCTCGCTGTATTCTTTACTGCGCTTTGCCGCGTGAGCGTCAAGCTGATCCTCGTTGTCAATCTCGTATTTCATCAGCAGATCATGCTGCCGTATGTACCGTTTGAGCTTCCGTACCTCTTCGCGGTTCACCCGGTACACGACCTTTTTGCCCTTGCCGAGCCATCCCAGCACGTACATCCACGAAAGAACGAGCGCGCTGAGGCCCATATCCTTATAGTACGGAACAGGTGGCTTTTCCGCTCTCGGTATGACGAGGACGTCCGTCTGCCTCTCGAAGCTGTCCCAAAGCATTTCCTCTATATCGTCCTCGGTCATGCTCTTACCGTCCTTTTTAAGACGCAATGGACGCTTTCCCCCGGGAGGGAGGAAAGAAGGATACTTGCATCGATGATCGACCGTATAGCCTAAATCACGCATAAGGCGGTAGAAGTGCTGTACATCGATCGCCCTGTCAATACACTCCCTCATATCGAGCTCGAGCATATCCTTCATGGTGAGCTGCCCCTCCTTGTGAGCCCGCCACTCCGCAAAGCTCAAGCCATGACTTCGGAGGTTCTCGATAACGTAAAGCCCGTGTTCGCGACAGAGCTCGTCGGATACTTCCCTAAGCCGCTGATGATCCCGCTTGTGGTTCTCGTATTTCCTTCCCGTGCGGAAGGAAACGGAATTGACTACGAAATGATTATGTACGTTTCCGGTATTGAGATGGGTGGTAACGAGCACCTCATATTCATCGCCCCACATGCGCCGTGCCGTTTCCATGCCCAATGCGTGAGCTTCCTCGGGAGAGACCTCTTTACCATAGAAGCTTTGAAACCCGTGATAACAGGTATTCCCTCCGAGCTTACCATATCGTTTCTTCGTCGCCGTCATCCATTCATACGCCTGCTGCCATGGGCAGTTAAGAGCGGATACGTACATGAGCTTATCCGTCTTGCCGGGATCGGAGGTATAGCGCAAGACCTTTTTGAGGTCATCGGTCATATCCTCTGGAGCAATCGTCTTCTCGGGATTGATGGCGTAATCGATGACCCTTGAGATACTGTCCTTTATCGGCCAGAAGCCGGTTATTGCCATATCACATCCCCTCGCTTTCAAAGAAGGCGCGGCGGATATCCGTCAGCAGATCCAATACCGCTTTTTCCGTCTCCCTCGATAACCCGCCATTTGTCAATTCGGAAAGCTTTATCGTGATATCAAAAAGAGCATCGGTCGGAGCCCCGCGCGGCTCGTAACCCAATGCTCTCTTTCTAACGTATTCGCTTATCGTCAGCCCGCACTTTGCGGCTTTCCTGTGGATGGCGTTCTTCTCGGATTTAGTAACCCTCAGCTCCAATCGCTCTTTCTTTTCTTTCATGGCGCCACCGCCTTTGCCGGGGTATTAGGGGCATCCCCTAAAAAGACCGCCGTTCCCCGAATCGGCGGGGCGGAACTTGCCGTACAAGTTCCCTGCTGGCTATCGTTTTTTACATGGATACCCGGTATGCCGACCGGCGGGGATAGGTGCTTCCGCCGGGCGTGGTTATTCGTGCTTCCATGTGGCGCCATCGGTTTATCGGACGCAGGCCTGATGGCGCCAAAACCGGGCGGTTTGGCGTCATGTGAACATATCGAGCGTTTCAAGTACATTTCGATCATTCTCCTGTCTCTCCTCGTCGGTCATTTCCGCGGGAGGCGTGAATGAGGGAGCGGCCTCACGCGGAGCAAGATCGAGCTCGCGTATCTCCTTGCGGAACATATCCCGTATGTCATCAAGCGTGAAATCAAAGCGGCCATTATACGAAAGGCGATCGAGATATTCCCCGATCGCCTTTATCGCAAACGCGCTCATCGATCCGTGCTCGTTACGGTCGATCTCATGCAGGGCTTCGTAAACCTTCCGCTGTTTCGGATCCGAAAGGTCGAACCTTACGCTTATCCTGTGAGATTCCTTCATACGCCCCGCTCCGCTTTCAGCTGCAGTTCGGCGAGGTATTCATAGCCCTTCGCTGCCGCGCGGATGTCGTCGATGAACCTCACGCGGCTGCCCTTCGTCCGATAGAAGTTTTTCACGAGGCACCCGCCTCCTCCCGTGACGTAAAGCGTCATGGTCTGCTCGTCGTAACCGTGCTCGCGCAGCCTGCGGAATATGCCGCCGACGTATTCCTCCGCGACCGTGCGGACGAGCTTAAGACGGTCCTTCGTGATATTCCCCGTTCCGTTGATGAGAAATCCCTCGATCGTCGCTTCGTCGAGCTCGGAACCGTATTCCCGCATATACGCCTCGCGGATCGCGAGCGTGCATTGGTGCGTGCCGAACTTCTCCGTGAACATTCGCCCGACCTGCGGCCTGCCGTCGATGATAAACAGCGTGTTCATGGTGCCGTTGCCGATGTCGGCGACGACGTTCACGCCCTTCATCGACGGCGTGAATTCCGCAACGGCGGCGTATCCCTGCGGATAGATTTTTGCACCGAGCACGCGGATGTGATAATCCACCTTGCGGAAGGTGAAGCTCACTTCCGCGTTCCGCGTGAGGTATGCGGCAAACTCCGCCTTCTGCCCCGTGGTCCACGTGAGCGGCAGCCCGGCGGCAATGATAACGTCCGCTTCGGTCAGCCCTTCGCCCGCAAGCTCCATTGCGATACCCGCCAGCGTGAGCAGGTAATAATCCTCGTCGCTCTGCTTCTGCGGCACGAATTCCTTGTGCCCCTCGCTGATGACATAGTACTTCCCGCCGTACACGAGCATGTCGCCCGTGAACAGCGGCTCGTGATCGTACCCTACGATCCCCGCCTTGAAGATGTGGTTCGCGGTCTTGATGTTCCCGTAACCGTGGTCGACGCCGATGATGACGGCGTCATCTAACTTCTTCATTGGCGGCCTCCTTGAATAACGACGGATCGATTGGGAATACTTCGACGATGTTCACTCGGCGTTTCTTACTTAGATATTCGGTCTCGATGAAGAACACCGGGGAGGGTTCGTCTTTGCAGCATCCGTGCAGACGGCAGAACTGCTCCCAATGAAGCGGCATCCACCACCGATTGCCGTTGTGCGCTTCGAATAGGATGCCGAGCTTCTCCTGGCTGATGTCGCGGCAGAATGAACGTATCCGTCCGACGGTTTTTACCTTGTCCGTTGCCAAGGCGTAAATATCGCCCTGGCAATCCACGGCGGGCACCGTCTGCCCGTTGATTTCGGTCGTTGTGTAAGTGAGTTGCATATTGTGTCTCCTTGAAATATTATTTCCCTGTAACGCCGGGGATGGGCGGTCCTTTGAGTCCTCTTCACGCATGGCGTTCATGCGGTGCGAAACGCGATTTCAGATCATAAGATCACCTCCTTTATGTACCGTTCGTTCAAAAATGGTACTAGTTATTATAAATAAAATCTTGACTTTCCCATCCGGATAAACTATTATTTGTTTACTGGGAAGGGGGAGCGTGTTACGCTCCTTTGAATAACCCGATTAACCATAAGGCTTACTGGAAGAGGGTAAGAGATCGTATCTCTCCTTGTTATATTAAAGAGAGCGGCTTGGCCGCTCCCGTAGTATCCTTCCAGATAAACCAAAGGGTTAATTAACGCCCACCACCCGGTCCCTCCTCCCAAGGGGAACGAAAAAAATGGTACTAGTTATTATAAATAAAAATGTGACTTGAAGAAGGGGTCAGGAAAGCCTTGGATCAATACACGATACCGAAGATACGTGCCTTGCTGCTGCTTGCGTCGAATGAGACGGAGGTCTCCTTTGACACGGCTTCTCCGGCAATGGACAGGCTGATTGAACACACGAAGCAGGATCCCTGCGCCATGTTCACGCAGGCGCAGTTCGTACTTGGCATACCCTATTCCGAGGACTGCCTTGCGGACGTTATCGTCTATATCGACTATTCCGGAATATTCGACAGAGCCCCTAAGGGCCGTGTGCTTGAATTGCAGGAACGGGCAAAGACTATGTTCCGTCCGCAGGGGATAACCCTCGATCTCGGGAAAGGCGCGAGCCGTTACGTCGCATTCGAGCGTTCCGCGAGCATGAGCCGGAGCAACGTGCTGTCGTTCGTGCGTGAGGACGTATACGCTTCCCTCAAGGAACGGATACAGCTCGGGATGAGTATCGGCGAATGCCAGCTCTCAAAGCTGTACGCGTACAACGGCCTTATGTACACGAGCGGCGAACGGTACGATATCCCCGGACTGCTATCCGCTGATAGGATCGTCGTTATCGACAACCCGAAAACGATCGTTAACGCCGACGTCATAACCGTTGAGGATGACGGAACGAGCGCACCCGTGCGCAAGTATCATCGCGTGCGCAAGACGATGGACGTAGAGGTAAAGGAGTTCGACGGTGAAGGGCTTATCTCGAAGGAGCTTTCAAAGTTCCTTGGCGGCGGCCATCATTCCTTCCAGATCCGTTTACCGTACATCAAGGGCGTCGTTCACGAAGTGAATATAAAGAGCCTGTTCCGGACTATGGGGATGACGCATGTGACAGATATGTGGGGAGAGCGGCATCCCGTCGAGGCCGTCGATATGATTCTCACGTCGAGCATGTTCAAGGGCGTGAAGTGGATGGAGACGAATGGGCTTTCCTGGGAGGAGTATCTTGACCGCTGCGGTAAGTACGGTCACGCGCTTTACGTCTCAGGGACGGATAAGCCGAGGCAGGAGAATACCACGACCTTCAATTATCAGTTCCTCAATACCGCCGCCATGCCGGCAGAGGATTTCCGCCCGCTCGATCTGCCGCTCGGTTGGGAGACTTCACCCGAGAACGATCCCCGCGAGTGGATGACGAAGACCACGGAAACGGAGTACTATAAGATCGTCGCCGACCGTAACGCGCAGATAGAATATCTCAAAAACAACACAAACAGGTACATTTTCTGCGACGAGAAAGAATGGACGCTGCGGTATGCGATCGCGGATAAGAATCCGCTGCTGTTCGGTGAGCGCGTTTTTGTTCGTGAGCTTGAAACACGGGCAAAACGGATACTCGACGAATACGGCGTGGGGCATCTCATCGTATCGGGAGATAATCGCTATCTTTCCGACGACCTGATGAGGCTGTTCGTCGTGATAGGTGAACGGTCGGGAGCTAAGCGCGATATGCTCGATAAGCTCCGCTCGGAAATGCTGTCCGGAAACGAGTTTTACGCACCCGACTCAAGCAAAAGAAAGCCCGCCGATTACGGCAGGCCCATACAGGATAAATACCTGCTGCTCCGCAGCCCGCATATCTCACGGAACGAAGAAGCGGTCGCAGTCCCCGCAAAGTTTCATACCCCGTATCGCGACATGTACCTGGCACACCTCAGCTACGTCGTCATGGTCGATTCCCGTTCGCTCATTCCCGAACGTTTGGGCGGAGCTGATTACGACGGCGATATGGTAAAGACGATTGCTGAGCCCGTTATACTGAAGCATACGGTCGACAGCGAAAAGCTGCCCGTCCTTAAGATACCCGCGGCCGAGCCGTTGATCTCCGACGCGAACGATTGGGAAGCAAGGTTCGAGAGCGTCAAAAACACCTTCTCGTCACGTGTCGGTCAGATAAGCAATGCCGCTCTCAAGAGGGGCATAATGGCGTATAACGAGAACGCCGATCCCGCTGACAGACAGCGGTATGCCGAGGAAGCGGAAACGCTCGCGATACTGACGGGGCTTGAGATCGACTCCGCAAAGAGCGGGATAAAGCCCGACCTGTCGGAGTATTTCGATGATGAAAGCAGGACCGACAGCCTGTTTCTCAAGTATTTGAAAATAGTGGAAACCGCGCATCCTTCCGAGAAGAAGCTCAAGAGTTATTTCGCCTCGGTCGATTGGGACAGCGTAACGTCAAACATGGAGCGCCTGCCGTATTACGCGCGGATGCTTGGCAATCTGACGCCAAGGCATTTCCCCGAAACACCCGATCTGAAGGACATGTTCAATTTTGCAAGGTACGATAAGTGGGAGACCTTCCACAGGCCGCATGAGATAGAGTTTATGAATTCGCTCGTCCACGACTACGAGACGGCGAAGCGCCGCTGCCGCGCGCGGGAATATGACGAGACAAAGCTCGCTCGCCTTGGGGACATTAAGCGGATACTGTACGCGAAAGGGAAGGATGCGGAGGTCGATCCTCTCGAGCTTTACCGTGCAGTTGACAACGGCTCGGCAGCCGACATCCGCACCGCACTTTCGGAGCTGAAAGCCTCCGAATGGCAGTTCACTCCTCCGGAAAAGCGCGATGAAGTATTTGACACGATTGCCGCGCACATCAACGAAAAAGCATATGATTACCGTGAACTTTTCTGTGACTTCCGCGGGAGCGGTTACCGCATACTGGGGGATATCCTCCTCGACCTCGACAACGTGTACCGGCGGGAGATAGGCCTGTCGGCATGGACGAGAGCGGATGACAGCAAAATCCTCAAACGGTTGGTCTCGGGATGTGAGGGATCGAAGGATCCGTATTGGACCATCTACAATAATCTTATCGGGATCCTGCGTGAAAACGGCCTTGCGAATTTCAAGTGGAGATTCTTCACAGCGGTCTCGCTCGCGTACGCTACGGGCCACCGCGATTTTGCCATTGAAGCCCTGCTCGGCTCGACCATGGGGCTGCTGAAAGAGCTTCCCAAGGATGAAAAGGACGGTGAAAAGCATGACTGATGAATGGAGCGAATTCCTCGCGTACACTCATTTCCCCGAGTATAAATCCGATAAGAGCACGGATACGACCTATATGGGGCGGTT
>JAFXZJ010000022.1 GCA_017541305.1 Clostridia bacterium | reverse complement strand
CTGAGGACGACGAGCAGGACGGCCCCTGAACAAAACCATTCGCGCCGCGATTCGATCCGGCAATAAAAAACCGCTCCGAAGAGCGGGAAAACGGGTCGTTTTATTGATCACTGCGCTTTGGCAAGCAGCCGGGCTCTGGCTTCCATGGCTTTTTTCAGTTCGACCTCCTCGGTCATATGCCACTCGTTTTGAAGCAGATCGACTATCCTGCCATAGGCTTCGGCGGCCTTGGCGCAGTCGCCCTTTATCTCATAGATATCGGCGATCGCCATCAGCTCATCCTGGAAGCGCGGCCTGCAGTCGGACTTGCTGAAGGAAAGCTCGTAAAGCTCTATGGCCCTGTCGTAATCGCATTTGTCCGCATAGTACTGCGCCGCCTCGAACAGCGCCGCGCTGTTCTCACCGTTTGCGGCGAGCATTGCGTCTATAATGGCGTCGGCGGCCGGTTCGTCGAAACGGGCTAGCGCTATATGCGCGCGGTAGGCTTCGCAGAGCACGGGATCGGCGTCCTTGATCGTGCTGAGACGCCCCAGCACCTTTTCCGCCTCGTCGGCGCGGCGGTCGGCAATAAGGTTGTCCAGCAGATAGTAATGCGGCAGGCACAGGCCGGGGTTGTTATCGCATATCTCGCGGTAGAAGTTTATTGCTGCGGTGTGATTGCGTAAATTCCAATCCCACACGGCATGGCCCCTGGTTTTGTTCAGTATCCATTTACAGCCCTTTTCGCCGGGGCTGAGACGCACCGCGTCCTCGGCGTAACGGGCGGCTTTTGCGGAGAACATATCCATCCTGTTCCAATAGAGATACGCGATAAGCTCGGTCGCGCGCTTTTTATTCTGCCCGTCAAGCTGAGTTTTCAAAAACTCCTCATACTCCATGAAAACGTCCTGGGGCAGATCGTCCTCGATATCCAGACGGTTCTCGATGCGGTTGAAGCGCTGCTCGTTGGTAAGGTCGAACAGGTCGTCGATGCTTACCCCGAATATTTCGGCCAGGAGCGGCAGGGCGGTGATATCGGGCATTGAGACCGCGTTCTCCCATTTGGAGACGGACTGCGCGCCTATGCCGAGCCTATCGGCCAGCTGTTCCTGAGTGAGACCCGCTTTGAAGCGAAGCTGCTTTATTTTCTTTCCGAGTTCCATATTGATTTCCTCCTCAAAGCTTTTTGTTTGCGGGCTAATTATAACCGAGCCGGTTTCGGGATTCAATAACGCGGATTTCTACCGCGCTCGCCTAATGGGAGAGTTCGAAAAAGGCTTATCCGCCGCTTTACAGGTCAGACCCTCGTTTTGAACAGCCCGTGGCGGTTGCAGAAGGCGAGCAGCAGCTTTACGCGGCTTCGCTTGAACCTCGCTTCGGCGTTCCCCTCCGGATAGAGCTTTACGAACTGAACGCCCTGATCCGATACCGCAGCAAGGAAGGATACGTAATGGGCCTTAGTCATATCGAAAGTTTATCACAACCGGGGCGCAAACGCTATCCACGCTCCGTGGAAAACGGGGCTTGTAATTGAAAAAAGTCCGGTTCGCGGGTATAATTACATGGAAAAGACAGGCGCGCATCAGCGGCTCGATATTATATTTGAAAGGGTTTTGAGGAAAAGTGATATACGAACGCGACTACATAAAAAGACTCATACGGGATATAGCGAGGACGCTTGCCAAGCTGCTGCTGGGCATTGACACGGCCACTCCCACTGTCGAGCTGCTTGAGGATACCGAGAAGAAGCAGCTTGCGTTTTCACTGCTTGAAACGGCGGACGCGGGGGATATCAACGGGGCCGAGAACCTGCTTTACGCCATGCTTGAGGAGGATCCCGAAGGGAGCCTTGAGATCGGCCTGATATTCTATTCCCACCTTAACGAAAAGAGCGACGAATTCCTTGAGGCGCATGATTTTTCGAGGGAGGAGGTGGAAGACGGCCTGCGGCATATCGCCGAGATATTCGGCCTGGCGGATTCTATCCCGTAAAAAGGCTGCGCCGTACCGAACCGCTGTTCACGCTTCCTCTATGACGACGCGCACGGTATCGCCGTCGTGCTTGCCGAGCTTTATGCGTATGGCCTTCGGCACGCCTATGATATAGCATACGGAGCCGTCCGCGTTCTTAAGGCCCATATTCACTATGCTGCCCTCGTAAGGTGCGCCGCCAAACGCCGCATGCACCTTCACGCGGCCTTTGCCGAATTCCCTGCGGATATCGTGCGGGAATATTACGTATGCGCCGCCGTTGTCATGCAGCTCGTGAATGACGGCGCTGAATTCATATCTTTTCACGGCGCTCACCTAAGTATCTTTTCAAGAGGACGGCCCTTTGCAAGCTCGTCCACCAGCTTATCGAGCTGACGCATCCTTTTCGTGAGGGGATCCTCGATCGTCTCCACGGTCACGCCGCAGACTTTCCCGGTTACGAGCGCCGCCCGCGGGTTCATTTCCGGCGCGTTCATAAGAAATTCGCCGTAAGGCGTATCCTGATCCACTTCGTCCATATCATAGCCGGTGAGCCATTTTATCACCGTGTCAAGCTCCGCCTTCGTGCGGCCTTTGCGCTCCGCTTTTCCAAGCAGCAGGGGATAGATCTTTGATACGGGCATTTCGAAAACGCTTTGTCTCGGCATGGTAATCTCCTTATATCATACGCCGAAGCGGTAATCAGATTCATCCCTGTTGCGGGGCTTGAGATCGAAAGCTTCGATTATGGCGTCGGCGGTCTCGTCAGGGGAAAGGCGGGTGTTGTCGATCTTGATATGATGCTCGAACCACGTCTCGCCCTCCAATGAATTCAGGCGGTACTTCCTTGCCGTTTCGATCAGATCCGTGCGGCTCCACTCGATATTGCGCTTGGAGGCCTTGCGCTCCATGCGGTGAGGAGTTTCGTTCCGCAGGAGCCGCTCCTCAAGGCTCGCGCTCAGCTCGGCAAAGAAGAAGCGCCCGCCGCCGGCTGTGAAAAGCTTGCAGAGCGAATCGAGATAGTCCCTTTCCTCCTGCATATCGAAGGCGCAGACGTACGTGAATATCATATCGACGCCGTATTTCACGGCCAGCTCGAGCGCCTTCTCACGAAAGGCCGCGTTGAATTCCTTCTGCGCGGGCGTGCCGAAGCCGAATATCCTGTCGGATATTTCGATGCTGTCGTGATTCATCATCATATTGTAATGCAGCTTGTCCCGCAGGCTCTCCGCAACGGTCATCTTACCCACCGCCTGCGGCCCGCAGACCACTATCAAATCGGCCATATCAGTCTCCTCTGTTTTTTTTTCGATCCATAACAATGGACGGCTTGTACTTCGGAAGGCGGAATTCCTTGTACTCTTTCTTATAGTCAAATGGCATTCGTTTTCTTCCCGATCCGAACGTAGGTGTAAACGGAGTCCTCTTGCGTGGAATAAGACAGCTCCATATGATCCAACAGCGGCAAAAGCGTTTCCTGAATCACCGCCTTGTCCATGCGGAAGGAGCTTACAACCCAAACAGCGCCGGTCGTGTTCACAACCCGCAGGCATTCCCGCAGAACAGGCTCTGCGATATGTGCCAGATGGCCGATCGTGTTGTACAAAACGGCTGTATCAAAAGAACCGTCCGGGAAGCGCATCGCTGTGGCGTCCATGATATGAAAGCAGAGCCTTTCGGTATGCGTTGCCTCCGGGTTCAACCGCCGGTCATCCAGATCAAAACAGACGACCTCCGAGGCGCGGGCTGCTGCGGCAATAGAAAACTCCGCGCAGCCGCAGGCGGGCTCCAATACACGCTTGCCGTCGATGTCCGGCAGCAGCCCGGAAATTGCTGTTTCAACTCGTTTCATTGCGGCCTCCGTTTCATTCCCAAAGCTCACGCAAGCGGTGCTTTCGCATCTAATCAAAGTATCCTTCGGACATCAGCAGTTCCAACACTCTTGCTTCTCGTTCAAACATCATGGGATTATATGGGCTCGCACCCACGCTGCGGTTCTTTTGAATTGCCATCAATGGCGTGACATATTCTAATGTATAGGTTTCCTGCGTCTCGTAAGCGTCCAAATTCTGCCGAACTGCTTCCGGTTCCGCTTCGCACAGGTAGTAGTAATTATCCTGGACAAAGCATTCATCGGCATATTTGTCGCTCTGCTGAATTCGGTGGACGCAGCCGTATTCCCGGACCGTCTCCGGCTTGACCACAAGTCCGGCTTCCTCCCGTGTCTCTCGGATCATTGCCTCCGCGGGGCTCTCGCCGTTTTCGATCCCGCCGCCCGGGAACTTATAGTAATCGTATTTCAGACTATGGATCATGGCGATTTTGCCGTCCCGTATGATGATGCTGCGGGCGGAATTTCGAACGAAGCAGCGAGTGCAGTGTTCATAGTCTTTCTTATCCATCTCAAACAATAATCTCATATAATTACTTCAGCTCCTTTGAAACGAGGTGAAGCTTGCAGTATGCCTGATCTTTGAAAATCAGACCGTTATCCTGTATCCGTTACGATTGAAAAATGCAAGGTCACCATTTGGAAATACACCTTTTTCATAGGCAACGGCAAACACCCTTGCATACGTCTTCCTCAGATACTGTTCCGGCGCTTTTATGAACGGTGTGGTTTGCTTTGGTGTTGTTGCCGCGCGTACGGTCCGCAGTGCGTCAGCCCTCCGACGCGTTATCTTTACGATCCATGGTCAGCACGAGCACGTGCGAGTCGAAATACCTTTCCTCGTTCCATTTTTTGAAGCGCTTCTTTTCACCTTCAACGAAGCCGAATTTGTGAAGCAGAGCGAGGGAGGCGGCGTTGTCGTCAGCGACCTCCGCCGTAACGGAACGCCCCCCGAGGGCGCGGATCCGGTCGAGCGCTCCCGCAAGCATTTCGCTGCCGAGGCCCTTTCTCCAATATTTCTTCGCTATGCTGTAGCCTATGTCGTGATTCCCGCCTTCGGGGAATATGCAGAACGTGCCCGCGCGCTCGCCGCTGTCCTTGAATTCGGCGATCAGAAAGTATCCGTCGGGATCGTCCTCCATGCCGTCGAACGCGGCAAGATACTTCTCGTCGACGTTTTTCATCGCGGGATCGCTCATGTATTTCCCCGCTTCCTCATCACACCATATGGACATGCAAAAATCCATATCATCCTTTTCGTATGCGCGAAGCCTCAGCCTCGGCGTTATGATGCTGCTTTCGATCCTCATGCTGCCTCCCTGTGGATGATTTGCGGTTTACATTGACAAGTATATCATATTCTTGCGGGCATTTCAATCATATTCGGAGAATCACGGAACGGGCGCGGGGAAAATAATTGCCGAATAACGATAAATAGTTGTTGACAAAACGAACGGGGAGTGGTATCATATGCCCTGAAGAAATCAAAAGGAGCTGTTTTTATGGAGATAAACGAACCGTTCAAAGCCGAGGCTTTGGAGCCCGCGCCCGTTAAAAAGGGCGGCGTCACGCGGGAGGGTACGATCGGGCTCGTATTCGCGCTCGCGCTGCTTGCCATATCCTACTTGCTGATCTGCATTTTTCCGGTGATGCTCAGTCCGCTGGGATTCCTTATACTTACCGCGGCGCTCTATGCCGTCACCGCTGCGGCCGCGCTGCCGCTTAAGGCAAGGCCGGACGGCCGGTCGATCGCGGCGCTGATAATCGGAATGATCGCCGCGATGTACCGCATGGTGCACGGCTGTGCTGAATTCGACCTGTTCCCGGCCACGCTCGCGGCCCTTGCCGCTTATGCCTATTTTGCTGTCTCGCTTTTTTCAAACCACAGCCGGAGCCCG
The DNA here is from genome assembly GCA_017541305.1 of Clostridia bacterium. Classification (GTDB taxonomy): domain Bacteria; phylum Bacillota; class Clostridia; order Christensenellales; family CAG-138; genus UBA3857. The sequence goes on along the minus strand of JAFXZJ010000022.1, from coordinate 22,658 downwards.
GGCGGGGGACTGCTCATGGATATCGTGAAGGGGATCGCGTATGCGTTTGTGTCCTTTCACGAATTCTTTACCGCTTTATTCAAGCCAAGGGGCTGCAAAAGGAGGCCTTATGCGCTGCTGCTCGTGATCGGCGGGCTTGCGGTCACGGCGCTCATTGTGATCGCCGCCGCGTCGCTGCTCTCGTATGACGCGAATTTCAGGGCCATGCTTCCCAATATCGAGATCGACGATATATTAAGCTTCCTGCTCAAGCTGAGCTTTGCCGTGCCGCTTGCGGCAATGCTTTTCAGCCTCAATTCCTCCTCGCGCAAGGGGCTGTTCCCCGCGCTGTCATCCGAGGATACCGTTGTAAGGGTCGGCTCCAAGGTCAAGGTGATCCCCGCGGTTATCGTCATAATGCCCGCCGCGGCGCTGCTCATCGTCTACGTGCTCTTCTTCATATCCCAATGGGCGTATTATATCAGCGCGTTCACCCGCGCGCTGCCCGAGGGCTATTCCGCGGCCGGGTATGCGCGCGAGGGCTTTTTCCAGCTCTGCGCCGTTACCGTTATAAACCTCATACTCATATTCGTTATGAGCTGCTTTATGAAGACCGGGACGAGAGGCGCGGATATATTAAGGCGCGTATTCACCGTGCTGCTTTCCGCCGCAACGCTGATACTTATAGCGACGGCGGTTTCGAAGATGCTGCTCTATATCGAGCGCTTCGATCTTACCCGCGCGCGGCTCGAGGCCACGGTATTCATGATCTTCCTTGCCGTGGTGTTCATCGCGGTCATTATCGCCGCCGTATTCAAAAGGGTGAAGGCCCTGCCGATCATCATTGCCGCCGCTCTGCTGTTTTTCACCGCGTATTCGCTCGTTAATACCAACAGATTCATAGCAAGCTACAACGTGGACGCATATCTTGACGGAAAACACGATTCCATCGACGTGGAATATCTGCGTAACGATCTGGGCTGGTCTTCCGTGCCCGAATTGAAGCGCCTTTTGGAGAACGCCGAAGGCAGCGTGCAAAGGGATGCGGAACACGCTTATAACGATTTAAGATCGCATTCGGAAAGCGTTTTGTGGTATCAGGGCGAGATACCCTACTACGAGGCGAAAAAGAGCTTCGGAGAATAAAACAAACGGGCTGAGCGGGTGCGCCGTTCAGTCCGTTTTATATGCAAAGCTTTGATCGCAGCACGCGTCAGAGCGCGTCCTTGGGGCAGTTTTTCACACACTCCATGCAGAGTATGCACTCCGTGCCGTTCCTGCGCCTTCTTGAATTGTCGGTCACGTCGACGTCCATGGGGCAGACCCTTTTGCACTTCCCGCAGGAAACGCATTTCTCCTTATCGCACTTTATGCGAAAGAGCGAAAAATAGCTCATCGGCTTCAAAAACACCGTGACGGGGCAGAGGTATTTGCAGAAGGCGCGGTTATCCTTGAATATGAACGCCAGCGTGACGCCCAAGGCGTAATACAGCGCGTTGCCTATGATGAATGCCCAAAACATTATGCGCTCGATGTTTTGCACCCTTGCAAGGAACAGCGCCGAAACGAATATGAGCGAGGCGGCAAAGGTCAGATATCTGATCCAACCGAGCTTTTTCCGGGGAGCGGACGGGACCTTATACGGCAGAAAATCCAGCACCATGGCCGTCCAGCAGGCGTATCCGCACCAGCCGCGCCCGAATATGAGCGGGCCGAATATCTTGGCGACGGCGTAATGTATCACAGCCGCTTCGAACACTCCCGTGAAAAGATAGTACCAGAAGCCCTCGATCTGCATGTTCTCGCGGCAGATAAGACCAAGATAGACGAGCATATAGAGCCCCACGAGAAGCTGAACGACGCGCCTTGCGTGCCTGTATTTTTTGACGTACAGGAACATGCCCAGCGATATTGATATGCCTATATAGCTGAAATTGAACAGATAGAAAAGGTTATCCTTGGTCAGCCACAGTATCACCGCGACCGCCTCGAATATGAGAAGCATAAGTATGGGCGGCAGGTATTTCAACCGATCGCGCGTCATATAAGGCCTCCTTGTGAATTCGTTATGCGGCGGGCTCACTCCCACGAATAGACCCTGGAGATAGTTCGTTCATCCTTCATAAGTATCACGAAATCGCCATGCAGCATTCCGTCGCCGCCGCCGTCACGATATGCCAGAAAATACGTGGAGGTAAGATAATCGTCAAGGCGCCTCGCGTCGTATACGTTGAGGAACGTGAGCTCGCAGGGCCCCTCCAGCACGACGTTATTCTTTTCGACCGCGGCGCGCACGATGGCTTCCGTGGCCTGCCGATACTCTTTGACCGCCCGTTCGGCCTGCAGAAGGAGCCGGTCCTTTCCGGGGAAATCTCCGGACGAAGGGCGAACGTCCATCAAAATGGGCGTTATTGCGGGCCGCTCTGCCGGTTCGAACGAATAATCGCCTGCCGCGCGCATGGCGTGTATCATAAGCGCGCCCGTGAAATAACAGGCGACCCGTATGGGAAAGAGGCGGCGGGGATCGGTCACAAAAGCGCGCATGCGCTCCTCAAGAGCTTGTGCGGCACGCGAGTCAAGCCGCTTAAGGGCTTGCCATTCGACGTAATTCGCCGAGCCCTCGATCTCTTCGACCATGCTCTCGTATGCGAATTCGTAAGGGAACCTCATCGACCTGAGCCTGCGCAGCGAAAGCAGCTCGCGATAGGCGGCTTCGTCAAAGCGGTCGAGGAGCGAGACCAGGATTTGGTTTTCGCGCAGCTTGACGGAAAGGTTTTGGGCACTGTGCGAATATTTAAACAGCGCCTCGAGCTCGTTGGGCCAACAGTCCCAGCCGCGGATCGTCTGATAGCCGTGAAACATCTCGTGCACGAGCTTTGACGTGAGCACGGCCGTGTCGAGCTCCTCCTGCACCATCCATACAGCGATCTGCCTGCCGTGATAAACTATGGAGGTGTTGGCGCAGAATTCATCCGTCTTCTCGACGTATCCGCCGTCAAAGAAGCATTTTTCGCTGTCGTAAAGGGCGAAAGCAAGCGGCTCGAAGCCCGGCCATATGCTGCCGATATCGAGCGATGAAAGGGCTTCCTTTACCCTGTAATAAAGCTTTTCGATATCCATGATGCCTGCCCGTCAGAACACTATACCGCTTGAGTTGCTTACGTCAACGCTTATCACGATGCTTTGCGCGGTGAAGTAAATGGAATACTTTCCGTTGATCCAGAGCGAGCCGGGCCTTTGGGGATCCTCCCTGAGCCCGAAGCCATTGCGCTCCATTGCGCTTTTTATCTCGTCGGCGGACGAACGTAGCGTGACGCCGTATAAGCGGATCTTGGGATCGGTTATCGTGATGCGCGTGATATGCCGCGCTTCGCTCGAATAGTCGGGAAACGCGGTGACGGTGTAGATCACGCATTCTTCGGGATCGGTCGTTTTGCCGCTTTCGTCGATAGCGGGAGCATACCCCGATCCGTAGTATTCACACCCGCCCATTATGCCGTGCTTCTCCCTGTGACCGGAGAAATCCACCCCGTCGACGTTTTCGGCGATCCAGAATTCAAGATCCGTCTCGGGCCTGGGCAGATAGGATACGGCGCATCCGGCAAGCAAAAACAGCACTGCGGTCAGAAAACATAATACGCATACTTTTTTCATAACGGATCATCCTCCTTATATATATAACGAATGGGCGGCGGCGCGGGTTCCGTTTTTAATCCGTAGCCGACGCCATTATCACGACGTACCTGTCCGTGCTTTTGTCGTAAATGCTCCAGCATGCCGTTCCCCACCATTCGCGTCCGTCGTCGAAATAGTTCGACCAGTCCGTCGACCACTCGTATGCCTCGAGCGCGTCCGTGCCCATGGGGAAAAGCGCCGCGTTGACGGCGGCAAGATCCCCCGGCCCGTAACCCGTGGTGTGCGGAGTTTCGATGAAGGCATACCAATAAGGTATCTGATCGCCCGCGTCCCCGTTCGGCCACGGGCAGTCATACCGCCTTTTTCCGTAATAGTCCGTTGAAACGATCTTTGGAATTCGAAGCAGCTCGGCGGGATCCTTCGGGACCGCCTTGGCCTTGGATATATCCAGATCCCACTCGAAAAAACCGCATTCCCTGCCAAGCGCGGCCTCGGATCCGTCGTGCTCCTCAAGCTGCTGCCCGATGATCTTGATCATGGCGTAGAGCAGTACGAGCCTGTGCGAGCTCAGGCCGAAATGAGGCGCGTCGGTCTTAATGATGCGGTAATCGATGACGCATCTTGGATATTTGCCGAGTGTTCTGAAAAAGGGATCGTTCGTCAATTCGCGCATATTCATCACCTGCGATAAGAGTTGGTCTTTATCCGGCCGAGCGCATTCTCGCCCGGCCCCGGCGCCGCTGTCCGTGAAATAAACGCCGGGTAAAGCGCTTTTATTCCATACTCGATCTGAAATCGTATTCGGCAGTAAGATCCTGCTCGGTCCTGTCGAGGAACGCGCGCACGGCGGCACGGTCGTCTCCCAGCTCCTTCAGCTCCCGCACCCTGCTCCACCACAGCGGCTTTAAGCAGCGGTACATCATCAGCGCGGTATCCTTCTCGAGCTCCGAGAAGCGGTAGTATTCGGATGCGGCCTTCAGCGCGGCGCAGACGCCGTCGACTCCGGAGTTTTCGCGCATGAGGTAGTTTAAGAACACGTCCCTGCCGCAAAGATTGAAATCGTAAACGCCGGCGAACCTGCCTTCGTCGTCCAGAAGTATGTTGGAAGGGTTCAGATCGGCCTGGAACACGGAGGTCGGAAGCAGATCGTAGACCTTCTCCAGCATCGCGCGGTTATTAGTCCAAAGCTTCCAGATGCGGTCGGTCGTCTCCCTGAATTCAATGGGCAGGGCGTCGGCATATTCCTTCCATGAAAGCGCGTTTTCAAGCACCTCGTCCATACTGTCGCTCGGGCAAAAGGTTTCGAACAGACAGTAGGCGGAGGGGAAGGGGGCGTGATCGAAATGCTTCGCAGCGACCTTGGCCGTCATTTGCCATATGTCCTTCTTATAGCTTTCATAAAGCTCGTCGGAGCAATCTTCGTCTCCCTCCATCCTGTCCGAGGCGGGGCGGTAAGGCGCGAATTCCTCAACGTAGGCCGCGCAGCTGTGCCCGCGGAACCCGACCGTGGGGAAGCGGCCCTCCTTATCCGCGAATATCCTCGGGCACCAATAGCCCAGGGCGCGGTATTCATCGGCGGTCCTTTGCCAAACGGCTATCCTGTCGGGGGAGGTGAAATCGTTATCGGCAAGCTTAAGAACGTATTTTTGATGTGAGCCCGTTTCGATTATGAAAGTCATCCTGAAATCATCATCGCCGCGGCTCGTGTCTATGGCCCGCACGTTTGCGGGCTCGCTGTCAAAAAACAGCGAGAATATTGTTTTTATTTCTTCATCCACGTTGATTTGCTCCAAATTCTCCGAGGGGGTTAAGCACGATAAACTCCCCTTCCTAATCCGAAAAAAGGCTTTATTGCAAAGCCGATCACTGCTTTTTTATAAGATCTTTCACGACCTCGCCGCCAATGATGAGCCCCGCGACGGAGGGCACGAATGCGGCGGAGCCGGGAACGGCCCGCCCGGAGGCGGTGGTTTCTTCGGCTTCGGGTGTAAAGGAACGGCTTGTTTCGGCATCAGCGCCGGGGCGGATGGGCTCCTCCGTGGAATAAACGACTTTGAGGTGCTTGACGCCCCGTTTTTTCAGCTCGCGCCGCATGACGCGCGCCAGGGGACATACGGAGGTCTTGTAGATATCCGCGACCCTGAACGCGGTGGGATCGAGCTTGTTGCCTGCGCCCATACTGCTTATGATGGGCGTGCCCGCGGCTTGGGCGCGCATCACAAGCTCTATCTTGCCCGTGACGGTATCGATCGCGTCGATCACGTAATCATATTCCGAAAAGTCGAACGCATCGGCGGTCTCGGGCGTGAAGAAGGTCTTGTGCGTGCGCACAATGCAGTCGGGATTTATATCGCGCACGCGCTCCTCGGCCGCGTCCACCTTGTATCTGCCTATGGTGCTTTGAACCGCATAGAGCTGACGGTTGAGATTGGTCAGGCTGACGCGGTCGTTGTCTATGAGATCGAGCGCGCCGACGCCGCTTCGGGCAAGCGCTTCCACAGCAAACCCTCCGACGCCGCCCACGCCGAATACCGCGACCCTTGAAGCCTTCAGCTTTTCGAGCCCCTCGCTGCCTATCAGCAGCCTTGTTCTTGAAAACCGATCGAGCATGTGATCACCCCTTTGGCAACTGTAATGCCTTTGCCGATTGTTTCATTGAGTTTTTCATAAAAAGAAGCTGCGGGCGGGATTTCGCATAAAACGGGCGGCTTTATTCCGCGTCCTTTAAGCTCAGCGTTATGGTCACGTCGCCGTGTCCCAAAAGCGCCTCCATGCCCGCCGCGTCCCGATCGGCGATATGTCCCAGCCGCGTTCACGCCATGAACGCTTCGATCTCGTCCGGATCCTTTATGATATCCTTCGAAAGCACCTCGCAGCCGTCCTCGGTGATCAAAAGATCGTCCTCGATGCGTATGCCGATCTCCTCCTCGTCGACGTAAAGGCCGGGCTCGTTGCTTATGATCCAGCCGGGCTTCAGCACGTCGCCCACAAAAGATATGTCGTGCACGTCGATGCCGATGGCGTGGCTCACGCCGTGCATATAGTATTTGCCGACCTCGGAAGCATCGGCGATCTTGCCCATGGCAGCAAGCCCTTCGCCAAGCACCTTCCGCGCGATATCGTTAAGGTCTCTCGTTGTGACGCCGGGCTTGGCCGCCTTGGCCACCGCCTCGTTCGCTTTCAGGACCAGCTCGTAGTACTCGCGCTGTCTTGGGCTGAACCTGCCGTTTGCCGGATAGGTCCTTGTGATGTCGCTGCAGTAGTTCCCATACTTTACGCCGAGATCCAGCAGTATCAGCGAGCCGTTCTCAACCTTGCAATGGTTCGTTACGTAGTGCATCATGCAGCCGTTTATGCCGGAGCCGGCGATCGTGGGGAAGGACTGACGCTTGGCGCCAAGCCTTCTGCAAGTGTATTCGAAGTCCGCCTGCACCTGATACTCCATCATGCCGGGCTTCAAATTCTTCATCACGAATTCCAGGCCCTGCCTTGTGATATCCACCGCCCTGCGGACGCATTCGACCTCGTCCGCGTCCTTCTGTTCCCGAAGCGGCACGCAGGCGGTATGCAGATCCTTAAGCTCAACGAAGGGATATGCCTTAGAGAACCTTTCGGCCATCACGAGATTATAGTCGGGCAGATCGTTCATGCTGCAGCGGTACATATCGAAATATGCCCGCTCAACGCGGTAACGCCCCATGAACATGCTTATCGCGCCATCCAGGCCGGCGGTGTACTGCACGTCCTCGATACCTGATATGGCTTTGACCTCGTCCTTTGTGGGCATCTTTCCGGTCCATCTTTCCGAGTGGGGATCGGGCTCCTCTATAAAAAGCGTCTCCCTTGTTTTATCCGCCGATTTATATGCAAGAAAAGCCGTGTTTTCCCGCGTGATACCCGTCAGATAGAAATACTGGCTGTTGACCTCGAAGGCGTGATAATCGTCCTCGTTGGCGTGGAGGGGGACGCCTGCATAGGCGATCACCAGAGTGTTTTCCTCCAAAGTGCTGTAAAGTTTTTCCCTGTGCTCTTTAAATGACATGACGTTTCCGACCTTTCTGTGAGATTGTGAAATTTAGTCTTATATCTATCGACTTTACTATTTTACACCAAAGCAAAGTGAATTACAACAAAACATGTCGGTAAAACGCCGTGTTTCGCCGCGGGAGCTTCGTCTGCGGGGGAAACAACAAAAACATGCTTGACAGGCAGTGAATTTCGGCATTGTATATTCGGCCGTTTCGTGCTGTAATACCCACCAAATAACAGTCCCGCATGAAAAAGGAGGAGCTGACCATGCCCAAATACGGCCCTAACGGCGAGAAGAAGATACCCGCTTCCAAAATCATCGAGAGCTTCCGCAATCTGCCCGAAAAAAAGCGCGCAGAGATCCTTCGCGCCAATCTGTCCGAAATCACCCTATACCAGATCGGAGAGCTGGAATTCGCAACTTCGCTCGGACAAATCAAGAATAAGGATTCCGAAACGATAAAGGCATACCTGACCGACGATAAAAACTTCGGCGGTCCATGGAAGGATCTGATCCCTCTCGGCGAGGATATAGCGGGCGCGCACCTGAGCAGCATTTACAGCAGGTTCAGGGTGCCGTCGGGCCCCGGCCACGAGGCGGAAAAGCTGACGCGGGCCGAGCAGATCTGCATGATAGAAAACGAAACCTATTTGGATCCCGAAAGCCTCGCGCGGGATCTTAATGACGATAACTGGGATAAAAAGATCGACCCCCACAAGGCGATCGCAGAGCAGGAAGACGTAATAAACGTGCCTTACAACAAGGTCAAGCGCATAAAGGCCGCCGTTGAAGATATACCCGAAACCGATGAGGATAAGGCGATATTCACGAACGCCGCTCTGCAGACCTGCAAGGATATCAAGAGGCGTATTCCCGCAAACGAGCGTGATACCGAGGAGTTCAGGGAGCTTGAAAAGTATCGCTCCGAGCTGTGCTGCGATATCGTAAAGCGCGAGGTCAAAACGGCTTCCGTGCAGGAGCTTCGCGAAAGGCTCGACGGGGAATACAGAACGCTCGAAAAGGAAAAGAGCGGCTGGTTCCTGAGCAAAACGAATACGAGAGAGCATGACGACATGACCAAGGGAGTCCGCCTCTTTTACGCCAAGCTGGATATGCTTAACGGGAAGGAGCCCAAGGGCCTTACTGACGACGAGCTGAAAACGGTGAACGATACCGACGTGGAAAAGCTCTTCAACAACGCCAAGCGCGGATGCTATAATTACGGCTGTCTGAAGACCTCGAACGGCACCGACAGCATAATCCACGCCGCCGGCAACAAACGCTTCGATTCCTCCATGAAGACACTGTCCGGCCTGAATGAGCTGGGCGTAAAGCTTCATTTGTGCGAGCCTGCCGCCGCGCTCCGCGACGAGGCGCAGCGCGAGATGCTGCAGCACCGCAGGGATAAGAACTGGCTGGCGCAGAACGTTGAAAATCTTGCCGCAAAGACCATCTATGCGCAGACGCTTCTGAACAAGGGCGTGTCCGAGGCCGAGCAGAAAAGGCTGCTTGAGGACGCCTCGCTGAACGCTGAGGTGGAAAAGATAAAGGCCGACAAATCCTTTAAGGAAGCTTGCTGTCTGCTTCTTCCCGAATTCGACCGCGTAGTTATAAAACTCTTCGACCGTCATTCCAGAGCGAAAGTGCTTCGTTTCCGTCCACCGGGGTGGAAACAGCCCTTTCGTGAGTGCGCCGAGGGCATAAAGCACGCCGACAGCGAGAAGTGCCGAAAGGGCGATGATGGCGACGCAGCGCTAGAGCTTGAGTTGCTTTTCCAAACTATCTATGTCTAAAACCGTTTCCTTATGTTTTTCATTCTGCCGCGTAAATGCGTGGCTTTATCCTAATTGCTCCGACGCTGCGGAGGCTTCTGTCATACCGCTGCGCCGGAGCTTTTTGCCGTATGCTGTTTTAGGAGAGGTTTGGTGTTTTAAAAGGTCTTCCTAAAGAAATCGTTGAAGAGCTGTTCGTAGCCTTCCTTGGTGTCGGCACTGTATTCCCATGTCTCTTCGCCGCCGACCTTGATCGAACAGGCGCAGAGCGCGGATATCATCGCAAGCGAAAGAGCGATTGCCAAAATGGTCTTCAGGGTTTTAATTTTCTTTTTTCCTTAAAAAATTATTTTTTCTGTTTTTCATCCTGTCCAGGAAAGCCTCGGTGAAGCTTGCCCAGGAATAGGCGTTCATGTACTCCCCGCGGTATGCATTGACCGCAGAGGGATCGCCGCTCAGAAAGCGGAAAAGGTCGCAGTCGAGCTCTTCGGTTAAAATGCGCATCGTGCCGTTTTTAAGCTCGAAGATATCCTGCGCGCCCGCGGATTCGAGCGCCGTGCGGAGCGTACGGATGATAACGTCGAGCTGCTTCTGCAGGGAGCGATCGTAAGGCTGATCCTCCCAAAGCACCGCTGCGGCCGCCGCCCTCGTTACGCCGCCGCCCTTCCTGTCGATCAGATAGGCAAGAAGCTCCTTAGCCTTGGAGCGCGGGAAGGACAGCGGCTCGCCGTCCACAAAAAGATCGAATTCGCCGAACGTGCGGGCCGAGATGCGCGTCTCGCCGCCTTTAGGGGAAGCTGCATAGCTTTCGTGCAGTCTCGCCGCGTGAGTGATCTCCTCGGCAAGGCGCTGCCTGTTTACGGGCTTCATAAGGTAGCCCGAGGCATGCAGACTGAACGCGTCGACCGCAAATTCGGAATGCCCCGTCAGAAAGATGATCGAGGTCGCCGGGTCGATCTGGCGGATCCGCGCCGCAAGGGCGAGGCCGGTCATTTCGGGCATATTGATGTCGAGCAGGGCGATATCCGCCGAATGCCCGCTGAGCCAGGCAAGGGCGTCAGACGCCTTGGTAAAACCCGCGACTTCGGGCTTTTCCGGCAGCTTTTCGCACAGCTCGACCACCATATTCAGAATGAGCGGCTCATCGTCAATACAAATGATCCTCATAATATTGCCGGCACCTGCCGTTTCAGCCCTTTAAAGTATTGAACAGCGTCTTGCGGTTGCCGCCATTGTCGGCGCTCGCTTCGGTCCTTGCAAATGCAAGCAGCGTCACAAAGAGCAGCTCGAGGTTCCTTTCGCGCGTCCAAATGCGGAAGAAGCCCTTGACGGGGACGGTGCGGGCGATCTTGTGCTCCTCGGCGTCCTCCTCATGAACGTACTGGCTCGTGGTCTCCACGCGGGCTAGCTCAACTTCGTTGCGGTAGATCGTGTAGTTAGTGCCGACAAGCTTGCCGCTGCCGCCGCCGAGTTTTGAATCGACGCGGATGCCGCTGCGCTTGAGGTGCTTCCAGATATCCTCGCCGTCGAAGGTAAAGGTATAGTGGTTGTCGATGATGAGCGAATTCCATTCGGAAGCCTCCTCATGGCCCACAAGGTGAGCGGTGGTCCTTCCGTGCTCATGGTCGATGAAATCGAAGCCGAAGGGCGAGGTCATGGTGAACTTGGTCATTTTGGCCTCATAGAGCACATTGCGCGATGCGTCCTCGATGCGGTGGCCGTATTTCGGCGTGCCGAGATCGGTGAGGAAGTAGAGCTCCCGCTCCGTGCCGAGATCGGGCTCGGGATAGACGGCGTCCCTGCCGATATCCTCGGTCTCCTTGAGCTTCTTAAGAGCGGACTTGCCGCGGATAATTGAGAACAGCGTGCCCGCCATCAGCACGGCGCCGATAATAAGAATATAGATCCCGAAGCCGCTTCCGCCGTGGATCTTCGTGGGATCCTTCGGATCGTAGGTGATGTTCGTCGTGCCGCCGACCTTGAAGGCAGGACTGTAATAATCGAGCTGCTGCGTGTATTTCTGCCCGTTCACAGTGTATTCGACGGTGACGTCGTATTCGGTATCATCTTCCGAAAAAGTCTCTTCACGCTCCGCGATAGAGGTGATGGTCGCCGTGGTTTTTTCATAGCCCTTCGACCGGAAGAACGTGAGATAGATTCCGGCGGCGATGGCGATGAGCGCGAGCACCATCACGAAATACCTCAGCCTTATCCCTTTGAGTGACATAAAAGCTCCTCCTTGCTCTTTATGATGCTCCCGACAGTATAAATGCACTCGTCCAACAAATGTCCAACAAAAAGCGCCGGAAAAACCGAAGATGCGCCGATTGCCCGAATGATTGCTGGACATTTGTTGGACGCAGCGGCTTATCATACTATACGGCGAACGGAGCTCATTCGCTCCGCCGAAAAACAAGGAGGGACAAAAATGAAGGACTATCTGATCTTCGGCGCGGTCGCGGCTGTTATTATCGGCGTTGCGGCCTTCACCGTCATCCGCAACAGAAAGATCCGCAAAAACGGTGTGGAGGCCGACGCGGTCGTGTCGCGCATAGAGGAAACGCAGTCTCCGTCCGCCGAGGGCGGCACCGATTTTTCGGAGACCTATTACGTCACCTACGTCGATCAGAACGGGCAGACAGTTGAAGCGCAGCTCGATCACGCGCCGGGGCGCACCCGCGTGGGCGACACCGTTCGCATCAAGTACCTGCCCGAAAAGCCGCATTTCGCAATACCGGTCAAATAAGCGACCGCCCACCGTGGTAGAGCTCCTGCGGCGGGCGTTTTTATGCCGTGCGGAGTTCAGGAAAGCTTTTCGTCCGCTTCCTCCGCCGGGATGCGTATCGTGACCCTCGTTCCGGCGCCGATCCGGCTCTCGACCGTCATAGTGCCGCCGCACATACCTGCGAGCCTTTCGCGGACGCTCCTGATGCCGATATGCGATCCCTCGGCTTTTTCCGCGGCCTCCGTATCAAAGCCGCACCCGTTGTCGGTTATCCCGATCTCGTGGAAGCCGTTGATCTTCCTTGTTGAAATGCGGACAACGCCTTCCGCTTTTCCGCGAACTCCGTGGCGGATCGCGTTCTCGACTATCGGCTGAACGGTCAGCGCGGGCAGACGGAAATCCACGTCCTCAGTATCGTATTCTATGCGGATCGACGGGAAGCGGATCATCTCGATTTCCGAATAAACGCGCGTGTGCTCAAGCTCTTTTTGGAAAGGTATCAGCTCCGGCTGATCGAGCGAATCGATGTTCTGCCGCAGATACGTTCCGAACCGCTCGGTCACCTCGAACGCCTTTTCGGGGTCGGCAAGGCAGAGTGCCTGAATGGACGAAAGCGTGTTGTAAAGAAAATGCGGCCGGATCTGGCTCATCATGATCTTGATCCGCTGCCGGGCTTTAAGATCGTCCTCATGCATCTGCACGAAGCGGAGATGCAGCCAGATGTAATAGAATACGCTGCCGATCACGATCGCATAGGTCAGGAAGGTCACGGGCTGATCTTCACCGCCCACCTTTCCGTCCATGAATACGGCGGCGAGTATCATAAGCACCACGAAAACATGGATGAGGATGCCCCTCTTTTCGGATTTGGCGCTGAAGAAATAATTCCTGACGCTGCGATAGAGCAAGTAGGCGAGGAGCAGCAGGCTGATGTACAGGCAGGTCTTCGAGAGGAGGCCGCCATGATAGTGGTTTGTATTGTCGATCCAGAGGCAGATATGCGAAAAATATGCCGTGATATGTATGAGAAAATTGGCGAGCGCCAGCGCCCAGCAGCCGAGGTGCTTTTCATCCGGGCAGATGATATAGAGAAACAGTATCAGGATTACGGGGCGCACCGTGTAGCCGTAAACGGATGCGGTGGTACGCCAAAACCGGCGGAGCGGACCCGCCGCAAGGGCGTTTTCGACGATATTCTGAGCGACGAGGGTAAGGCTCAGCGCGATTATAATAAACATTATGACGCGGTGCTTTTTGCTGATATAGGGATCGAGCACCACGGTGACGGTGAGGCCGATCAGCAAAAAGCAAACCGGGAACAGCGGCATCAGCGTGTTGATATTCCATACCATAGCGATCGCACCTCTTTTTAATGAATCTATACCGGCTAAATGATACACTATGCCGGTTCGGTTGTCAAATCTGCGGTTTAATCCGTTTTATGTTGGACATTTGTTGGACAGCCCCTGATATTATTGTATTTGTATAGGTATATTCATCGACGGATCCGGGCGCGGATCCGTGAAAGGAGTGTATATGAGGGCTTTTAAGGGAAAAAGCGCAAGGCTGCGCACGGTGCTTTTGATCGGTATCGCGGCGCTGCTTGCCGCCGCCGTGATCGGCGCGACCGTCGGCGCGAAATACGTTAAGGAGATCCGCATACCGTGCACTCTCATAATCAGGGCCGGCCTTGCGGACACGGTCTCCGTGCTCGAATTTGAGCCGGAGCGCCAAAAGGACGGCACTTATCTGCTTAACGACGACAGCGAGGTATCGGAAAGCGAGTTCGTGCTGATGCCGGGCGTGGATGCTGCCCGCCATCCCTTCGTCCGCATCGAAAAGAAGAGCGGCGTTCCCTCCTACGTTTACGTGGAGGTCGTCAGCATGCTTGACGAGAAGGTCTCGTTCACTCTGATCGGTGATTGGGAAAAGCTCGAGGGCGTGACCGGTCAGAACGGCGGCGAGGTATACGCGTATAAGGATACGATCGCTTCGGAACGTGAAGAGGATATCGAGCTCCTCCTCCTTAAGGACGACGCCATTACCGTCAGCCACACCTATATTGCGGAGGGCGAAGCCGAAACGAATCTGAGCTTTTATCCATACATGGCAAAGGCTGAAGAAGGAAAAACCGCTAAAGAATGCTTCGATAAAAACAAGATCGGCTTCGGAGATACCGGCAAATACACCCCCGCGCCGCAGGGCATCGTCACCATTGACAAGGACGGTAAGGCGACAATAGGCGACATAGGCTATACGGTTTACGTGCGTGCGGCGGTCGTCGCCAACTGGAAGACGGAGGACGGCAGCATATATGGCAAAAACGCCGAAAAGGGAACGGATTACACCTTTACCATGGGCAGCGGCTGGTTCAAGGCGGGCGACGGGTATTACTACTATTCAAATCCCGTAGAAAGCGGGGGCGAAACGAGCGCTCTCATAACGGACTTCTCGGCAATAACCGAAGCGCCGAACGGGTGCAGCCTCTCGGTCAACGTCTCCGCGGAGATAATTCAGGAATCGGGCTCAACGGACGATGACGATACCCCGACCGTTACAGCGGTATGGGGCTGCAAAATCGGCAGTGATCGCGATATAACGAAGTAAAGCGCAGGAGGCGAGCAAATGAAAACCAACATGATAAAAAAATATTTCACGCTGCTCCTTGCGGCGATAATGCTGTTTGCGTCTCTGCCTGTCAGCGCAATGATCGAAGCCGTCGGCAAGAACTCGTCCGAGCCTGTCGTGACGACAGAGATCGTCGATGTGCCCGCATCCTCGCCCGCCGAAACAGCGGCCGCTCCCGCCGCGTCGGACCAGGTGGAATACGAGGCCGTATCCGGAACGATGAACATTGTCGGCGAGGTATTCGCAAACGCCTTCAACACTCCTGCGGAGGAGATGGAAGAAAGGCGGGCCTCGCTTGAAAGGTACCCCACGGAGGAGCATGAGCCCGCGTATTACGAGGACACGCTCAGGCTCCGTTATCTTGCTGACGGCGGGGACGAGCCTAATTATTTGGTTTACAGGGACAGCTTCCTTATTATACCCGAGGAGCAGAGCGCAGACTACGAGACAGCCTATTCCGAGGACGGGCTGACGGTCATCATCACCCCGGCAATTCCCGCAGAAGCCCTTGCGGACAGGACGGGTATAGTCTTCCTGCATGAGAATATCGGCTGCGACGAGGTGCTGGTATTTGCCGAAGAGCCGAAGCTTGCCGAAGACTCTGTGACTCTTCGCTTAAAGAGCCCGCAGGATATAGCCGTCACCGAGCTTTTTTCCGACGGCAAGTTGGAGTATAAAGGCGACGGCTCGCAGGCGCCGGGCAATCAGGGCGTCAGCGTGGACTTTGAAACGAACCCCTCCGGCACCAACTGGGAGGGTGAGATAACGAGCTTTGAGCCCTCCTGGCCCTCGGCAAGCGTTTATGTAAACGTATGGAAGCTCAAGTTTGAGCTTGTTCTGAATCTCAAGTTCGATATGGACTTCAGACTCCATACGACCGGCGCGAGCGGCGGTCGTGAGAGCGTTACCATCGCGGGCGTTCACGTACCGATAAAGCTCTTTACGATCAACGTGCTGTACAAGCTGCAAACGGAGTTCTATGACAACGTGCCCCTTGAGATGGAGGGTACTATTTCGACCGATATCGATATCACGATGAGCCTGCTCTTCGGTACGCGCATCTCCAAGTACAGGAACCCCGTCGTATTGAACAGGCTCAACATATTGGATGAAAGCTGGGTAAACAGGGACGTTCGTTTCTATATCGGCTCGCAGCTTCTTATTCAGGGCGGTTTCCTTGAGATCAGCATCAATCTATGGTTCTATACCGTGCAGATAGGCCCGGTACTTTCTCTCAATTACGACAACCGCGGCGGTTGCTACATAACTGCAAGGCTTGAGAAGGATACCTTTACCCCGGGGCAAACGGGGCAAACGGGGCAGACCGGCATACATACCTGCGCGGCTGTGGGCGAAGCGGGGTGCCTCGATATAGAAATACGCGAGGTGCACCGAAGTTCCGTCTATTTCAAGGTCGATCTTTATTTCGACGATTGGTCTTTCTACTTTGTTGATTCCGGTGAGGTAGACGACGGCACGAGGTATTTCTATAATTCCCTCACATTCAATTCCGGCATGAAGGATGGGACCTGCCCGCACATTTTCTACAAGGTTCCCGTCGCCGTATGGCAGGATGACAGCAAAACTCAGCCCGCACCGAACATGGCGGTGGGCGTTGGCGACTCGCTGACGCTTTCGGAGGCAGAGCGCACACTGGTTTCCGCTGTCAGCGACAGCCAAGGCCGCGCGACGGTGTACCTGCCTTACAGGAGGCTTCACTGCTATACTATTATTGCAAGCGGCGTGCTGGACGGGATGACCGTTGCCGGATCCGCCCTACAGCCCCAAGATATGCAGGCGGGTGAAAACCAAACCGTCAACGTCATTCTGCATTCCGAATCAAAGCTTACGATAAAGACGGAGGTCGTCTGGCGTGCCGACGCAGACAACAAGGATATCCCCGCACGGGAGGATTATTTTCTGCGGCTCGTGCTGTTAAGGCGCGAGGCAGGCTCGAACGCCGAATGGCAGCAGGTCGGTGATTACTTCTACGCATGGTATTCAAACGGCTGGCAGGTAAACGACCTTACCCCGCCCAAATTCGGCTTTAGGGACGGCAGGGCCTTCCTCTACGAATACCGCGTCCGCATACTTGATGAGTACGTGGGCGTCGTCACTCCGGAGAATGACAACGTCATTTTGAACATGCCCATCCCCGCATACACCGACGCGACCGGCAATACCGAGCCGGCCCACCGCAACGACTTTTACATCTCCTACCAGGAGGAAAGGACGGACGATACAATTTTCATGACGGTTTCGGCGGAGGCCGTTATGAATATACGCATGCGCAAGAGCTGGGTGCTGAGCGACAGCGCCAACAAGGCGGAGCAGGTTTATCTTGCCCTTTTGCAGAAGCCCGCCGCCAGTTGGGAAAACAAGGCCGAGGAGCGTGCGGTGCCGGACGAATGGGTCATGGTTCTCGACCCCCTTGGCGGAGGCTCTGAGACGATAAAGAGCCTGATCGCGGCCGACGTGCTTTCCGTGGGGGATGACCTCAGCAGCATTGAAAACCGCCCCCTTGCCATTGTAAAGGTGAGCGACGACAACAGCTGGTATCAAAGCTGCATCGTGCCCAAGTACCGCAGCGGCGTAAGGCTGCAGTACATGGCATATGAGCTTGACAGCTCGGTTATGGAAAACATGCTGAGGTATGAGTACGACCTCACCTCGCGGGCGACTGTCAAGTCCTTCGGTAATTACAACTCGCTGCCCGGCGCAGCCACGCTCAATTATGACGCCCAAATGACGGCTGTAGTCGTAAACACCGACCCTCTGCCGGAAAACACCATCTCCGGCACCATCCGGTGGAAGCCGACTTCATATGCGAACTATTCCCCAACGGACTACGTTGTGCTTTCCATCCTAAAAGATGGCGTTAAGATTCGCGAGCTGACGCTCAACAAGGAAGAATGTACGATCCAGACCAACCTCTGGTACTGGAAGCTTACCCTTGACGACTACGACCCCGAGGCGGAATACACTGTACAGGAGTACATACCCTTCGGCGACGAAGGGCCCCTGTGGGTGGGCATGGCCTTCGGGCTCAACCTTTTAAACCACGCCATTCAGTATGAATCCGTCTTTGCCGAGGCGCAGGCGGTATTCGATATCCCTCCGGAGGACATAAGCCAGATCGACATCGGCGCGGTGGATTACGCGACCGGCAAGGGCGGATGGGACTTCACCCTGCAAAAGCAGAACGATTGGTGGACCTACAACACCGACAGGAAAAAGAACGAGGTCGCCGACATATCGAACTATATCGTCGAAGCGCCGAACATATCCGGTTACACCACCATCAAGGAGCGCCCCTATGCCTACACCAACGCCGGCATTGGCAACCTGTGTTACAGATTTACCGTCCGTTATATCTGCGTGAGCGATAACCTGCATATCCATATCGATCAGCAGTGGGAAAACGCTTCAGGCATGCCGTCCGACGCTGTCCCCCAAAGCGTGTTTGCGGAGGTGTTCCGCGACGACGAAATGATCTCGCGGGAACAGATCGTTAATAACGGAAGACCTTATAGCGATGTTGTGGTCTTTAAGGACCCGGACGGCAATAGTCTTTCGCGTTCCGACGGCAGCGGGAAAAAGTTCATTTATTCCGTTCGTGTGGATAAACCCGACGGCTTTAAAGTCACAATAACCAAGACGTCGGAAACCAAGGACGATATCTACTTCCGTGTGACATACACATGGGTCGGCGCCGACTACATGAACGTGGCAGGTACCGTCACGTGGGAGGGCGACGAGGGTCATGAGGACCTGCGTCCCGAGAGCGTGCAGCTTTCCGTCGTCAACAAGAACGAGGAGTACGTTAAGACCGTCACCGTGCCTGTGAATTCCGACGGCAGGTTCGAGGCCAAGTACCTCCCCGGCCACGACGCGGAGGGCAATGAGCTGACCTACTCCGTCATCGAGAGCCACGTTTACGGCTATACCGCGACCTACTCCGAGCCCGTGTTCGACGAGCAGACCCGCACGTGGACCTGCAGCGTCACCAATAAGCTGACGGGTTATTACCCAATGACCGTCAAGAAGACCGTCGAGGGCCACCCCGAGAACGAGAATGAGGAGTATAAATTCAGACTCGATCCGAAGTTCGGTTACGAAGGCGAGGATCAAACCTACCCCCAGCCGCTGAAAAACGATCTCACAATCAACGGCGCGGGCGAGACCAAGGCCGAGTTCTTCATCGACGAGGACGGCATCTACGTTTACTCCCTTAAGGAGATAAAGGGCGAGGACGAAGCCTGCAAATATGACGAGGCCGTTCGCGAGGTGCTGGTGGTAAAGAGCACCAACCCCGACGGCACGGTCAAGTTCAAGAGCTGGGTGACGAAGGAGGGCGAGGTCCCGACCGACGACAATTCGACGAATATCGCCGAGTTCGTCAACCGCTATCCGTCGCTCACCATCGAGAAGGAATGGGATATCGACCTTGAGCAGAAGGATAGGCCGGACAGCATCGAAGCCGTCGTTCAAAAGAAGAAGGACGGCAAGTGGGAGACCGTGAAGCTTGTCAAATTGGACGATGACAACGATTGGAAGGCTTCGCTTTATATTGAGGGCTACAGCTCCGGCAGCTCCGATTACCGCGTGCGCGAGCTTCGCGAGGAAACCGCCCTTCAGGAGCTTGGCGGAAGGCTGCGCGAATTGATCGTGCAGGGCAAGGAAAAGTACGACGAGTGGATCTCGATCTTGAGGACCGAGGGCAAGACCTATTGGGACAGCCTGCCGGAGGATATCAGAAACGCCGCGGACGAGGGCTACGATTCGCTGCTCGACAAGCTCGGCACAACGCCGAATAACCTATACGAAAAGCTGATGGAGCTGCTCTCCTTCGCATCTGCTGACGCACGAATCGTCTATGACGAGGACGACAGCGACAAGGGCGAAACGACGAATGAGGTCACTTATCACGTTGACGAATACGTTTCTGTCCTCTCCGGGGGCACTGAGGACGCGCACGTCACGAAGTATAAGGTGGAGTATAAAAAGAGCGGCAGCACATACACAATCACCAATATGGCGATCCTCGAGATCGACGTTATAAAGCGTTGGATCGGCATCGGCGTTGACGACGACGATATGCCCGATTCCGCGTGGGTCGTACTCATGTGCAGCCCGAAGGAGGGCGCGCTCGACAGCGCCTCAGATCTTGCAAGCGCGGCGGGGATCGACATCGGCGGAGTACTCGATTACGAATTCCCCGTGATAAACCCCGAGGAGGGCGGCAAGGACGCGCTGACGCTGCTCAGCGAGCTGACGATCGGCCTCGACGTGAGTATGATAGGCAAGATCGCCGAAAAGATTTTCGGCATCAAGATACCTAAGCTTGCTGTCGCGAAGGTCGACGAGGACTGCGACTGGAAGGCCGAATTCGTTCTCAGCAAGTACAACTGCGGCGTTCCGATGGATTATAAGGGCGCCGAGCTTTGGAGCGAGATCATCAGGCAGATCATCAAATACCTTATCGGCTTCTCGCTGCCCGTTTCATTCAACCCGTTCGACGGCTATATCAGCATCCCGACAAAGGCGATCCCGACGATACTCGGCATCGAAAACCCCGAGGATATTCTCGACCTCTCCGGCCTTACAGGCAAGGCGCTTGAAAAGGCGAAGTCGCTGACGATGGACGATATCAGCAACTTCGGTTGGAGCACGGTGGTGGACGACTATCACCTCATGGCGAACGTCATAAACATCAAGATAGATTGGGATCCCGATGACGACGATACGCTCAGCGGCTCCAAGTTCTGGGTGGACGACGAAGAGAGCAAGCGTCCCGAATATATCCTGATCCACGTCAAGGATGCCGACGGGGATATCGAAGGCTCGCCCATCACGCTGAGAAAGTCCGAATTTGCGGGTCAGGACGAGTGGACCTGGTCCATCGATAAACCCGAGGACGCAAGCCCGTTCACATACTACTGCGTTTCGGAGGAGTACCCCGCCGGCTATGCTTACAAGGACGATTACACCTGCGAGATCGACGGGCTCGATATCACGAACACCTGGCATAAGGAGAACTTCACCATCTCCGGCACGAAGATATGGCGGGATGGAGGCGACGCGGACGGCATCCGCCCGGAGACCGTCACGATCCGCCTGCTTGCGGACGGCGTGGAGGTCGCTTCCGCCGTGACCTCAAGGGCGGGCGACTGGAAGTACTTCTTCCCGAATCAGCCTAAGACAAAGGACGGCAGAGAGATAACCTACACCGTAGCAGAGGATCCGGTTCCCGGTTATGAGACGAAGATCGATGGCTATAACGTGATCAACACCCATTACAGCGGCGTACTGAGGATCAGCGTGACCCGCTCCGCCGAGGACGCCGCGAGGGAGCAGAGCTTCATCTTCGCGGTCGAAGGACCGGACGGCGAGAATGCGCTGTCTCTCGAAGTTATGATCGTACTTGCGGCCGGAGAAACGAGCGCAAGCGCCGTGATAAAAGCCCTGCCCGCCGGCAATTACACCGTTAAGGAGCATTCGGACTGGAGCTGGCGCTATGGCGCAGCCTCGGCCCAAACCGCCAGGGTCGAGCGCGGTAAGACCGCGGAGGTCAGCTTCGGCGAGGCCGTTGAAAACCGATACTGGCTCGACTGCTGCGGCTCGGATGGCTCCGGGAGCGCTGTCGCAGCTTCCTTCACGCATACCGCTGCGATCCTGCCCGACCCGGACGAGGATAAAAGGCGGCACAGGCTGAATGCCTGACAGGATGTAAAAACAAGGCTGCTGCAGGATGGGTGATTGCCTGCAGCAGCCTCTTTCATTATTTGACGATAGAAACAGCCTTATACTATCCTGCACATGAAGCCCTTATTCGGACGGCATCTTTTCCGCCGTAGTTGCTCCGTCGAATCTTGACGGACGCTCCGAGTCGATCTGCGATCCTCCTCATTGATTCAGCGAAAATCTGCTCGCCCACTCTCAATGTTTTAAATGTAGGATAGTATTAATCCTGTTGTCTGACTTTTGGTTCGGTTCAAACCCCGCAAACATGAATTTATATTGCTTTTGATTGATATGAAGCGGGATTTATGATAATTATTTTTCCTGCACGGCGTTCCGTCACACGATCTCCAGAACGTATTTATATGCGCTCTCGGGGGGCTCGCCAAAATACCCTTCTTCGATCCTGTTCAACCGATATCCGCAGCCCTCGAAGACCTTCTGCATGGCAAAGTTCGTTTCCCTTGTTTCTCCGCAGAATCGCTTCATGCCGAGCTTATTCATCTCCGCGGTCACGTGCTCGAGCAGTTTGTGCGCAAGCCCGCTGCCGCGGTGATCCAGCCTGACAGACAGATTCATTATCTTGACGTAGTCGTATTCGCCCTGCCAGTTATAAATGAAAACGTTCCCGACGAGCTCTTCGCCGTCGAGCAGTGCGTAATAGACCGCGCGCGGATCCGAAAGGAGCTCTCGCCAATCCTCTTCCTTCCAAAAGTCCGTCGGAAAGCAGAGCTTGTTGAATTCGATAAGCTCCGCTTCGCTTTCGCTGCCAAGGATCCTGATTGTTATTTCGCTCATAATTGACCTCGCGATATTATATCGGGATAAGTTTACCATATCCGCGCTTGTGTTTCAACATCTCCAAAACAAAGAATGCCACCCCCATCAGGAGGTGGCAAAACTTTTGCATCCTCAGATTTTGACTTTGACTGCGAACCCGGTGGTCCAGAAGTAAAAGTTCGTCTGATTCCGCTTTGGTGGAGCATAGGGGATTTTTTTCCGCGTCGGCACAGCCGCCGCGGCGTTCGCCTGAAAAAGCCAAGCAGTTGGCTTTTTCTTAACGGCGTCCGCCCTTTCGGGGTTCGATCCCTCAGGGCGAAAATATGCCAAACAAAAACGGACCGCGATGCGGTCCGTTTTTGCTTGG
>JAFXZJ010000021.1 GCA_017541305.1 Clostridia bacterium | reverse complement strand
CAAGCAATTGGCTTTTTCTTAACGGCGCCCGCCCTTTCGGGGTTCGATCCCCCATTGCTCAACATGGACCAAAGAAAAACACAGGCGGTTTGCCTGTGCTTTCCTTTGGTGGAGCATAGGGGATTTTTTCCCGCGTCGGCACAGCCGCTGCGGCGTTCGCCTGAAAAAGCCAAGCAGTTGGCTTTTTCTTTACGGCGCCCGCCCTTTCGGGGTTCGATCCCCTATTGCTCAACATGGACCAAAGAAAAACACAGGCGGTTTGCCTGTGCTTTCCTTTGGTGGAGCATAGGGGATTCGAACCCCTGACCTCAACATTGCGAACGTTGCGCGCTACCAACTGTGCTAATGCCCCGAATCGGTTGATATTATAGCGCCTATTGAGGCGTAATGCAAGCATTTTTTTCATATATGATTATTTTTGCCGCGGGAATGGCAAAATGGCGGCAATGCGCTGACTTTGAAATGTCGGGGATTGTAATCGGGCGCGCGGTATGGTAGTATAGTACATGTCGGAATTTGCCGCGGGATCGCCCGCGGATGCGTTTGAAAGGAACATAAATATGGGAAATAAGCTTTTGAAGAGGATCGCGGCGGCGCTGCTCTGCGCGCTGCTGCTTGCGCTTGCGGCCTGCGGCGGGTCGGAGAACGGATCGGGCGGGACGCCTTCGGGCAATGACGGAGGCTCGGAGGACGCCGCAACGGATTCCACGATCACCGCGCGCGAGGCGGAGGGAGAATTCACGATCACCACCGCCGACGGCAGGGTGGACCGGAACGGGGACGTTTACACGGTGACCGGGGCGGGCACTTACACGCTGCGCGGCAGGCTTTCGGGCCAAGTGATAGTTTCCGCCGGGCAGGACGACGAGGTCGCGCTGGATCTTTCCGGCACGACCATCAGCTGCTCGACCGATTCGCCCCTTAAGATCGTTTCCGCGGGCAAGGTGGAGATTTCGGCCAAGAAGGGCACCGAGAACGTGATAAACGACGGGCGCTCCGCCAAGACGGTCGAGGACGAGACCCTGGGCGAGGGCGCGATATCGGCCGAGGCCGACCTGAAGCTGAAGGGCGCGGGAACTCTTGTTATCAACGCGGGTTACAACAACGGCGTTTACACATCCAAGGATCTGATCCTGCAGAAGCTTTCGCTGAAGGTGACGGCGTATAAGTCTGCGATAAAGGGCAACGACTCCATCACGGTCAAGAGCGGCAGGATCGTTGCGATATCCACCGACGGCGACGGCATCAAGACCTCCAATACCAACCTGAACAAGAACGGCAGGACGAGGGGCGATATCACCTTCACGGGGGGCAGCATCGCGGTCTATGCCGCGGGAGACGGCATACAGGCGGCGCATAACTTCGAGCTCTGCGCGGACGAGGAGGGCAACACCGCCATCGTTGCGGTCTACACCGGCACTTACAGCGGCTACACATCCGATTCTTCCCAGGCGGATTCGTTTAAGGGAGTAAAGGCGCAGAACGAACTGAATATCCGCGCGGGCTCGATAAGCGTTTCGAGCTTTGACGACGGGCTCCATGCCGATTACGGCATGGCGTTCGACGCGGGCGGATCGGGCGAAGGCATTGTGAACATACTGGGCGGCGCCGTCACGATAGGCGTGTTTGCGCCCGAGGGCAAGACGGGCGGCGGCAGGACGGGCCCCAATGGCGGACGCGGACAGAAGGCCGTGAGCGGCGCGGACGGCATACACGGCAGCACTGTGAATATCGCGGGCGGCAACGTGAACATCGACAGCGCGTATGAGGGCATGGAAGCGAACGTTATCAACGTATCCGGAGGCAACACGGTCATCACCGCCTCCGACGACGGCGTCAACGCATGCCGCGGCGTGACCAACCCCGCGGTGAATATCACGGGGGGCTTCCTTGACGTTTCGGTTTCGCCCCATGGCGACGTCGACGGCATCGATTCCAACGGCGTATATCTGCAGTCCGGCGGCGTGGTGATCGTGCGCGGGCCCAATTCCGAGATGGCGGCGGCGGTCGACGCCGAGCAGGGCGTATCCGTAACCGGCGGCACGCTGGCGGCCATGGGATATGGCAAGGTGCAGGCCGGCGCGGGAGTTTCGAGCCTGACGCTGTCGCTCCACTCCAAGGGCGAGCACACGATAAGCGTTGGCGGCAGGGAATACGCCTTCACCAATTCCGATGATTACGGTCAGACCCTGTGCTGGTCGGATTCCGAAGTGACGGGCAAATAACGGCTTTACAGGGCGCGCCCGGGAGAGCTTCTTATGCGGATGCATCCCGGGCGCGTTTTATATTTTTGCGTTTCACTTGCGGGAAACGGAACGCTGTGTTATAATCCCAAACGCTCCCAAAGGGGGCAACGGTGTCTCTTGGCAACCACCGTCTACCAAAAAACAAGGAGAACAGAATAACATGAAAAAAGCATTTTCCGAATTCCGCACCCTTTTGCGCACCGTCCCGCCGATACTCGTAACGCTCATGGTACTCTCCATAGTGGGCATGAACCTTCTGGCAAACAAGAGCATCGACACAGGCCTTGACTGGCTCGCGCTGGACTGCGGCATTTTGTTTTCGTGGCTCACCTTCCTTTCGATGGACGTTATGACCCATTGCTACGGGCCCAGGGCGGCGACGCTTATGTCGATCGCGGCGCTGCTTTTCAATCTGCTGATGGCGCTCGTGTTCTTCATTGCGGGGCATATTCCCGGCGTGTGGGGCGAGAGCTTCGTTGAGGGCAGCGAGCTTGTGATCAACACCGCGCTCGACAACACCTTCAGCGGCACCTGGTACATAATCCTGGGCAGCTCGATAGCGTTCGTCTCATCGGCGCTTATCAACAATTTTCTCAATTACGGTCTGGGAAAGCTCGTGGGCAGCAGGGGCTTCGGGGCGTTCGCGCTCAGATCATATGTGTCGACCTTCATAGGCCAGTTTGCCGACAACCTGATCTTCGCGCTCATAGTCAGCAAGCTGTTCTTCGGCTGGACGCTCCTTCAGTGCTTCACCTGCGCGCTCACCGGAGCGGCGGCGGAGCTGCTGTTCGAGGTCGTTTTCTCGCCATTGGGCTACCGTATATCAAGGCGCATCATGCGCGTGCGCGAGGCGCAGGAGGCCGAATGAACATACTTATCACCGGCACTTCCCGCGGCATAGGGCGGGCGACAGCGGAAAAATTCCTCGGGCAGGGGCATAAAGTGTGGGGCGTGGATATACTGCCCGCGTCGATCGAGCATCCCGGATACACCCATTTTATATGCGATATCAGGTCGAATACGCTTCCCGAAGTCCCCGATCCCGAGGTGATCGTAAACAACGCGGGCACGCTTGACGAGCGTGACGCGATCGGGGTGAATCTTACTGCGACTATCGCCTTCACGGAGCATTACGCCGAAAGTCCCGCGCTGCGCTCGGTGCTGTTCATTGCTTCGGCGTCCGCGCGAAACGGCGCGGAATTTCCGTACTACGTCGCAAGCAAGGCGGGGCTCGTGGGCTATATGAAGAACCTTGCGCTGAAGCTTGCCAAGCGCGGCGTCACCTGCAACAGCATATCCCCGGGCGGCGTGATCACCGAGGCCAACAGGCACATACTCGAGAGCGAGGAGCTCTATGCCGCGGTCAGGGCAGAGACCCTGCTTGGCAAATGGGCGGAGCCCTGCGAGATCGCCGAGCTTGCGTATTTTATTACCGTCATAAACCGTTCGATGACGGGCGAGGATATCCTGATCGACAACGGCGAGATGCTCAAATCGAATTTCATCTGGTGAGGGGATCGCCAAAGCGCGCGAAATATGCTATAATCAAATATCGCATTTGCCGGAGCCCGCAATGGGCGGAGGCGGGAAGGGCTTTTATGGAAAAACGCAGGAAGCTGTTTTTGAAAAGGGATCCCTACCGGGCCCCGCGCGACAGCGGGCTCTTTCTGCGCTCGGTCAGGGAGCTTGCAGAATACCATACCGCAAACTGCGAGGGCTACGCGCGCATACTGCGTGAACGCGGCTTCGATCCGGCCATGCTTAAGACCGAGGACGACCTTTATAAGCTTCCCGTTCTTCCGACGCTCTTCTTCAAGCGGAACAGGCTGTTTTCGGTGCCGGAGAAGAAGCTTAAAGTGCTGGCGACGTCGTCGGGCACGAGCGGCTCGAAGAGCGTCGTAGGGCTCGACGGGCGAAGCCTCTTTCTCGGCGTCGGCATGATGATACGTTTCTTTCTGTACCACCGCGTGCTCTCTCCCGTGCCCGTAAATTACATCGTCCTGGGCTACGAGCCGAGCGCGCATAACGATATGGGCGCGGCGAAGACCGCCTACGGCACGACCAAATTCGCCCCGGCGCTCAAGAGAGTCTACGCGCTCCGCGACACGGGCGCGGGCTACGAGCCGGATCCCGAGGGCGTGTACGAGGCGCTCATGCGCTTTTCGAAGGGCCCGTTCCCGGTGCGCTTCGTGGGGTTCCCTGCGTATATGTATTTTCTCGCGGACGCGCTTAAAAAACGCGGGGTCAGCCTTAAGCTTCCGAGGGGCTCCAAGATACTCCTGGGCGGCGGCTGGAAGCGGTTTGCCGGGGAGGAGATCGACCGCGGCGAGTTCTATGAGCTTATCGAAAAGACCCTTGGGATTAAGCGGGAGAACTGCCTCGAATTCTACAGCGCCGTGGAGCATCCCATGGCGTACGTCAAATGCCGCGAGGGGCATTTCCATATCCCCGCTTACAGCCGCGTGATAATAAGGAATGTGAGCACGCTCGAGCCCGTGGAGGACGGAAGCGAGGGGCTTTTGAGCTTCATCTGTCCGCTCGTCACCTCCATGCCGCTGCTAAGCGTTGTGACGGACGATATCGCGGTAAGGCACGGGGGCGGATGCGCGTGCGGGCTGAATACGCCGTATTTCGATCTTAAGGGGCGCGCGGGCGTGAAGGGGATAAAGACCTGCGCCGCGAGCGCCGCGGAGCTCATTGGAGGCCGGGATGGATGATCTGTTCGTAAAAAGCAAGGCGGACGCCGAGAAGCTCAAAAAACGCATAGCGGCGGCGCTTTCCGGTCCCGCGCTGAAGTCGGAGACCGTGATAAACGCCTGCGGCAGGCTCTCGGACGAGCTTGCCGCGCCCGAATACACGGCGATGCTCGAGGCGCTTGGGATCCCCGGGAGCAAGGCGAGCGCCGAGATAGCGGCCGCAAGGAGAATGCTCAGCCGGGAGTACCTCTCGTACCGCGTTTCGCGCGAGCTTCAGAGCCCCGGCGTGTTCACGCCCCTGTTCTGCGAAAGACCCGTGCGTCAGGAGCGCATGCCGCTTGGGGTGCTGCTCCACGTTTCGGCGGGCAACGTCGACGCGCTCCCCGCGTTCAGCGTGATAGAAGGGCTGCTTGCGGGCAACGTGAACCTGTTGAAGCTCCCGCGGGAGGACAACGGTCTTTCGGCGGCGATACTGAATTCGCTCTGCGAGACGGAGCCCAAGCTTGCGCCCTATATAGAGATATTCGACGTGCCCTCGACCGATACGGGATCGCTTGAGGCGCTTTGCGGGCTTGCGGACGCGGTCGTCGTATGGGGCGGCGACGAGGCGGTGAAGGCCGTAAGGCGCTTAGCAGGTCCCGGCACAAAGCTGATCGAGTGGGGGCATAAGCTGAGCTTCGCCTACGCCTCGCCCGATGCGGACGAATCCGCGCTCTCGGGCATAGCGGAGAATATCTGCGCGACCGATCAGCTCTTCTGCAGCTCCTGTCAGGGGATATTCGTCGACACGGACGATTTCGGCCGCGTGCTTGAATTTGCGGAGCGCTTTGCGGACGTCCTCGAGAACGCCGCGAAAGGCTATCCGCCGTCCGATATGCGCGTGACCGCCCAAAGGACGCTCGAAGCCTATACCGAGCAGCTCGAGGGCGGGGACAAGCGCGTGCTTTTGAGGGACGGCTGCTGCGTGACCGCGTACCGCGAAAGCGTGCTCCTGCCCGCGCATGGCTTCAAGAGCTGCTGGGTGAGGCCGCTTCCAAGGGGCGAGATACTCACCGCAATGCTCCCTTACAGGGGACGGCTGCAGACGGTCGGCCTCGCCTGCCGTGAGGACGCGAGGGACGAGGCCGCGGAGCTGTTCCTTCGCGCAGGCGCGGTGAGGATCACCGACGGACGGAGCATGTCCGAGGAGTACTGCGGCCTCCCGCATGACGGCGAGCTGCCGCTTCAAAGGTACACGAAGGTCGTCTCGGTCGAGACGGCGGGGATTGAATGAAAAGCCCCGTCGTGATATAATAAGCTTTAACACATCATCGATCCGGAGGTCATTTGATGAAACGGATTATATCGCTTTTAATGGCTATCATATTCATTGCGGGATGCGCCGCCTGCTTCCGCTTGAACGGCGGGGAGCCCGAAGCCAACGCCGATCCCGCCGATACTGCGGCGCCGGCCGCGGAACAGACGCAGGCGCCCACAGAGGGGACCACGTCCGAGCCCGTTTATTCCGAAGCGCCCACCGAGGCGCCCGCGCCCGCGCCGACCGACGCGCCCACTGCCGCGCCCACCGAAGCATCGACGGAGGCGCCCGTCGTCGTGCCCACTCCGGCGCCCACAACGGCGGTTACGGCGGCGCCCACGGCGGCTCCGACGAGCACTCCCAAGCCCACGGCGGCGCCCACGAAT
>JAFXZJ010000020.1 GCA_017541305.1 Clostridia bacterium | reverse complement strand
GAAGGAGGTGTTGAATATGAAAAGATACGCATTTTTGATTACGCTGATATTCGCGCTGCTTCTTACGGCATGCACTTCTTCGGCGCCCGCACCGGCGGCGTCGGCTTCCGCCGTTCGCCCCGAAAAGTTCGAGCTTACCGAAAAGGAGCAGGAGCTTGCCGACCGTTACTATGAGCTTTTAAAGGAACAGTACCCCGAATTCGCCGCCATCCCGCGCGAGCTCTTAAAGGAGCGCGTATTCATTGGCGAGGAGTATTTCGACGTGAGCTTTCAATTCTGCCTGGGCGGGGCAGAGACCAATTACGAATGCACCTATTCCACAAGCCCGGCATATCCCGAAGGCAAATGGGAGATGTTAGGCAAGGACTACGCGCCGTTTGCCTCGCGTACGCTCTCGGAGTCGGAGCTCGAATCGCTTAAAAATATGCTTTACGATTCAATGAACGCATGGATAGAGGATCGCGGGCTTGAAAAGGGCGATCTTTCGCCCGAGGATCTGCAGCTGTATTGGACGATCGAAGACGACGGGCTTTGCGCCTGCGCCGAAGAAATAGTCTCCGTTCAGGCACAGGGTACCGCGGAATACGGTTGCGGCGATCACGCGCACGTGTTCGGCAAAGTGCTCGTTGAGTTCACCGACAACGGAGTTAAGCTCACCGATCTCGGCACAAGCGGAGGTTGAAGAAGGTATTTGAAGAATCAAAAAAGCGCCCCGGGATCGCTCTCGGGGCGCTTGGCGTTTAAATCAATACATTCCGCCCATACCGGGGTCGCCGGCGGGCATGGGTGCTTCGGGCTTGGGGATATCGGTGACCAGGCTCTCGGTGGTGAGCACCATGGACGATACGGAGGCCGCGTTCTGCAGAGCGGAGCGGGTGACCTTGGTCGGGTCGATGATGCCCTTTTCGAACATCTCGCCGTACTCGTCCTTGGCGGCGTCGTAGCCATAGCCGATCTTGCCGGAGGCGCGCACGTTGGCAACTATTACGCTGCCCTCAAGACCCGCGTTGGCCGCGATCTGGCGCAGAGGCTCCTCAAGCGCGCGGACGATGATCTGCACGCCGGTCTTCTCGTCGCCGAAGGTGGTGTTCTCAAGCGCCTTTACGCGGTCGATCACGTTGATGAGCGCGATGCCGCCGCCGGGAACGATGCCCTCTTCAACGGCCGCCTTGGTGGCGTTGAGCGCGTCCTCTATGCGAAGCTTGATCTCCTTCATCTCGGGCTCGGTAGCCGCGCCAACGGAGATGACGGCCACGCCGCCCGCGAGCTTCGCAAGGCGCTCCTGCAGCTTCTCCTTGTCATATTCGCTCTTGGTCTCGGCGATCTGGCTCCTGATCATCTTTACGCGTGCCGCGATCTCTTCGGGGTCGCCGGCGCCCTCAACGATGGTGGTGTTCTCCTTGTCGACCTTTACCTGGCGTGCGGAGCCGAGCTGATCGATCGTGGCGTCCTTAAGCTCCATGCCAAGCTCCTCGGAAATGACCTGACCGCCGGTGAGTATGGCGATATCCTTGAGCATTTCCTTGCGCCTGTCGCCAAAGCCGGGAGCCTTTACGGCAACGCAGGTGAATATGCCGCGCAGCTTGTTCACGACCAGGGTCGCAAGCGCGTCGCCCTCAACGTCCTCGGCGATTATGAGCAGCTTCCTGCCCTGCTTTGCGATCTGCTCAAGAACGGGCAGTATCTCCTGAATGTTGGTGATCTTCTTCTCGGTGATGAGTATGTAAGGATCGTCGAGAACGGCTTCCATCTTGTCGGGATCGGTGACCATATAGGCGGAGGCATAGCCGCGGTCGAACTGCATACCCTCGGTGAAGCGCAGCTCGGTCTTCATGGTCTTGCCCTCTTCAACGGTTATTACGCCGTCGTTGCCGACCTTATCCATTGCGTCGGAAATGAGGGCGCCTATGCGCTCGTCGGAGGCGGAGATGGAGGCGACCTGAGCGATCTCGGACTTGCCGGTGACGGGCTTGGAGAGCTCCTTAAGGCCCGCTACGGCTTCCTCAACGGCCTTCTCGATGCCGCGGCGGACTACCATGGGGTTGGCGCCCGCGGCAACGTTCTTCATGCCCTCGCGCACGATGGCCTGCGCAAGCAGTGTGGCGGTGGTGGTGCCGTCTCCCGCGACGTCATTGGTCTTGGTGGCGACTTCCTTCACAAGCTGAGCGCCCATATTTTCAAACGGATCCTCAAGCTCGATCTCCTTGGCGATGGTCACACCGTCGTTGGTGATGAGGGGCGCGCCGAACTTCTTGTCCAGCACCACGTTGCGGCCCTTGGGGCCCAGAGTTATCTTAACGGTATTCGCAAGGGTGTCAAGACCCTTTTCAAGAGCGCGCCTTGCGTCCTCGCCGTATTTAAGC
Organism: Clostridia bacterium; assembly: GCA_017541305.1. GTDB lineage: Bacteria > Bacillota > Clostridia > Christensenellales > CAG-138 > UBA3857. The sequence goes on along the minus strand of JAFXZJ010000020.1, from coordinate 76,281 downwards.
TGCTTTGCCATAATATTACCTCCAATCAGTCTTCAACGACCGCCAGGATATCGTTCTGGCGGACGATAATGTATTCCTGCCCGTCCATCTTGATCTCGGTGCCCGCATACTTGGAATAGAACACGCGGTCGCCGGGAGCGACGTTCATGGTGATTTCCTTGCCGTCGACTACGCCGCCGGGACCCACCGCGATGACTTCCGCCATCTGGGGCTTTTCCTTGGCGTTGCCGGCAAGAATAAAGCCGGACTTTGTGGTCTCCTCTGCTTCGAGGGACTTGATGACGACTCTGTCGGAAAGAGGTCTGAGTTTCATATAGATATCCTCCTATAGTGAATAATAAACTTGATCAACAGCCCCGATCCCCGATCCGCTGTGAGCCGCCACCAATCCGGCTCACGCGGGGAGGAAGGGGAACTGTTAGCACTCAAACAAGCCGAGTGCTAACAAAGCTTATTATATGCAAACGGCCCCGCTATGTCAACACCGGATGGGCATATAAGCGGAATATATTTATAAAAAGCCTTGCCAAAAGCGCAAGGTTGGGTTATACTCACATGGAAATATCAGGAAAGGAGGCCGCACCGATGCGCATCAGGAAATTTAAAATCACAATCTACGCAATGCCCAAGGTGGATTTCAGTGCGGTCTGCTTTTGATCAAGGCCGGACTATAAGGATCTTCTGCGGGCGAAAGCCCGCTTTTTTGTTGGATAAAGACCGGAGGAACCATGGAAACAGCAATTAACAACGATAAAAAGCCAAAGAGGGTGCACAAGCCCATAAATCATAAGCTGGTCAAGCGCTTTCTGCGCGGCACCAACGCCTATTTCCTTATTGCCGCGGCGGGGCTTATACTGGCCATCGTTTCGGCATATCTCATCCCGATAGTGACGAGCTTCACGATCGACTACGTGCTCCTGCCTTATGCCGAAGAGGGGTATGAGGCGGGCAGCGGCGCCGTGCCGGGCTTTGTTATCAGTTGGGTGGAATCGCTGGGCGGCAGGAGCTTCATGCTCGACCATCTCTATATAATGGCGATCGTGCTGGTGCTCTTCACAGCGATAAACGCGTTCACCACCTATCTTCGCCGCAGCTATATCGCCTATGCGGGCGAGGGGATGGCAAAGAACATGCGCGACGATCTTTACGAGCATCTTGCCAACGTGCCCTTTGATTATTATAAGCACGTGCAGACGGGCGATCTGGTGCAGCGATGTACTTCCGACGTCGACACGATAAGGCGCTTCATTCAGAATCAGCTCCTTGAGATAATAAGGACGGTGCTGATGGTGATAATCGCCGCGGTCATCATGATCAATATGGATCCGCTGCTCACGCTCTGGTCGGTCATACTCATGCCGATACTTACCGTTTCGTCATTCGTCTATTTCAAGGCGGTCAAGAACAGCTTTGCCGATTCTGACGAGGCGGAGGGAGCGCTTTCCGCCGCCATACAGGAAAACCTCACCGGCGTGCGCGTGGTGCGCGCATTCGGCCAGCAGAGGCGCGAGCTGGATAATTTTACCGCAAAGAACACCGATTACAGGAAGAAGACGCTCAAGGTCACGTACCTAATGGCCTATTACTGGTCGGCCTCCGACGCGGTGGGCTATACGCAGATACTCATATCGCTCTGCGTGGGAGCGTATTTCGCCATCATAGGGCGCATCTCCGTTGGCGAAATGCTCGTGTTCACATCCTATACCGCCATGCTCACCTGGCCCGTGCGTCAGCTGGGCCGTATATTGGCCGACCTCGGCAAGGCGTCCGTTTCGCTCGGGCGTATCGACGAGATAATGTCCGCTCCGCTTGAAAGCGAGCCCGGAAATGCGCTCACCCCCGAAATAAAGGGCGAGGTGGAATTCAAAAACGTCGGTTTCCGCTATGAGGACAGCACCGAGCCCGTGCTGAAAGACGTGAGCTTTACGGCAAAGCGCGGTCAGACGATAGCGATCCTCGGTTCCACGGGCAGCGGCAAATCCACGCTCGTGCAGCTTCTGCAAAGGCTCTATACGGCCACCGAGGGCGAGATACTTATCGACGGCGTTAACATCAACGATATCGAGCGCCATCATTTGAGGCGCAGCATAGGGATAGTGCTGCAGGAGCCCTTCCTTTATTCCAGAAGCATAATGGACAATATCCGCATAGTGGATCCGCAGGCAGACGACGAGCGCGTTTACGAGGCTGCAAGGGTAGCCGCCATACACGACGTTGTAGAGGGCTTTGAAAAGGGCTATGACACCATCGTGGGCGAGCGCGGAGTGACGCTCTCCGGCGGACAGAAGCAGCGCGTTGCGATAGCGCGCATGCTTATGCAGGAGGCGCCCATTATAATACTGGACGACTCCATGAGCGCCGTGGATACCGAGACCGACGCCGCCATACGCGACGCGCTGAACGGAAGGAAGGATCGCTGCACCATGTTCATAATCTCCCACCGCATAACGACCCTTATGACGGCGGACAAGATACTCGTGCTCGAGCACGGCAGGCTGGTGGATTCCGGCACGCATGACGAACTGATCGCCCGCGAGGGCCTCTACAAGCGCATTGCGGGCATCCAAAACAGCCTTGAGGATGAATTCATCTCGGAAGGAGGCGAAGCGTAATGGAAGAGCTTTACACTTCCGCCATTCAGGAAAAGGAGTTCGATCAAAAGGTCGATTTCAAGCTTTGGAAGAAGCTTATAAAATACGCCCTCCGCTCCAAGAAGCTGGTCGTGCTGATAATCCTTGCCAACGTGATAGTTGCGGCGATAGACATAATCTATCCGCTGCTCTCGCGCTATGCGATAGACGAGATAATCGCGGGCGAGCACGTCGACAGGATACTGCCGTTCGGGCTCGTTTATCTGGGCTTCATAATACTGCAGGGGATCGGCGTGCTCTCCTTCATAAAGGGCTCCGGCAAGCTTGAAATGGATATCGCCTATGATATCCGCCAGGACGCCTTCAAAAAGCTCCAGGAGCTAAGCTTTTCGTATTACGACAAGACCGCCGTGGGCTATATCATGGCAAGGATGGTCTCCGACGTCAGCAGGCTTTCCGAACTGATAGCGTGGTCGGCCATAGACATACTCTGGTCGGGCACTTACGTATTGGGCATGGTTGCGGTCATGTTCATGCTCAATCCCATACTCGCTCTCATCGTGGTGCTCGTGCTGCCCCCGCTTGCGGTGATTTGCGTCTACTTCCAAAAGAAGATACTCAAGCATTACCGCGAGGTGAGAAAGCAGAATTCCAGGATCACCGGCGCGCTGAACGAGGGCATCATGGGCGCGGTAACAACGAAAACCCTTGTGCGCGAGGACCGCAATTCAGAGGAATTCCGCGGAGAGACCGGGCGCATGAGAAAGTCGGCGATAAGAGCCGCCGTGCTTTCGGCCATGTTCACGCCCATCGTTATGTGCCTTGGTTCCATCGGTACCGGCCTTGCGCTCTATTTCGGCGGCATAAGCGTCGTCGGCAAATGGGCATGGCTCGGCGTGATCACGGTGGGCACGTTAAGCTCGTTCATATCCTACTCCACGGGCATATTCGATCCCATCCAGCAGCTTGCGGGCATATTCGCCGAGATGCAGTCCGCACAGGCCTCCGCCGAGCGCGTTATCGCCCTGATCGATACCGAAGCCGAGATAACCGATTCGGACGAGGTCACAGCCAAGTACGGCGATTCGTTCGATCCCAAGCGCGAAAACTGGGAGGATATCCGCGGCGACGTGAAATTCGAGGACGTCAGCTTTGCATATAATGAGGGCGAAAAGGTGCTTTCGCACTTCGATCTTGAAGTAAAGGCAGGGCAGACCATCGCTTTGGTCGGCGAGACCGGCGCGGGCAAATCCACGATAGTCAACCTTGTGTGCCGCTTCTATGAGCCCACTGAGGGGCGCATACTGATCGACGGCATAGACTACCGCGAACGCAGCCAGCTCTGGCTGCAGGACCGTCTGGGTTACGTGCTGCAGCAGCCGCACCTGTTCTCAACTACTATACGCGAGAACATCCGTTATGGGCGGCCCGACGCCACCGATGAGGAGGTGCGCGCAGCGGCAAGGCTCGTGCATGCCGATGAGTTCATAGAGGAGCTCGAAAAGGGCTATGATACCGAGGTGGGCGAGGGAGGCGGCAGGCTGTCCACCGGGCAGAAACAGCTGATATCCTTCGCGCGGGTCATACTGGCCGATCCCAGGATATTCGTGCTCGACGAGGCAACGAGCTCCATCGACACCGAGACCGAGCAGCTCATTCAGAACGCCATCACAAAGGTGCTCGAAAACCGCACGAGCTTCATAGTCGCGCACAGGCTTTCGACCATCCGCTCCGCCGACCGCATACTGGTCATACGCGAGGGCAGGATCACCGAATCCGGCACGCATTCCGAACTGCTCAAAAAGAGGGGCTATTATTACGACCTCTATACCACGCAGTTCAGGCGCGACGCCGTGAATAAGATAATGAGCGAATAAACAAAACGGCGGGGCGCGTTCCCCGCCGCTTTTGCCTGTTTTTGAGGTGTGCCGTCATGAAAAAGGTTATTTACGCATTGGCCGTGATATGGCTTGCGGTGCTGCTGCGGATCACGGTGTTCCGAAACGGATGTTTTTCGCACGGGCTTTTTTCCGGCGAGATAGAGCTTCGCGCGTTCGCGTTCTATCTGCAGCTCCTTCGAGCGGGCAATTACAGGTATTTTGCCTATCTTTTCGGGGGCAATCTGGTGTGGTTCGCACCGGCGGGCTTCATGGCAAGGCTGTGGAACGGCCGCCTGCCGCATGCGCTGCTCTGCGGCTTCCTGCTCTCGCTTCTCGTGGAGACGGGGCAATTCATACTCGGCTCTGGCATGTCCGAGCTGGACGACCTGATCGTGAATACGGCGGGCGCGCTCATCGGCTATGCGTTCGGCTGCCTGACGCTTAAAAGACTCGTGCCGCGGAAGGAAAAATAATATCACAAAAACCTTTGACGGCAGAGCGCGGATGTATTATAATGTAACCGTTGAAGTATATACTTCTGAACGTATCATTTGGAGGCAGTATGAAGAAAAGGCTTTGCATATTGGCGGCGGTGATCGCCGTTATCGCGCTCCTTGCGGTTTCGACTACTGCGTTCGCCGATTTCGGCGGGTTCAGCGGCGGCTCCGATTACGGCGGAGGCGGAGGAGGCGGCTGGTCGGATTCCGGCTCAAGCTGGGGCGGCTCAAGCGGCGGCTTCTGGGTATTCGGCGGGGATTCATACGATTATGACGACGGCACAAGGACCGTAAGCTGCACCACGGGCGAAATACTGCTTGTATTGGCCTTGGTCGCCGTGATACTGATAGTGCTCAGCGTCAAGCGCAGGAACGCGCCTCAGACGCCCGTGCAGACCAACGTGCAGCCCACTTCCGACGCCGAGCTTTCACCCATGCTCGAGTATGCGGCGGATCTTGACGAGGGCTTCAGCATATCCGAAATGCAGACCAAGCTTTCAAACCTCTACGTTCAACTGCAGAACTGCTGGTGTGAAAAGGATATAACGCCCCTTCGTCCCTATCTGACCGACGAGCTCTACAATCAGTCCGAGCGCCAGCTTGACGAGATCAGACGCGCGAATCAAACGCCGCATATCGAGAACATCGCGGTGCTCGGCGTCAATATCCGCGGCTTCATGCAGCGCGACGGAATGGATCATCTGATCGTTGAAATGAGCACCCGCATCAGCACCTACACCACCGACGACGGCTCCGGACAGATCGTAAAGGGCGATCCCAACAAAGAAAAATTCATGACCTACGAGTGGGATCTTTGCCGCACCTCCGGCCTTAAAACGGGCGACGCGGCTCCCATGCAGACGATCAACTGCCCCAACTGCGGCGCGCCCGTCACCATTAACAAGAGCGCCAAATGCCCCTACTGCGATTCCGTCATCACGCTTGACGAGCACGATTGGGTGCTGTATTCCATAAAGGGCCTCAGCCAGAGGACTCAGTAAGGAGAAGCATATGAACAGCATTTTCCGCAGGCTTGCCGCGCTCGCGCTGTGCGCCCTGCTCATGCTTCCGGCGGCCGGGCTTGGCGCGGATGAACCGCCCCAAAGCGGAGTCGGCATGGACATATCGGGCTTCGAGTCCTACACCTTTGCGGGAGAGCCCGTGGACGGCAGTATTTTTGCCGAGACCGAGCTCACCGTCATAAACATATGGCAGCGATGGTGCGGCCCATGCTGGATCGAGCTGCCGCATTTTCAGCAGCTTCATGAGTATTATTCCGAAACGCCCGAAGCCGACGTGCAGGTGTGGGGCGCCCTATATTACGGGGATAACCCATCCACGATAGAGCAGGCGGTCGATTTCGTTGCGGAAAACGGCTACACCTGGAATCATATGGTGATCTGCGACGAGCTCACGATCGTGGCCGCCGACGGGGAGCTGACGGAATACATCATCATCCCGCAGACCCTCATCGTGGACAGATACGGCGTCGTGCGGGCACAGGTCAAGGGCAAGGTCGATTCCTATGAGGAGCTTTTCGACCTCACCTCGGAATGGCTCGAGATACTGCGCTCGGAATACGCCGCCGAGCTGGGCGATATCGATCTTGACGGCAGCGTGACCTCCGTCGATGCGCTTCTTGCCCTGCGCCGCTCCATGGGCGTCGTCGAGCTGACCCAGGCCGAGCTGCTCCGCGGCGACGTTAACTGTGACGGCGAAGTCGATTCCGTCGATGCGCTGATCATACTGAGGATGAGTTTGGGGATTCTGAATCGGTAACAAGATAATACGAATAATGCCGCCGGGAAACACCCGACGGCATGTTTTGATTTCAGATCGTTTTTACCTTGCGGTCCTTTCCAGCAGCGTCACCTGCAGCTCCATGGTCTGCTTATCGCGCTGTATGGAAACCGTGATCACGTCGCCGACCTTGAACTTGTTGATGGCAACGCGCAGTGCGGTGGAGCTGTTGACGGGGGTGCCGTTGATGGCGGTGATGATATCGTTCTCCTTAATGCCGGCGATGGCGGCGGGGCTGTTCTCAAGCACCGAGACGACCTGAGGATAGGAATAGTACGAGAACATGCCGTAGCCATAGGAAACGTTCTTGGTGGATACGCCCAGATAGGGGCGCCCGGTCACGAAACCATAGGCCTCGATATCCTCGATAATGGGCTTTGCAAGGTCGATGGGCACCGCAAAGCCAAGACCGTCGATGGTTGCGCCGGAGGAGGTGAGGCCCGAGGACTTGGCGTTGACAACGCCGATCAGACTGCCGTCATAAAGGAAGAGGCCGCCGCCGGAGTTGCCCTCGTTTATCGCGGCGCTGGTCTGCAGCACCGACATGGACTGACCGTCGATCTCGATATCGCGGCCCAGAGCCGAAATGATGCCCTCGGTCACGGTGTTGGAAAGCTCGCCCAGCGCGTTGCCTATCGCATAAACGCCGTCGCCCACGCGCAGCGCCTCGGAGGAGCCGAGCGTGGCATAGGGGAATACGACGCCCTCGGCCTTGAGCTTTATAACGGCGATATCCGTCACGGGGTCGTTGCCGATAAGATCGGCCTGATACTTTGTGCCGTCGTTCAGGAAGACGGCGATGCTCCTTGCGCCCTCCACAACGTGGTTGCAGGTGACGATATAGCCGTCGTTCGAGATGAGCACGCCGGAGCCGCTGCCGGCTACGACCTCCTCATAGCCGTTGGAGGCATAGATATCGATGCTGACCACGGTGTTCATGCAGTTGGCAAGTATATCGGTCACGGGAGTGCCGGGCTCGGCCTGAGTGCCGCCGTTGGCGGGAGCCTGAGTGGGCACGGGCGTGGGCTCGCCAAGAGGCGCCTGAGTGGGCATTGCGGGCGCCTGAGTGGGCACGGCAGGAGCCTGAGTGGGCTGAACGGGCGCGTTTGTTACGGCGGGCTGATCGGTCGTCATGGCTTCGCCGCCCCCGTTCCTTGAATTATTGATCCTGTCGGTGACGAATAGCACACCGCCGGCAACACATGCCAGCAGGAATACCGTTATCAGTATGCAGGCGACCAGCGCCCCGGTGGGCATTTTGAATTTTTCCTGTTCCATTAAAGATCCGTCCTTTCCGCCCGCAGAGCGGGCTTTTTGTCTACATGCAATATTATAGTCAAATAAAACGATTTTGCAATGCCCGAAATATGAAAAATCTTTATCAACAGCGGGCCGTGCCGAGCAGGCGCGCTTTTTGGCGGAACTTTGTGTACGAAATCTGTCAACTCAAATAATCGGTTGAAAACGGAGCCCTTGTGGTTTATAATTGAAAAAGACAATAAATCCAAGGAGGAAGAACGATGTCCTCAAGCCATCTTATAATGATATGCGACGATCAGCAGATAATACACGAGACGCTGCGCACGTATCTTGCAAGCGAGGGCTTTGACTGCATATCCGCCTATGACGGCGAGCAGGCAATATCTGTTTTCAAAGAGAACGATCCCGATCTTGTGATACTCGATATAATGATGCCCAGAAAGAACGGCATGGACGTCTGCCGCGAGATCAGGCAGGAAAGCCGCGTGCCGATCATAATGCTCACCGCAAAATCCGAGGAGATCGACCGCGTGCTGGGCCTTGAGCTCGGCGCGGACGATTACATAGTCAAGCCATTCTCCGCGCGTGAGGTGGTGGCAAGGGTCAAGGCCGTGCTGCGCCGTTACAGCCGTCAGGATGAGGAGCGCGTGCAGGTGCTGAAATACGGCGGGCTCGAGATCAACATAAACAATTACGACGTTCGCTTAAACGGCGAGCGTCTGCCGCTGACTCCCAAGGAGGTGGAGATATTCCAGCTCCTTGCCTCGCATCCCGGCAAGGTGTATTCAAGGGAAAAGATACTCTCGCTCGTCTGGGGCTATGATTATTTCGGCGATACAAGGGCCGTCGATACGCAGATAAAGCGCATCCGCCAGAAGCTCCCGCAGGAGGATATCGGCTGGGCGATAAAGACCGTTTACGGCGTGGGCTATCGCTTCGAGGTGTATGACGGTGAAGAAGGCTCCGCGCAGTAATACGGAAAAACCGAAAAAGGGCTTAAAGGTCGGGCTGCTCGCCTCCATGCTGGTGATATTCTTATTGGCGCTGGTGGTGAGCATTTCCCTGACCATTCTTTTGTTCACGCTCCTCGGGCGCACGGTCTACTGGCGCGTGCTTGCAAACGGAATGTGTCCGCAGGCGCGCATGCTTGCCGAAACCACCTCGGGGCTCATCACGGGCAGTGTAAACGAGGAGAATTTCCAGTTCATGATGCGTTCGAGCGAAACGACCGTAATAGTGCTCGATGAAAAGATGGAGCCCTATGCCTTCTCCGAGCCCGGGCGTGACGACAAGCTTCCCGAAAAGCCCGGCAGCAATCCCCGTCCGGGCTGGAATCCGGCGGGGGAAAGGCCCATGGACGGCAGCAAGGAGGGCCGCTTCGACGCGTATATGAATTATTGCCGAAGCAAATTCCCCGAGGTGATGGCGTCCGAAAGGTATTCCGAATTCACCGCCTATGAGCAGGAGCTGGGCGTGATAGCCGCGCTCCCCGTCAAGGCTTCGGACGGCAGCGTGCTCGGCGCGCTCTATATGATAAAGCCCCTGCACGATATCGAGGAGACCGCCCACAGCGTGCAGATAGTGCTCATGATATCCTCGGGCATAGTCGCGGTGCTTATGGTCGTGCCCATCTATCTCGTTTCGCGCAGGCTGACCGATCCGCTCCGCAAGCTCAATGCCGTGGCTTCGGATTATTCGGCGGGCAATTTCTCGGGCAGGGTCGAGCCCGACGGCTCCAAGGAGATAAGCGAGCTGGGCGAGACCTTCAACGAGCTTGCAGATAATCTGCAAAAGAACATAGGCGATCTGGTGATCGAGCGCAACCGTCTGAGGGCCGTTTTCGACGGCCTCGGCGAGGGGATAATCGCGTTTGACACCGCCGGCGTGCAGACGCGCTTCAACGAGAGCGCGGCAAAGCTTTTGAGCGGCGACGCCGAGGCTGATATCACCGCGCTGCCCGTTTTCGATGAGATAAGGAGCACCGTGCGCAAGGCGATGGAGCGGGATTCGGCCAACGTCCGCACGCTCGAGTGCGGCGAAAAGCTGATAAGGGTATCCGCCGCCTCCATCGAGGAGGAGAACGGGCACGTGGCGGGCGCTGTAGCCCTGCTAATGGACGTGACCGAGGCAGAGCGTCTTGAGCAGACCCGCAGGGATTACGTGGCAAACGTCTCGCACGAGCTGCGCACGCCGCTTGCCTCCATACGCGGTATTGCGGATATGCTCTGCGACGGCATGGTCAAGAGCGACGCCGACAAGACGCGTTATTACGGCTACATACAAAGGGAGAGCATAAGGCTCTCCACGCTGATAAACGATCTTCTGGAGCTTTCCCGCCTGCAGAGCGGCGGAGTGGCGCTAAAGCTGCGCCGCATGGAGCTGTGCGAGCTCATCACCGACGTTGCCGACAGGATGATAGAGCCCGCCGCCGCGCGCGGTATGCACATAGATCTTGAGATCCCCAAAGGACGGTGCATGGCTTACAGCAATCCCGACCGCGTGGAGCAGGCGCTCGTTTCGCTTATGGACAACGCCGTAAAGCACGGCAGCGAGGGCGGCACGATAACCGTCGGCATGTATGAAGCCGAGGATAAATGGCTCATATTCGCAGAGAATCCCGCCGAGATCGCCGAGGAGGACGTGGATCATCTCTTCGAACGCTTCTACAAGGCCGACAAGGCGCACACCGGCGAGGGCACGGGCCTGGGCCTTGCTATAACCGAGGAGGTGCTGAGGCTGATGGGCGAGAAGATTCGGGTCAAATACGATAACGGAAAGGTGCGGTTCACGTTCACCGTGACCAAATACAAGGCATGAATTGTTTTGACTGCCCCATAATGTGCGGGGCCGACAGGGAAGCGGGCGAAAAAGGCGTCTGCGGAGTCGGCGCTCAAAGCTGTATTGCCCGCGCGGCAAGGCATTATTACGAGGAACCGCCCATCTCAGGCACCCGGGGGAGCGGCGCGGTGTTCTTCATGGGCTGTAATATGCGCTGCGTGTTCTGCCAGAATATCGGCATAAGCACGGTTGGCTCCGATCCATCCTGCGGCGCGCTGCCCGCCGACGAGGACGCGCTTGCGGATATCATGCTCAGACTGCAGGAGCTGGGTTCGCACAATATCAACCTCGTCACGCCCACGCCGCATATACGCCTTATCGAGAAGGCTATACCGAAAGCCAGGGAGAGGGGGCTTTTGATCCCCATCGTCTGCAACACCAACGGCTATGAGCGCGTTGAGAGCTTAAAAAGGCTCGAAGGGCTCATAGATATATATCTGCCCGATCTCAAATACGTTTCACCGCGGCTTGCCGAAAGATACAGCGGCAGAGCGGATTATTTCGAGTACGCCTCCCGGGCGGTCGACGAGATGCAAAGGCAGACCGGAACGCTTGAACTGGATGACGAGGGGATCGCAAAACGCGGCCTTATCGTGCGTCATCTGGTACTGCCCTGCGCCGTGGACGAGACCAGGCGCGTGCTGGACTATATCGCCTCCGCGCTGCCCAAGGAGACTTGCGTTTCACTGATGAGCCAGTATACCCCAATACCCGGCATGAAAAAACCGCTCGACCGCAGGCTTACGAAGGCCGAGTATTCAAGGGCCGTGGATCACGCGCTCGCCCTCGGGCTCGATAATCTCTTCATACAGAAGATGAGCTCCGCAGACTCCGCCTTCACCCCCGAATTCAACGGGTATTTCGAATGAATCCGAAATAACTAACCAATGGGGACGGTTCTAAGTGGTTAGTTGCCTGTTCCGGCGCAGTCTCCGGGAACCCGGAACTCATCCCGCCACGGCCTCGACCCTTGCGGCAAGGACCGTCATATCATCCCTGCCGCCGCGCCGTTTCGCTTCCGCAAGCAGCTGCGCGGAGGCTTTTTTTGCGTCGGGCTCGCTTGTCAGTATATCGGTGATCAGTGCGATGAGCTCTCCGCCTAAGGCGTCGGAAACGCCGTCGCTCATCATTATCACCGCGTCGCCGGATTTCAAACGGATGCTTCGCGCGGTGCCGGGAGCGTTCTCGATAACGCCAAGGGGCAGACCCTCCGCGTAAAGACGGAATACGCGCCCGCCGCGAAGTATGAAGCTGGAAGGCGCGCCGTGCTTGGAAAAGCGCGCGGTGCCGTCGTTCAGATCGACCAGCATCACGTCCAAAGTGGCATACATGTCACCGCTCCCGCGCGAGGCGAGCAGGCTGTTTACACAGGTGACTGCGTCGTCGACGTTAAAGCCCACCGTGAGCAGATCGTGAAGCAGCGCGAGCGCCGATCGGCTTTCCTCGTTCGCCGCGCTGCCCGAGCCCATGCCGTCGGATATGGCAAGCAGCAGCTTGTCCCCGATGCTCGCTGCGGTAAAGCTGTCGCCGTTTCGTTCGTTTTCGTCCCTGGCGTCCGCCGCCGCGCCTATCTCCGCCGCAAACCCGGGGCACGCGGCCTTTCCCGTGATTGCGCCGCGCAGCGCCGCCGCGGTGCAGGCAAGCATTTTGCCCGCTTCTCCGCCGTAAACCCGCGCAAGCTCGCTCAACACCTCGGATATCGAGGCCACGCGCAGCTGCAGCTGTGAAAAGCGCGGATCGGGGCGGGGCGCGTCGCCGTTTTCCGCAAGGCTGTCGGGCAGGTAGAGCGATTTGGGTACCAGCGCAAATACCGCTCCTGCCAGGGCAAGCTCGGGGATATTCATAACGCCCGTGCCGCCCGTGCCGAAATAGAGCGCGGCGCCCGTGAGCGAAAAGCCCGCGAGCGAGCCCCATTTGCCAAGCGACCGCAGCGCTGCTGCGATCAGCGTCATCGAAGCGATCACGGCTATTATGCGCATATCGCCTCCCGCGGCAAGCGCGCGCCCTGAGCCCGCGGTCAGCGCGAACGCCACCGAGGGCACTCCAAAGCGGCAGGCGGCAAAAAGCGAGCACGCGCCCGCAAAGATCATGGCGGGGGAGACCCCCGCGATATTGTAATTGCGCATCGAAAGCGTGATGAGTCCGGCAAGTGCCGACAGCGTCAAAAGCTCGGTATCGGTCAGGCTTCGGCCGCCGGGTATCAGCTCGAAAGCCCTCAAACCGCTTCCCATAACCACCGCCGCAAATACCGAAACGGTCGAAGCACCCGCAAGCAGCACAAGATTCTTTCCGAATACCGCCCCCGCGATAAGCAGGAAGCCCGTCTGCACGGCAAAGAGCATCAGCAGTCGGTAGACTCTTGCGGGGCTGCGCCTTCTTGAAACGAGGAATATGCACGCGCACATTGCAAATGCCGCGCCCGCGCAGATATAGCTTCCCGAAAGCAGATATCCCGCCGCGGCTCCCATGCAGGCAAAATAGGGGTTTAGCCCGATGAACCACGCCGCCATCACGCAGGCCGTGCCGAAGGGCGATACTCCCTCGAACGGGGCGTACGAGCCCAGCAGCATGCTCATAAAAAACAGCAGGGAATCGAGTATCAGCTGTCTTAAACTGAATTCATAAACGCGTCGGCAGGCTTCGCGTCCCGCGCGGATAACGGATCTTTCCATATGCCCTCCCATGGTTTTTTTGAAAGCATAGGACTTAAAAAACCCCGCGATCGTCGCTCCGGGGGCGAAAATATCAATGAAATACGCCGAAAAAAGGCAAAGAAAAAACTTCGGCAAATAAACCGAAGTTTCTCTTTACAAAAAGAATGCCGCGCACCCACCCTTCGACAAATACGATCCTGAGCGGTATCCCGACAGGGGGCTCCCGCCAGGCTGACCCGCGGCACACCGAACTTTCCGCTTAATGCTGCTTCCGTCAGGACCTGACATGGTTCACGGCGATCGGTTGCACAGGACCCGGCGATCAATACTCCTTCTCGGTTCCGGCCTCACAAACGCAAGCCTTGGGGCGGGGATTAGACCCTGCTGCGGCGGATTGCAGGAATAGGGCACCGCCAACTCCCCGTTTAGCGCGGCAAAAGGTATTATACACGATTAAAACGGCTTTTGCAAGCACTTTTTTTAAATCCTTTTGCGCTTTGATATAAGTGCGGCCGCAGTTATCAGCGCGGCGCCCTCAACGATCAGTATCGCGGCGAAAGCCAAGTTCCCCTGCGCGGCGGCGATCAGCTGTCCCTGCGGGGTGAGCTTTGATATGACGGCAAGCGCGGGGGAGAGCGCGGCAAGGTCGCCGAAGCATCCGCCGAAGAGGCTCGTCAGGAACGCGGCAAGCGGCGAGGCGATATCCAGCCTGCCCGAGCTGACCACGCGCGAAAGCAGCACGCAAAGCGCGCTCAGCATAAAGGCATAGGCAACGAGCCCCGCGGCAAATGCCGGGCTCCTGTTCGGAGCGAGCGCAAAAGCGGGAACGCCGAACAGCAGCGCAAGCGTGAACACCGCGATCAGGTCTGCGGCGATATCGAGTGCCCATCCGCGCTCCATAATATTCATCCTTACCGAAACGAGCCGCGACGAATGTGCGCAGAACCTGTGTGAAAGCGTTAGCAGCATCAGCATCAGCGCAAGCCCGGCAAAGCCCTCGTATCCGGGAAAGCCTCTGCCGAACACCGCGGTGTCGGCGGCCCCGCCGTGCATGGAATTCACGGTGTAAAGCACGGGCGCGTCGAATTCGTCCATGAAGCCTTCCATAAGGGAGGGATCGAAGCCCTCGATTTCAAGCTGCTCCGAAACGCCTTTGTAAGAGCGCTGAGCGATCATCCTGCCCGCAAGCGTCTCGCGTATAAGCTCCGCCGTGACGGAACCCGGCGCGGTGAATATCTCAACAAGGTCGTTTGCATCCGCACCGGTCAGCTCGCGGTCGTAGTTTTCGTTTATTATAAGCACCGCTTCGGCCCTTGAATCGAGCACAGCCTCATAGGCCTCGTCCTCGGTTTCGCAGAGCGACAGTTCGAATCCCGCCGAAGCGCCGAGCCCTTCCGTGAGCTTTTTCGAATACTCGCCGCCGCAGCGGTCAAAAACGGCCACTCGGGCGGTGGGGCTCGATTTGGCGGTCATAGCGGAAGAGTAGGCCGCAAAGCATATTATAAGCGCCAGCAGGCACAGGGGCAGCAGCCAAAGCCTGCCGCCGAACATCACGCGAAGCTTTTTAAGGCTTAGAGCGAATATCTTCATGCCCTCCTCCTTTTCCGCATGAACGGCAGCGCCGCGATAAAGAAGCACGCCGCGGCGATCAAAAGCGGGATAAGCCCCGCAAGCGTTTCGGCCGATCCGCGTCCCAGATAGGGACGCTCCATCGCGCGCAGAATGATGCGCGGCAGCATCAGATCGGAAACGCTCTTCAAGGGCGCGGGCAGCAGCTCGTAGGGGAAGAGCGCCCCGCCAAGGGTGAGCATGATCAGCATTATGACGTTTCCAACAAGCTGAGCGGTTTGAGGCCTGCCCGCAAGCGAGCATACGAACAGGAAGAACGAGAACGAAAGCAGGAAGCACACGATGAGCGTGGGGATGAGCTGAGCGATATTCCCAAGGCCCAGAAGCCAAGCCGCCGACAAAGCGGGAACGAAGGTCATAACGAAAGCGATTACAAGCTTTGAAAGCACCGCCATCCATGCCGAGCCGCCCGCCGTGCGGAAGCGGTCGAGAAGGCCCGAGCCGGTCTCTTCGGATATGCTTCTAAGCCCCGCCAAGGGTATGAACATCATCAGCATAGATATGATGCTTGCGCCGAAGAAGAGCTTCTTGGAATCGAAGCCCTTTTGATACACGCCCGAGAGCTCGAAAAAGCTAAGACGGTTCAGCGCGTCCTCGGCGGAGGCGGAGGAATAGGCCTCGTATAATTCGCGGGTCCTTTCGGAGTCGAGCTCGCCGTATCTTACGCGTGACGCGGCGTAATAGATGCGCTGATTCTCCTCGAGTATGCCTATGAGTGAAGTGAAAGCGCTCCTTACCATACCCGCTTCGTTGGGCATATCCTCGTTGAGCGAGATCACCACGTCGGTATCCTTCATCTCGTAAAGGTCGTAAAAGAAATCCTTGGGTATGGTCACGCAGGCGGCACAGCGGCCGTTTTCGGGGGGCTGCTCGCCCTCCTTCAGGCGTATCACGCGCTCGAAAAGCTTTACGTTTTCAAGCTGTGAAATGAGCAGACGGCTCATTATGGTATCGTCCTCATCGCGCACGGCGATATCAAAGCTTTGAAGCCGCACGGAGGCCGAGGCCACGCCGCTCATAGAAAGCGTCATTATAAGCGCAAGCAGCATCGGAAGCAGCAGGAACAGTATGCTCCTTATGCCGCCCCCGGTGAGCAGACGCAGATCCTTTTTCAGACAGGCGAGGAAACGCATTTCAATTTACCCTCGGAAAGCTCAATGACCCTTGTGCAGTAGCCCTCGATATCGTCGGTGATATGCGATATCAGCACCACGGCGGCGCCGCGCTCGGCAAGACGCTTTACGGTCGAAAGCATCACCTCCACCGAGGCCGCGTCCGCACCGACGGTGGGCTCGTCCAGAAGCAGCAGTTGCGGGGTGACTACGAGCGCCGCGGCCATGTTAAGCCGCCGCTTCATACCGCCCGAATAGGTCTCCACGCGCTTTTTTGCCTTTTCGGTCAGCCCCATCAGCTGCAGCAGATAATCGACCCTGGCCTTCTCGCGCTTGCCGTGCAGACCATAGCTTTCCGCCCAGAACTCAAGGTTCTGCCTGCCCGTCAGCGAAGTGTAAAGGGATATCTCCTGCGGCACGTAGCACAGCGCAAGCCCCGGCTCAACGCTGCGCGTGCCCGTGCGCGGCTTCAGTATGCCCGCCATGATCTCCATGAGCGTGGTCTTGCCCGCGCCGTTCCTGCCGCGGACGCCGAGTATCTCGCCGGCGCGCACCTCAAGTGAAACGCCGTCGAGTATGCGCTCCTTCCCGTAATCCACGGTCACGTTATTCAAAGATAAGACTGTTTCGTTCATTTCAAAAAAAGTGGGGGCGGGTGTGCCGCCCCCGGCGCTTATATTACAGTCCGAATCCGCTCAGCAGGCCGCCCAGAAGCACGCCGCCCAGCTGGCTCAGCATATTGTCGAACACCTCGGCGATCTCCTCGGGGCTCCTGTCGGAAAGATCCACGGGAGCGTCCGAAGGAGCGTTCACGCCGCCGCCCTCGCTCACCTTGGCGATCACGTTGATGCCGGTGATGCCGTCGCCCTCGCCCTCGGGAGGAACGATGCGGATGGTGTGGGTGTGCGCTTCGTCATCGTCTATCACACAGGTGGCGATCTCGCTGCCTGCGGCCTTGACGCTGAAATTGCCCGCATAGCTGCCTATGGGCGTGCGCTTGGTCATGTCGAAATGATAGTCGATCACGGTCTTTTCACCGCCGTTGGGGGTGAAGGTAACGGTGCCGGCCTCGTCGGTATCGGGCACGTCGGTCTTCTTGACCACCTCAACGGTGTTTATGCTGCCGGTCTCCTTGTCAAAGAAATAGGTGCGCTCGGTGCTCTCGGTCAGCTCGTGATCGTAACCGACCGTCTGATCGTCATAGGTGAAGCGCTGAGAAACGATCTCCTCGCCGATCATGTAAACATCTATAACGAGCTTGCCGTCCTCGGGATAATCCTCGGCAAGCCTGCGTATAGCGGCGGGAAGGGCGGCCGAGTCGTCATCGGTGAATGCCGCGGCGGAAGCGAAAACGGAATAATAACCGCCCAGCTTTTTGCCAAGATAGCTGTCCTCGCGCCCGAGCTTGTCGGCGGCGGCGTTCAGCACTGCCTTGACCTGCTCGGGAGTGGGGTTGATCAGATACTCGGTGACGGAAGCCGCGCGCTCGCCGCCGAAGAGGGTGACGGGGGTGTCATGCTTGATCTCGGTGTTCTCGCCGGTGGAGAGGCCGGAGAATATCTCAAGCAGCTCAAGCACCTCCTGACGGGTCTTCGCCTCGTCAAAGGGAGTGAGATCGATCTCGGGAAGCTCGGCGGGGGCCGCGCCGTCCTCGGAGGCCAGCTTCAAGAGCGCTTCCTCGGTCATGATATAGTAATTCGAATCGAGCTGTGGAACGTAAATGCCCACCTTGCCGCCCTCGTTTATCAGCTTGGCGGAGAGCAGGGGCGAGCCCGCATAGCCCAGCTCGGCCGAGAGATTGCGGTGCTCGGAGTTCACGTCGATATCGACGGCAAGCTTTGCCTTTTCAAGCATCATCTTGTAGTAGGTCATCTCATCGAACAGACCGAAGCTGCCGTCGTCCTCGATGGAGCCTGTCACCTCGAGCGAAGCGTTTATATCGCTCGTTTCGGGAGCGTATTTGAATGCCTCGTCAAGCTTCTTTTCAACGAGCGCCTTCTCGGCAAGGCCCAGCTTCATGCGTCCGTCGGGTATCAGCGAGCGGTATGCGCCCGTGAAATACAGTACCGCGGCGGCGGCAAGCAGCACGCCCAGCACGATCGCTGCGATAATGCCTATCTTTTTGCCGACGGAGGACTTCTTCTTGGTCTCTTCGGGTTCAGCCGCGGGCGCGGCGGCGGGGGAAACGGGAGCCTCGGGAGCCTTCTCGCCGCATTCGGGGCAGAAGAGGGCGTCATCCTCGAGGGGTTCTCCGCAGTTGGGGCAGTATTTCATATCGTTACCTCCTTGTGGATTTGTTTTCGCACACTAATAATAAAATATAAGGAATGATTTTGTCAACTAAACATTTTTGATTTTACCCGTTCTTTACAATTCGAACGGCCAATGAGTGTATCTGCATATAAGACGCGCGAATAAAGGAAAAACGGAACGATCGTCAAGATATATTTTTATAGAAAGCAGGGCCTGCTCCGACTCAAAGGCGTCTCCGATTCATTCCGAATAACAAAGCCCCGCGGGGTTGAATGCCAGCGGGGCGTGGGGTGTTCCCGGATCAATCGCAGTAGATCACGTCAAAGTATGTTTCCTGCGGATTGCCGTTCATATAGGGTGTGAATTCATCATCGGGGATAAAGAAATTGATCTGCACAAGGCGGCCGTCAGCCAGCTTGCAAACGACGAAATGCGCGCAGTCTGTATAGACGGGCCACACGCGGTCGCCGCTTCTCAGCTTATATGTCTCGATGCGCTCACCCTCATCGTCTATCAGCGAAACGGAGATCTTCTTGATGACCTCTACACCGTCGTCATCCTCGGGGAATTGATAGGTCCCCGCAGGGCCGCCCTGACCTACGAATTCGGAATAGTAGTAATAATAGTCGCCTGCAGGCGCGGGGCCTTCCGGGGTGAGTAAGTATTCGGTGGTTAGATAACAGGTGCCCATTATCTCGGTGCGGTTCTGGAACGTCACAAGGCCGTCCTTCATGATCGAACCGTCGGGATATTGACAAAGAGAGAGCTCGGTTTCGATCTCGGATATCTCACCGGAGTCGGGCACCGCAAAGAATATCAGGGATGAGAAGTCCTCGCTTTCGAACATAAAGCTTGCGGCAAGATACATAATGCCCGATTCGGGATCGGGATTGATCAGATACGCGCTGCAATAATAGGCGTCGTCGAATTTAAACGCCTCTTCGGGGCGCCCGTACGGGATTATCTCGATCGTGTAATCCGAGGTGTATTCGTCAACGCTCTCCTCGGTTATAACGACGGTATCCTCATGCCCGTCAAAATCGAAATCGACCGTCACCGGAGTGCTGATTTCAAGCGGGAGCCATTCAAAATCGTTGATCGGAGCCAGGGTCGTCTCGGGCGCGCCGGTCACGATCGGCTCGTCGGTCACGATCGGCTCGTCTGTCACGATCGGCGCTTCGGTAAAGAGCCACGCCTCGGTGGGAGCCGGGGTCTCGTAATACTCGGCGGGCTGGGTGGAGACGGGAGCCTCGGTGGCGTTGAGCTCTGTTGAAACGGCGTTTATCACGTCGCTCCATCCCGTTCCCTGGGTGCAGGCGGTTAACAGCGCGGCAGCCAGTAAAGAAGCGGCGGCAAGCGCGATGAGTTTTACGGCAGTTTTCATGATTCGCCTCCTGAAGATACTGTTATTATTGAAATATATCACTTTATCGCAGCCATGTCAATACCGGGCGCTTCTTTAACAAGGCGGGGGTATTTGTTATTGCAAAGGATTCCGCATGGTGGTATAATATAAATATGGAAAGTATGGACAAAAACAAGAGAATGCCTTCCCGAGCCGCCGTCAGAGTCATATCCGGGGTTATACTTACCGCCGCGCTCGCGTGGTTCGGATACTGGTGCTTTACTAAGGAGGGCGTGACGCCAAAGAGCATCGCCGTCGCCGCGGCCGCGCTTGGGCTTTTGGCGGTGTCGCTCGTGATCGCAGCGCCCGCGCTCGTGAGCTTTTTCTCGGGCGCGCCTGTTAAGGAAGCGCAGCCGCTCGGCCCCCGCAGCGGCAGGAAGCGCTTCATAAGAAGCAGCGTCCGCATAATACTCGCCCTGCTCATTTCAAGGGTACTCCTTATAATACTCGCATATGTTTTCGCAAGGCTCTTTGCCAATTACACAGGCTCGCTGATAAGCTCCATGCGCGATATCTGGGTCAAGCTGGATACCGACGCGCCGCACTATTTCAGCATCGCGGAGAACTGGTACACAACCGAAGCGCCCCAGATGTACACCCTGGTGTTCCTGCCGCTGTTCCCGCTGCTGATACGCGCGTTCAATTACGTTTTTCACGACAGCTTCGTTTCCGCAATGGTCATAAACACGCTCTGCTCCTGCGCGGCTTCGGTGGTGATATTCCGCCTTGCCATGAAGGATATGGGCAGGCGCTCATCCAAGGCGGCAGTGATATTCGCATTTGCCCTGCCCGCCGCGATATTCTATATCGCCCCCATGAGCGAGGCGCTTTTCCTGCTGCTCAGCGCATTGACCCTTCTGCTTTTGAGGAAGGGAAGGTTCATTGCGGCGGGTATATTCGGCGCTTTGGCGTGCTTCACCCGCTCGCTGGGCATAATAATGGCCGTGCCCTTCCTGTGCGAAGGGATAAGGGCGCTCGTGCTGAAGGTCAAGAGCGGTGAAAAAAAGGGTACGGCGTGGCTCGTAATAAGGCTCGTGCTCTCAGGACTGATATTCTGCACGGGCACCGCGGGGTATCTGCTCATAAACAAGCTCGTGTGGGGCGAATGGTTCAAATTCATGCAGTTCCAGCGCGAGGTGTGGTATCAGCAGCTCAACCCCTTCTTTGATACCGTTGCCCTGCAGACCGACGAGCTTTTCCGCGCATTCGGGTCGGACAACACGCTGGCGCTTGGGCTGTGGCTGCCGAATCTGCTCTACATATTCGGCGCGCTCCTTGTGCTCGTATTCTGCGCAAGGACTCTGCGCACTTCCTACACGCTCTATTTTGCCGCATATACAGCGGTCGCCTGCGGTGCTTCTTGGCTGCTCTCCGCGCCGAGGTATCTTACGGCGCTCGTGGTGCTGCCGCTGGCGCTTGCGCATCTGTGCGAGGGCAGGGATGACGGTATAGGCGTCGCCCGGTCGAGGATCAAGACTGCGATAGTATTCGCCGCGCTGTTCTCGGGGCAGGTTTTTTACCTTTTGATGTACGTTATGCAGTACGGGATCTATTAAGGAGGCATAATGAGTTTTCTTTTAAGCTATGGCTATTACGGAGGCTATGACGGGCTGAGGTTCAATTTCTCCCTTTCGGGATATCTCTTCGCCGCGATCGCGGTGATGGTGCTCGGCATCATCGCCCAGGCAAGGGTGTCTTCCGTCTACAACAAGTTCTCACAGGTGCCGGTCTCCTGCGGAAGGACGGCTTCGTCCATCGCAAACGAGCTTTTAAGGCAAAACGGCTCGTCCGTCACGGTCAAGCAGATCGCGGGCTCGCTGACCGACAATTACAATCCCAAGGCGGGCTGCGTCTCGCTTAGCCAGTCGGTCTATAATTCGGCCACGATCGCCGCCGTCGCCGTCGCCGCGCATGAATGCGGGCACGTCATGCAGTATGAGAGCGGCTATTCGCTCATAAAGCTGCGCAATTTGATACTTCCCGCCGCAAATATCGGCGCCAAATTCTCGTATCTGCTCGTTATCCTGGGGCTTTTCCTGGGTTCTTTCGGCCACACCGTCAGCATGATAGGCGTGGTGCTGTTCGGATTCGTGCTTGCATTCCAGCTGCTCACGCTGCCCGTGGAGCTAGACGCCTCGCGCCGCGCGCTCAATATGCTCACCGCGGGAGGCTATATCACGGGAGCCGAGGAGGAGGGGAACGCCAAAAAGGTGCTCCGTGCCGCCGCGTTCACCTACGTCGTAGCGGTGCTTTCCGCCGCGGTCTCGTTCCTGAGGCTGCTTGCGATAGCAAATTCCACCCGCAGGAACTGATCCCAAATCCATAAACGATCAAGGAGAAACGTATGATCGAACCGAGAAACGTAATAAACGAAGTCAAGAAGGCCGTGATCGGCAAGGACGACGTTATTGAAATGGCGCTGACGGCGATCCTCGCCCGGGGCCATATGCTTATCGAGGACATACCCGGCGTGGGCAAGACGACAATGGCGCTCGCGTTCAGCCGCGCGCTGGGCCTTGACTACAGGCGCATGCAGTTCACGCCCGACGTGCTCCCGTCCGACGTGGTGGGCTTCTCCGTGCTCGACAAGGAGACGGGGAACATGATCTACAAGCCCGGCGCGATACTCTGCAATCTCTTCCTTGCGGACGAGCTCAACCGCGCAACGAGCCGCACGCAGTCCGCGCTGCTCGAGGCGATGGAGGAGGGCAACGTGACCGTCGACGGAATAACGCACGAGATACCCGATCCCTTCATCGTCATTGCGACGCAGAATCCCGTGGGCGCGAGCGGCACTCAGCTCCTGCCCGATTCCCAGCTCGACCGATTCATGGTCAGGCTCACCCTCGGCTATCCCGCGCCCGAGGACGAAAAAAGGCTCCTGATGCTCAAGCATGATGGAAATATGCTCGATTCGGTGCAGTGCGCGGTTGACGACGAGGGCCTTGTGCGGATGCGCCGCGAAACGGACGGCGTGTTCGTTCATCAGGCGATCTATGACTATTCCGTGCGCCTCTCGCTTGCAACGAGGAAGCATCCCCGGCTCCTGCAGGGCGCGAGCCCCCGCGCATCGCTCGCCGTCATTTCCATGGCGAAGGCGTATGCGCGCATCTGCGGGCGCGATTACGTAACGCCCGAGGACGTGATGCGGATCTATCCCGCCACGGTGACTCACAGGCTCATACTGACCTCCGAGGCGAAGGCCTCCGGAGTCAGCGCGGCTTCGGTCGTGAAGGAAGTGCTCAAATCGACCGCCGCGCCCAGGGTCAAATAATGGCCGGCCGAAGGATACTCTATGCGGCGCTGCTCTTGGGAGCGGCGGTGCTCCATATCGCCTACGGACAGTACGTGACGCATCTGATACTGATGTTCCTGATCATACTGCCCGTTATTTCGCTGCTGCTTGCAGTCCCCGCCGCGGTCAAGTCCCGCGCGGAGCTGACCGGGGGAGAGGACGTCGAGATAGGCAGCAGGACGGTGATCCATCTCAACACCCGCTGTGATTCCGCGCTTTTCATCCCGAGCGCATGGAAGCTCAGGATCGAGCGCAGGAATATCTTCACGGGCGAAAAACCCAAGAAAACGAGGGTCGTGTTCAAGGGCGGAGGCGCTTATGAGGACGCCTTCATACCCGATACCGACCGAATAGGCGCCGTCAGGTGCAGCATACGCAGGGCTTCGGTCTGCGATCCGCTGGGCCTTTTTGCTCTGCCCGTCAAAAAGAGCGGCGATATTACGCTCATCGTGCTCCCGCGGGAGAAGGCGCCGATACCCGAGCCCGATCTGATAAAGGCCTCCGCGACCGTCATGCGGCCCAAGCCCGGCGGCTTTTCGGAGGAGCACGAGCTGCGCCCCTACAGGGAGGGCGACTCGGTGAACCTGATCCATTGGAAGCTCACCGTGAAGATGGACGAGCCGATAGTGAGGGAGCCCCAGGAGGTGCTCTACAAGAACATAATCCTCTCCGCCGATATTCCCGAATATCCCGAGGACGCGGAGAGCGTTTTGGGCGTGATAATGTATCTCGGCCGCAAGCTGAACGAAGAGGGGGTCTCGTTCATACTGCATTTCGGGAGCCGCACCGCTTCGATACGCTCCGCGGCCGAGCTCGAGCGCTTCATCAGGGAGGAGCTCGCTAAGCCCCTCAAACAGGAGAAGGCGGCGCCCGCGCTCGAGGGCTCCGACACGATCGTATTCCGGATCGATCCGGGGATGGGAGGCGCAGCATGAGTAAGGCCGCCCGCATCCCCATCATACTTGCCGATGCCGCGCTCATATTCTGCGGCGCTTTCGCCTCGATCGCCGCCGCACCACTGACCTATTCGGTGCCCTTTGCGATTGGCCCGCTCGCGGCTTCGGCCGCGGTCATGGCGCTGCTGCTCGCGCTCGCCTTCGATCTGAAACGGGGCGGGATCGTGTTCGGGCTGATATTCCTGATAGGCTCCGTAGCGATATTCGCCGTATCGCACGAAAACGTGATCCCCGGCGCGAGGATAGTCGTATTCAAGGTCCTTTCCGCGATCTTCAACAGCGAGGCCTTCGAGCTCAAGGCGGAATACCTGCACGGAATGACCTCGGTACAGGACGCGGCGACCTGGTTCCTGGCGGCAGCCGCGGCAGTGCTCTCGTTCTTCATATCGCTCTTTGCGGTCAAGTGGAAGAAGCTCCTGCCCTGCATACTCATCCCGATCCCGTTCCTGCTCATCTGCCTCGTATTCACGAATCTGCACCCGCCGATATGGTGCATCGCGATGCTCCTCGTTTATCTGGGCGGAGCGTTCATGAGCATAGGCGTAAAGAGGCGGGATCCCGATAAGGGCGGGCTCTTTACCGCGCTCGCGATCCCCGTGCTCGCGCTGCTCATCGTCGGCTTCACGCTCGCGTTCCCCGAAAAGGATTACACGCCGATACCCTTTGAGCAGAGGCGGGAGATGCTCGGCACGCGTTTGGGCGAGCTCCAGGACGGCATACTGCGAATGTATTCCCACAATCCGGTAAGATACGATCTTGCCCGCGAGAAGGACAGGAAGGAGAACAACGACCGCCAGCTTTTCATAAGCGCCTCGTGCGCGGGAAGCTATCTGCTGAGGACCCATTCATACGGCGCCTACGGCGACAGCGCATGGCTCCCCGCCGAGGAATACGGCGGCGAATGGACCTCCATGGACGCGCTGGGCAAGGGCATGAGGGGCGTGCGCGAGACGGTCTCGATATTCGCCTCCATGACGGATGAAAAATACGTCCCCTATAAATTCATAAGCCGTGAGGGCGTGACCCTCGGCGAATCCGGCGTGCGCGCCTCGGGCGAAACGGCCTACAGCTGGGAGATACATCCCTTCATACCCGAGCTGCCCAGGAGCGACAGGGAGGGCGAGGAGGAGTATTACCGCTTTGCGCTTTCGCAGTACACCATGCCCGATGGCGATGAGAAGCGCGAGCTGCTCAAGCTGATAAACGCCTCGGGCGTAAAGCGGGGGAAGAACGATTACGAGACCGCGCTCTCGGTAGCCGCGTTCGTGCGCTCGAGCGGCGAATACACGCTCGAGCCCGGCATGACTCCCGCGGGGGAGGATTTCGTGCTGTATTTCCTCAAGGAGGGGCGCAGGGGCTACTGCGTGCATTTCGCTTCGGCAACGACCGCGCTGCTGCAGGCGATGGGCATTCCCGCGCGCTACACGGTGGGATGCCATGCCGACGTGCCCGAAACGGGAGTGTGGTACGAGATACCGCAGAAGAATTCCCATGCATGGACCGAGGTGTACGTCAAGGGCATGGGCTGGCTGCCCGTCGAGAGCACACCGGGCTTCCGCTACGGCTTCTTCGGCGAAGATATGGGATCCGGGAACGAGTCGCCCGCACCGACCGAGAGCGTTCCCACTCCGCGCCCGGGCGAAACCGATCCCGAAACCAGCGATCTGCCCGACACGAGGCCCGAGCGCACGGGGCGTCCCGATGCGAGCGAGAGGCCCGCTTCGCAGAAGCCTGAAAGGACTTCTGCTCCCGGCGGAGATCGCCCACACGGCGGCGGCTCCGGCCACGGAGGCGGCGGCGACGGAGAAGGGGACGGGGAAGCGGAGCCCGCGTTCACCTTTCCGACCTGGGCCGTCGTGCTCGGCGCCGCCGTGGTATGGCTCGCCATCGGCGCCGTGATGAGGAAGCGCCGCGAGGATCGCTTCAAAAAGGGCGACGCGCGCAAAGCGGTGCTGAGCATGGTGAGGTATCACGGGATGCTCGTTAGGCTCTTCCGCGTGCCCAAGTCGCCTGAACTTTCGGAGCTTGCGGAGGAGGCCGCGTTCTCGGATCACGATATGGAGGAGCAGCGCGCGGAGCTCTGCGATTTCATCGACTCGGTCAGGCACGATATAGGCATGGAGTCGGGTCTGCGCTGGTTCGTGTTCAGAAGACTGCTGTTCGTGCTGTAAGAATAAGCATAAAAAACCCCGAAACATTAAGCTTTAGCGTCATAAGGCGGTATTTGGTAGCTTCATCCTAATAGCGGTATTGACAAACAAAAACTCTCTGCATGTGGTTGTGATCACTGCAAAGAGTTTTTTGTTGTAATATCGGGGATATGTCTCGCAGGAGCGGCCTCAGTTGCTTGACGCCCGCATTCCGCGGCTATCGCGCCGCGGCGCGCTGACCCGCTGCGGCGAGCTCCGCTCGCACCGAGTTGAGCTCAATACGAGCACTCGTCACCAAAACTGCCTTACGACCGCCGGTCATATCTGTTTCGGGTTTTTTCATTATATTTCATTGTTTCCGGACTTATCGCCGAACGTCAATCCCCCTGTTTATCCCTTATCAGACGCAGAAGGCAGGAGATACTTGCGTAATCCAGAACGATATCGGGCACCGTTCCTTCGACGTTCATGGTGCCGTCGGGATTCTCGCCCGCCGACATGCTGAACCTGAACAGCAGCCCGGAATCCGGCAGCAGATGCAGCGCGGGTTCGAAGCCGAGTCCGTCGCCGCGCGTCTTTTTGCCGACGACGGTCGCCCAGCCGGTCGCTTTACAGAAGCAAACGAATTGTTCTGCGGCGGAGAATACGCCGGCGTCCGCCAGCACCCACCGTTTTGCCTCGCTGCGGATCGCATCGCGCCCTTCGATATGCTCCTCGAAGCACAGATACCGGTCAAGGCCCGATGCGATCACCCATTCGGGAACGCTGTCCGCATCGGAAACGCTGTGTATCTCGGCGTACTCTCCGGCGATCATGTCGTTATTCGGAGAGGATCGGTAGAACGAGCGCCATTTTAAGGTACAGTCCTCGCCGAACCGAGCGATGATATTCGTTTCCCAGTAGCGCGTGTCTCCGCCGGAATTCCCGGTAACGTCGAAAACGATATTCTTCGCTTCCGGATACTGCGCGATGGTTTCCTCATACAGGCTGCTGTCGCGTTCGATCGTCGTCGTGTAAAACGTGGGGATTTTGAATATGAGCGTCTCCGACTCCTCATCATAGGAGACGCCGATCTCGGGGAAGCTCCCGTACGCGCTCAGATCCTCGCTGTATGTTTCGGGCGCGGTATAGTACCCGGACTCCGCCGCCTTGATCAGCATTTCGCGAAGCCTTTCTCCCGCCTCGGATCCCGGCGACAATACGCAGTAACCGTACATATCCGAAAACATCTCGGGCCCCAACAAGGACAGATGGCCCGTGTTCTTGAGGCTTGCGAACAGCTTGGCGACGACTCCGGCAAACTCTTTTGCGTTCGCCGCTTCCACGGCCTGCTGTAAATACTTCTCGCGGAGACCTTCAATATCGACGCCCTTTTCGCGCAGGTAGGGAAGATACGGATAATCCGATTCGAGGATCTCCCAAAGAAGCGCGTAGTCCGCTTCGAATAAAGCGGGCCCGGGAGCCCGGGTCGTTTCGGCTGCGGGATCCGATGGCTGCGGGAGCTGCGCGCATGCCGTCAAAAACAGGAGCGCGATCAGCAAACCCGAGATAAGCTTTGTTTTTGTCCGCATATGATGGACCTCCTACTCTGTATCCCTTCCGTATGCATTGTATCATAAAGAACGATGCGCCGCAATACGGATAATGGCGAAGCGGCCTGCCCGACGATAAAAAAAGGCACGGACCGCGCGGCCCGTGCCTTTCGTTTTATCGGGTTTAATCGCCGAATATCCTGTAAGCGCAGTAGAATGTCTGGCGCCAATAGGAAGTGTTGTAGGTCCTGTAAACGACGTGGCCTTCGCTGTTGGAGGCGTCGATCATCATGCCGTTGCCCACGGCTATCGCCACGTGACCCGAATAGGTGCCCATCTTGAACACGATCACGTCGCCCGCCTTGATATTGCTCATGGAGCCTATCCTGGGATACCTTGTGGTGGTGCGCCACATATATGAGGTCATATAGCTCTGCTGCACGCCCGCACGGTTAAGACACCAGTAGACGAAGCCGGAGCAGTCGAACTTATCGGGACCCTTTGCGCCGCGCACGTACGGACAGCCGAGCTTGCTCCTGGCGATCTTGATAAGAAGATTGATCTTATCCTGCGTGGAGGAGCCGGGATTAGTGGGCTTGGGAGTCGGCTTGGGGGTCGGCTTCGGCGTGGTCTTGGGAGTGGAGGAGCCGGGCTTCGGAGTCTTGGTGGGCTTCGGAGTCTTGGTCGGCTTGGGAGTGGCTGTGGGAACGGGGGTGGAGCTTACGGGCTTGTCGGCCTTCTTGGCTCCGCTCGAGAACAGCTTCTCATAGGTCTCCTTGGCGACCTTGCCGTCCACGGTCAGGTTGTTGTTTTTCTGGAAAACCCGCACGGCCTTTTCGGTGATCTCGCCGAAATAGCCGGTGACCTCGGAGCTCTTTAGGTAATTGAGCTTCTGAAGCCTGGTCTGCACCCTTTGCACGTCGTCGCCGCTCATGGTGAACTCAAGCTTGTTGTACTTGGCGTCGGGGCTTTCAAGCAGCATGCGCGTGTTGGGACCGAGATAGCCGTCCACGATCAGGTCGTTTCGGCTCTGGAAACGCTTGACTGCGGCAACGGTATCCTCGCCGTAAACTCCGTCGGGCTTGGTGGGCAGATAGCCCAGCTTGTAGAGTATGTTCTGCAGGTTTTTGACCGAATCGCCCGTTGAGCCTATGTAGAGGGAGTTGGGGACCGCATCCTCGGAATAGAGACATTCCTTGGTCTGCGTGCCGACCATGCCGTCCACTTCAAGCTCGTTCTTCTTCTGGAAGAGCTCGACGGCGGCTTCGGTCGCATCGTCGAATTTGCCCGTGACCTTCTTTAAATAATCAAGCTCGAAGAGGCGCTTCTGCATCTCCTCGATATCGGTGCCCTCGTCGCCCTTTGAGGCCATATAGAGCTTTGCCCTTGACGACATCAGCAGCGAATAGATGGATTCGTCCATCTTGCCGGTTGTCTCAAGGCCGTTCCTGCGCTGGAAGAGCTTCACGGCCTCGGTGGTGATGGAGCCGTAATAATTGGTCGGCTCATCGTAGTCCATATAGTTAAGCTCCATCAGCCTCTGCTGAACGTCTATGACGATATCGTTCCTCACGCCCTTCTCAAGAAGAAGGGGCTCCGGAGTCGGTGTGGGCACCGGGGTGGGCGAGGGAGTGGGAGTGGCGGTGGGAGTGGGGGTAGGCGGCAGGGTGGGGATCAGTATCGCATCGGAAGCAAGCGCGCTTGCTTCTTTGTTATCGGTATTCGCAGCATCCGAAAGCTTGGGTACGAATATGCATAAGAGCACGATCGTGGCTGTGAGGGCGGCGGCGGCAACAGAGAAGGGAACGACATGCTTCCCAATGTATTTGCCCGCCGTGGAGAGCCTGCACGCGATCCCGTCAAGGAGATCGCCTATAAAGGCTCTTGCCCGTTCAGTGAACTTCACTTAATTCACCTCCTGTCATAAAAATCGTGTGTGTATTATAGCACACTTTTTCCCGAATGGGAAACAATATATAGCACAAAATCAAGGAAAAAAGGCCGAAATAGGCCGTTTTTAACCGTTTGTTCATAATTTTAACACTGTTAACCGGGCGAAATGCCCGAAATGTTACGGAATTGAAACGTAAAATGAAGCGCGCGAAGCTTTGCGCAAGCTCACTTTTCAGAGCCGTCGGCGGGCTTGGGATTGTTCTTGCCCTTGTGATTGAAGCGCGCCTGAGCCTCCTGCATGCGGCCCTTTACAATAAGCTCCAGCGCTTCGGCGGCGTCGCCGAGCGCGACCTTAATCAGAGGCTTCTCCTCATCCGAAAAATCACCAAGCACGTGCCCTATCATGCCGTGCGCCGCGCCGCCTATGCCAATGCGCACGCGGGGGAAGTCGTCAAAGCCCAGCTGATAAACTATGCTCTTCATGCCGTTGTGAGTGCCGGCCGAGCCCTTGTCGCGCATGCGCAGCGTGCCCACGGGGATATCCGCGTCGTCATATACAACGATAAGATGATCGTGATCAGCCTTGTACCAGTTTAACAGATCCCTCACGGCAAAGCCGGAATTGTTCATGAACGTCTCCGGCTTGGCAAGCACGACCTTCTCCGTGCCGATGCGCCCTTCGCCGAACACGGAGCGGAAATTATGCCGCTTTATCTCGATATTGTATTTATCCGCAAGAATGTCGAGCGCCATATAGCCCGCGTTGTGGCGGGTGTTTGCATACTCGCGCCCGGGATTGCCAAGGCCCACGATCAGATACATACCCTCATACTCTTCGGGACGGAACCTCACCTGCCCGTCCTCATCCTTTTTAAACAGTTTTAAAAGCCTTTTTAAACACATAATAAAAATTCGGACGGCCGCCCGAGAGCATCGCACGACCGTCCGATAACGTTTGATATCAGCCGAGATACTCCTTGGGCTCTTCCTCGCCGATAAGCACGCGGTAAGCGCCCGCCGCCAGAGCGGAAAGCTCGCCCTCGCCGGGATAAACGAATACGGGAGCGATGAACTTGGAATGCTCAACAAGGTATTCGGAGAGCATCTTGGAATAGGCTATGCCGCCGGTGATGAGCACGGCGTCGACCTCGCCCTTAAGCACCGCCGCCATTGCGCCCATGCTCTTTGCGATATTATAGGCCATCGCCTCGTAAACCATCTTGGCCTGCTCGTTGCCGTCCGCGATCATCTTTTCAACGTCGATGGCGGAATTGGTATTGAAGTGGGCCATAAGACCGCCCTTACCCGCGATCAGCTTGTAGATCTCCTCGCGGGAATAGCCGCCGTCGTAGATCAGGTCGGCAAGCTGCTTTGCGGGGAGCGCGCCGCAGCGCTCGGGGGTGAAGGGGCCCTCGCCCTCCATTGCGTCGGTGACGTCCACGATGACGCCCTTCCTGTGCGCCGCGACCGAGATGCCGCCGCCCAGGTGCGCAACTACGAAGTTATGCTCCTCATACTTCATGCCGTTGAGCCTGCAGTGATAGCGGCAGACGGACTTCTGATTGAGGCAGTGGAAAATGCAGCCGCGGGTGATCTGGGGCAGACCGGTGATCTTGGCGACTTCGTCGCGCTCGTCAACGGTCACGGGATCGACTATGAAGCTGGGCTTGCCATAGGTCTCTCCGAACGCCCTTGCGATAACGCCGCCGAGCATGGATGCGTGGCGCTGAGCGCTGGGCAGGTTCTTAAGGTCGTCGAGCAGGGCGTCGTTGATGTTGTAAACGCCGCTCTTCAGGGGCCTGATTATGCCGCCGCGGCCAACGAAGGCGTCCATCTCGGAGAGCTTATAGCCGTTCTCCTCGATAAGGGCCTCAACGAGCTCCATGCGCATATCCTTCTGATCGTGGATCTGGGCGAATTTCGCCAGCTCCTCGCGGGAATGACGCACCGTGCCCTCGTAAAGCATGTCGTAACCCTCGTAAACGCCGACCTTGGTGCTGGTCGAACCGGGGTTGATGGCAAGTATCCTGTATTTGGGTTCCATAAAACTTCGCTCCTTTCGGATAAGTATTATTTCCAACAATGTATTATACCGCTTTTTATAATACGAAGCAAGTATATTCGTAAGCCGCCGGGGGATGATGGGGGCCGCGAAACGTCCCCAAACTGCAGGGGAGACCGGGAAAAACACCCATAACTGTTGTGGGTACTAAGCGAGCAAAGCGTTGCAAAACCTTTGGTTTTGCTAATCGAGAAAAGCATTTCGGGAAACAGCCCTCATGCTTTTCTCGGCCGCGCCACGATAGCGTGAGCGTATAGAAATCGTAACAGTGTTACGATTTCAGCGAACGCCGAGCAGCTATGCTGCGAAGGGGAACGCGGGCGTCAAGTAACTGAGGGCAGCACGGGGCGGACCCAGCCGCCCGTCGATTGCCTCTTTGACCATTCACCGGATGGTCAAAGTCGCTCCGCGACCGGCAATCGACCTCCTGCGAGACATATCCCGGAAACATAAAGGAATTACAATTCTAAAGGCAGTTCCCTCATCAGTCATATGCGCCCATTCGGGCTTGATGACAGCTTCCCGCAAGGGAAGCCTATCGCTTGACGCCGACCAAATGCCTTCCCTTGGGGGAAGGGGGACCGCGAGGAACGAGCGGTGGATGAGGGATCGTGGAAAACGAACAAACAAAAACTGTCCCCGCTGTCGGCAACTCCACGTTTAATTACCGCCGAGCTTATCCTTTCCGAGCTTTCTCGCGTACTGAAATATGTACTGCTGGATTATCCCCGAATACTCTCCGAGAGAGGAAATGGCCTCGTAAAGCTCGGCTTTCTTCGCTTTGTTTCCCTCGAAGAACATTGCTTTCATCGCCCGATCTATCCAAACGTCGATGGGGAAGGCGTCGGTATGGCGCAGCGAGAAGAGCAGTATGCAGTCCGCTACCTTGGGCCCTATGCCGAGGAAGGAAAGCAGCTCTCGCCGCGCCTCGTCCAAGGGCATATCCCGAAGCGGTTCAAGGTCGTAACCCTCCGCGATCCTCTCCGCCGCGGCCTTAATGAACGGCGCGCGGTAGCCCGTGCCGAGGGCGGTCAGCTCCCCGACGGTCAGCGCGGCTATGCTTTCGGGCGAGGGGAAGGCGTAAAGCGTTTCGCTCATGAAGGTTTTCGGCTCGCCGCATTTAGCGCAGAGACGCTCGATTATTCCGGAGATGCGCTTTATGTTGTTGTTCTGAGAGATGATGAACGAGATAAGCGCTTCGAACGGCTCCTGATTGAATACCCTTATGCCGTGCGACTCCGGGAAGCAGCAGGCAAGGCGGGGATCGGACGCGACGCTTTGCTCTATCGCGGCGTAATCGCGCGAAAGATCGAGATAATCCGCCCACATGGGAGCGGAGTCGGGGGAGGCGCCCTCGATCGTGAGCGCGCTCCCATCCTGACGGATAAGCACGGGCTCGCCGCGCACTACGCCAAGCTGACCGCCGCTGAAGGCACGCCAGCGGAAGGCCTGCCCGCAGGAGCAGCTCTTGTCAAGGTCGAAGCAGTTTATGCCGTCAAAATGAAGCTTTCCGTTTTCAAATACGATTTCCATGCTGAAATTGTAACATTTTGGCGAAGGATGTCAAGTGGATTGGTTGCTGTTTTATAAGTGGGTAATGCAGCAACCGTATGCAGCTTGAAGGAACGGATGAAGCATTGAATGTCGGTCAGCTTGCCGGCGTGTATTATTATTCAGACGAAAAGACGACAGAAACGTGCCTGAGGCTGTATGATCAGATCATGGAAGCTTTCTCCAAAGGGGATTGAGCAGCTCAAAATATATTGCAAAATCAACAAAAAATGCTTGACATGGGGCCGGGGAAGTGGTAACATAATTCGGTAAGCCGCTCCGAGTCGGTTCTAAGCTGCGCCTCAAAACGCACACCGAAGCTGCGGGCGAGATCTATAAGGAGGAATTTCCCATGTACGCTATTATCGTTACCGGCGGCAAGCAGTACAAGGTCGAGCAGGGCGACGAGATCCTCGTTGAAAAGCTCGATGCCGAGGTTGGCGAAACCGTCAATTTCGACGTGCTGATGATCGCCGATGGTGATGCTGTAACGGTCGGCAAGCCCTATGTTGAGGGCGTTTGCGCCAAGGCGGAAGTCGTCGAGCACGGCAAGGGCAGGAAGGTCATCGTCTTCAAGTATAAGCCCAAGAAGAACATCCGCAAGAAGCAGGGCCATCGTCAGCCTTACACCAAGGTCAAGATCACGGCTATTGCCTAAGAGAGGTCACTCATATGACCCGGATTACCGTCTTTTACAATGGCGATTCCATTGCGGGCTTTGAAGCCAAGGGGCACACGGGCTATGCCGATCGCGGCGAAGATATCGTCTGCGCGGCGGTATCGGCACTTACACAGACTGCGTATCTCGGCCTTGCCGAATACGTCAGCCCCGATACCCAGGTCTCGCAGAAGGACGGCGCGCTCCGCGTAAATCTTCCAAAGGAGCTTGCTCCCGACAGGAGGGAAAGGGCGGAGCTGATACTCGGAACAATGCTTTTAGGGCTTAGTTCCGTTCAAGAAAATTACAGTGACTATCTCAAAATTATCAAGAAGGAGGTCTAGCTTCATGTTCAAATTCGATCTTCAGCTTTTTGCACATAAGAAGGGCGTCGGTTCCTCCCGCAACGGTCGTGAAAGCGAATCCAAGCGTCTGGGGCCCAAGCGTGCTGACGGTCAGTTCGTCCTCGCGGGCAACATCCTCGTCAGGCAGCGCGGCACTCACTTCCATCCCGGCACCAACGTCGGCATCGGTAAGGATGATACCCTCTTCGCCAAGATCGACGGCGTGGTCCGTTTCGAGACCAAGCACGGCGGTTACAAATGTGTAAGCGTATACGAGAAGGAAGAGATCGCGTAAGCGGATCATAAAATGAAAATTAAGTGCGGAAGGAAAAAACCTCCGCACTTTTTCGTATTCGGTATCGGTAAGGATGATACCCTCTTCGCCAAGATCGACGGCGTGGTCCGTTTCGAGACCAGGCACGGCGGGTAAGCGTTTATGAAAAGGAAGTGATCGCGTAAGCTGATCATAAAATGAAAACAAGGGGCCGTTGCATTTATGATCAACAGCCTTTTTTATACTGCGATTACAGGATACCGCTGATAAATATCTCTATCCCTATGCCGATCAGTATCACGCCGCCGAGGATCGACGCCTTCCACGCAAGCTTTGTGCCCACCTTCCTGCCCAGCACAAGGCCGATCATACATATGATGAAGGTAACAGCGGCGATTATAAGCGCGCAGACAAGGGCGGTCACAAAGTCGTACTGTTCTATCGTGAAGCCCACGGAGAGCGCGTCTATGCTGGTAGCCACGCCCTGCACCATCAGGCCCCAGAAGCCCACCGCGGGCTTTTCGGCGGGGGAATTGCGGTTCTTTATACCCTCATACAGCATCTTGCCGCCTATGAACGCAAGCAGCGCCAGGGCGATCCACGGGATGTATTTTTCAAGCACGGAGAAGATATGCACCGCGCGGCTGACTATAAACCAGCCTATCATGGGCATCAGCGCCTGGAAGAACGCGAAAACGCCCGCTATGCCGCACATTTTGGGCGCGCGCATATTCGGCTCGTTCAGCCCGTTGGCCAGCGAGACCGAGAAGGCATCCATCGCAAGGCCGACGCCCAGGAGCATGCTTTGAAGTATGAATGAAAATCCCATTTCCATGTTTTTATTTATCCGATCCGCGCTCGGGGAATACCCATTTGCGCTGAAGAATGAAGTTTAAGGGATAGAGCAGCACCTGCACCACGGGTTGTGCGAGCCACGCGGGCAGGCCGTTGGGGCCGGTGATTAGTGTGAAAAGTCCCGAATTCGCAAGCAGCATCACGATCAGCAGCGCGTAATAGCGTATGATCGCCCCGCGGCCCCCCGTTCTGAACACGAGCCTTCGGTTGAACATGAAGTTGCAGAATGAGCTCACGCAGCGGGCAAGCACAAGCGCGATAACGTGCACGTCCGCTGCCGTGCCGAAAACGGGCAGAAGGAAACGCGAATCCGCCTCGTAGACCGAGGGGATCAGCTTAAGAAGCGCCGAGAAGGTGAGGAACGCCGCGTAGTCGATCGCAAAGCTCGACAGCGACGATAATATGAAGGCCGTCAGCACGCCGAATATGGGCCTCGCGGCGCGAAGCAACCCGAAATCGGGGGGAGGAGCGGGGGAGGCTCCGGGAAGCGATACCTCGCCGATCCTCATGCCCTTCTTCACTGCAAGCATGAGCGCATGTGATTCGAATTCGTATCCCGATCCCTTAAGCTTTAAAAGCTCGGGTATGAACGAAGCTTGATAAGCACGCAGACCGGAGAACGGGTCGGAAAGCTTTATCCCCGAAACCGTCTTCAAAAACCAACGCGAAAGGCGCACGCCGGCGCGCTTTTTTTTGCCGTCATCAAAACAGCCGACCGTAAGCCCCTCCGCGTTTTCGCAGGAGCTTATGAAAGCTTCGGCGGCCGCGGCTCCGGAAGCGAGCCCGTGATCGAGCGTCACCACCGTGTCAAGCGGCTGCGCATCGCATCCAATGAAGCGCAGCGCGGCTTTTAAAAGCCCGGATCTGTCCCGGCTGCCCGCCGTCACCACCCTGGCAAGCTCGAAAAGCTCCTCGGGCACGTCCGCCGTTTCGGGCACCGCCGCAACCAAAACACGCCCGTCTTTTGCAAGCGTGCGAAGAGCTTCTATCAGGCTTTGATCGGGTGTGAGCGACGTTATTGCTATATACACGGCTGTGGAGAAAGTAAAGTTCCGAGTTATAAGTTCAAAGATCGTAAGGCTGAGCCGGAAATCCTGCCGCTGCTGACCGATGGTCACACCGCTTACGGCGTGATCTCGTTCATGCCGGCGAGCGTTTCGGACGCCTGCGAGTTGAGCTTGGTGAAATAATAGGTGAGCACGTCCTCAATGGCGCCTGCGGAGGAGGAGCCGGATAAGCCGTTGGGCACGCATACGACTATCGCGATATCGGGGTCGTCATTCGGGGCGAAGGCAACGAACCAGCTGGTGTTCTGAATGTCGATCGTGATGCCGCCGACCTGCGCGGAGCCGGTCTTGCCGGAGGTGAGGGCAAGATAGCCCATCTCGTCATATTCCTTCGAGAACGCGGTGCCCGCCGTACCGCCGTCCTCCGGCGAAACGACGCCCTTCATTCCCTGGCGTATCGCGTCCCAATAGGATTCGGGCGCGTCGATATAGTTGAATACGCTGGGCTCGGTGTGCATAAGCTCCTCGCCCTCGGGATCGGAAACGGACGAGACTATGTGCGCGTCGTAAACGGTGCCGCCGTTTGCGATCGCAGCGACGTAACGCACCGCCTCGATGGGCGTGATCAGCATGATGCCCTGGCCTATGCCGGTTCGGATGGTGTAGGAGGCCTTCCACTGCAGCTCGGTGAGCATGGAGGTTATCTCGCTGTCCCAGCCCTGCGCCCTGGATATGCCGTCGGGTATGCCGAGGTATTTGGAGAGTATCTGGCGCACCTCGCTGCCCTTGCCCTTAAGGGTGCCGTCCTGCAGAGCCATAAGATCCTGCGCACAGTTGGAGACCGCGTCTTCATCGACTTCAACGCCGCGCATGTTCTGATAGCCTCTGAGCAGCCGGCAAAGGCTGCGGTAAACGAGCAGGGGAACGGAGGTGTCCTGATTGTTATAAGCCCTTGTGTTGTCATACATCGAAGCCTGACCGCCTACTATTCCCTTGGTCTCACCGGTCAGCTCGATATTCGTGCGCGAGGTGAAGCCAAGCTTCTCCGCCCAGCTTACAAGCTTGTCGATGCCCAGGCGATAGGATACCTCATAGAAATAATAGTTGCAGGAGTTTGTCAGCGCGGCCTTTAAGTCCTGATCCTGGTGCTTCAGAATGTTCTTCTGCCAGCAGCGCGCGTGGGTGTCGACCTCCTTGCCGGTCTCCTCGTCAATGTAGATATAGGGAGAGTTGTCGTCAATGGTCTCGTTCAGGCCTATCACGCCTTCCATAAGGCCTGCCAACCCCGTGCACATCTTGAATATTGAGCCGGGAGCCAGCTTCATCGAGATGGCCTTGTTGCGGGCGGGAGTGGTGCGGTCGGCATAGTCGTCATCCTCCTCGGGATTGCCATAGAGGTATTCGGCCTGCTCGTCGGTAAGGCCCTGTATGAACCAGTTGGGATCATAGCTGGGATAGCTCGCCATCGCGCGCACATCGCCCGTGTTGACGTCCATAACGATTATCGCGCCGGTTTCGGCAAGCGAGATCTTGTCATATTCGACGTATTCCTCGGCGGGCACGCCGTCGCCGTTGGGATAGATCTTGTTGCGCTGCTTTTGGTTGATATGCTCGATTATGTCGTGAAGCGCCTGAGTGGCGACCTGCTGCATGGCAAGATCCATCGTAAGGGTGACGTTGTTGCCGTCGGTGGGAGGCTCCACCGAGACGGTGTTGATTATTGCGCCGTTGGAATTGACCTCAAGCTGTATGCGGCCCTGGTGCTCCTTGGTAGCGCCGGTAAGGTATTCCTCCATGCTGGCCTCAACGCCCGAAACGCCTATGTAATCGTCGTAAGAATAGCCCTTTTCAAGCAGCTCTTCGGCGTTTTCGGCGCTCATCTTCTGACAGTAGCCGACTATATGGGCGGCCGTCTCGCCGTAAGGATAGCGGCGAATGGTCGACTGCGAGGTCTGCAGCCCCGGCAGTTCGTCGGCCATCATCTCGATCTTAGAAACCACGTCGAGCGACACGTTATAGGCGATCGTCACCGGCATATAGGAGCGGTAGTTGTTTAAAAGGACCTCCTGGCGGATGGAGATTATCTTGCGCGCGTCCTCAAACGAGAGCTCTTCGGGTATGTACCACAGCCTGCGCAGCGTAAGATAAGCATCCTCGGCGGTGATCCAGGTGGACATATCGTCCTTGTCGGGCATGGAAAAGCCGCACACGTTGCAGAAGTTCTTATAGCGTGCTTTTACAAAGGATTCACTCGTCACGCCGAAATCGTAATAGATCTTTCCGTTGTCGTCCATGCATATGTACGAGGTGTCTATCACGCTGCAGCCGCCCTCCTCGATTATGCGGATGGCCTTAATGAGCGCCTCGGTGTAAACGGCGCTGTAATAATCGGTGCGGTTGTTGGCGTTGCGGAAGAATTCCACGTTGAAGCAGGCCTCGTCATATGCAAGCACAAGGCCGTTCCTGTCGAGTATGGAGCCGCGCTTGCCCTTGGTCACGACCGTGCGCGCGGAGAGCGTGCCCGCCTCCTCGGCAAGGGATTCACCCTGCGCGATGGTCACCCGGAAGAGTTGGAAAATAAGCGTGCCCATCATGGCGATGAGTATCGCGAATATTATTATCAGCCTCGAAATGGGGCGCTTTGTACCGTCGGAACGTTTCATATCATCAGTCCAGCTTTATTGCCTCGTTCCTCCACAGCGGGCGGAACAGAGCGTGTTTCAGGAAAAGGTGTATCAGCATGCAAACGCCGCCCGTCAGTATCAGACAGGGCAGTATGTGGGATATCAGGGTCATAAAGTAAGGCGGCCTTGCGCCGGCGATGCGCGCGATCACGAGCAGTATGTGCTCCTTGATGAAGAAGCTCACCACGCAGGTGACGGTGGGGATTATAAGGTTGTCGGCATAGAACTTCCTGTAAAAGAAGCCGCCAGCCGCACCCGCCAGCATATAGACTATGGCGGAAGGCCCCACAAGCTTGTTGAAGAACAGATCGGCGATCAGGCCCATTATAGCGCCCGTGAGCGCCGCGGGAGCCGGCCCCAGCAGCACGCCGAAGGAGATTATCACGCATAGCGTTATATCCGGGCGCAGGCCCTGTATCACGCCGCCCACGTCAAGCCCCATCAGCGAAAAGAGCACGTTGTCAAGGTAAAAGGCAAGTATCACGACCAGTGCGAAAAGCCATTTGCGCATCAGCCCTCACCTCCGCCGAAGCCGGTGATGATCATAACCTCCTCAAGCCTCAAAAAATCGACCGACGGGGTGACGATGGCGTTCACACCCGAGCTGTCGTTATCGAGCAGCACTTCTTCGACCGTGCCCACCCTTATGCCCTTGGGGTAAATGCCGCCTATGCCGCTTGTCATTATCACGTCGCCGGGCACCAGATCGGTAAGATCGGTGGGAAGGTAATACAGCTCAAGCCGGTTGGTCTTGTTCGAGGTGCTGAAAACGCCCCTCACCATGCAGTTGTCGCGAGTGCGCTCGACGGAGACCGCCACGCTGTAAGAGGAATCGATAAGCGCGGTCACCTTGCACCAGTTCACGCCCACGTCCGTCACCTTGCCCACAAGTCCGTCGCCGCAGATGACGGGCTGATCCAGCTCCACTCCCTGATCGCGCCCGGCGTTGAGGGTGAGTATGTCGAACCACACGCCGTCGGAGCGGCCTATCACCTTGGCCGAGGCGAAATCGATATCCTTGAAGGTGCCCGCGTAATCGAGCAGCTTTCTCAAACGCTCGTTCTCCTTGATCAGCTCGTCGTAATCAAGCTTCTCCTGCTCGTAAAGGGCAAGCTTCTGTTTCAGGCTCGCGTTCTCAAGATCGGCGTCGGTGGTGTTGAAAAGGCCTCGGAAGAAATCCGAAATGGAGTTGGAGGCGCGGAATGCGAATGTCTGTATGGGGCTGATTATGGAGCCGACGGTGCTCTCCACCCACGGTATCGTGCGCGAGCCCGCGGAAAAGAATGCGAGCACCAAAAGGAGCACGACCGCGATGACCATTATCAATATGGGCTTATTTCCAAAAAACTTTTTCAAGATCTATCTCCGGCAGATAATTATACATTTTACATTATAACGCTTTAGTGCGGTCTTGGCAAGTGAAAAATGCTTTTCATTATATTTTAAGGTTGCAAACGCCGTACGATTACTTTATAATTATAAGGATAACGGAGGTGAAGCCAATGGAAAAATTCGTTCTGGCCCTCGATCAGGGCACCACAAGCTCAAGAGCAATTTTCTTCGACAAGGCGGGCGGCATTCACGGCACCGCTCAGCTCGAATTCAAACAGTATTATCCGCACGACGGATGGGTCGAGCACGATCCCATGGAGATACTGAGGAGCCAGAAGCTCGCCATAACCGCCGCTATGGAGGCGGGGGAGATATCGCCCGCCATGATCGACTCCATCGGCATCACGAATCAGCGCGAGACGACCGTCGTTTGGGATCGGTCCACCGGCAAGCCCGTCTATAACGCGATAGTGTGGCAGTGCCGCAGGACGGCGGATATCTGCGAAAGGCTCATAGCAAACGGTCTTTCCGATTACGTCACCGAGCACACGGGGCTCTTGATCGACGCCTATTTCTCCGCCACCAAGATAAAATGGATACTCGATAACGTCGAGGGGGCAAGGGAGAAGGCCGACCGCGGCGAGCTGCTTTTCGGCACTATCGACACATGGCTCATATGGTGGCTCACCGGCGGCGCCGTCCACGCGACGGATTATTCCAACGCATCGCGCACGATGCTCTATGATATCGACAAGCTCTGCTGGGATGAAAAGATAATGAAGGTGCTCGGCATACCCATGAGCATGATGCCCGAAGCCAAGCCCTCCTCGGCCGATTTCGGCAGAGTCGCGCCCGGCATACCGGGTCTTGAATCGCTCGCGGGCATACCCATCCGCGGGGTCGCCGGCGATCAGCAGGCCGCGCTCTTCGGGCAGGGCTGCTTCTCCAAGGGCCAGGCCAAGAACACTTACGGCACGGGCTGCTTCCTTATGATGAACACCGGCGAGACCTCCACCAGGAGCCGCAACGGGCTGGTCGCCACGATCGCCTGGGGCTATGACGGCAAGGTGGAATATGCCCTCGAGGGCAGCGTTTTCAACGGCGGAAGCGTTATAAAATGGTTAAGGGACGGATTGGGGCTGATAAAATCCGCGCCCGAAGTGAATATTCTTGCCGAATCCGTAAAGGATTCCGGCGGCGTGCTGCTGGTGCCCGCGTTCACGGGCCTCGGCGCGCCCTATTGGGATATGTATGCCCGCGGCACCATGGTGGGCATCACGCGCGGCACCACCGCGGCGCATATTGCCAGGGCCGTGCTCGATTCCATCGCCTATCAGGTAACCGATCTTATCGGCGCGATGGAGGACGACGTGGGCTTCCGCCTCTCCGAGCTCAGGGTCGACGGCGGCGCTTCGGTATCCAACATACTCATGCAGACTCAGGCCGATATGCTCGGCGCCAATATCAACCGCCCGGTGGTCGTTGAAACGACGGCGCTCGGCGCGGCGTATCTCGCCGGTCTCTACACCGGCTTCTGGAAGGATATTGAGGATATCGAGGATAACCGCAAGGTCGAGCGCGTGTTCACTCCCGAGATAGGCGAGCCCGAACGAAAGCGCCGCTATGCCGAGTGGCAGAGGGCGGTCGAGCGCTCGCGCAGCTGGGCTAACTGACCGCAAAGCAAACGCC
The DNA here is from genome assembly GCA_017541305.1 of Clostridia bacterium. Lineage (GTDB taxonomy): Bacteria > Bacillota > Clostridia > Christensenellales > CAG-138 > UBA3857. Next base: position 34,080 of record JAFXZJ010000020.1, on the reverse strand, counting down.
GGACTTCCTCAACACGAAACTCATACCCGATAATAATAACACCCGAAAGGACATATACACTATGGAAACCAGACCTTACGTTTCATGGCAGCTCATCGGCGACTTCATGCGCGCCGCGTTCAAGGCCGCCGGCGTCCCCGAGGAGGACGCAGCCATCTGCGCCGACGTGCTCATGGAGAGCGACCGCCGCGGCATCGAAAGCCACGGCTGCAACCGCTTCAAGCCCATCTATATCGACCGCATACGCGCGGGCATTCTGAATCCCGTGACCGAGATCGAGGTGCTCAGAGAGACCCCCACCACCATGGTCACCGACGCGCATGACGGAATGGGCATGGTAGCATCCCATCACATGATGGAGAAGCTCATCAAAAAGGCAAAGATGTACGGCCTTGCAATGGGCGCGATCCGCAATTCGTCCCATTACGGCATAGCGGGCTATTGGTCCACCATGGCCACCAAGGAGGGCATGATCGGCATGACGGGCACCAACGCGCGCCCCTCCATCGCGCCCACCTTCGGCGTTGAGAATATGCTGGGCACCAATCCCCTGACCATAGGGCTTCCCACCGACGAGGAATTCCCCTTCGTGATCGACTGCGCCACCTCCATCACCCAGCGCGGCAAGATCGAATATTTCGCCCGCAACGGCAAGGATACCCCTGCGGGAATGGTAATCGGCAAGAACGGCGAAGCGCTGACCGATTCCGAGCAGATACTCGTCGACCTCACCAAGGGCACCGCGGCGCTCGCGCCCCTCGGCGGAATCAACGACGATCTGGCGGGCTATAAGGGCTACGGCTACGCGACCGTGGTCGAGGTGCTTTCCGCCGCGCTGCAGGCCGGCAGCTATTTGAAGATGCTCACCGGCTTTGACGAGCAGGGCAACCGCAGGCCTTATCACCTGGGCCATTGGTTCCTCGTCGTCGATCCCGACGCGTTCATGGGTCAGGAAAGCTTCAAGCACACCTGCGGCGAAATACTCCGCGCTCTGCGCGCCTCCGAGAAAGCTCCCGGCCGCGACCGCATCTATACCGCCGGCGAAAAGGAATACCTCTGCTGGCTCGACCGCAAGGATAAGGGCGTGCCCGTGAACGAGGGCGTGCAGAAGGATCTCACCACCGTGCGCGACTGGTATCAGCTGCCGTTCAAGTTCGATTTTGAGAAATAATCCCGAAAGGAAGAATAAAATGGACTACGCAAAAGAATCTCTCCGCCTGCACGGCGAATGGAAGGGCAAGATCGAAGTCACGGCGACCGTTCCTGTCAAGACCAAGGACGATCTCTCCCTCGCATACACTCCCGGCGTCGCACAGCCCTGCCTTGAGATCCAGAAGGATATCTCCAAGAGCTATGAGCTCACCCGCCGCCACAATCTTTGCCTCGTCGTCACCGACGGCACCGCGGTGCTGGGCCTTGGCGATATCGGCCCCGAAGCCGGCATGCCCGTCATGGAGGGCAAATGCGTGCTCTTCAAGAGCTTCGGCGGCGTCGACGCGTTCCCTCTCTGCATAAAGAGCAAGGACGTTGACGAGATCGTCAACACCATTTACCTCATCTCCGGCTCCTTCGGCGGCGTCAATCTGGAGGACATCGCCGCGCCCAGGTGCTTTGAGATCGAAAAGAAGCTCAAGGAAAAATGCGATATCCCCATTTTCCACGACGATCAGCACGGTACCGCCGTCATCACCTTGGCGGGTCTTATGAACGCCGCGAAGGTGGTTGGCAAGAGCTTTGATTCCCTCAAGGTCGTCATCAACGGCGCGGGCGCGGCATCCATCGCCATCTGCCGTCTGCTGCTCTCCTCGGGCATTAAGGATATCACCCTTTGCGACCGCACAGGCATAATCTATGAGGGCCGCGAAAAGGGCATGAACTCCATCAAGGAGGAGATGGCCAAGGTAACCAATCTTGAAAAGAAGCAGGGCTCCCTTGCGGACGCCCTCAAAGGCGCCGACGTGTTCATCGGCGTTTCCGCGCCCAATACCGTCACCGTCGACATGGTCAAGTCCATGAATAAAGATGCGATAGTGTTCGCCTGCGCGAACCCCACGCCCGAGATATTCCCCGACGACGCAAAGGCGGGCGGAGCGAAGGTCATCGCCACGGGCCGCAGCGATTTTCCCAACCAGATCAACAACGTCCTCGCGTTCCCCGGCATATTCCGCGGCACGTTCGACGTGCGCGCCTCCGACATAAACGACGAGATGAAGATCGCCGCCGCGAACGCGCTTGCGGGGCTCATCTCCGATGAGGAGCTTTCCGCCGATTACATAATCCCCAAGGCCTTCGATCCCAGAGTGGGCAAGGCGGTTGCCGAGGCAGTCGCCGAGGCCGCAAGAAGGAGCGGCGTCGCAAGGATCTGAAGAAGACGCAATAAAATCAAGGGCTGCGCATACAGCCCTTGATCGTTTTATACTTGTTATTTATCATTCCCCTGCGACCCACGTGTATACGAATACGGAATCGCCTGCGCTGGACGAGAACGTTACGGTCATTTCCGAATATGCACTTGGGTTCATGTCCGCCGTGATCTTCGGCATCGTTACGTCGATAAAATCGTTTATGCCGCTTTCGTACTTGTCGTTCATATGCCCGTATTCATTCGGACACCCCGCGTAGACGGGATAATACATGGAATCGCTGTAATTATACCCTTTCTTGGAATTGATCTTCGGTTCGGGATTAAGACCGAAGAAGGTTAGCGAGCAGCAGATGCCGCCGTTGCTGCCGGGCTTATCATCGTAATCGACCGTAGCAACTAACGTGAAGCGCGCGGTGTCGCCGGGGTAGAGCGTATCGGGCAGCATACAGCTGCAGTCAAAAGCGGCGCTGTAGGGAGTGGGGCCGTCGGCGGGATCCACGGGATCCGGCGTATACTTGCTTTCATAACGATGCTCGTAAAGATCGACGAGATACCTTGCCGAACGTTCAAGACCGTTATATTCGTTGGTCGTGCGGTCAATATTTTCCGTGGTCAGGACCCATTTGCCCTTGATCGAGTTATCGGGCGGATCAGTCGATTCCGGCTCGGCGGTTTTTCCGGTTTCGGACCCGGCGGCGTCGGTAGGGGTCGGAGTGGATCTGTCACGATCATTCCCGCTGCTGCTTGGACCGCACCCCGCCCAGAATATGATCATCAATAATCCCGCAAGCAGTATCGCTGTCAATCTTTTCATAGTAAACCTCCTGTATTTTTTTATATTATATCAAATCAATGCCGGGTATTCAAGAGCTGTTCAAAATAACGCGGGATCGGCCCGCTCGGTGCTGTTAATATAGTTTCCCCGAGTCTTGAAATGTTTTCCTGTCTAATGTATAATTATAATGGATTTTTATGCGGAGGTGAACTCCGCTTCAAAAGAACGATTTGGAGGAAATAAAATGACTGATATCGATCGTCTCGCGATCACCTCTATGAGGGTTTTATCCGCCGAGGCCATTCAGAAGGCCAAGAGCGGCCATCCAGGCATGGCGATAGGCTCCGCGCCCATGGCTTATACGCTTTGGAAGAATATGAAGCACGATCCCGCCGATCCCGAATGGATCGGGCGCGACCGATTTGTTTTAAGCGCCGGGCATGCTTCCATGCTTCTCTATTCGCTTATGCATATTTTCGGCTATCCCGTTTCGATGGACGATATAAAGGAGTTCCGTCAGCTTGACGCCAAGACCGCGGGCCATCCCGAATACGGTCACATCCCCGGCATCGAAGCCACCACCGGCCCCCTGGGTCAGGGCTTTGCGATGGCCGTGGGCATGGCGATGGCCGAAAGGCATATGGCCGCCCGCTTCAATAAAGAGGGCTATCCCGTTATAAACAACTATACCTACACGCTCATGGGCGACGGCTGCATGATGGAGGGCGTGGCGAACGAGGCCGCGTCCCTTGCGGGCACTTTGGGTCTTGGCAGGCTGATCGCGCTCTATGATTCCAACCGCATCACAATCGAGGGCTCCACCGATCTGGCCTTCACCGAGGACGTCGGCGCGCGCTTTAAGGCGCTTGGCTGGCAGGTGCTGGAGGTTGCTTCCGGCGAGGATACCGAAGCCGTTGAGAAGGCGATAACCGAAGCAAAGGCCGAGGAGCACAGACCCTCGCTCATAATAGTTCACACCAATATCGCCGAAGGCACCCCCAAGCAGGGCTCCGCCTCGTCTCACGGCTCGCCCCTGGGCGAGGAGAATATCGCCGCCTACAAGAAAAGCCTCAGCTGGGAATATCCCGAATTCACAGTGCCCGATGAGGTGCGCGCTCACATGGCAAAGCTTTGCGAGGGCTTTGCCGCGCAGCACAGGGCGCATGACGAGCTTATGGAGGGCTATAAGGCCGCTTATCCCGAGCTCTATGCCGAGCTTATGGCATGGGTGAACGGAGAGCTGAAGCTTGACGATAACGATCCCGCGCTGTGGGAGTTCGACGATTCCGCCAAGCTCGCAACAAGGAAAACTTCCGAGATGATGCTCACAAGGCTGACCGCCGCGATACCCAATCTTATTGGCGGCTCCGCCGATCTGGGCCCCTCCAACCTCACCTATATGAAGGCGTTTTCCGATTATTCCGCCGATAATTACGCGGGCCGCAATATCCACTTCGGCATACGCGAATTCGCCATGGCCGCTGTTTCCAACGGCATAGCGCTTTACGGCGGTCTTAAGCCCTACTGCGCGACCTTCCTGGTATTCGTCGATTACATGAAGCCCGCGCTGCGCCTTTCCGCGCTGATGGGCCTGAACGTGATATACGTTATGACTCACGATTCGATAGGCGTGGGCGAGGACGGCCCCACCCATCAGCCCATCGAGCAGCTCGATATGCTCCGGGCCACTCCCAACACGTTCGTGTTCCGTCCCGCCGACGCGCGTGAGACCGCGGCGAGCTATCTTGCCGCGCTCAAGCTCAAGGCTCCCGCCGTGCTTGCGCTTTCCAGGCAGAATCTGCCCCAGATCCCCGGCACGGGCAGGGATGCGATGCGCGGCGGCTACGTGCTTTCCGACTGCGAAGGCGCGCCCGAGGTGATACTCATGGCCTCCGGCTCCGAGGTGGAGACGGTTATGAAGGCCAAGGAGATACTTGCCGGGCGCGGTATATCCGTGCGCGTGGTCTCCATGCCCTGCATGGAGCTGTTCGAGCGTCAGTCCGAGCTCTACCGCGAGCGCGTGCTGCCCAGGTCCTGCCGCGCAAGGGTCGCCTGCGAAGCGCTTGGCGGCATGAGCTGGTATAAGTATCTCGGCTTCGAAGGCAAGCTCGTTTCCATGAAGGGCTTCGGCGCCTCCGCGCCGGCCGGCAAGCTGTTTGATAAGTTCGGCTTCACGCCCGAAAACGTTGCCCAGACCGCGCTCTGCGCATTAAAGAAATAATCAAAGGTTTAAGAAAATGGCATTCCCGAAAGAACTGATCCGCAATTTCTGCATAATAGCGCATATCGATCACGGCAAGTCCACTCTTGCGGACCGTCTTATGCAGCTTACCCAAACCGTCGCCGAGCGCGATATGGAGGAGCAGCTGCTTGATTCGATGGATATCGAGAGGGAGCGGGGCATAACGATCAAATCCACCGCCGTGCGCATGTTCTACACCGCGCGCGACGGAAAGGAATACATGCTCAACCTGATCGACACTCCCGGTCACGTCGACTTCACCTATGAGGTCAGCCGTGCGCTCGCCGCGTGCGAGGGCGCGGTGCTCGTCGTCGACGCCACACAGGGCATCGAGGCGCAGACGCTTGCCAACGTCTATCTTGCCCTTGACAACGACCTGGAGATAATCCCCGTTATAAACAAGATCGACCTGGTTTCGGCCGATCCCGAGAATGCCATACACGAGATAGAGGACATTATAGGCCTTCCCGCCGAGGACGCTCCCAAGATATCCGCAAAGACCGGCCTCAACGTGGAGGAGGTGCTCGAGCGCATAGTGACCGATATCCCGGCGCCCAAGGGCGATTCCGAAGCGCCCCTCAAGGCGCTGATATTCGACAGCCTGTATGATAACTATATGGGCGCGCTCTCCTACGTGCGCGTGATGGAGGGCACGGTGCGCCCCGGCGACCGCATTCGCTTCATGCATTCGGGCAGCGAGTTCGACGTCACCGAGGTGGGCGTGTTCAACCCCTCGCGCCTGCCGGTCAGGGAGCTCACCGCGGGCGAGGTCGGCTATATCTCGGCAAGCATCAAATCCGTTGCCGAAACCAAGGTGGGCGACACCATCACGCTTGCAAACAACCCCGCAAAGGAGCCTCTTCACGGCTATAAGCAGGCGAATCCCATGGTTTTCTGCGGCATTTATCCCGCCGACGGCGCGGATTACGAGGCGCTCAAGGAAGCGCTTGACAAGCTGATACTGAACGACGCGTCCATATCCTACGAGCCCGAAACGAGCCAGGCGCTGGGCTATGGCTTCCGCTGCGGCTTCCTGGGCCTGCTGCATATGGAGATAGCGGAGGAGAGGCTCGAGCGCGAATTCGATCTCGATCTTGTCACCACCGCGCCTTCGGTCATCTACCGCGTGGTCATGCTTGACGGCTCCGTGCGCATGATCGACAACCCCTCCAATCTGCCCTCTCCCATGGAGATACAGCGTATGGAGGAGCCCATGGTGATGGCGCATATTATGACCCCGCCCGAATTCGTAGGCTCTATCATGGAGCTCTGCCAGGAAAAGCGCGGCTTCTTCCTGGATATGACCTATCTCGAGGAGAACCGAGTGAAGCTCTCCTACCGCATGCCTCTGAACGAGATAATATTCGACTTCTTCGACGGGCTCAAATCCCGCAGCCGCGGCTATGCGTCATTCGATTACGAGCTGGGCGAATACGAGCAGAGCGATCTTGTAAAGCTCGATTTCCTGTTAAACGGCGATATGTGCGACGCGCTTTCCACCATCGTCCACCGCGACAAGGCCTATGCCAAGGGAAGGGCCGTTGCCGAAAAACTGCAGGAGGTAATACCCAGGCAGCAGTTCGAGATACCCATCCAGGCGGCCATCGGCGGCAAGATAATAGCCCGCGAAACGGTCAGAGCCGTGCGCAAGGACGTGCTTGCCAAGTGCTATGGCGGCGATATCACCCGAAAGAAAAAGCTGCTTGAAAAACAGAAGGAGGGCAAAAAGCGCATGAGGCAGGTCGGCACCGTCTCCGTTCCCTCCGACGCGTTCATGAGCGTGCTGAGGATCAACTGATGTCCGGGCTGTATATCCACATACCCTTCTGCAAAAGGAAGTGCCGATACTGCGATTTCGTAAGCTTTCCCGATTTTGCTTCGGAGGATATCTATTTCGTTGCGCTGATCGCCGAGATGCGCAAATATGCCCCGCTCATGCGCGGGCGCGGTTTCGGCACCGTGTTCATAGGCGGCGGCACGCCCACCTGCTTAAAACCGGGCAGGATAGCGGCGATGCTTGACGAGGCGCGCAAATGCTTCGACATAGCCCCCGACGCCGAGATCACGAGCGAAGCGAATCCCGAATCGGCTTCGGAGGAAAAGCTTGCGGAGCTGTTTGAGGCGGGCGTGAACCGCCTGTCGATAGGCCTGCAGAGTGCGAACGATCTCGAGCTTGCCCGCATAGGGCGCATACATTCCCGAGCGGATTTCGAAAGGGCTTTGGCCTTTGCCCGCCGCGCCGGCTTCACCAACATAAACGCCGACGTTATGCACGGGCTGCCCGGGCAGACCTGCGAGAGCTATTTGAACACCCTGCGCTTTGTGACGGAACTCGATATCCCGCATATCTCCTCATATGCCCTCATACTCGAGGAGGGCACTCCGCTTTACGGCGCGGTGAAGGAGGGGCGCGAGGAGCTTCCCGATCCTGACGAGACCGCCGATATGGAGGACGCGGGCTTTGCGTTCCTCGCGGAAAACGGCTATGGGCGGTATGAGATATCGAATTTTGCCAAGCCCAGCTTTGAGTGCCGCCACAACCTCAACTATTGGGACAACGGCGAATATCTGGGCATAGGCCTCAATTCGCATTCGGCCCTGCGCTTAAAGGGCGAATGGACCCGCTTTTGCAACACCGCGGTGCTTTCGGAATATGTTTCCGAGCTGGGCGAGGGAAAGCTGCCGGTGCGCGATACCAGAAGGATCGAGCGCGACGAGGAGATGTTCGAATCGATCATGCTGGGCTTGAGGAAGACGGAGGGCATATCCCGCGCCGATTTCGAGGCGAGATTCGGCGTCGATCCCGTGACACATTATGCGCCCGCGGTCTCAGAGCTCGAGCTTGACGGAAGGCTGATTGTCACCGAGGAACGGATGTATCTGACCGGGGCGGGCCTCGATTTTCAGAACGAGGCGCTTATAAAGTTTATGGAATCGTGAAAATATGAGCGTATATAACGAAAAATACGGAGTGATATTCGATCTTGACGGCACCCTGTGGGATTCCTCCTTTCAGGTCGGCATCGCGTGGCAGAAGGTGTTCGACCGTTATGAGGTCGGCATCCCCGTGACCAAGGAGCGCATGGCGGTCATGATGGGCCGCACGATACCCGAGATAGGCGAGGCGATACTTCCGCATATCGAGATCGGGCGCCGCAGGGAGATACTCAAGGCCTGCTGCGACGAGGAATGCGTGCGGCTGAACCGATTCGGCGGGCAGCTTTATGACGGAGTTTTCGAAACGCTCCGGGCGCTTTCCGCGGAATACCCGCTTTTCATCGTTTCCAACTGCGAGGACGGCTATATCCAGTCCTTTATGAACTATCATAAAACGGAGCCCTATATCAGGGATATCGAGTGCATAGGCCGCACGGGCCTTCACAAGCGCGACAATATAAAGCTTATAATCGAACGGAACGGGCTTGATAAGGCCGTTTACGTGGGAGACACCGAGCGGGATATGCACTCGGCCCACCATGCGGGGATACCCTTCATACACGCCGCTTACGGCTTCGGCCGCGGCTTTGAGCCGGAGTATTCGGTCGATTCCGTGCGCGGGCTTCCAAAGCTCGTAAAAAACATATTCAAGGAGTGACGTCATGCGCTGTATGTGCAGAGAATGCGGCGCCTATATGGTGCAGGCCGATGATTCCAAGCTGGGCTGTATATGCCCCGAATGCTTCAACCGATGCAGGGACTGCCTGGGTACCGACTCGGTCATGAGCCGCGAACAGCTCAAGGCTTTGAAGGACGATCCGATCGCGCTTGCCATGTTCATGGCAAAGCATGAGAAGGAGGAAGATTGATATGAAAAAGAAGCTGAATACAGGCGAGAATCCCGGTGCGGAAAAATCCTGCGGCGCGGTGCTTTACAAGCTCGTTGACGGCAAGCCCCTTTACATCCTGGTAAGGGGGACTGTGTTCGGCTTCCCCAAGGGTCACGTTGAGCCGGGCGAATCCGAGGTCGAAACCGCCTCCAGAGAGGTCTATGAGGAGACCGGCGTGCACGCGCTCTTCGACGCGGGCTTCCGCCGCCGCGTGATCTACCGCTCGCCCCGCTTCAAAAACGGCCGCAAGAACGTGATATTCTTCCTTGCCAAATGTCCCGACGATCAGGAGCCCACCGCGCAGAACGAGATAAAGCTTCTTATAATGAAACCGCTGGACGAGGCGCTCAGGCTGCTGAGGCTCGATACGCTCAAGCAGGTATTGCTCGACGCCGACGCATACCTGAGGGGAAGAAAAAGATAAGCTAATGCGCGTATGCCGCAATGAATAAAGATAAAATCGGCGCCTCCGAGCCATGCCCGGGGGCGCTGCCGTATTATTCAGCCGTTTTGATCGAGATCGCTTTGAAGGTTCTATCTGACGCCGTATTCCGTTCCCGATGTATCGAGCGCTTCCGAGACCCGCTCGTCAGGGCCTTCTCCCCTTATAATATCATCGGGGATGATCGGCTCGAAAGAGCGCGGGCTTAACGATCGGTTCGGCGCGTTCCTCCATCCCGGAAAAGCTAAACGGAAGTCCGTAATATACGCGGTCCGCAAATGATACCGACCGTGAGCTTTTAAAAGAAAAAAGGTCAAACAATAAAACGATATATTTTAGTATAGCGCGTTATACGGTAAACTTTTGAATTTGTCCTCATAAGTATAATCATACCATGATCGGAGGATAAAGCATGAGAGAAGGATATAACGCAATAAACCTGATGGGATCGGTTAGCGAGCCGCCGCGCTTCGATCACAGCGTGCTGGGCGAGGATATGTACAGGATGATAATTGCGGCAAAGAGGCTTTCCGGCACGGAGGATCTGATCCCCGTGACGCTGCCCGAAAGGCTCCTGCCGAACGGGCCTGATGAGATGGGGGAGGGGATGGCGCTCGAAATAGACGGCCAGGTTCGCACCTATAACCGCCGCGACGCGTTCGGCAGTCACCTCGTCATAACGGTGTTCGCCCGAAGGCTTTCGGTAATTGACGAGGAAGAGCGCAGCTTTCTGCAGGACCGCAACGAGGCGGAGCTCATGGGCAGGCTTGTAAAACCGCCCGTCTACCGTCTCACCCCGTTTTCGCGCGAGATATGCGATATGCTGATCGCCGTGCCGCGCTCATTCGGCAAGAGTGATCTTTTGCCCTGCATCGCGTGGGGGCGAAACGCGCGCTTTGCGTTTGAGCTTGCTCCCGGGGATATGCTCAGGATATCCGGCAGGCTGCAGTCAAGAAGCTATCAGAAGGTGACCGAAAACGGCACGGATAGCCGCACGGCTTATGAAATAAGCTGCAATTCGTTGGAAAAATGGGCATAAAAAGGGAAGGGGGCGCCCCTTCCTTTTTATTCTTTACGCTCAGCTGTCCAGCTTCGCCTTGTTCGTGAACGAATCGTGCTTGTTGAAGTCGGCGAATTCCGAGATGTATTCCTTGCGCGGAGCGACCTTATCGCCCATCAGCAACGTGACAAGGTGCTCGACCGTTGCGGCGTCCTCGATATTGACCTTTACCATGGTGCGGTTCTTGGGGTCCATCGTGGTCTCCCAAAGCTGTTCGGGGTTCATTTCGCCAAGCCCCTTATAGCGCTGCAGCGTGTATCCGCGCATGCCCTTTGTGACGCGTTCCAATTCCTTGTCATCCTGACAATAGATAGCCTGATCGCCCTTCTGCACCTTGTAAAGCGGGGGCTGGCCGATATAAACGTGCCCGTCGGTGATGAGCCCCTTGGTGTAGCGATAGAAGAAGGTGAGCAGCAGGGCGCGTATGTGCCCGCCGTCCTGATCCGCGTCCGAGAGTATGACGACCTTATCGTATTTTAAGTTGTCGATATTGAAATCCTCGCCTATACCCGTGCCAAGAGCGGTGATAAGGCTGCGCAGCTCCTCGTTTTCAAGCACCTGCTCTATGCGCTTCTTTTCGACGTTGAGCACCTTGCCTCGAAGAGGCAGTATGGCCTGAAAACGCCTGTCGCGCCCCTGCTTTGCGGAACCGCCGGCGGAATCGCCCTCGACTATGAACAGCTCGTTGAGCTTGGGATCGCGCCCGGTACAGCTTGACAGCTTGCCCACGAGAGGAGCGTTTTCCAGCTTGGATTTCTCCCTTGCCATGGATTTTGCCCTGCGCGCCGCCTCGCGCGCCTTGGCGGCCTTGACCGCCTTGTCGGCGATCATCGCGGAAAGCTGCGCGTTTTTAAGATCCTCAAGTATCGGAGGAAGCCGGTCCGTCATCACCGCCTCCACGGCGGGACGCGCCTCGGTATTGCCCAGCTTGGTCTTGGTCTGGCCCTCGAACTGTATGTTCTGCATGCGCAGTGAAAGCACCGCCGTGAGCCCCTCGCGGAAATCCTCGCCCGAAAGCGAGGCGTCCTTGTCCTTCAGGACGCCTATCCTGCGGCAGTAATCGTTCATCACCTTGGTCAGCGCCGAGCGAAAACCCGTCTCATGCGTGCCGCCCTCGGTGGTGGGGATGTTGTTGACGTATGAGAACACGTTCTCGGAATAGCCGTCGGAGTGCTGCATGGCGATCTCGACAATGATATTGTCCTTCCTGCCCGAGATATAGATCGGCTCGTCATAGAGGGGCACCTTGTCGCCGTTCAGATACTTCACGAAATCGCAAATGCCGCCTTCAAAATAGTATTCGCGCTCCTTGGCGTTGCCGCGCTCGCGCAGGTCGGTCAGCTTAAATCGCACGCTCTTGTTGAGATAGGCAAGCTCGCGCAGGCGGCGCGAGATTATCTCGAAATTCATCTCGACCGTTTCAAAAACCCTCGCGTCGGGCATAAATGTCACCTTGGTGCCCTGGCGTCGCGTGCGGCCGACCTCGGTCAGCGGCCCCTCGGGAATGCCCGAGTGCATGCCGTCCTTATCCTCATAGCTTTTAAAGCTCATCTGATACAGCCTGCCCGCGGTTGCGACCTCCACCTTGACCCATTCGGAAAGCGCGTTGACGACCGAAGCGCCCACGCCGTGCAGACCGCCCGAATAGGAGTAGCTGTCGTTGCCGAATTTGCCGCCGGCGTGAAGCTGAGTGAAAACAACCTCAACGCCGGAAACTCCCAGCTTTTCGTGTATGCCCACGGGTATGCCGCGGCCGTTGTCCTCGACCGTGACCGAGCCGTCGCGCTCCAAAGTAACCGCGACGGTGTCGGCATAGCCGTTCGCCGCCTCGTCCACGGAGTTGTCCACGATCTCCCACAGAAGGTGGTGCAGACCTCTCGAGCCGGTCGAGCCTATATACATGCCCGGGCGCACCCTGACCGCCTCGAGCCCTTCCATAACCTTTATATCGCTTACCGTATATTCGTGATTCATGCAGTTCTTTCCTTTTATCGATTCATGCGCAAAATGCTACAAATACATTATATTGAAAAAGTCCCGCCTTGTCAACTAAATATTGTGTAAATGAAGCCGCTGCCGATGCGCAGGCCGAAATCTTCTGCCGGCCGATAAGCCTTTTTCGGGAAGCCGCCTCAGGCGATCGGCGCCGCTTGCGGGGCCCCGATAAAGAGATGCCGAAAAAAACGGCGCTCCGTTTCGGAAGCGCCGCATCTGTCAAAAAAGGGGATTATTTATCCTCGCAGCCGCAATCGCAGTGATGCTCGCCGCAATCGCACTCGCCGTCCTCACATCCGCAATCGCAGGAATCCTGCGCAAGAAGCTCCTCGGCAACGGCGACAAGCTCGTCCATATCCTCGTCCGCGGGGGGAACGAATTCTTCGGTCTGACCGTCGTCGCTGGTGACGATGCGCATGATATAGAGGCCTTCCTCCTCGCATTCGTCCTCACAGCTCTCACAGTCGCAGCCGCAGCTGCAGTCGGCAAGTATGGCATATTCATTGCCCTTGTGATCGAAGTACGCGATAACGTCAAGCTCGAACTCGTTGCCGTCGTCATCGGTGAATACGACAAAATCTCTTTCTTCGTCCATGGTGATGATCTCCTTTCATAGAATCACAGAGATTTTACAACATACTGCTTGTTTTTGCAATAACCTTTTTGGAAAATATTTGACGAAAGCAAATGATCGTCCCCGGTTTACGTCTCATAAATATATTGCTCAAAATCAAAAAAAGGGCTTGCATTCTTTTAGCGAAGCGGTTATAATATCATTCGTCGCGAAACGACACGCTGGTGTAGCTCAGTAGGTAGAGCACTTCATTGGTAATGAAGAGGTAGGCAGTCCGAATCTGCTCACCAGCTCCACAAAAACCCCGGAAAACTTTAGGTTTTTCGGGGTTGCTCTTTTTTTGTGTTTTGTCAGAGACCTCCAAAACCCAAACCAAAACCCAAACGGGGCAAAAAAAGCAGGCCTTTCGACCTGCTTTTTTGCACGAATTTACCTATTTTAGGAGCTATTCAACAAGGTTGCTGACCTTTCTTTTTGACTCTTCATTCGCATGTGTGTACATTCTCAGGGTAACTGCTTTATCGGAATGTCCGAGTGTTTCGGAGACGCTTGCTACGTCAGCTCCGTTTGTAATAGCTATGCTCGCGAAAGTGTGCCGCAGCTTATGCGGATGAAGATTATGTATCCTTTCGTGATCGGGCACGGCGGCGGGCTTGACATTCCCGCTGCCGCGGTGTATTCTTTTGACACAAAATCGGCGAAAGGGAGCGGACGAATGAACGCTTACGAAAAGGAGCATAACGAACTGATGAGAAGGCTGGGAGCCGAATGCGCGGTGCTTTTAAAGTCCGACGGGAGCTTTCCTTTGAAAGCGCCTTGCAGGCTTGCGCTTTACGGAAGCGGGGCGCGCCGCACGGTAAAGGGGGGCACCGGCTCGGGCGAGGTCAATTCCCGCACGTTCGTCACCGCTGAGGATGGGCTTGCTTTAGCCGGTTTCGAAATCACCACCGGAAGCTGGTTGGACGGCTATGATACGATCCGCGATAAGGCGAAGAAAAGCTTCGTCCGCTCGCTCAAGCGCTCGGCGCTGAAGCACGGCACGTTAGCCATAATCGAAAGCATGGGCGCCGTGATGCCCGAGCCCGAATACGAGCTGCCCCTCGGCGCGGAGGGCGAGGCGGCCGTGTACGTGCTCTCGCGCATATCCGGCGAGGGCTCCGACCGAAAGCCCGTGCCCGGCGACATACTGCTTACGGAAACCGAAATACGCGACATAAAGGCTCTGGAAGGGAGCTTCGATAAATTCCTCCTCGTGCTGAACGTGGGCGGGCCTGTGGATCTTTCTCCGATCATAAATATAGGTAACATACTGCTTCTCAGCCAGCTCGGGTGCGAAACGGGCAGCGTGCTTGCCGATATCATACTCGGCAAAAGCACACCTTCGGGCAAGCTCGCTTCCACCTGGAGCGCATGGGAGGCGAGGCCGCAGATCGGCGAATTCGGCGGCCGCTTCGATACGCGTTATAACGAGGGCGTTTACGTGGGCTGGCGCGCGTTCGAAAGCCTTGGGATCAAGCCGCTGTTCCCGTTCGGATACGGCCTGAGTTATACGGATTTCTCGCTTCGCGCCGTCGGGACCGCCGTAAAGGAAAACACGGTGAGCGTGCGCGTATCGGTGAAAAACACCGGCGCGCGAAACGGCAGCGAGGTAGTACAGCTCTACGTGTCTCAGCCCGCGGGCAGGCTCGGCAAGCCCCCAAAGGTGCTCTGCGCGTTTGACAAGACCGAAGAGCTTGCGCCCGGCGCGGAGCAGGAGCTTGAGCTGCGCTTTGACTTGCGCGATATGGCCTCGTTCGATACCGAGCGCGCGGCATGGATACTCGAGACGGGGGATCACGTGCTCATGATGGGCGATTCCAGCGCCGATACCGCGCCCTGCTGCGTGATAAGACTTGACGGGGAAGCGATTATCAAAAAGGTCAAAAACTGCTTCGGCAAGCCCGATTTTAACGATTGGTATCCCGCGGCAGTGACGGAAGCCGTGCCGGAGGGGTTACCGGTAATACGCATAAGCGCGGCCGACTTTGAGACCGAGACGGTCGAATATGAAAGGTCCGACGAGATCGATCCCATTGCGCGCACCTTGAGCGAAGAGGAGCTTTGTTATGTAAACATAGGCGCGTTCAGGCAAAGGGGCGCAGGCAGCGTGATAGGCGACGCGGGCCGATCCGTGGCGGGAGCCGCGGGGGAGACGACGGGCCGCTTTAAGGACAGGGGCGTCCCGCAGCTCATTATGGCCGACGGCCCCGCGGGACTGCGGCTGAGCCGACGGTACTTTCGCGATAAAAAGGGCGTGCACGGCGTTGACGGCGGCATGCCCGACAGTATGCTCGAGCTGATGCCCGCGCCTGCGGCGTTTATAATTAGGCTCATGAAGGGCGGCGGCAAGCCCAAGGGCGAGATTTTCGAGCAGAACTGCACAGCGATACCCATAGGCTCCGCGCTCGCGCAGAGCTGGAACCTGCGCCTTGCCGAAAGCTGCGGCGATATCGTGGGCGACGAGATGGAGCGCTTCGGCGTGCATCTGTGGCTTGCGCCTGCGCTCAATATCCACAGGGATATACGCTGCGGAAGGAATTTCGAATACTATTCCGAGGACCCGCTTATATCCGGCAAGATAGCCGCCGCCGTCACACGGGGCGTGCAGAAGCATCCCGGATGCGGCGTGACGCTCAAGCATTTTGCCGCCAACAATCAGGAGACCAACCGTTATGGCTCCAACAGCGCCGTATCCGAGCGCGCGCTTCGCGAGATCTACCTCAAGGGCTTCGAGATCGCCGTGCGCGAGGGAGCGCCGCATGCGATAATGACGTCGTATAACCTCATAAACGGCGTGCACACCTCCGAGCGGAGGGATCTTATCGAAGACGTGCTGCGGTGCGAATTCGGCTTTGACGGAGTCGTGATGACCGACTGGATAGTCGCTATGCTCAATGCGGGAAAGAACAAATACCGCGCGCCGAACGCCGCGCTGATCGCCGCCGCGGGAGGCGACCTGGTCATGCCGGGAGGCAAGGCGGATCTCAAGGCGATGCGGGCGGGGATCAAGGACGGCGCTCTCACCGTCCGCCGGCTTATGATAAACGCCTCGCGCGTTATTCGCCTGGCAAAGAAGCTGAACGGGGAATGAAAGCCGATCGGCAAAACGGGTGATAATGCACTGTCGCCCCAACAATCTCATCTCCATCAGCTCGAAAAACGCTTTAACGTCCGCGCAAGGGGAGGGTATCTTGACTGATATAAACGCACGCGCATTGCAAAAGCCCCCGGGATTCGCTCCGGGGGCTTTTCGATACAGATCGAACTTAGGGGGGGATCAATCCTCCCTGCGTATGACTCGCTGAGGCAGGTCGGGCGCGGCGGCGGGGTCGCGTTCGGCGTGACATTTTTCGAGTATTTCCGATCCCTTTGTCAGGGGCAATCTTGCAAAATTCTCTGCATAGCCGCCGAAAAGGCGTTCGTATTCGGCGTTCATTTCGGGCAGCGAATGCCTGCACGCCTTGAGCTCGCGCATGAAGTTTTTCATCTCGTTCGATGCGCTGACGAAAAGGCCGGATACTCCCTTGGGGAGTGGGATCAGTTCTTTTCTATCATAATGTTGTTGCCGGCCTGTGAAGCCTCGCGCTTGTTGATGAAATCGCGGTACTCGTCGGTATAGCGGCTCTCGGGCGGGGCGATATCCGGCTCTGTGGGCTCGAGCGGGGCGAGCTCCGGCTCGGGCTGATACATATTAAGATCGGCCCGTTTGGGCATAGCGGAACGCTCGAGTCTCTCACGGCGGCGGGCTTCACGCCTTTCCTTCCTTGCGCGTAACCATTCCCTTATACTCATGATAATGCACCTCTTTTTCTGACGGTTGTGAGCTTGATACGCTAATTATATATCAACTCCGGATGAAGAGCAATACCAAATCCGGCATTTTAACGAAAACATGATAAATTTTCGGTAAATGACGAAGCCCTTATTGAAATAACAGGGGAAATATGGTTTAATTACCGAAGCGATAAATATATTTTGCGGGGCTGAAATAAAACGGCCCGCTTATGCGTTGATGTTATGAAAGGAGTGAGAAACAAATGCCCGAACCTTGCGAAAGCATATGCCGTCAAAATGCGGCAAACGAAGCAGCCGAGCTTGAGAAATGCATCAAGAGCCTGGCAGAGGGAGACATCGACGCCATGGGGCCCCTATATGAAATGACGAAGACCTCCGTGTATGCCTACTCGCTCTCGCTCCTTAAGAACTCCTCCGAGGCGGAGGATGCGATGCACGACTGTTACATCCGCATCAATTCATCGGCAAACAGGTATAAGCCCGACGGAAAGCCGATGGCGTGGATCATGACCGTCGCGAAGAACATCTGTCTCAGCAGGCTGAGGGAGCTGAAAAAACGTGCCGAGCTCACGGAAGAGGATTGGCACTCGATGCTCAGAACGGACGATATTCAATCCAATCTGCATGTTGCGGAGATGCTCGAGATGCTCTCCGATACGGAAAGGCAGATAGTGCTGATGCATACAATAGCCGGATTCAAGCATCGGGAAATAGCCGAGCACATGAAGCTGCCTCTGGCGACCGTGATAACAAAGCACACAAGAGCCCTCAAAAAGTTGAGAAAATACTACCGGGAAGGAGAAGGAGCATAATGAACGAACATGAAATCGACAGCAAAATAAGGGACGCCTTTGCATCTGTCACACCCGATATCAAGGCCTCCGTTCTTTCCGACTGCAAGCAAAAGAAAGGAAAGGTTATCGCAATGTCAAATACTTCCAATAACGAAAACAAAAAGAGGCCCGTTTGGGGTTGGATCGCCGCCGCAGCCGCGGCACTTCTGCTGATCGCAGCCGCGCCGTTCGCCATAAGAGGCGCTCAAGGTGGCGCAAAGGCCGCCGCGGTATCGGTAATGATCGACGTGAATCCCAGCATTGAAATGACGGTCGACAGCGACGAACGCGTCATCGAGGCCATCCCGCGCAACCCCGACGGAGCCGTGCTTCTTGACGGTATGGATCTTTCCGGAAGCAAGGTGAACGTGGCGGTCGACGCGGTCGTGGGTTCCCTCCTTCGCAGGGGCTACCTTAACGAGCTCGCCAATTCGGTGCTCATAAGCGTCGAAGGCGCCGACAGCACACTTTGCGAAAGGCTTCGCGGAGAGCTGACGCTTGACGTGGCCGATCTGCTCGGCAACGGCGATTTCGGCTTTGCCGTGATGAGCCAGAAGCTTTCCGATGACCCGACCGTATCCGGCATTGCCGAGGATTACGGCATCACCGTGGGCAAGGCTCAGCTCATCGCAAGCCTCTGTGCCGCCGATCCCGCTTATGACGTCTCGTCCCTTGCCGCGCTTTCGATAAACGAGCTGGGGCTCATATCCGGCAGGAAGACGCTTGAAAGCGTCGAGACCCGCGGCACTTCGAGCGACCGTGCCTATATAGGCCGCGAAGCGGCGCTTGCGAAAGCGTTTGAACACGCCGGCATAAGCTCGGCGGAGGCCGGGAACATCGAGATCGAGATGGATATTGAAAACGGCGTCATGGTCTATGATATCGAATTCACCGCCGGCGGCACCGAATACGACTATGAGATCGACGCCGTAACGGGCGAGGTGATCAAGGCCGAAAACGAGCCCGCTGACACGCAGGCCGAAACGCCCAAGCCCACCGCTGCGCCCGACGATTCCGCTTCCGCTCAGCATATAGGCAGGAAGGCCGCGCTGCGCGCCGCGCTTGCCCATGCGGGCGTTTCCGAAAGCGACGCCTATGACGTCGATATCGAATCCGACAAAGAGAACGGCCGCAGCGTTTACGACGTGGAATTCAAGGCCGGCGGAAACGAGTATGATTACGTTATCGACGCCGTAACGGGCGAGGTGCTCCGTTATGAAACCGAGTCCGCCTCCGGTTCGGCTCCG
Organism: Clostridia bacterium; assembly: GCA_017541305.1. Classification (GTDB taxonomy): domain Bacteria; phylum Bacillota; class Clostridia; order Christensenellales; family CAG-138; genus UBA3857. Next base: position 14,886 of record JAFXZJ010000020.1, on the reverse strand, counting down.
ACCGCAAAGCCCTCCTCCAAGCCCAACAGCTCGTCCTATATCGGCAGGGACGCGGCGCTTGACAAGGCGCTTGCTCACGCAGGACTCAGCCTGAGCGCCGTTTCGGATATCGAGATAGAGCTTGAAAAGGATGACGGCAGCGCGTATTATGACGTGGAGTTCCGCTCGGGAAGCAAGGAATATGAGTACCGCATCAACGCCGTATCCGGCAAGGTGATCAGCAATTCATCCGAGCATGCCGGCGATCACCACGATCACAGCGCAAGCCTCTCGCTCATAGGCGAGGACCGCGCATGGGAGATCGCGCTGCGTAAGGCGGGGCTCAGCATGAATAAGATATCCGGAAAGGATATAGAGCTCGATCACGAAAACGGAGTGTACATCTATGAGCTCGAGTTCAGGTGCGAAGGCTTCGAGTACGAGGTAAAGATCAACGCGGCAACGGGCGCGGTGATGCGCTTCGAAAAGGAGCTTGACGACTGATAAAACCAAAAGGTGTTTCAAAGGGGACGGGTTTCCGTCCCCTGTTGTATTTCTACCTGTATTCGACACTTTGCTTCTTTTATTACTCCCCGTCAAGTGGTATAATCTGATCGAAGGAAGGTGGAGAGAAGATGAACGATTACGCATTCGGCAATTATCTGCTTTCGCAAAGGGAACGCGCGGGCATGACCCAGAGCGCGCTTGCGGAACACCTGGGCGTTACGAACAAGGCCGTATCCAAATGGGAAACGGGCAGGGCAAAGCCCGGGCTCGAGACCCTGCGGAAGCTTTCCGCAATGCTGCACGTTCCCGTGGACGAGCTGTTGAAATACCGCGACAAGGAATCGGAAGCGGACGTCGTCAAGATAGTGATCACGGGCGGTCCCTGCGCCGGCAAATCCACCGCGATGAGCTGGATACAGAACGCCTTCACCGCAAAGGGATACACGGTGCTGTTCGTGCCCGAAACCGCCACGGAGCTGATCACGGGAGGCGTTGCGCCGTGGACCTGCGGGACAAACCTCGATTATCAGAAGGGCCAGATGAAGCTGCAGCTGGAGAAGGAAAGCGTGTTTGAAGCCGCGGCGGAGTCCATGAAGGCAGAGAAGGTGCTGATCGTCTGCGACCGCGGCGCGCTTGACAACAAGGCGTATATGACCTTGGCGGAATACAACGCCGTGCTCGATCATCTCAAAACCAACGAGATAGAGCTTCGGGATAATTACGATGCGGTGTTTCATCTTGTGACGGCGGCAAAGGGCGCCGAGAAGTTCTATACCAACTCCAACAATTCCGCCCGCACGGAGACGCCCGCTCAGGCGCGCGAGCTTGACGACAGGCTGATCTCCGCCTGGACGGGGCATCCGCATCTGCGCGTGATAGATAACTCCACCGGCTTCGAGGAAAAGATGAAGAGGCTGATCGCCGAAATATCCAATTTCCTCGGCGAACCCGAGCCCTATGAGATCGAGCGCCGCTTCCTTATCGAATACCCGGATATCGCGGGACTTGAGGCCGATCCCAACTGCCGCAGGGTGGAGATAATACAGACTTACCTAAGATCCGAGCCGGGAGTCGAGGTGCGCATACGTCAGCGCGGAGCGGATGGGCATTACATCTACTATAAGACCGTTAAGAAGCCGATTTCCGATATGAAACGCATCGAGATCGAGGAGCGCCTATCACAGGCGGAATACTTAAGCCTTATGATGGAGGCCGACACGTCCATGCGGCAGATACGCAAAACGCGCTTTTGCCTGACCTATGAGGGGCAGTATTTCGAGATAGACGTCTATCCTTTCTGGCAGGATAAGGCCATCGCCGAGATAGAGCTGCGCGATGAAGAGCAGGAGATAAGCTTTCCCAAATTCCTCAAGGTGATACGCGAGGTGACGGGGGAGGAGGAATATAAGAACTCGTATCTTGCAAGGATCTGAAAAAAAGAGGAGGTTCATAGTCCGCGCGGGCATGAACGTGTATGCGTTCATTGCCGACGCCGCGGTGCCGATCTTTTCGCTTCCCGTTTGCGAGCTCATGGATAAGCCCGCGAAGAAGCTGCTTGCCTCGGGAAGATAAAGCTTTAAGCGTGATCAAGCCCCAAAAAACGGGGCTTTTATTATTTATATATTTTGTACTCGCGGCTTTTTGTGTTATAATATTATGAATTATTCTGTGCGGACTATGCTCCGACGGAAAGGAACGTGATTATGGCTATAAGAAGGATCAAAACGGGCGACGCTTCGTGCCTCTACAAGCTCGCTAAGCCCGTTGTAAAATTCGATGAAAAGCTGGGCGATCTGCTCGATGATATGGCGGAGACCATGTATCATGCCGAGGGTGTGGGTCTTGCGGGGCCGCAGGTCGGCGTGCTTCGCCGCGTCGTCGTTATCGACTGCAGTGCGGAAAGGGACGGGCTTATCGAAGCCGTGAATCCCGAGATAATCTACACCGAGGGCGAGCAGGCCGGCATGGAGGGTTGTCTGTCGTTCCCCGATGAGCAGGGTTGGGTCGTGCGCCCGAATATCGCGGTCATGCGCGCCTTCGACAGGCACGGGAACGAATTCGAGCTCCGCGGCGAGGGGCTGCTTGCCCGCGCAATGCTCCATGAATGCGACCATCTGGACGGCAAGGTGTATAAGCGCCTGGTCGTGCCCACACCCGAAGATTATAAGGAAGAAGAATGAGGATAGCCTTTTTGGGAACGCCCGAATTTGCGCTCCCGTCGTTACAGATGCTCTTTGACGAAGGGCATGAAATAGCGGTATTCACACAGCCCGACAGACCGAGGGACCGCGGGCACGGCCTTGCCATGCCTCCGGTGAAGGAGCTTGCCCTTTCACTCGGCCTGCCGGTGTATCAGTTCGGCCGCATAAGGAATGAGGACGGCGTCTGCGCGCTGCGCGAATTCGCGCCCGATCTCATGGTCACGGCGGCTTTCGGTCAGCTGCTCTCGCAGGAGAATCTCGATATCCCCAAATACGGCTGCATCAACGTGCACGGCAGTCTGCTGCCCAAATACCGCGGCGCCGCGCCAATTCAGTGGGCGGTGGTGAACGGCGAAAGGGTAACGGGAGTTACCACAATGCTGACCGAGCTGGGCCTTGACACGGGCGATATGCTTATGAAGGCCGAGACCGAGATCGGCGCCAACGAGACCGCGGGAGAGCTTTATTCGCGCCTTGCCGTTATCGGCGCACAGCTTCTTAAGGAAACCATTGCGGCGCTCGAGGACGGCACCCTTACGAGGACTCCCCAGAACGAGGACGAGGCCTCCTACTGCGGAATGATAAAAAAGCCCATGGCGGCGATAGATTTTTCAGGAACGGTATCACGGGTGCACGATCTTGTTCGCGGAATGAACCCCGCGCCCATGGCGTTCACGTTCTTTGAAGGCGCTCCCATGAAAGTCATCGCCACGCGAAAGGAATGCCCTTACGAGGTCGAATACGGCGAAGCCGCTCCCGGCGAATGCGTCATAGCCGACAGCAGGCGCGGTCTTTTCGTCAAGTGCGCTGACGGTCTTATAGAGATAGCCGAGCTCCAGTTTGCGGGCTCAAAAAGGATGCCCGCAAAAGCGGCGCTGAACAGCAAAGCCATGCTCCATAAGGTGCTCGGGCAATGAGCACGGAGCGGAAACAGCTTGAAATACTGCTTGCGGTAACGCGTGACGGGGCTTTTGCCAATCTCGCGCTCAAAGAAGGACTGTCGGGCGTTCGTGCGAATGAAGTCGGACGATCGACCGCCTTGATCTACGAGTGCATAGAGCATATAAATTATTGTGATTTCATTATAGACAGCTATGCAAAGGGTCGCCTTCACACCGCGGTCCGCGGCATACTGCGCATTGCGATGACGGAGCTTTTCTTCATGCACACGCCCGACCATGCCGTGTGCTCAAAAGCCGTCAAGCTGACCGAGGAGATAGGCAAGGGAAAGCTCAAGGGCTTTGTAAACGGCGTTATACGAAGCGTGATCCGCGCAAGGGACGAGGGAAAGCTTCCCGAACTTCCCGAGGATCCCATCGAAAGGCTCGAGATCGAAACCGGCTGCCCCGCTTTCATGCTGCGCGAATACTCCGATGAATACGGTCTTGAGTTCACAAGGGAAATGATCGGTGCGCGCGTCCGGGGCGCCTGCGTGCGCGCCGTGCCGCCGGCGTCCGTGGACGTGATCGCGGCGGCGTTCGATCAGCGCGGCTTATCATACCGCCGAAGCGCGTTTCTTGACGACGCGTTGGTGGTAGATTCGTTCGGTGGCGCAGTTTCGGAGGACGAGCTTTTCGTATCCGGCAGCATGACGATCCAGTCCGAAAGCGCAATGCTCGCCTGCAGATGCGCCGATCCCAAGCCCGGCATGCGCGTGCTTGACGCATGCGCCGCGCCCGGCGGCAAAACGGCCTATATGGCGGATCTCATGGAAAGGCGCGGATCGCTCTGCGCATGGGATATCCATCCTCACAGGGTCGAGCTGATAAGGGCGAACCTCGCCCGCCTGGGCGTGGGCTTCGTCACTGCCGAGGTCAGGGATGCAAGCGTGTTTTATCCGGAGCTCGAAGGGAAATTCGACGTCGTTCTCTGCGACGTGCCCTGTTCGGGGCTGGGCTTCGGCTCAAAGCCCGACGCGCTTTTAAGACGCACTGAAGAGAGCATAGAGGAGCTTTCCCGGCTCCAGTATTCGATACTCGAGACCTGCTCGCGCTATCTTGACGAGCGCGGTACGCTCACATATTCCACCTGCACGCTCTCAAAGCGCGAGGATGAGGCAGTGATAGAGCGTTTTTTGAAGGAACACCCGGATTTCGGGCTCGTATCGCTTGCGGATATGCTGCCCGACACACTGCGTGAACGCGGCGAAAAGGGCATGCTCCGACTGCTTCCGAACGTCGACAAAACCGAAGGATTCTTTATAGCCAAGCTTGGGAGGAAGAATGGCCGCTGATCTTGCATCGATGAATATAGATGAGCTCAAATCACTCATGGCCGAATTGGGCGAGCCCGCGTTTCGCGCAAAGCAGGTGCTTCTTTGGCTTGCCCGCGGCGTGCGGCCGGAGGGGATGAGCAATATTCCCGCTTCGCTTCGCGAAAAGCTCTCCTCGATACCCTTCGGTGGGGCGGAGATAATAGACCAAAGGCATTCCATGCGCGACGAAACAGTCAAATTCCTCTATGAGCTCGACGACGGCAATATAGTTGAGGGCGTGCTGATGAGCTATTCCTATGGCAACACGCTCTGCATATCCAGCCAGGTCGGGTGCCGCATGGGGTGCACTTTCTGCGCTTCCACGCTAAACGGCAAGGTGCGCGATCTTACCGCGGGCGAGATGCTTTCCGAGGTCACCGCCGTCGAAAGGCTCATCCCGCCCAAGGGCGACAGGAAGCGCACCGTTACCAATATAGTCATGATGGGCTGCGGCGAGCCGCTTGACAATTACGATAACACCCTCAGGTTCCTGCGCCGCGCCACGGCGGAAGACGGGCTGGGTATAAGCCCGCGCAATATCTCGGTTTCGACCTGCGGGCTGGTGCCCAATATCTATCGCTTCACCGAGGACGCGCCGCATATCACGCTCTGCATATCGCTCCACGCGCCTAACGACGAGCTGAGGCGCAGAACGATGCCCATCGCCAACGCCTATTCGCTGCACGAGCTGATACCGGCCGCCAAGCATTACGCCGACGCGACGGGAAGAAGGGTGATATTCGAATATGCGCTCATCGAGGGCGTGAATTCGTCGGATGAGGACGCGAGGGAGCTTTCGCACCTTCTGCGCGGCATAAACTGCCACGTTAACCTTATTCCGCTGAACAGCGTGAAGGAAAGGCATCTGAGCGGCGTTTCGAGAAAGCGCGCGCAGGATTTTGCAAAGCTGCTTGAAAAGCTTCATATCTCCGCAACTGTCAGGAGGGAATTGGGCACCGATATCGACGGCGCCTGCGGACAGCTGCGAAACAAACATATCTCTTCCCGGGGGGAAAACGACGCATGATCTATGCTTATCGCTCGGATACGGGCTTACGAAAACACAACGAGGATTCATATTACATACCCGGCGAGGGGGAATACGCCGCGGTAATAGTTGCCGACGGCATGGGCGGGCATCTGGCGGGCGAGGTCGCAAGCGCTATGTGCATCGACCGCGTGGTGCGCTATATCAATAACTGCCCCGGCGGCATGAGCAGCATCGCACTGCTTCGCCAGGCCATAAACGACGCCAACAGGGATATTTTCGATCTTGCCATGACCGACGACCGCTACACCGGCATGGGCACAACGATAGTCATGGCCCTGCTCAATCCGCAGAAATACACCGTGGCTAATATCGGCGACAGCAGGCTCTATCATTATGACGGTCAAAAGCTGCGCCGCGTGACCCGCGATCATTCCTACGTGCAGGAGCTCGTATCCGCCGGCCTCATCACCGAGGAGCAGGCCAAGGAGCATCCCCAAAGGAACCTTGTGACAAGGGCCGTGGGCACTTCAAGATTCGAAAAGGCCGACGTAAGCGTAAAGAGCTGGAACATGGGCGACGTGCTGATGCTCTGCTCGGACGGGCTCTGCGGGTCTGTGGACGATAAGGATATCGAGCGCATAATAAGGGCCACGCCCGATCTTCTCGACTGCTGCGATCTTCTGACCGAGCTTGCGCTCAGGAACGGTTCATCCGACAACATCACCGTGGTAATGGTGAGGAATTCGGAGGCGGAAGCATGATCGGAAGCATTCTTAACGACAGATACAGGATCGTGCGCAAGGTGGGCAGCGGCGGCATGGCCGACGTCTACGAGGGGATCGACATAAAAGAAAACGACCGCACTGTCGCGATAAAGATATTAAAACAGGAATTCAGCGACGACCCGCAGTATCTCAGACGGTTAACGCGTGAGGCGCAGGCCATGGTCGCGCTCCAGAACGAGCACGTCGTGACGCTCTATGATATGGGCAACGACGGGGATTATCACTATCTCGTGCTCGAATACGTCAACGGAAGCACCCTGCGCGAATACATGGATAAAGCCGGCAGGGTGGAGCCACGCAAGGCGGTGGAGATAATATGCGCCGTGCTCGACGGCCTCTCACACGCGCACAAGGCCGGTCTCATACACAGGGACGTAAAGCCGCAGAACATAATGCTGCCCGCCGAAGGCGGCCTGAAGCTGACCGCTTTCGGCATTGCGAAGTTTGCCGCAAGCACCACCAAGACCTATGAGGGCGGCGAAGCGATGGGCTCCGTCTACTATATCTCGCCCGAGCAGGCCAAGGGCGAGACCGTGGATGCGCAGACGGATATCTATTCCGTGGGCGTGATGCTTTATGAGATGCTCTCGGGCGAACCGCCCTTCACCGGCGAAAACGCAGTGCAGGTTGCGCTCAAGCACATCAATGAGGAAATGAAGCCCATAAGGGAGGCCAATCCCAAGGTATCGCCCGCTTTAAGCGACGTCGTGGCCAGGGCCACGGCAAAGGAAAGAAGCGTGCGCTATACCTCGGCGGACGATATGCGTTCCGATTTAAAGCGCGCTCTGAGATATCCTTATTCGCGCTTTGCCAAGATCAGGCCCAACGAGCTCAGCGGCGGGCAAAACCCCGTGGAGCCCGGCGGCAAAAAGAAATTCTTCACAAGGGAGCAGCTCCCGCATATCGCCATAATCGGCGCGGTGCTGGGCGTGATAGCCGTCTTCGCGGTGATGTTCCTGGTATCCATGAAGAATATCGGTTCAAGGGAAAACAAAGTGCCGAACCTTCTTGGCTACACCTTCGACGCCGCATCCACTTACGCGCGCAATAGGGATTTTGAGATCGAGATAAGGGGCCAGGAGCCCTCGGACGAATACCGTGAAGGCGAGATATGCGATCAGGAGCCCGCTGCCGGCAGCAAGGAGGAGCCCGGCACCGTCATTTACGTCATGATCAGCACAGGCAATCAAATGCGCGAGGTGCCCGCGCTCTACGGCAAGACGGTCGAGGAGGCCAAAAAGGCCCTTGAGGCGGTCGAGCTCAATCTTGACAGCCATATAGATTACGTAAGCTCGTCACAGCCCGTAGGCACGGTCGTGGGGCAGTCGGTAAATCCCGGCGAAACGCTCATGGTGGGCGACGTCGTCAGGATCTCCGTCTGCGGCGAGATCTCGTCCGAAACACACAAGATGCCCTCGCTCACGGGTCTGCATATCGAGGAAGCGGTGGAAAGGCTCAAGTCAATGGGCGTCACCAATTACCGCATATTCGTAAGCCATTACGATAATCCCGACGAGCCTCTTTTCGACGGAGAGGTTACGGCGCAGAATCCTTCCGCGGATATGGACATCATCTATGATACCGTCACGATCGAGCTTTATGAATACAGCTCGGGCTCCGACGAATACAAGGCGGAGTTTTCAGAGAACGTCGAAATAACCGAGGACGGAAGCGACGTCATAGTCACCGTCGTCGCTCCGATAGGCGAGACCGTGCTCTATCACAACCAGTTCGATAAGGGCTCGTATTCCATACCTTTCACGGGCTATTTCTCGGAAAAGGGCAGCTTCAACTGCGTGATATACGTGAACGGAGTGGTTTACAACAGCTTCATCAAGAATTTCGAATGACGGAGGAAGGCTTGGAGCTCTTAAAAACGGGCAGGATAATAAAGGGCGTGGGCGGGTTTTACACCGTGCTCACGGAGGAAGGCTCCCGCTTTACGTGCAAGGCGAGGGGGCTTTTCCGCAAAAACGGGCAGACCCCGCTTCCGGGTGACACGGTGGAATTCTCCGTGGACAAAAAGGGCGAAGGGTACTTAAAGACCATATTCGAAAGAAAAAACGAGCTGCTGCGCCCCGCGGTATCAAACGTCGATAAGCTGCTCATAGTAGTATCCGCTTCGGAGCCTCTGCCCGACCTCGAGCTTGCGGACAAGCTTCTGCTCTACTGCTTCGTACAGGGCATAGAGCCCGTGCTCGTTATCAACAAATGCGATTCGGGGGAATCTGAGCAGAGCCTGCGCATAAGGAATGAATACGCGCCCAGCGGGATAGTCGTCGTCACCGTCTCGGCCGAGACGGGCTTCGGCATGGAGGAGCTTTCAAAGCTCATCACGGGCTGCACGCTATGCCTGGCCGGGCAGTCGGCCGTGGGAAAGTCCTCGCTTTTGAACCGCCTGCTTGGGCTGGAACTCAAAACGGGCGAGCTTTCGCAGAAGACCGAGCGCGGCCGTCACACCACGCGCCACGCGGAGCTGATCGAAACGCCAGGGGGAGGCCTTATAGCTGACACGCCCGGGTTCAGCCTGCTCGAGAGCATACCGCTCGAGCCCGAGGATATCCCAAGGCTCTATCCGGAGTTTACGGAAATCGGCAGCTGCAGGTTTTTAAGCTGTATGCACATTTCCGAACCCGGATGCGCGGTCAAGGAAGCCGTTAAGGAAGGCCGCGTTTCAAAGGAAAGATATGAAAGATACGTCAAGATAGCGAATGAAGCGATCGAGGCAAGGAGGCACAGATATGACTGACAGGATCATGGTAGCGCCGTCGATACTTTCGGCGGATTTCAAAAAGCTGGGCGAGGAGGTAGCGTCCTTAGCGCCGCTCGGCGCGGATTACGTCCATCTTGACGTGATGGACGGCGCTTTCGTGCCCAACATCACCTTCGGCGCACATATGGTAAAAGCGCTCAGGCCCTGCACGGATCTCGTTTTCGATGCACACCTGATGGTGGCCGATCCGGCAAAATGGGCAGAGGACTTTGCAAACGCGGGCGCGGACATCATCACCATACATTGCGAAGCGGACGTACATGCCCACAGGACGCTTCGGCTTATACGATCGCTCGGCAAAAAGGCGGGCATCGCGCTAAATCCCGCAACGCATGAAAACTCAGTAGAATACCTGCTTGACGAAGCGGATATGGTGCTGGTTATGAGCGTCAACCCGGGCTTCGGCGGGCAGAGCTTCATACCGGCCGTGCTGAAAAAGATAGAGAATATCCGTGAAACGATCATCCGCCGCGGACTGGATATCGACGTCGAGGTCGACGGCGGAGTGAATGAGAAAACGGCGCGTCTCTGCCGCGAAGCCGGCGCCAACGTGCTGGTCGCGGGGAACGCCGTGTTCAAGGCGCAGGACAGAAAACAGATGATCGGTTTGATCAGAGGTAACTGATGGCGAAAAAAAGCAAGGACAACGAACAGATAGGCTTCGGCTCCGGGCAGGAGATATTCAACGTCGTCTCGATGGACGACGTTATGCATGATTCCATGCTGCCCTATGCGGAGCACGTAATACTCGAAAGGGCGCTTCCCAGGGTGGAGGACGGCTTAAAGCCCGTTCAGAGAAGGATCCTTTACACTATGCTCGAGCTTGGCAACACGCCCGACAAGCCCCACAGGAAATCGGCGCGTATAGTAGGCGACTGCCTGGGTAAATTCCATCCTCACGGCGACAGCTCCGTATACGACGCAATGGTGCGCATGGCGCAGGATTTCAACATGCGTCTGCCTCTTGTCGACGGTCACGGCAATTTCGGCTCGATCGACGGCGATTCCGCCGCCGCAATGCGATATACCGAGGTGCGCATGGCGCCTTCGGCAATGGATCTCGTGCGTGATATCGAAAAGGACACGGTCAAGTTCAGCCTCAATTTCTCGGACACGCTCAAGGAGCCCGATATGCTCCCGGGCAGGTTCCCCAACCTTCTCATAAACGGCTCGAACGGCATCGCGGTGGGCCTTACGACTTCCATACCCACTCATAATCCCAAGGAGGCCATCGACGCCGTGATAGCCCGCATACAGAATCCGAAGATATCCCTGGACGATATAATGAAGATAATTCCCTGCCCGGATTTTCCCACGGGCGGCTACATTATCAGGTCCGAGGAGATAAGGAACGCCTATGCCACCGGCCGCGGCAAGCTGTTGAACCGCGCCAAGACGCACGTCGAGACCATGAAGAACGGCAAAAAGCTCATCGTAGTCACCGAGTTCCCCTATCAGGTCAACAAGGCGCGCGCTCTCGAGGGCATTTTGAAGCTCGTTCAGGACAAGAAATCCGCCTTCCAGAATATCACCGATATACGTGACGAATCCGACCGTCACGGCATACGCGCCGTCATCGAGGTGCGCAAGGACGCCGACGAGCAAAAGATACTCAAGAACCTGTTCAAGTATTCCGACCTGCAGCGCACGTTCGGCGTAATAATGGTCGCCATAGCCGACGGCAAGCCCAAGCAGCTCTCGCTCCTTGAGCTTATCGACTATTACATCCGATATCAGGAGGAGGTCGTTACAAAGCGCACGCAGTTCGAGCTCGAGGCCGCTGAGCACCGCGCGCACGTGCTTGACGGTCTGCTTATCGCGCTCCTCAATATCGACGAGGTAATAGCGCTCATACGCGCATCCAAATCGCCCAAGATCGCAAAGCAGGGCTTGATGGAGCGGTTCGAGCTCACCGCGATACAGGCGGACGCGATACTCGATCTGAGACTGCAGCGTTTGACCAATCTCGAGCAGCTCGCCATCGAGCGCGAGCACAGCGACCTTTTGAAGGAGATCGCAAGGCTCAAGGGCCTGCTGGCTTCAAAGAAAAAACTCGATAAGCTCATCATAGACGAGCTTACCGAGATCTCGAATAAGTATGCCGATCCCAGACGCACGCAGCTTATCTCCGAGGACGGCGGCGAAGAGGAGGAGATAGAGGAGGGCGCTTTCGACGAGCCCGCCGCAGTGCTCGTGCTCCCCGAAAACAGACTTAGAAGGATCCCGTTAAAGCTGCTCAGCGACGAGCTCGTTACTTCCGACGGCGCCATAGCCGCTTATAAGACCATGACGAGCGCCACTTTGCGCATGTTCACCGACAAGGGCTTCATGCTCTCGCTGCCCGTTTCGGATATTCCCGAGATCAAGCCCAACGCCAAGCCCACCAACCTTTCCTCGCTGATACCCATAGAGAACGGCGAACAGGTCATTCACTCCTATGTGGACGATCCTGTCGGCGGAAGATTCATATTCTACACGGCCAACGGCATGGTCAAATCCACCGCGGCCGAGGAATACGTGACCCGCACCAAGCGTGTGGCGGCGATAAATCTCAAGGACGACAGGCTCGTCTCCTGCGAATACGTGCTGGATGAGAGCGAGCTTTCGATAATGCTTATGACGCGCCGCGGAATGGGGATAAGGTTTGAGCTTGCGTCCGTTCCCGTAACCGGGCGTCAGACGGGCGGCGTGCACGGCATAAAGCTGGACGAGGGCGATTCGCTTGTTTACGGGCATACCGTGACAGAGGAGGGCGAGATGCTCACCGTCACCGAACGCGGCTATATGAAACGCAGCTTCGTGTTCGATCACGATATACAGGGACGCAACGGCAAGGGAACCATCTGCTTCGGCTTCAAGAAGAACGGCTCAAACGGCACCGAGCTCGTTTCGGTGATCCACGTCACCGTGCCGCGCAATATCAAGGTCACGCAGGCGCACGGCGCGGTGACCGAGATCAACTCCGAGGAGGTCAAGATCGAAGCGCGCGCCGGCAAGGGTCAGCTTATGGTCATGGCGCTGCTTGACGATGTGGTGACAGGCGCGGAATAAGAATACAAAAAGCAGCTTGGGCAGATGCTTCGGCTGCTTTTTTCATATCCGCTTACCCGACGCGAGCTTCCTTTTTATGCATCAGGTGTATGCCTATATGCCCTATGCCGAGTATTATGCCCGCAGCGAACAGGACGGGATTCCGCCCGTAAACGGCAAGAAGAAGCACGGCTGCAACGGGGAGTGAAGCGCCCGGAACGGGTATGCCGAGCATGCTCCCGTAAAAATCGCGCATCGTATGCCCGCTTCTGAAATAGCGGATCCAGAAGACTTCATAGAGCAGCATCAAAAGGAACGCAGCGCCGAGCCATATTAGCCTAAGCTCTATGCCCTGCACGTTGAAATCCTCGAAAATCAGTACGAGACAGGTGACCAGCACCTCGCCGACGCGCTCGAGTATCAGCAGCACCTTGTTCTCGTTCTTTGCGTACCGGTCGTAATCCTTGGGCCTGAATCTTGTCCAAAGGAAATTGGGCACGAACAGCATTATGAGGAATATGAGTCCGATATAGGAAAAACCGAAATGCATTGGCAGCGCTCCTATAAAATGATTTGTATAAATTATAGCTCGTTGACAAATACAACGCAATGACGAATTGCGCGGGGAATTTACTTGTGATATAATTCGAAAAAACGGAGGATAAGCAAATGAACGAAGAAGCTGTCCGCAGCCGCATAAAACTCGGCCGCTCATTTCTGACCAAATTCGGCGATATGGAGGACTTGGGGGAGGATTACGATACCGATCAGTATCTCGGCAAACCTCAGCCACCGCTTTGCAAGGCGCCTATGACGGATAAAGCCATCGATCTGCCGACGGATTTTTCCGGGCTTGCAGTTGATAACGATTTCCTTCACGTGATTAATTCCCGCCGCAGTCACAGGGTTTATACTCAGGAGCCGATTTCGCTTACGCAGCTCTCATACCTTCTGTGGTGCACCCAGGGCGTGCAGTCCGTTCGCGGGCACGCTTACGCCACCCTGCGCACGGTGCCCAGCGGCGGAGCGCGGCATGCGTTCGAGTGTTATATGGCGATAATGAACGTCTCGGGGCTCGAGCCCGGGCTCTATCACTATCTGCCCATGAAGCATAGGATCGAGTTCCTAGGCAGGCCGGATGATATGGAAGGCATCGTTTCGGCGTCCGTTTGTCAGCAAAATTGGGCCTGTAAGGCGAACGTCGTGTTCTATTACAGCTGCGTGTTCTATCGCGCCGAGTGGCGCTATGGCGTCTGGGCTCACGCACCCATACTCATGGACAGCGGGCACGTTACGGAGAACCTTTATCTTGCCGCGACTTCGATAGGTATGGGCGGCTGTGCGATCGCCGCGGTGGATCCCAAAACGGCAAACGACGCGTTCGGAGTCGACGGGGCAGAGGAGACGGTGTTCTACGCTATGCCCGTGGGCACGGTAAAGCCCGAGGACCGCGCCGAGGAGGACGAGTTTTACGCATTCGTGCGCGAGCAGGGATTATAACGAATATTCTATTTCGGCAATGCGGCCGGCGGAGTTCACTATGCCGGTCTTTTTGAATCCCGCGCCTGTGTACAGGGCCTCGGCGGGCAGATTGTTTTCGAGTATCCAAAGCGTGGGCGTCCCGGCGCATTTTTCAACGGCAAAGCCGAGCAATTCCCTGCCGTATCCTCTGCGCTGAAACCGCGGAAGCACGTAAAGATCCTCGATCAGGCTTCCCGTGATCGATACTATCCCGACGGGCTCATCGTAGATAAGCATGTAAATGCGGCTGCCGTTTTTTAGCTTATCGAGCAGGTATTGCTTCTGACGCTCGGAAGTATGCGCCTCGATAAAGGCTTCGGAACAGAATGCACGGTGAGAAGCCTTCCACGTTTCGGAATGGATGGCGGCGGCTGCGGATATGCTGTTTTCGTCGACGGGGACTATCATAGGCATGTTAAGGAGATCAACGGGTCGGGAAACCGTGATAAGAGGCAGGCGATACTTGGGGTCGTGGAGATCCTCTCGGTTCCGGATCGCTTTCGGTTATGCTTGTGTGAGAGTGCGTAAAAGCGTTCAAACCATAGAAAGAACTCTTGAAAGAGCATCGTGGGATGCTCGCCAAACCGGAATTTGTCACTTGGAAAGGTTGATCCAGTACCTCTCCAAATACACTTTTTCATTTGGCTCATATACTGAAGACTCGTATACTCCTCCGTTTGAAAGGATAGTTTTACGGCTGCCCTCATTGTTATCGATGCAAGTGATCAGCACCTTATCAATGCCAAGCTCTTTACATTTAGGCAAGGCTGTTTTGAGCATTTGAGATGCATAACCCTTGCAGCGCTCACTTGGAACAACAGAATACCCGATATGACCACCGTATT
>JAFXZJ010000019.1 GCA_017541305.1 Clostridia bacterium | reverse complement strand
CTCGCTCGTTCGTGACAGCTTGTGTATAATAGCACTTCCGCCCCCCTTTGTCAACACTTTTTTTCAAACTTTTTTACGCCTTTTTCCGATGCCCTTACGCCCCCGATTTTCCCTTGCGTTGCCTGACTTTTTGCCGCTTCGTTTACCCGCTTTTTCGAATGCGTGTTCCTATTATATTTAAAAGTATATTGAGGTTTTTTTCGGTTTTTTCGCGTTTCGTCCCGGGTAAAGGTAATACCTTGCCCGGGATTATATTTGTCATTTCGTGTCGAACCAGCTCTTCCCGGTGGCCACTTCGGCGATGAGCGGCACGTTCAGCCTGAGCTTTTCGCCGATCCTGGCTGTCTCCTCCCTTTCGCCTTCGATATTCACGCCCGTCATGCAGTCGTGCAGCAGCTTTGAGACCGGCCCGGCCTCGTCAACCGGGCAGTCGATTATGAGCTCGTCATGGATCTGCAGCACAAGGCGGGCTTTGAAGCCTCCGTTTTCAAGCGCGTCGTGCACCCTGAGCATTGCAAGCTTTATCATATCCGCCGCGCTGCCCTGCACGGGCATGTTCATCGCCACGCGTTCGCCGAACGAGCGGGTGTTGTAATTGCCCGACTTAAGCTCGGGCAGTTCGCGTCTGCGGCCGGTCATTGTCACAGCATAGCCCTTTTCCCTGCCCGATTCGACCGCGTTCTTCATATAATCGCGCACGCCGGTGCAGCGCTCGAGGTATTTTTTGATGTATTCCCCCGCCCTCTTGCGCGAAATGCCAAGCTGATTGGCCAGACCGAATTCGCTTATGCCGTAAACTATGCCGAAGTTGACGGCCTTGGCGGCGGAGCGCATCTCCTTGGTGACCTCAGCCTGCGGCACGCCGAACACCTCTGCCGCGGTGCGCGCGTGGATATCGCCCCCGGTTATGAATGCCGATGAAAGCGCCTCGTCGCCGGAAAGATGGGCGAGCACGCGAAGCTCTATCTGGGAATAATCGGCGCCGACGAGTATGTTGCCGGGGCTTGCGACGAAGGCCTTTCTTATCTCGCGTCCCTGCGGGGTGCGCACGGGAATGTTCTGCAGGTTCGGCTCCGCCGAGGATATGCGCCCGGTGGCGGTGACGTTTTGATTGAACGTGGTGTGTATGCGCCCGTCCTTGGATATCTTTTTGAGCATTGCGTCGATGAATGTGGAGCGCAGCTTTGTGAGGAATCGGTATTCGATCACCGCGTCGACTATCGGGTTCATTCCGGAAAGCGCTTCAAGCACGTCGCTGTCGGTGGAATAACCCGTTTGGTCTTCTTCTGCGGGGGCAGCTTGAGCTCGTCGAACAGCACCGTGCCCAGCTGCTTGGGCGAAAGGATATTGAATTTGTGCCCCGCAAGCTCGTAAACGGTCTTTTCAAGCTCGTCTATCCTGACCGTCATGCTTTCGCCAAGGGTATGCAGCGCTTCGGCGTCCACGGCAAAGCCGCACTGCTCCATATCGAACAGCGCCGTGACAAGCGGCAGCTCGACGCCGTAATACAGGTCGCTCACTTCCTTTTCCTTAAGCTGGCGGTCGAGCATGCCGTAAAGGCGCATGACGGCCGCCGCGCCCCTTTCGGGGATGCCGACGGTTTCCGCAAGCGATTCAAGGCTCTTGGCGGGGTTTAGCGCGTTTATAAGGTAATCGGCGACGGTAAGATCGAAGCTGAGCGAACGAAGCTTTATATTATATGTAGAAAGCTCCGTCATGAAGCGCTTGCCGTCGAACACGATCTTGCCGATATCGGCGTTTTCGAGCACGGGACGCAGCGCGGAACAGATCTCCTCGGGATCGAGACCGGGGTTTAAAAGATCCCCTCCCGTTTTGAATATGAACAGCTCGCCGTTTGAGGTGAGTATGCTCATATCGTCGTCGACGTGTATCGCAACCAGCTTGGCCCTGCTCAGGCTTTCGACCGCTTTGCCAAGCTGCTCCGCGTCCTCTGCGGTGCAGGTCGAGGTGATGCTCACGCCCTCGTCCTCCGCGGGCTCGGGTTCGGGACTTGACGCATGCCTGCCGGATCCCGCCCGGTCGGCAATGGCTTTTATGCGCGCGCTGTTGGCCTTTAGGCCCAGCTTTGCCATGAGCGGCACTCCGCCCTCGAGCGAAGCGGGGCTGAACGCGCAGTCGCCGACGTCGACTCCGATGGGCGCCTCGCGGCAGATGGTGCCTATGCGATAGCTCATCCTGGCGGAATCGGCCCCCTCGAGCAGCTTCTTTTGCAGCGCGCCCTTTTCGTTTGCGGCGTTGGCAAGCACGCCTTCAAGGTCGCCGTATTTGGCAAGCAGGCCCTTTGCCGTCTTTTCGCCCACGCCCTTTATGCCGGGGATATTATCCGAGCTGTCGCCCATGAGCGCTTTCAGGTCGATCATGCGCGCGGGGCTTAGGCCGTGCTCCTCCATGAGCTTGGCTTCGTCGAACTCAACGGTCTCGGTGATGCCCTTTTTGGTAAGCAGCACGTGCGTCTTGTCGGAAACGAGCTGCAGCGCGTCGCGGTCTCCCGTGACGATCAGTGTGGAGATATCCTCCTTCTCGGCCATTTTGGATATGGTGCCGAGTATGTCGTCCGCCTCGTAGCGGAAGCATTCGCACACCCTTATGCCCATTGCGGCAAGCAGCTCCTTCAGCGCGGGGAACTGAGGTATCAGATCCTCGGGCGTTTCGCGGCGGCCGGCCTTATAATCGGCATAGGTATCGTGGCGGAACGTGCCGCCGTGCATATCGAACGCGACGAGCATGTAATCCGGCTCCATCTCGATCAGCTTGATCAGCATTGAAGTAAAGCCGTGAAGGGCGTTCGTGGGAACGCCGTCACGGCTTGTCATGGCGGTCTGTATGGCGTAATAAGCGCGGAACATAAGCGAGTTTCCGTCGATCGCGATCAGTTTTTTCATATCATACCTCTAGTTTTTCTTCGTCGGTCTCTATTTCGGGCATGGGGGGCAGCTCATCTATCGAATGCAGCCCGAAGCGGCGCAGGAAGGCGTCGGTGGTGCCGAACATCATGGGGCGCCCCACAACGTCCTTGCGGCCCAGCTCCTTTATAAAGCCCTGCTTTAAAAGCTGCGACACGGCATATTCACAGCGCACGCCGCGCACCGCCTCGATATCGGCCCTTGTAACGGGCTGACGGTAAGCGATCACCGACAGCGTTTCCATCATGGAATCGGAAAGATTCTTTTCCTGCGGGGGATTGAGCAGCTTGATAAGCCAGGGATCGTATTCCGGTGCGGACACCAGCTGCACGGTGTCGCCTGTGGTAAACAGCCTTATGCCGCGCTTGTTTAAAGCAAGCTCGCCCTCAAGATCGGCAAGCAGCACGCTCAGCTCAAAATCGCTCAGCCCGAACACCCTTGCTATCTCGGGCTTGGGAAGGGGCTCGCCGGTAACGAAGAGTATGCTTTCAAGCGCGCCCATCAGCTCGCCGCGCGTTGCGGAAGCGGGAGAGGCTGTTTCTTTGTTGATGATATCTTCCATTCGTTCCACCTTAAATATCGTCGGTCTCGTCGTCATAGCTCAGATCCTCGTCATCCATGATAAGGTCTGCCTCAACAATGTCAATATCCCCGAAGCCGCGCTTCTGGGAAAGGCGTATCTCGCCCCTGCGCATCATTTCGAGCATCGCCATGAACGTGACGATTATCTCGAGCTTGCCCCTGCCCCGGGCATATTCCAGGAACGACATGCGCCCTGATGACGCCTTGAGCGCCTGCCTTATGCCGCCCGAGCAATAGCGGATGGTGAACCGGTCGGCGTCCACGCTGCGTACGGGCTTTGCCTTTTCCTCCTCGGGCAGGCGGTTCAGCGCCGTGAGCAGAGCTGTATAAAGCCCCTCCACCGTGGTATCCTTCAATATTATCTCACGCGGGGGCAGCGGGAATTCCATCGGCAGGCGCACGCGCATAAGCCCCGCCTCGCTCCAAAGCGAGCGCAGCCCCTGCGAGGCCTCCTTGAAGGCCTTGTATTCGCGAAGCTGACGGATCAGCGCCTCGCCGGGATCCTCCTCTTCCTCCTCTTCCTCCTCGCGCCGGGGCTTGGGCATGAGCGAGCGCGACTTCATATACACCAACGTCGCCGCGACGGACACGAAGGACGAAGCCTGTTCCATATCAAGCTCGTCAAGCTCGGAAAGATAGCTTAAAAACTCCGAGGTTATCTCGGAAACGAACACGTCCCTTATGTCGAGCTCCGCCTTTTCTATAAGGAAAAGAAGCAGATCGAGCGGGCCGTCGAATTGCTTTATGTGGACGTGATAGCCCTTTTCGGCAGGCTGTTCCATATTATGCGAATACTCCCGCAAGCAGCGAGAACAGCGCCACGAACCTGCCGTATATCCAGCCGGCCGCGTCGCCTATTATCGATATGCCGAACACGCGCGAAAGCACCAGGCTCAGGCCCAGGAAGGCATAAAGTATTATGCGGCCGTGGCGCTGCACCCACATTATGGCCTTGGCGCCTATCAGCTTGCCGAATACGAGCAGGAATATGTGCGAGCCGTCGAGCGGATATACGGGGATGAAATTGAACACCGCCAGCGCGCAGTTGGTGACGCCGAGTATATAGAAGAACATGTAAACTTCCTTGGGGAATTCCGCAAGGATCTTGACGGTCGAAAGCCCCTGCACCAGCCCGCTCAAGATCGGCGCGCCGGCGCTGTTAAGATCGATCATGGCTATCGCGCAGGAGGCGAGCGCCGCGAAAAGCGCCAGCATCAGGTTCATGAATATGCCCGCGAAGCTTACTAAAAATTCGCCCTTGCGGTAATTGGTGTAATTGCGGGGATTCACGGGCACGGGCTTGGCCCAGCCAAAGCCGAATACCAACAGCATAAGCATGCCTATCGGGTCGATATGCGCGATCGGGTTAAGCGTCATCCTGCCCATATTGCGGGCGGTGTCGTCGCCCATTTTGTGCGCGGCATAGGCATGCCCCCATTCGTGTATGCTGAACGAGATCAGCATAACCAGGATATCGATCACTATGTAAGTGATCATCGTTCTCGTGTCAAGACCGCTCGAGAGCAGCGAAATAAGCATTGGAATATCCTTTCAGCCAAAGGCTCATAAATTATCTCAGTTTATTATTATACCCTCTGTTTCGCGCTTTTGCAACCGCAGGCGCAAAAAACAAGGTTGCAAAAACAAACGAAAAGATGTATCATATATATGTGGAAGCATCCGCAGAAAAGAGGTATTCGCAATGAGCAAAGAAAAGAAGCCCTTTAAAATATGGAAGGTGTTTTTGGGGCTGCTGCTGGCGGTGATCGTTCTGGCGGTCGGCGCTTTCCTTGTGCTGGCGCTGACCGAGTATAACCCGAAGGACGTTGAAACGATCGCGCCTCCCTCGGGCAGCGGGCCAGTGCAGCTTGACACGCAGTACACCGTCATATCATACAACACCGGCTATGCCGCGCTTGGCGAGGACGCCGATTTCTTCATGGACGGCGGCAAGACCACAAGGCCCGATTCCAAGGCCGTGATCGAGACCTATATGGACGGCATTGCAAAGGAGCTTTCCGCGCTCCATGCCGATTTCTATATGCTTCAGGAGGTGGACCTGAACGCCAAGCGCTCCTATGGCACGGACGAGGTGAAGTATTATTCCGAGCACCTGGGCCTGCCCTATGATTTCGCGCTGAACTTCAAATCCACCTACACCCCCTATCCCATTCCCGACACGATAGGTCACGTGGAAAGCGGCCTTGCGTTCTATACCGACCGCGCGGTTTCCTCGGCCTCGCGCATACAGCTGCCCATACCATTCAGCTGGCCCGTCAGGTGCTTTAACCTGAAGCGCTGCCTGCTGGTCAACCGCCTGCCCATCGAGGGCTCGGACAAGGAGCTTGTGATGATCGATCTGCACCTTGAGGCCTATGACGACGGCGAGGGCAAGATCGCCCAGACCAAGCAGCTTTACGATCTGCTTGCGGAAGAATATTCCAAGGGCAATTACGTGATCGCCGGAGGCGATTTCAACCAGACCTTCCCCGGCGCAAAGGAATATCCCGCCATCAACGAGGGCTGCTGGATGCCCGGCACGCTTGAAAACACGCTGCCCCAAGGCTATGAGTTCGCGTTCGACGCCGATTCGCCCTCCTGCCGCCTGCTCGACGTTCCCTATAAGGGCAACGAAAATCCGCAGTATTACATCATCGACGGGTTCATCGTATCCTCTAACGTGAGCGTGGACGAGGTGGGCGTTGTCGAAACGAATTTCGTAAATTCCGACCATCAGCCCGTTAAGCTGATGATAACCCTGAAGCCCTGACGGCTTTGAATGCAATGAAAGGATAATCACATGGCAAAGATCAAAAAGGAAAAGCCCAATTATATCTGGAAGGACCGCAAGCGCATACTGGGCATGCCGCTCACCTTTATACGTTACCGCATGAGCGAGGACAGGCTCTTCTTTGAAACGGGGCTGTTCAATCTGCGCGGCGAGGAGATACTCCTTTACCGCATAAGGGATATCAGCGTGACGATCTCGTTCTGGCAGAGGCTTTCCGGCGTGGGCACCGTGACGGTCGATTCCACCGACAAATCCGCTCCCTCGCTTGCGATGCGCAATATAAAGCATCCCAAGGAGGTCAAGGAGCTGATCCACAAGCAGGTGGAAAAGGCCAAGATCGCCTATCGCGTGCGCTATACCGAGATGATGGGCGAGATCGGCCCCGGCGGGCACGCGCCCGGCGGCATGGTGGATATGGACGGCGACGGGATACCCGATATGCTCGAATTCGAATGATTTACGGTATTTTTAAGGCCGCATCCGATCGGATGCGGCCCTTTGTATTCCCGCTTATCACGGGAATTCGGTTATGATGTTCAGCGCATAGCGGAGTATGTAAAGCGCGTCGGTGGTGTCGATAAAGCAATCCTCGCCTACGTCGGCACGGGTCTGCCAGTCTTCGGGAAGCACGATTATACCCAGCGCGTGACGCAGCACGTACAGCGCGTCCTCGGTGTTGATCACGCCGTCGTTGTTCACGTCGCCCAGCATGCCCGTCGGCTCGTCGCCCGAGCCTTCGACGTAAACGTTTTCAAGCTTGACGCAGTCATAGCCCACGTCAACGGAGCTGTCCTTGCGATAGCGCCATTCGAACGTGTAGGGAGCGCTCGTTTCGATCTCGTAGGAATAGCCGTGCCAGGCGTGATCGTCGCCCGACTTTTTGAACACGGTCGTGCCGTCAACGAGGAATTCGAAGTAATCGTAATTGTTTCCCTCGCAGCTGTAGAAGTATTCGAAATTGAGCACGTCGCCCGCGGTGAGCTGCAGAGTGGTCCTTATCGCCGAAACGGTGGAGCCCTGCATGATATTGCCCGAGGTGACGATCTTGTCGCCACTCCAGAAATCTCCCACAAAGGGCACGCTGCCGGGAACGTTTTCGAAGTGGATCATACCGCCGTCGAAATTGAGCGACTCATCAAGTGACCCTGCCTGCTGACTCGTTCTTGTGATCTTCACGTCGTCGAGCGAGACGACGTCATCGGGAGCGTCGACATGGGAATACTCAGGCCTGTCATACAGCCATTTGAGTTCATAGCGGCCCGAAGTATAGGCCGTATACTCAAACCTGTGCCAGCCGTTGTCGCCCTCGGTATCGTAAACGGTCAGCCGCTCGGTGCCGTTCATCATAAAGGCAAACATGCCGTCCTCAATGGGATTTGCCCTGTAATAGAAGCTGATCTTATCGCCCGCATCGAGCTTTACAACGGTCTGGACAAAAGCGCGGGAAGCAGGCACCCACGTGCGGCCGCATACGGCCGGGACCGCATACCAGTCGTTCGCTTCACAGGCCGGCACGAATTCGTCATATTCGGTGCCGGTGATGAAGTGCAGATCGCCGCCCGCGGATTCATTCAGTATCTCATCAAGCGTGGGCATCGTCTGATGCTCTATCGCAACGTCGGTTATCATCGCGCAGTCGTCCCTGTCGCTGTTGCCGAGGTTATTGATATAGGTCCATTCGAAATAGAAGCTTCCGCCGGTCTCGGCGGTGTAAACGTATCTCGTCCAATCGGTGACGTTATTGCCGTAGAACAGCTCCTCGAAGGTCTCCTCTGGCCCGTTTGCGGTGAATTTCAGCTTATCATAGCTCTCGTCATTCACCTTCCAGCTGAACGCGATGAAATCGCCGGGATTCAGCCAGATGGGCTGCGTGGCAAGGATGGCCCGCGTGTTCTCATAGAGCGCGTTCCTGGAGATCGCATAGCTGAAATCGCCGTTGGAGCAGGGCATGAAGCTGCCCGAGCCCGATTCGTCGTTATACAGGTAAAAATCCAGTTCCTCGCTCGTGTCGTAGGCATTCAGCGCTTCGTTCAGCGTGAAGTTATTGTGATATCTGCCCATATAGCAGACGTTATCTATATACGCCTTGTCGTAGCTGACGGAATAGCTGCTGTCCTTGTGGAACATCCAGGTGAATTTATAGCAGCCTCTTGAGGGCGCGGTGTAGGTATAGGTGGTCCAGGTGGGTTCGTCCCAGCCGGAGAAGCCCGTGACGTACTGGTCGTTCACCCACAGCTCCAGCCTGTCGTAATCCTTTTCGCTCTGCACGAAATACTGGAAGCTGAGCATCTCGCCCGCGTCCATATTGACCATGGTGTAAATGGCGGAATCGGTGCTGTGGCTGAAGCGGTTTGCCGCGGCGACCCACAGGTCGCTTGCGTTGTAATTGCAGCAGGGCACGAAGGATTCGTAATTCGCGGGAGTGTTGAAGGTCAGGCGCGCGTCGGACGAGGAGCTGTTGAGGTTTTGAGTATACCACCTGCAGCGAGAAGTGCCCTGCGCGTCGGACCAGAATTTGATGTTGTCTATGCACACCGCGTCGCTGCCCGAATCCACGCTCGAATCCTTTTGATACACCCATTTGACGGTGTGGATGCCCGAGCCGGTGATCAAAAGATCCAGCGTCCTCCAGGTATAGCTGTCGGACCCGCTGTAGCTCGCCCTTTCAACGCCGTCAACGTAGATCCTGAAAACGTCGTGATTCGCCTCGGTGCTGAAAGCGTAATCGAACATTATCTGCCCGGATATTATGCCGTTGCAGTTGGGAACGAATACGTCGGCCGTGACGATCGAGGTGGACGAGGGCTTGTTATGGTTGCCCATTGTGATATAGAGCTCATGGCCCGAGGTATCGGTCTCGACCGCGTAAGCATCGTAATCGCCCTGGTTGAAGGTCAGGCCCTTGATGCCGCCGTTGGTGCCGTTATGACACAGCGCCGCGTCGTAAAGATAAGCGTCGTAATGCGCGGAATAGGTCACCCTTGAAATGCGCACGCAGTCGGCGCCGGAGTTGGTGGTGCCGTCCTTATAATACTTCCAGGTGAACGTATACCTGCCGCTGCTTGTGCAGCGGAACGTGTATTTCACCCATTCGTGCTGATTGGTGGCGCCATAGCTGTAGCCCGAAAGCCCGTTGAGCAGGTAAGTGCTTGCGCCGCCGTCCTGGTTGTAATAGAAGTAGAATTTGTCGTAGCCTTCCTCGGTCTCATACCAATACCAGAACGAGATCCACTCGCCGCTCGTCATATAGAATTCCTCGGTGGTAAGGGTCGCCTGGGAATTGGCGGAGTTCTTGATATCGGTCTCGGCGTAATTATAGCCGTCCGCCTCATGGCCGGTCATATTCGCCCAGGTGTACAAAAACCCGGTGGAATCGTCGTTGGCGGCTCTGCCCACGCCTATCGTCTTAAGCCCCGCGCCGTCCTTTTCGGGATCGCCCTTCGCGGCGGCAAAGCCTTCCCTCGCGGGGGTGCCCCCGTCCTCATCCGCGGGCGGCTGTATCACGGCGGCCCGTTCGGGCTCCTTTAAGGAGCTTTCCTCCCCCGCCGCGATCGCGTTGGGGAATGCCGCCGCAAGCATCAGTACGGCAAGCAGCAGCGCAAACAGTTTTCTCGGTTTCATGGTTTTACCTCCTTTTATGGTCGTAATTATTAGGTGATCTTCCTTCCCCTTCATTCATCCTTCCAGGTGGCGTTCATCGTTTCACCGGACATGATCAGGGTTTGATGACGCAGTATGGCCGTGCATTCACAGCGGCAGACTATCATGTGCTCAACCAGCTTTATCCCGTGCGAGGCAAGCGCCTGTTTCAGATCGTCGGTGGCGATGACGTCCGAAACGGAGGGCGCCGACAGGCCGGAGGGATGGTTGTGTGCTATCAGCACCCTTTTCACCCCGTGCTCGCAGGCGTCTGCGACTATCGCCGCGATCGGCAGCTCAGCCGAATCCGTGGTGCCGTAAACTATTTTGGAACAGTCCAGAACGAAACCGTCGGGATCGAGGAACGCCTGCATCACGGTCTCCTCCACGGGATCGCCCATTACCCTGCAGCAGAATTCCGCGGCCTGGAGCAGATTCTGAAGCTGCACGCGGTCTGTTTTTTTGAAGTTGAGCGGCTTTGTGCGGATATCGTTTATCAGCTTGATGTGAGAGACGGTGTTTTCGCTCAGCCCAAATCCGTTCGCAAGCGTTTCATTCGACGCCGAAAACACGTTTTCGAGCGAGCCGAGTTTTTCTATGAGCCTGTGCGCCGTGCCGTTAACGTCACGCCTGGGTATCGAATAGGTCAGTATAAGCTCCAGCACTTCCCTTTCATCCATGGACTCAAAGCCCTTTGCCCGGTAGCGTTCCCTTATGCGTTTGCGGTGGCCCCGATGAAGCTCGGGCGGTTTCCTTTCCATTGGGCGATTCTCCTTTTACGCTGTAATTATATCATATAAAGTCGCCCGTGTGAATCATTTTTTGTCCGAATATGAATAGAAATAATAAAAAACCTTGAAGATGGAGGTCCCGAATGAGAAAGAGGATGATCATTTTATTGCTGGCGCTGATGCTGTGCATTGCGGGCTGCGCGGATAAGAAGGGGGCCGGCGCGGCCGCGCCTTCGGAGGAGCCGATCTGCGAAGCGCCCTCGGAAGCGGCCGCTTACTGCCGCGTCACGGTGCATTACGTATCCGACGAGGGCTTTATAGTGCCCGTGACAAAGCTGATACCCCGCGAGGAGGGCATTGCAAAAGCCTGCCTTTCATACATGATATCCACGCCCGAAAACGTTTCGGCGGCAAGGGAGCTGGGGCTTTACCCCTCCATTCCCGACGGAGCGCGCCTGAGCCTTTCCATTGCGGACGGTAACGCGCTTGCGGATATAGGAGGCATGAGCGCGCTTCCCTCAAGGGAGGCCGAGCTTGCCATGATAGAATCTGTGGTGAATACTCTGACCGGCTTTCCCACGATCAACACGGTGACCATCACGCGGGACGGGCGCGGCGGCACGCTGGAAAACGGAACCGAGCTGCCCGTAAGGCAGAAGGCTTATGCGCTCAATCCCGAGGACGGCGAGCTTGCGGCTTCGGCCGGCGGCGAATCTCTTACGCTGTATTTTCCCAATTCAAGCGGCGCTCTGACGGTTCCCGTAACAAGGATCGCCGGCGGAAGGAGCCTGTATTCGCTGGTGTCCGCGCTGGTCGGCGGCCCGGCGTCGAAGGGTCTGCTCGGTTGCTTTCCCGAAGGCACGCTCCTTTTGGGGGCAACGCTTGAAAACGGCGTCGTCACGGTGAATCTTTCCGATGATTTCAGGCGGGTATCCGAAACCGAGGGGCTTTTCACGCTATGTCACAGGACCACGTGGCTGACGCTGAAGGAGGGCTTTGATTTCGACCGGCTCAAATTTCAGGTGAACGGACTGGATTACGCTCCCGAGGAGGTCTCCGCGCCGTATGAAATAAACGCCCCGGCGCGCTGACCGGGGCTGCATATCATTTCAATACAAGCCCTACCGGGCAGTGATCGCTTCCCATGATCTCCTTATAGATCAGCGCGTCGTCCACACGCTCCATAAGGCGGCGCGAAACGAGGAAGTAATCTATGCGCCAGCCAACGTCCTTTTCCCTGGCCTTGAACATATAGCTCCACCAGGTATAGGCGGCCCTTTCGGGATAGACCTCGCGGAAGGAATCGGCAAAGCCGGATGCCAAAAGCTCGGTCATCTTCTGCCGTTCCTCGTCGGTAAAGCCCGCGTTTCCGCGGTTGGTCTTGGCGTTTTTAAGATCTATCTCCTCGTGCGCCACGTTCATATCGCCGCACACGATAACGGGCTTGACCCGGTCGAGCTTCAAAAGATATCCGCGGAAGGCGTCCTCCCAGCGGCATCGGTATTCAAGCCTTGTAAGCTCGCGCTGAGCGTTGGGCGTGTAGACGGTAACGAAATAATATCCGCCCATATCAAGGGTGATCACCCTGCCCTCGGTCTCGAATTCCTCATCGCCGCCCATGCCGTAAAATACGGAAAGCGGCTCCTGTTTGGTGAACACGGCCGTGCCGGAATAGCCCTTCTTTTGGGCGTAATTCCAATATGCGTGATAGCCGTCGGGCGCGAAATCTATCTGCCCCTCCTGCAGCTTGGTCTCCTGCAGGGCGAATACATCCGCGTCCTCGGCGGCAAAGAATTCCGCAAAGCCCTTGCCCATGCAGGCCCGCAGGCCGTTTACGTTCCATGAAATCAGCTTCATAACGACCTCTTATCAGTTATAAAACGTGTTGCCGCCGATGAATTCCCTGAGTATCGAGGTGGGCGGTATCTCGTCCTCCACGTTGGCCTCGAGGAAATAGTTGAGATACTTGACTATCGCGCGCGCCATGCAGTAATACTCGCTCTCGGGCGGCACGGTGAGAAGCAGCGGATAGACGTGACGCTTCATGATCGCGGGCTCGTAATGGAGCACGGTGTTGAGTATGATATCCGCCTCCTCCTGGAAGGGGAATATCCAGCGGGATTCGCCTCTTCTGACGCTTGCCCACATCGAAAGCGTGCGCTCCATGGAGGCGCCCCTCGTTTCGTAATCGCGCACGAGGCGGCGGAGTATCCTAAGGTCGGTGGTGCGGACGCGGTTATGATCGTCAAGGTTTATCGTGGTCAGCGCCGAAACGTACACCTTGAAAACGCGGCTCTTGTCGATCTCGTCGCCGAGCATGCGCGGATTAAGACCGTGGATGCCCTCGATTATCATAAGCTGATCGGGGCCGCAGCGCATCACGTGCCCGCGGTCCTTGGGCTTTTGATCGATGAAATCGAATACGGGCGTTTCGACCTCCTCACCCGCCATCAGCAGCTTGAGGTCGTGATTGAAGCGCTTTATGTCAAGCGCCTCTATATGCTCGAAGTCGAGCTCGCCCTTCTCATCGCGCGGGCAGAATCTGCGGTCGCAATAATAATTGTCGAGCGAGATCATTATGGGATCGAGGCCCTCGGCCCGCAGCTGAGTCGCTATGCGGTTGGCCGATGTGGTCTTGCCCGAAGAGGATGGCCCCGCCAGCATCACGGCCTTGGCGCCGTGCGTTATTATCGCGTCGGCGGTCCTGGCAAACATCTTTTCATGCAGCGCCTCGTTCACGCGGATCAGCTCGCGCACGGAGCCGTTTTCAACGCGCGTGTTCAGCTCGTTGGCGGTGGAGCAGGTCATTATGCGGCCCCATTCGTCGCTCCGTTTGAAAACCGCCGCCATCTTGGGATTGGGCACGTATGCGATCGGCTCCAGAGGCGCTTCGCGTTTGGGGCGCAGCATCACCAGCCCGTGCTCGAGATAGTGCAGGTCGAAAAGCGAAACATAGCCCGTTGAGGGCGCGGTCTCGCCGTAATAATAATCGATGTATTCGCTGTAATCCGGGCAGCGGTAGACGTCGAAATAGCTGAACCGGCGCCATTTGAGCAGCTGTGATTTATCGTGCTGACCGTCCCTTTCAAAGGCGGCAGTGGCCTCGGCAATGCTCATGCGCTTTCTTAAAAGCTTGAAATCCGCCTCGATCACGCGGCGCATCTCGTCCTTAAGCACGAGCATATCCGCTTCGGAAAAGGCCGGCTCCTTGTCGATGGTCATATACACGCCCTCGCCCAGCGAATAGCGCACGAACACGCGCGCCTCGGGGAAGAGCTTTCGCATGCACATTATGAGCACGAACTGCAGCGTGCGCTCATATACCTTGACTCCCTCCTCCTCGCGGTAATAAACGAGGTCTATATCCGCCTCGTGCATGGGGGTGTAGGCAAGATTGAATATCTCGCCGCCTATGCGCGCGGCAAGGGGACGGTCGGAAAGATCCTTCCCCGCAAGCCCCTTTGCCTCGATAAGCTCGAGTATGGTTTGACCCAGGGTCATCTCTGCGGGCATTTTTTCGATTGTGATCGTCATACGCGGCCTCCAAAAAGCTGATTGTCGTTTAATATTATATAATACTCCGCCGATTCTTGCAAGCATAAAAAAAGAGCCGCTCCCCCAAGGAAGCGGCCCGCAGTCATTCAAGCATCAGAAGTGACTGATTATGCCAAGGGCCCAGCGCAGTATCAGCAGCGCGTCGGTGGTGTCGATAATGGAGTTGCCGTCAACGTTTGCGCGCTCCCGCCAATCGGCGGGCATATCGATGATGCCCAGCGCATAGCGCAGAGCGTAGAGCGCGTCGGTGGTATCGACTATTCCGTTGCCGTCAACGTCGCCAAGCAAGCCGCCGGAGCCGTTCCTGATGACCTCTACGCAATCGAGCTTGGCGCAGTCAAACAAGGCGTCGAGGCTGCTGTCCTTGTGGTAGCGCCACTCGAAGGTGTAGTTGCCGTCGGAAGGCGCGGTCCATGTATACCAATCCCAGCCGTAATTGCCGTTCTTATAGAATTCCCGATCGCCGTTTACGGTGAATTCGAGGTAATCGTACATCCAGCTGGAGCTTCCCTCGCTGCTGACGTAATACTGGAACTTGAGCTTATCGCCCGCGTTCATATGCACGGTGGTCTTGATCGCGGAATCGCAGCCCGAAACCATGATATTGCCGGCGGTGGCTATATCGTCTTCAAACCACCAGTCGGAGAACCACGGAGTGGTGCCGGACACGTTCTCGAAGTGCAGATCGCCGCCTTCAACGTTAAGGCTGTCATCGAGCGAGTGTGTGTTCAATGCGGCGCCGTACAGATCGGCGTTGTCGATATAGACGTAATCGTCCACGCCGACGTCATAGCTGTAATTGGGTCTCTCATACTTCCAGGTGAACTCATAGCGCCCGGAGGTGAACGCCGTGTAGGTCACGCTGTGCCAGGTGCCGTTGTTGCCGCTTGCGCTGCTGCCGAACGACAAAATTTCGTATGAGTCATTCGCAGTCAGGCTCAGCGTGCTGCCGGTGAGCAGGGAAGTTTTGTACAGGAAGGATATCTTCTCGCCTGCCCTGAGCTTGACGGCGGTGGTCAAATAAGCGTTGGTCTCGCCAATGCCGTTGCCGCCGCAGCTTGCGGGCATTGCCACCCAGTCGGTATTGTAACAATAGGGAATGAACGCGTCATAATCCTCACCCGTAGTGAAGTGCATATCGTCACCGTAGATCTCGTTCAAGACCTCGTCTAGCGTGGGAATATCGCCGCGGGTGATATCGACGTAAGCCACCATGCCGGCGTCGTATATGCTGTCCATCGTCTCATCCTTGACGAATTCCCATTCGAACGTATACGAGCCCGCGGTGCTGATGGTAAGGGTATAATCCTCCCAGCCTTCGGTTTCGCTGCTTGAGAATACCTGTTCGCCCGATACGGGACCGTCCCAATGGAAGTGGATCTTATCGTCGGCCTCGGCCTGTCCCCAGTAAGAGAAGGATATCGTGTCGCCCGGATTCAGCTGGACCGGAGCGGTGTACATCATCGACGATGTATTCTCGAAGTATTTGTTGCAGGAAATCGCCCATTTGCTGTTCGCGCTGGCATAGACGGGCCTGAATTCGTCGATGCCGATGAGGCCGGCATTGGTGTAGAAAATAAGCTCCTCATCGGTGTCTCCGGCGTTCAGAACGTCGGTCAGCGTCAGCGAGTTGTTGAAGGTGCCCGTGTAGCAGATCTGATCCAAGATCGCCATATCATAGCCGCGGCTGCTGCTGCTGTCCTTATGATATTCCCATTTCAGGGTGTAATTGCCCCTGGAAGGCGCCGTGTAAGTGTACTTGCCCCACTCAAACGTGTTCCAGCCGCTGAACGAGGTAACGGCGGTGGCGTTCGAATAGAACGTGAGTTTGTCATATGTGCTTTCGCTGCTGATCTTATACCAGAACGAAACCGTTTCGCCGGCGTCCATGTTGAGGTTGGTCTCGATCACGGCGTCGCTGCTGTTCATATAACGGTTGTTCGCGCAGACGTACGCGTCGTTCCCGCCGGGGTTCATTGCGGGCACGAAGCCTCCGGCTCCGGCCGGCGTGTTGAATACAAGGGTGGAATCGCTGTCTTCATCGTTGAGCGTGTCATAATAGAACCATGCTCTTTCATAGCCTTCGTTCAGCGATTCTACCGATACGTTGTCTATGCAGAGCGTGTCCACTCCGGAATCGGTGGAGCCGTCCTTCTGATAGACCCATCTTGCCGTATGCATGCCTTCCCCGGTCACGACGTATTCCGCGCCGTACCATGAATAATCGTCCGTTCCGCTCTTGGTAAGCATCAGCACGTCGTCAATGTAGAATGTGAACGTATCGTAATCACGTTCCGAGGATATCGCATATTGGAATTTCAGCTTTGAAGAGGGCGTTCCGGCAAACGCGCCGCCTATGTAGAATTTTGCCTCCATTATGCTGGTGGTGTTTGCATGGCCGCTGTTGGTGCTCTTCATATACAGCGGCTGATAAGACGAGGGGCCGACAACGGGCACGAAATTGTAGTTGCCGCTGTTGAAGGTGAGCTTTGCAAACGCGCCTGTATTGCCGTTGGGCGAAAGCGCGGCGCGGTAACAATAGGTGTCGTAATGCCTGGAATAGGTGATATCGCGTATGCGGATGCAGTCCGCGCCGGCATCCACGGAAGTATCCTTGGTGTATCTCCACGTGAAGGTGTAGGTGCCCGAGTAAAGGCAGTTGTAGCTGAAATCCTTCCAGCCGTTGGACGATCCGGAAAGCGTCAGCAGGGAATCCGCCTCGCCGTTCTTTGTGAAGGTGAACCTGAATACGTCATGGGTCTGCTCGGTCTCGTACCAATATTGGAACGAGATAGTCTCGCCCTGACTCATGTAGAATTCCTGAGTGGTGAGCCTTGCCTCTGCGCCGGCTTGCCCCGCGATGGTGGACTGAACGTAATTTAACGTGCTGCCCTCCACTGCGGTCATATTGCTGGTGGTGTAGGTCAAATAAGTCGACGCGTTGTTGGCTGCATCGAATATGGACACCTGCGCGTCCATATTCCCCTTTTCGGGAATGTCTTCGTTTGCCGTTTCGACCGGATCGAGAGCCGCTCCCTCCTCGGGAAGCTTCTCGCTCTCCGCGAAAATCGAACCGGGCAGCAGCACCGCAAGCATCAACACCGCAAGCAGCGCCGCGAACAGTTTCCTGAGTTTCATAGTAACGCCTCCTTATATAATAAAATTTGTCAAAGGGTATATTATAATTGTAACCGAACGGTAAAGCTTTTGCAATACCTATTTCACGTTTTTTAAAGAAAAATATATCGCATCGGCGCATTATGCGTCTTGCGGCATTGACCGCGCGGCGCTTATGCATTATAATTGAATCATGAAAAAGCCCGGAGGATTCGGAATGAAAAGACTGATATGCCTGTTGATCGCGGCGGCGCTCGCACTGCCGCTTGCCGCCTTCAAATTTCCCGAGGAGCATTTGCTTTGCAGGCTGCTGGGGCTTGGCGAGCTGCCGGAATCGCCCGAGTTCGCCTCGGTGTGGGACTGCGTTCCCGGGCTGATGGGCTCGCTTGACGACGAGGTGGAAAAGGCCGGAGTGACCGCCTATCCCGAAGCGATCGCATTCGACCGCGCGATGCGTGCGTATCCCGCCGAGCTTCCCCTCACCGAAAACAGCTTCGATAAAGCCGCGTCCTCCCCCGTCACCCTTTGGCGGGTGCCCATCGCGCGTGAAAAGGGCTTTGTTTACGCCACCTTCCGCCTTGAGGAGGGCGAGCCCGTGACCTATGAGACCGGCGCTTCCGATTCGTTCGATTCGGGCGTTCGCGTAAGCTACGTTTTCGAAGGCGGCGAGCTTGACAGGGCCGTTGAGGAAAGCGGCCTTAAGCCCGCCGAGGCCCGCATACTCTCATTTGACGAGCTTAACGCGGATATGATCGTGTTCCGCGCGGACGGGCGGCTTTACGCGATACCCTATTTCGAAAATCCCCCGGACGGCGTTGAGAACAAGCGCGTGATCCCCTTCGGCTCGCTCATACTCGCCGTCAGCAGGGCGGTCGAGGAGACCGAGATACCCTATCCGCTTGGCGCGTATCTGCCCGATACTCCCGATTACGAGGGCGCGCGCAGCTTTGACGGGGAGATGCGCAGGCAGGCGGATTCCCTTGCCGACGCGCTTACCGTGATACCCGCCAGGATACGCTATTGGTATGCGGCGCAGGTGTTCCTTATCGAAAAGCTCGGCTCCTATGCCGATATCGAGGCGGCCCGCACAAGCGGAGAATACCTTTGGAAGATACCCGTGGTGAGTGAGGGCCAGCACATAGTCAGCAGTCTTCGCGCAAAGGACGGCAGGCTTACGGGCTGCAGCACCGAGGCCGGCTCCGCGAAAAGCTCGGGCCAGACGGCCTATCTATTCGACCGCTCGCTCGTTGAAAACGCCATTGCCGAAAGCGGCCTTGACGCCGGGGACGTCATAGTTTGCAGCGTGCCGTCGGCCTTCGTCGATTTCGTCAGCTTCAAAGCCGTCGGCGGGGATTACGTCATACCCTTTGCCGCGCGTCCCGATTTCTGGGATCTTGAAAACGGCAGGGTGTATGAGCTTGACGAAATGATACCCGAGGTGGAAAATCTCATCGCAAATTCCGATCCCTTCGGCGGCGCTTCGGGCGTTTCACCCCTGTGGCTGATCGCGGGCGCGGCGGCGCTTGCGGCCGCGATCACGCTCGTTGTGATATGGCTTCGCAGGCGGGCCAAGATGAAACGATAAAATATACCCGCGCCCCCCTTGAAAAAGGAGGGGCTTTTGATTATAATAGACGCGAAAAACAGAATCTTCTCCGCTGGGCGCGCCCTTAAAACGGGCTGAGATCGAGCCTTTGAACCTGTTGGGATAATCCCCGCGTAGGGAAGCGGTACGGAAAATAAAAGCGTTTCGCCTTCCGCACCGTGATGCGGAAGGTTTTGTTTTGGGAGGAAATATGTTTAAAAAACTGTTGGCTCTGCTCATGGCCGCGCTCCTTGTGGGAGCGATGTTCATCTGCGCCGCAGGCGTCTGCGCCGAATCCGCGGCCGCAGCCCCGGATCCCGATTCCTCGGTTTCTTCCGACGCCGCCCCCGCGGATAACGCGGCCGCCGACGATCCCGATCCCAAATCCGAAGCGGGCGAGGCGCCCGAAGGCGAAATAACGACCGTCGGCGCGGCCGATGACGCCGTGACCACGGGCGAGAGCGCCGAGACCACCGGCGAAAGCGCCGAGGCCGAAGAGGAGCCGGGCATTGAATTCGTGCTCTTCGAGAAGCTCAAGAAGGTCGACACAAAGGGCTGGATCATGTTCGGCGCGGCGCTGGTGCTGGTCACCGCCATGATCGTGTTCCTTGCCACCCGCAGGAAGAGCCCCGTCGATCAGACCGCCGGCACGGCCAAGCTCAGCACGACTTTGATACTCTGCCAGGGCGCGCTGTGCATCGCGATGAGCTTTGTGCTGAGCTATATCAAGCTGTTCTCCATGCCCGCGGGCGGTTCCGTAACGCTTGCCAGCATGCTTCCCCTCATGGTGTTCGCCAACCGCCACGGCCTTAAATGGGGCCTTTTCGCGGGCCTTATCTACGGTCTGCTCCAGTTCGTGCAGAAGCCCGAGATCTATCATTGGGTCGACGTGATACTCGAGTATCCCGTGGCGTTCATGCTGATCGGCCTGGGCGGCCTTACCAAGGGCGTGCGCAATCTGCCCTTCTCGGTGCTTATCGGCGGCACGGCAAGGTTCCTCGCGCACTTTGCCGCGGGCGTTGTGTTCTTCGGCGAATACGTCATGATCGGGCAGGACGCCGCGCAGGGCGTTTCCTTCGGTCAGATGATCTGGCCCAACGTCGTCGCCTCCTTCCTTTACAACGCCCCCTATATGTTTGCCGATATCGCGATCTGCTTCGTGATCTCGCTGCTGCCTCCGTTCAGGAACGCGATAAAGAGGGCCCTGAAATACTGAGTTCGATATCATTCCTTCGCCGTGTATGCGCACGGCGATTTTTTTCTTTTCTTTTTGGCGCGGGCGTGTTATCATATGATTAGGAAAGAAGGTGGTATCGCATATGATCGGATTAACAGGCGGTATTGCATCGGGCAAAAGCACGGTAACGGCCAGGCTTAAATCGCTTGGCGCCTTCGTTGCCGACGCGGACGAGATCTCGCGCGAGGTGATGG
This sequence comes from Clostridia bacterium, assembly GCA_017541305.1. Lineage (GTDB taxonomy): Bacteria > Bacillota > Clostridia > Christensenellales > CAG-138 > UBA3857. The sequence continues at coordinate 10,056 of JAFXZJ010000019.1, read as the reverse complement.
CCTCGGACGAGGTGCTGCGCCGCATACGCGAGGAATTCGGAAGCGGCGTGTTCCGCGAGGACGGCACGCTTGCCCGCGACAGGCTTGCGCAGCAGGTGTTTTCATCCAAGGAGCGCGTTGCGGCGCTGGACAGGATCACCCATCCGCTCATAGCAAAGCGGCTGATCGAGGTTGCCGAGGAGGCGCAGCACACGGGGCTTTATCCCCTTGTGTTCGTCGACGCGGCCCTGCTTATAGAATCGGGCTTCTATCGCATCTGCAACAGGGTGTGGCTCGTCACGGCGAATACGGGCCTAAGGATCAGGCGCATAATACTGCGCGACGGCCTCTCCTACGAGGCGGCGGCAAAGCGCATAGCAAGCCAGACGACCGACGAGGAAAAGCTGCCCTATGCCTCTGTTGTGATCGAAAACAACGGCAGCCTTGAGGAGCTGATCGAAAAGACCGACGCGGCGTTCCGCTCGGAGCTGCTGCTGCGCAATCTTTCAAGGTATGAGAATTCGCCCGATAACGACACCTATATCAAAGAACTGATGGGGAATTATGGCGAGGATGAATAAAAGGCGCATGTGGCCGGTCGTTTTTGCGGCGATCGCGGCGCTGCTGGTTTTGTGCGGCCTTATATTCGGCGGGCGCATTGCGGGCTCGGTTAAAAAAAGGCTTTACACCGTGAAATATTCCGACGAGATATGCGCCGCCGCCGACGCGCACGGGCTGCCGCGGGCGCTGGTCTGCGCCGTCGTCAGGACCGAGAGCGGCTTCGATCCCGCCGCCGTTTCGGGCGCGGGCGCGGTGGGGCTGATGCAGGTTATGCCATCCACCGCCGAGTGGATCGATTACCGAAGGGGCACTTCGCTTCCCGAAAACGGGCTGTACGATCCCAAAACCAACCTCGATTACGGGTGCTGGCTGCTCAGTTACCTGCTTGACCGCTACGGCGGGAACGAGCGACACGCGCTTATCGCCTATAACGCCGGCTTCGGCAGGGCGGATGAATGGCTTAAAGATCCCGCGCTCCTCGATGAAAACGGCGAGATAGCCGAGATACCCTATCCCGAGACGCGCAGTTACGTGAGCAAGGTGCTCGAAGCCGAAAAGACATATGGAGAGCTGTATGAAGAATTCGCAAAAGGCAAATAAGCCTGTGCTTCGCCTGATCGCGGCGGGGCTTTGTTTGCTGATGCTTGCGCCGGGCTGTTCGCGCGGCAGGCCCCGCGACGCCGAATCGCAGGATACCCCCGCTCCCTCCGCTTCGCCTGCCGTGACCGACGAGCCGCGTCAGGGCGGCACGCTCAGGCTGGCTATGCCCGTCAACGCGCCAAGCAGCGATCCCCTGCAGGTCACCACCGAGGAGATGCTGAACCTTTTCTCGCTCGTTTACGACACGCTGCTGACCGTTTCGCCCTCGGGCGAGCTGGAGCCCTGCCTGTGCGAGAGCTGGTCGAGCGAAGGCCCCGGCGTGTGGCTGCTGAAGCTGCGTGAGGGCGTTAAGTGGCACGACGGAAAGGAGCTGTGGTCGGGCGACGTGGTGAACACCTATGAGGCCCTGTGCGAGCTGGAGGAAAGCTATTACAAGCCCTGCCTGGATCACATAATCAGCATAGAGACCGAAACCACCAAATCGCTTCGGGTGCGCCTTGACACGGTGGGCATCATGGGGCTTTATTCGCTCACCTTCCCCATCCGCAAGAACAAGGCCCTTGTGGGCACGGGCGCTTACAGGCTGGATTCCATCACGGACGAGCAGATAGTGCTTAAGGTCAACGAGAATTGGTGGAACAAGCGCCCCTATATCGACCGCGTGGTGTTCTCGGAAAGGGATTCCAATTCCACCGCCCTTGCCTCGTACGAGGCCGGGCAGCTGAATATGGCGCCCACCGACGTGCTCACCGCCGGAAAATATTCCAAGGCGGGCGAAACCAACGTGCTCGACGTTATGACGCAGGATATGGAGGCGCTGCTGTTCAACAGCGGCAGCCGCGTCTTTTCCGAAAGGAACGTGCGCCTTGCGGTGGCTCACGGCATAAACCGCAGCAGGATAATCACCAACGTTTACAGCAACCGCGCGCGCGCGGCGGACGTGCCGATCCCGCCCGACAGCTGGCTTTACGACAGCCGCAGCGCGATACTCAATTACGACGCGCAGGCGGCGGCTTCCCTTTTGAACGAGGCGGGCTACACGGTGTTTTCAAGCGACGGGACCACGCTTAGAAAGCCCGCTGGCAGCGAGCTTGCGGTAAGGCTTTTGACCAGCGCCACCACCGAAAACACGGTGCGCAGCGAAGCCGCGGCGCTGATCGCCTCTCAGCTTGCCGAGCTGGGCTTTAAGGTGGAGGTGGTGACCGCCGCTCACAGCCTGGGCGATCCCGAAAGCGAATTCGTGAACGCGCTTAAGGCGGGCGATTGGGATATGGCCCTGGTCGGGTTCAATCTGTCGCTCGGGAGCGACCTTTCAAGCTACGTCGATCCGGGCGGCGCGAACAATTACGGGGCCGTAAACGATCCCGAGCTTTCACGCAGCGTGCTCAAAATGAACGTTGCCGACAGCGAGGAAAGCCTTCGCGAGGCGGCTTACGGCTTCCAGAGCTATTTCGTTGAGAACGTGCCCTTCCTCACCCTGTATTTCAGGCTGAACAGCATAATATTCTCCGCCGATATCGAGGGCGTGTTCGGCGCAAGGGAGCCGCTGCTCTTTGCGGACGAGAAGAACTGGTATTTCAGATAAAAGGAATATAGAAACAGAAAGGGAACGGTGCCCGTTCCCTTTCTGTTATTCTGTTTTGATATGGAATTTAGGAGGTTTCCATGAAAGACTCTGCTTGCATATATAGGATATCATATGCATAAAGCCTCGTCAATGCGGAAAACGGCCTAAATTATTAACAAATTATTAACATTTCAATAATCGGCCATCAGCGAGGCGCATACCGAGCGCTCGAGCGTTTCGATATGCTCCGAAAAATCGCTGTCGTCGGCGTCGAGTATTATGGAGGCGCCGTACATAAGCGACCTTACCGTGAATATATGCTCCCTCAATTCCTCTCTCGACATGCCGCGCTTGCGCTTCATCATTATGAAAAGCCTTGCAAGCGGCATACTGACGCCCACTATGTGCGACGTGAGGGGCGTTTCCCTGCCGCTGTCGCTGAGCATCAGTATGGACTTGAAATGCGGGTTCTCGCACAGGAACACCACGTAATCCTTTGCATATGCGGCAATGGTGCTTTCAACGGTGCTGCCAAGGCGCAGGTTTTCACGCACGCGCTGATCCCATTTTTCGACAATGTAATCGATCATGGCAAGGAAAAGATCTTCTTTTCCGTTGAAATGCTTATACGGAGCCGCGCAGGATACTCCGCATTCGGATGCGACGCGGCGGAGCGAAAAGCCCTGCACACCGTGCGCCCTTATCTCCTCCATGCCCTTTAATATCAGTCTCTCTCTTGTGTTGCTTGTCCTCACTTATTTATCCCGCCTTTTCATATCTTGTTCGTCAACTGTGCATATTATAACACCCGGGCGCGCGTTTGTAAATAAGGCGCCGCGATATGTCGGTATATTTCAATATTCCCGTTGACAAGCATCATAACGTCCCATATAATAGTAATCGTCTTATATAAGACAGTATAACCAAAGGAGCCGACCGTGACTAAATCTGAAAAAGCAAAGCTGCTTCGTTCATCGGTGCTGTTCCGCGGGCTTTCGGAGGACGCCGTGCTTGACGCGGCGCAGCTTGCCGAGCCCCGTGATTTTGCGCGCGCGCAGCTGCTGCTTTCCTCGGGCGAGCGGCACGTGGGCGTGATCGTATCCGGCTATGCCAAGGTGGTAAAGCCCTCGACCGACGGTTCCGTCACCATGAGCCTGCTTGGTTCCGGCGACGTCTTCGGAGCGGCCTCGCTGATGGGCGGGCGCCTGCCGTCCACCGAGGTGAAGGCGATCAAGCCCTTGAGCGCGCTGATATTTTCCGAAGAAAGCTTCCTTTATCTCATGGAAAAGCATTTCGCGCTGACCCAAAGCTACTGCCGCTATCTGATAGGCAGGATACGCTTTCTCACCGAGCGTGTGGAATGCATGGCGGGCGGCACTGCTTCGGAAAAGCTTTGGCGCTATATCGAAAAGAACGCCTCGAACGGCTCGCTTCATCTGAGCCTCAGCATGGACGCGCTGGCGGGCGCGCTTTCGATCAGCCGCGCCTCGCTCTACCGCGCGTTCGACGAGCTTGAAAAAAGCGGAAGGATATCCCGCAGGGGACACGAGATCCGCTTAATATAACGAATAAAAGGAGAAATTCCAAATGAAACGCATCGTATCCATCGCACTTTGCTGCATAATGCTCTTTGCCGCCCTGGGCCTGACCGCCTGCGGCGACGGCGCCAAGAAGCCCGAAGGCGCCATACGCATGGCCGCCCTGAAGGGCCCCACCGGCATGGGCACCGCTCCCTTAATGGATAAGGAGAAGTATCCCGATTACGATATCACCATCGGCAGCGATCCTTCGGCCGTCACCGCCTCGTTCATCGCGGGCGAATATGACGTTGCGGCCGTGCCCGTAAACGTAGCCTCCGTGCTTTACAACAAGCTTGAAGGCGACGTGGTGATGCTGGGCATAACCACCCTGGGCGTGCTTTATATCGTCGAGACCGGCAGTGAGATAAATTCGATATCCGATCTTGCCGGAAAGACCCTTTACGCCACCGGTCAGGGCTCCACTCCCGAATACATACTCAATTACGTGCTTGAAAAGAACGGCCTGACCGACGTCACCGTTGAATTCAAGGCCGAGCATTCCGAGCTTGCCTCCCTCATGGCCACCGGTGAAGTTACCCTTGGCATGATGCCCGAGCCCAATATCACCACCACCATGAAGAAGAACCCCGATCTGCACGTTGCGCTTGACCTTACCGCCGAATGGGACAAGATCAGCAGCACCCGCCTTGTGCAGGGCGTGCTGATCGCAAGGCGCTCCTTTGCCGAAGCGCACGAGGAGCAGATCAAGACCCTGATATCGGATTACACCAAGGCCGCGGAGCTTATCAACACCGCCTCGGACGAGGCCGCTCAGCTGATCGTGGACGCGGAGATCCTCCCCTCCGTGCAGGTCGCCAAGGTCGCCATTCCCCGCTGCAACATAGTGTTCATCAGCGGCGAGGACATGAAGAATACCGCCTCCGCAATGTTCGACGTGTTGTTCTCCGCCGATCCCAAGTCCGTAGGCGGCAAGGTTCCCGGCGAGGATATGTATTTCGTTAAATAAGTGAAGGCATTCTTCAAAAACAGGATAGTCAGGAAGCTCATCGCCGCCGCGTTCTGGCTGCTCGTGTGGCAGGCGGCGGCATGGGCCGTGGGGAGCGACCTTTTGCTGCCCTCCCCGCCCGCCACCGCAAAAGCGCTTATCGCCCTTTGCGGCACTTCCGGTTTTTGGAAAAGCTGCGCGCTCACGCTGCTGCGCGTTTTCGCGGGGTTCCTTCTGGGAATGCTCGCGGGCAGCCTGCTGGGCGTGCTGACCGCCGTATCGCCCTTTGCGGGCGAGCTGCTTTCTCCCCTGCGCTCGATAGTCAAGGCCGCTCCCGTCACAAGCTTTATAATACTCGTGCTGCTGTATCTGTCGTCGGCGCTCACGCCCATGTTCATCGCGTTCCTTATCGTTATGCCGCTGGCCTGGACGAACGTTGCCGGGGGCATACTCTCCACCGACAAGCAGCTGCTTGAGATGGCGAACGTGTTCGGCTTTACCCGCTTGCAAAAGCTCAAAAGCGTTTACGCGCCCTCGGTGCTTCCGCATTTCATATCCGCGTGCACCGCGGGACTTGGCTTTGCGTGGAAGTCGGGCGTCACTGCCGAGGTCATAGCGCATCCCGCCTTCGGCATGGGCAAATCGATCTATGAAAGCAAGCTCTATCTTGAAACGCCCGAGCTTTTCGCATGGACCGCCGCGGTGATCATACTGAGCTTTGCGCTTGAAAAGCTTGTCGTTCTGGCATTGGGGAGGGCTGTTAAATGGAACTGAAGGCCGTATCGTTCTCCTATGGCGAAGAGGAAGTAATAAAGGAGCTTTCGCTCGATCTGTCAAACGGCCGCCGCGTCTGCGTGATGGGCGGCTCCGGCAGGGGCAAGACCACTCTCATGCGCCTGATGCTGGGGCTGATCGAGCCGTCCTCCGGCAAGGTTTTGCGAAGGCCGGATGAGCGCCCCTCCGTGGTATTCCAGGAGGACCGCCTGCTGCCGTGGTACTCCGCGCTGAGAAACGTCAGCGAGGTGCACGGGCCCCGTTCCCCCGCCTCTCCCGCCGAGCTGCTTGAGGCGATGGAGCTTTCGGACGCGCGTGATAAGCTGCCCAAGGAGCTTTCCGGCGGCATGCAGCGAAGATGCGCGATTGCCCGCGCGCTGTGCTTCGGCGGCGATCCTCTGCTGCTTGACGAGCCCTTCAAGGGCCTCGATCCCGATCTGCGCGGGCGCGTCGCTCAGGCGATAATCAAATACTCGCGCGGGGCTTCGATACTGCTCATCACTCACGATGAAAAGGAAGCGGAGCTTTTGGGCTGCGGGGAGATAATAAGACTGTAAACGTATTACGTACCAAAACAAAAACGGGAGTGCAGGCAGCTGCATTCCCGATTTTTTACTGACCAATGGGAACGGTTCTGATTGGTCAGTGAGCGCTCTTTCTCCTCTCAGCCGCCCGCGTCATTCGCGCGACCATCTCATAAACCGCCGCCCACAAAAGCCGGAGGGATCGTTTTAAGGTCGATTTCCCCGTGCGGGAAACCGTCTATTATATCCCCTCATCACCGCTTCGCGGAGCTTCCCCGCCAAGGGGAAGCCCTTTCGGTTGACGCCGACCCGAGGCGCCTTCCCCCACCGCGGGGAAGGTGGCACGAGCGGCGAAGCCGTGAGTGACGGATGAGGGGGAGCCGAAGCCCCTATAGTTTTTTTCTTTGAAATATCCCCTCATCACCGCTTCGCGGAGCTTCCCCGCCGGGGGGGAAGCCTTTTGGCTGACCGCAGTCCTGCCTCAAGCATTTTAGAGGACGAGAACGATCCCTCGCTCCCTTTACGCAAGGGAGCCTTTTCTATTGGGCTCCGCTGTCAGCCGATATCGAGCGCCTGCCTCAGTATGAGCAGAGCGTCCGTGGTATCGATAACGCCGCTTAAGTCCATATCGCAGGTCTCAAGCAGGGCGTTTGCGTCGCCGCAGAGGCCGAGAGCGGCGCGCAGCACGAGGAGCGCGTCCTCGGTATTGATCATACCGTTACCGTCGGCGTCTCCGGGAAGGGACGGATCCTCCGCGTTTACGGAGGCTTCAATGCCAAAGCAGGAGAAGGTCAGTGTGCGTACGCCGTTTTCCGTGACGTCGCAAACGCACATTGCCGAGGTCAGCGGCATATAGCAGTATCCTTCGCCGCAGGTGAACCTGCCCGCAAGGCCGAGCCCGTCGACCGGAGTATCCGCGTCCAATACGCCGAGTATCTCAAAACCGGTGTAAGCGCAGCTCCAACCGGTTGAGAAAAGCTGCACCCAGTATGCGCCGTATCCCGCGTTTGCGTAACAATAACCCACGCCGACGTGTTTGAAGCCCGCGTTGAGTATGTTTGAGCGGTGGCCGGGGCTGTTCATCCAGCCGTCCATTACCGCCGCGGGAGTCGGATACCCGGCGGCTATGTTCTCGCCGGCGGCCATATAGCTGATCCCGACTTCATCAAGCACGGTGAAGCAATCCGTGCCGTCGGGCCTTGTGTGAGAAAAGCTCTGCGTCAGCTCCTGCGCACGGATATCGGTCGCCGCCTGCAGGCCGGAAAACACGGTGAGCGGCTCCAACCCGGCGTTCATGCGCTCCTCGTTGACTATACGAAGCACTTCCCACTCCTGTTCGGAAGCCTGCGCCCCGTCGGGAGCGCCGCCGATCGATATTCTCGGCTCTTCAGCATGAAGCACTTCAGCATGAAGCACTTCAGCCTGAAGCGCCCCGGCTCCCGCAGGCACGCACGTAACGAAGCACATAAATATGATCGTTAACAACGAGATCGTCTTTTTCATGGATATGCTCCTTTCGATCGTTATTCCGTCACGCTCTGCCCTCGACGGCGCGATAGCCCGTTTCGGCCTCCACAAGGTTCAGAAGCGGCTCGCCCGAAGCATAGCGCCTAAGATTCTCGGCGCCTATGCTCACTATCCTGTCAAGGGTCTGCGGCAGATGGAAGAAGCCCGAAATATGGGGCGTGATATGCACGTTGGGGTTCTGCCACAGGGGATGCGCGGCGGGAAGCGGCTCGGGATCCGTCACGTCGAGCGCGGCCCTTATCAGCCCCTCGGCGCAGACCTTTTGCAGATCATCGGTCACTATCGCGCTGCCGCGGCCCACGTTTACAAGCACCGCACCCTTCTTCATAAGGCGCAGGCGCCTTTCGTCCATAAGGCCGTTGGTCTCAGGCCCGGAGGGCAGGCTCAGGGCGACTATATCCGCCCGCGGGAGCAGCGAATCTATCTCGTCAAGGGTATGCATTTCATCGGCGTAATCGGGCTTTTCGCGCCTGCTGCGGCGCACGCCGATCGTGTAAGCGCCCAGCGCCTTGCACTTTTTAAGATAATCGCCGCCGATATCGCCCATGCCCACCGAAAGCACCGCCGCGCCCTCTATCGAGGTGACGGGCCCCTCGTCATGCCAGAGGGAATTCCTTTGATTATCATGGTACTGATAGAGGCGCTTTATTATCGCAAGCGTCATGCCGAGCATATGCTCGGATATGGCAAGGCCGTAAGCGCCGCTCGAATTGGTAAGGCGCGCGCCTTCCGGCAAAAGGCGGGGATAGCCGTCGGTGCCGGCGGAGCCCAAATGCATAAGCTTAATGCGCCCTGCGTGCGGCACGAGCGCGTGCGGGATATTGCCTATCGAAACCTCGATATCGGCCACGTCCTCCTCCTTGAGCTCGTTCGGGCGCACGTAGCGGATCGCGGCGCGCCCGCAGGCATTTTCCAAAGCGGCGCGGTGTTTTTCATTCACCGGCAGGGTGACGAGAACGTTTATTATATCTTTTTCCATGCTTCCGATCTCCTTGTTTTTTCATTCTATCAGCTATATAATACACTTATCAAGGAGGTGATTCAAGTGGAATTTTCACTGGATCTTTTAAAAAAGCAGGCTAAGGCCGCAATAACCGAGCTAATCAATTACGGGCAGGTTGGTTTGGAGTACGCAGGGACCTCCTCCCACAATATCCCGCCCCTCAAGCCGGGCGATATAGTCGTCATAGGCTGTTCCACCAGCAGAGTCCTGGGCTATCACATGGGCACTCATTCCACCGAGGACGTAGCGTGCGCCATAATGGACGAGGTGCTTCCCGTCATAAAGGAGCACGGGCTTTACCTTGCCTGTCAGTGCTGCGAGCACCTGAACCGCGCGATAGTCGTCGAGCGCGAGTGCGCCGAAAAATACGGATTTGAGGAGGTCTGCGTAAAGCCGCGCCTGCATGCGGGCGGAGCGTGGAGCGTAAGAGCAACCGAGGTGTTCTCCGATCCCGTGGTGGTCGAGGATATCAAGGCTCAGGCCAGGGCCGGCATGGATATAGGCGGAGTGCTGATCGGTATGCACTTAAGGCGCGTCGCCGTGCCCGTGCATAACGAGAACAATAAGATAGGCGAAGCCAACGTGATAATGGCAAGGGTGAGGCCCAAGCTGATCGGCGGAGCAAGAGCGGAGTATTAACCAAAGAGCCTTACGGCTCTTTGGTCCTCGAATTTGCCTTTGCCGCAGGACGGCGGCAATTTTGCTTCGCAAAAACGGCAAATTCGTTCAAGCGGTAAAACCAATGAAAATGCTTCGCATTTTCATCCTCGAATTTGCCTTTGCCGCGGGAAGGCGGCAATTTTGCTTCGCAAAAACGGCAAATTCGTTCAAAAGGACGGTTTCCCCGTGCGGGAAACCGTCTATTATATCCCCTCATCACCGCTTCGCGGAGCTTCCCCGCCGAGGGGAAGCCTTTTGGTTGACGCCGACCCGAGCCTTCCCCCGCCGCGGGGAAGGTGGCACGAGCGGCGAAGCCGTGAGTGACGGATGAGGGG
>JAFXZJ010000002.1 GCA_017541305.1 Clostridia bacterium | reverse complement strand
TCACGCTGCAGGTGGAAGGAAGGGTTATCACGTCATTGACGAGCGCGGTCTGACTGCCGACGCTCGCGCCGCAGGCGATGAAGCTTACGGTATAGCTGGGCTTGGGCGCGAAGTTGACGCGCACGGTGCAGTCGGATTCGGCGTTGACGGAGATCGTGTTGCCGTTCACGGTAACGGTGGCGGAGCCCTCGGTCACCTCGGCGCTCTCAACGTAATACCCCTCCGCGGGAACCGCGGTGATCGTGCTGCCGCTGACTGAAACGGTGCCCCACGCGGTGTTGTTGGATACGGCGGTGATATTATAGCTCTTTACGGTTATGCCGATGTACTTCAGGCTGGAGCTTGCGCCGGAGGGAGGATTGTAAACGCCGTTCACGGGCTTTACCGTGATGGCGCCGCCGCCCTTGATGGAGCAGCTCGTGCCGGTGAACACGACGGGCGAGAGCAGATCGTAAGGATTCTGCACGTTGTTGTAAGCGGCGGGATCGTAGCCCTCCTGAGGAACGAAGCCGTAAACGCCGTTATAATCGCTCTGAGCGGCGTTGGCGGTGACAGCTACGCGGAAATCCCTTGCAAGGTCGGCGCAGGAAACGCCCGTGGCGCTGGTTATCGCGCTCGTCTCGCTTGAGGAATACTTGTTGGATATCTGCCTGTAAATGGTGTTGCCGAAGCGCGTGAACAGATACTGCGCGAAGAACGAAACCTGTGAATACAGCGCAAGTATATCGTCGATATTGTTATCCCAGTTGTAAAGCGAGAAGCCCTTGTGAAGATTGAAGTCGGAATTGTAGGCAAACTCCTTGGGGGGATCGAGCCAATCGCCGTTATCGGAATAGTAATAATCCTCCCAGGACTGTATGCGTCCCACGACGGAGCTGCCCGGATAGCAGATCTCCTCGGCGGCGGCGGAGAAGCACTCGTTCAGCCAGGTCGCCATGTTCGAGGTGTTGGAGTAGTTGATAAGATGCTGATACTCGTGCACCATGGTGCCGTAGGTATCGTCCATCCTCTTGTAAATATTGCCGCTGTTGGGGTTCTGATAATAAACGCCGGGATAGGTATCGATATTGAGTATCGGCACGCCGTTATTCGTAAGGTCGACCTGATAGAAGAAGCCCGCCACATAGCCGCCGGAGCCGTTCCAGCCCTCGTCGATGTTGTAATACAGCATATGCAGCTTGCCGTCGCCCGAGGAACCGTTGGTATGGTTGCCGAAGGAGGACTGCATAAGGTCGAACTTGGAATCGAACTCGTCCGCGGCCATCTGCGCATAGCTCGAATCTATCTCGTCAAGGGGATAGGTGTTGTTGGAGGACGAGGTGGGCGTCCAGATATAGCAGTGCTGACCCACGCAAAGGCATTCGAACTGCATGCTCGAGGAGCCGGTGGGCGAATACTGCTGGAGTATCCTGAAGGTCTTTGTGTCGCCCACGTTATACGAAGCCCTGGTATCCTCTATGGGCTCCGGCTTGGCGGTCTTGGCAAGCTCGGCGACCTTTGAGTCGACGTCGATCTTATAGAGGGGCTTATCCCCGTCGGCGCTCCTTGCGGGAACGACGTTGGGTTCGACCGTGGTCTCGATCAGGCCCGTCATGGTGCCCGTGGAATAGGAGGTGGATGACGATGTGGCGGGATTGTAGATGACCACGTAATCGCCCTCATATCCGCCGGACGCGTTATCGTCTATCACGATGCCCGAATGCACTCCGCGGTCCGTCTGCTCATGCGTGCCCGCAAGCGCAGGCGCTGCCGCAAGCACAAGGCACATAACGAGAAGCAGCGCGGTCGTCTTCTTCAATGTCTTCATTTGGTTCTCCTTTTCTGATTGATCGGTTTTGAAGGGTATATTCCCCCCAATATGTACCGTTAAATATATCACCAAACAATCGCTTTGTCCAGTGCTTTTGAAAAAAAAGTGCAAACGCATACGCCGAATGGTCATAAGGCAGTATTTGTAAGCCATACCCCAATGATCTGATTACAAAGCAAAAAGCTCTTTGCATTGGTTTTTAGTCATTGCAAGAGCTCTTTTGTTGTATTTTCGGGGATATGTCTCGCAGGAGCGATCCTAATTTGTTGAATGATCGCAGTTCCGCGCCTCTCGCGGCGCGGTCGCGCTGACCCGCGCGGCTCCCGTTGGTCGCTGCATAGCTCGATTCATTATGGGCAATTACCACAAAAACAGCCTTAAGACTATCAAGCTTACGCGTCCGCACTTTCATTCTCATTCTGTTTTTTCTTTTACTTCAGCACAGATTGCTTTACCCAGCCGTAGTCGTTTGCCAATATCTCTTCTATCGCGGAAACCGTCTCCGCATTCTTATCGAGTGCGGCCCCAAGACCCTCGGCGTCGGTCGGCATGTTCTCCCCGAGAAGCCCTGCCGGTATGGCCGCCTCCGCCTCGGTCAGGGTGCCGTCCTCAAGCCTTGATTTTAGCTGCGGAATGAGCAGCCTGCCGAAACGCGCCGCATCCTCCCCCGTCGCCTCGCCTGTGGGAAGGCTGTGCTTGAGCTTTGTGAAATCATTATACCACTGCTCCTGCGCCCATACGTCGAAAAGACCCCATTTTGAGCTTATACCCGGGAATTTTTCAAGCGCCGCAAAGCTTTATTCGTGTTTTTCGGGATCTTCGGCGGGTATCCTGCCCATTATGCAGGGCTCGTCCCCGTGATCGTGCTTTGATTCTTCCGCGGGCCAAATGCCCATTATCCGGGGCTCCTCGCCGCAGTCGGGGCAGGGCTCTTCCCCGTCCTCCTCCTTGGGAAGCAGGGAGCCCACGCCGTGCTCGCGGAACTTATTGGAGAACACGACGGTGGAAACGCCGTTCTTCTTTTCGGCGACCTCCTTGAAGCCCATCTCCTCGAGCTCGGCTATGCCGGGCAGCTCGGAAACGTTCATGATCGTCTTCTTGGAATAGGCCGAGGCCATCGCGCTTCTTATTATAAAGTGCAGCGCAACGCCAAGCAGTATGAATATCACCATGGTCAGCGCGGGCATCCACGAGGCGATATCGTAGAGGATCTTGTAAAGCCCCGTGCTTGTGGTGAGTATCAGCCCGGCGGCGATCACTATCAGCGCGATAAGCGGCGGGATAAAGGCAAAAAGGCGGTGACGCCTTTTGCAGTCGCTGCAGCAGGCGACCTGCATGGGCAGCAGCATATCGGCCACCTTAACGCCTATCTTCCTGTGCTTGACCACGGCGATAGTCCAGTCGCCCTCGGGATCGCGCTTTGACATGTCGAAGAGGCCGTAGCACTCCTTCTTTCCCTTCTCCTCGCCCTTACAGAAGAGGCAGGTTTCGGACGTGTAGAAGGGCATCAGCTTTTCGGGCGGCACGGTTTCATAAAGCCTTGTGAGCGAGCCCAGCGCGGCCTGCTGTTTTTCGGGCTTCAGCTTGCCCACGGAGCATTTCGTGCAGTTTTCCGCATTCAGCATGCGGCAGGCGTCGGTGCCCAGAAGGGGGCAGTCCTCATTTACCTGATTGACTACCTTCTCTATCTCCTCGGAATATTCGATCTTGTTTTCCATAATGCACCTTATTGCTGTCGGGGCCGCCAAAAAGGCGGCCCGATGCTTTTCGTATTAAGCTTCCTCTTCCTCGGCGGTGACTTCCACGTTGCGGTAACGCTTGAGGCCGACGCCCGCGGGGATGAGCTTGCCCAGTATGACGTTCTCCTTGAGGCCCACGAGCGGATCGACCTTGCCCTTGATGGCGGCTTCGGTCAGCACCCTTGTGGTCTCCTGGAAGGACGCGGCGGAGAGGAACGAATCGGTGGCAAGAGCGGACTTGGTGATGCCCAGCAGCTTGCGCTTTGCAACGGCGGGGGTGCCGCCCAGCTCGACGATGCGCTCGTTCTCGGATTCGAAGCGGAAGATATCGACTATCTCGCCGGGGAGCAGATCGGTATCGCCGCTCTCCTCGACCTGTACCTTGCGGAGCATCTGACGGATTATGACCTCGATATGCTTATCGGATATCTCAACGCCCTGCAGACGGTAGACCGACTGGACTTCCTTGAGCATATAGGCCTGAACGCCCTTTACGCCCTTTATCTTCAATATGTCGTGCGGGTTGACCGAGCCCTCGGTAAGCTCGTCGCCGGCTTCGACGTAATCGCCGTCGTGCACCTTGAGCTTGGAGCCGAAGGGGATGAGGTATTTTTCGGCCTCGCCCTCGTCGTTGGATATGACGGCTTCGGTCTTCTTGCCGTCGTTCTTCATCTGAACGATACCGTTGATCTCGGTGATGACGGCAAGACCCTTGGGCTTGCGGGCCTCGAAAATTTCCTCGACTCGGGGAAGACCCTGAGTGATATCCTCGCTGGTGGCTATACCGCCGGCGTGGAAAGTACGCATGGTCAGCTGCGTGCCGGGCTCGCCTATTGCCTGAGCGGCGATTATGCCCACGGCCTCGCCGATATCCACGGTGTTGCCGGTGGTAAGGTTGGAGCCATAGCACTTGGTGCACACGCCGTGCTCGCAGCGGCAGGTGAAGACCGTTCTGATCTCGACTTCGGTGATGCCCGCGGCGATTATCTTGTCGCGGATCTCATAGGTGATCATCTCGTTGCCGCCGATTATGAGCTCGCCGGTTTCGGGATGATAGATGGGCTTGACGGTGTAGCGGCCCAGTATCCTGTCGCCAAGGGGCTCGATGGGCTTTTCGCCCTCGCCGATCTGGCGCACTACCATGCCGCGCACGGGCTCGTTCCTTTCGGCAAAGCAATCCTGCTCGCGCACGATGACGTTATGCGAAACGTCTACCAGACGGCGGGTGAGGTAACCGGAGTCGGCTGTGCGCAGCGCGGTATCGGCAAGACCCTTTCGGGCGCCGTGCGAGGAGATGAAGAATTCCAGAACGGAAAGGCCCTCGCGGAAGTTCGCGCGGATAGGCACCTCGATCGTCTGACCGGAGGGATCAGCCATAAGGCCGCGCATGCCGGCAAGCTGACGGATCTGAGCGGTGGAGCCTCGGGCGCCGGAATTCGCCATCATGTAGATGGGATTGATGGGCGAAAGCTTTTTCATAAGGGCGTCGGTGACCTCGCCGGTGGTCTTTTCCCACTCGGCTATGACGCGCTTGCGGCGATCTTCCTTGGAAAGAAGACCCTCGCGATAGAGCTCGTCGATCTCGGTGCAGGCCTCGTCGGCCGCGGCAAGGAGCGCCTTCTTTTCCTCGGGAACGGTGATATCCTGGAAGCCGACCGTGATGCCGCCCCTGGTGGAGTAAGAGAAGCCGAGCTTCTTGACTCTGTCGAGCACCTGGCTGGTGATCGTGGGGCCGTGCTTGCGGTAGCAGTAATCGACTATCTTGGCGATGTCCTTCTTGACGACGAGCTTGTCGACCTCGAGCTTGAACATATCGTCAACGGTGCTGCGGCTCTTTACAAAGCCCAGATCCTGCGGCAGCGCGTTATTGAATATAAGGCGGCCGATGGAGGTATTGATCACCTTCCTGTACTTTTCGCCCTCGAATTCGCGCTCGACGCGGATCTTGACGTAAGCATGCAGGGAAAGGGAGCCGGTCTGATAGGCCATGAGCGCCTCCTCCTCGGAGGAATACGCCTTGCCCTCGCCCTTGTGTATGCGGCGCAGGGTGGGATTAAGCATCAGCTGCTTGATATCCTCGCCGTCATAGCCTATGCACGAGGTCTCGGCGATAAGCTCGGTAACGCGGTCATCCAGCGTCTCCTCATATTCGGCCGAGGCAAAGAGCCTTGTAAGCTCCCCGTCGGAGAATATCTTGTTGACGGCCATATTGACGTTGACCTCGCCCGCGTCGGAATGCTTCATTATCATTTCGGCTATGGACTTGCGGGTCCACTCGTTAAGCTCGTCGGACCTTAAGGTGAGGTAATAACAGCCCATGACCATATCCTGAGTCGGGCAGACGACGGGCTTGCCGTCCTGAGGCTTTAAGATATTGTTGGCAGCCAGCATAAGGAACCTGGCTTCGGCCTGCGCCTCTACGGAAAGGGGCACGTGGACCGCCATCTGGTCGCCGTCGAAGTCGGCGTTATAGGCGGTGCAGGCAAGGGGATGCAGCTTCAGCGCGCGGCCCTCAACGAGCACGGGCTCGAAGGCCTGAATGCCCAGGCGGTGCAGCGTGGGCGCGCGGTTGAGCAGCACGGGATGATCCTTGATAACGCCCTCGAGCACGTCCCAGACCTCGGACCTGGAGCGCTCGACCATGCGCTTTGCGGACTTGATATTGTGCGCATAGCCCTTTTCAACAAGCTTCTTCATTACAAAGGGCTTGAACAGCTCGAGCGCCATCTCCTTGGGAAGACCGCACTGGAACATCTTGAGATCGGGACCGACGACTATAACGGAACGGCCAGAATAGTCGACTCGCTTGCCCAAAAGGTTCTGACGGAAGCGGCCCTGCTTGCCCCGGAGCATATCCGAAAGGCTCTTTAAGGGGCGGTTGCCCGGGCCCGTGACCGCGCGTCCGCGGCGGCCGTTATCGATCAGGGCGTCGACGGCTTCCTGCAGCATGCGCTTTTCGTTCCTGACGATTATGTCGGGCGCGTGCAGCTCGAGGAGCCTCTTCAAGCGGTTGTTGCGGTTGATCACGCGGCGGTAAAGATCGTTCAGGTCGCTGGTGGCGAACCTGCCGCCGTCAAGCTGCACCATGGGGCGCAGATCGGGCGGTATAACGGGCACAACGTCCATTATGATCCACTCGGGCGTGTTGCCGCTCTTTATGAACGCTTCGATCACCTCGAGGCGCTTTATGGCGTTGGTGCGCTTCTGACCGGAGGAATTCTCAACGTCGTCGCGCAGCTCCTTTTCTATCTTTTCAAGATCGAGCTGCTCGAGCAGCTCCTTTATGGCCTCGGCGCCCATGCCCGCGCGGAACGCCTTGGGGCCGAATTCGGCCTGCGCGTCGCGGTATTCCTTATCGGTGAGCAGCTGCTTGTGGATAAGGGGCGTGTTGCCGGGATCGGTGACTACGAAGGAGGCGAAATAGAGTATCTTTTCAAGATCCTTGGGGTTCATGTCAAGGAGCATCTTCATACGGCAGGGGATGCCCTTGAAATACCAGATATGGGAAACGGGCGCGGCAAGCTCGATATGGCCCATGCGCTCGCGGCGGACCTTGGCCCTGGTGACCTCGACGCCGCATTTTTCGCACACGACGCCCTTGTAGCGGATGCGCTTATACCTTCCGCAGTGGCATTCCCAGTCCTTGGTCGGCCCGAATATCTTTTCGCAGAAAAGGCCGTCGCGCTCGGGCTTAAGCGTCCTGTAATTGATGGTCTCGGGCTTTTTGACTTCGCCGTGCGACCATTCCCTTATCTTCTCGGGCGATGCGAGCCCTATCTGTATAGCATCGAAATTGGTAAGCTCAAACAATTTAAATTCTCCCTTCTGACCTAAAGAGTCGATCGGTTAGCTTTGGGTGTACGCGGAGGACTTAAGGGGTTTTTTGACCCTCTCAGTCATCCCCGAACTCCTCTTCCTCGCGGGAAAGATCCTCGTCGGTGGGCTCAACGTCGAAATCGTCGTCAAGCTCGTCGTCGTCTTCCTCGTCCTCTTCGTCACCGAGATCGTCATCGTCGAAATCGCCGAAATCATCGTCGAAGTCGTCGTCGAATTCCTCGTCCTCGTCCTCATCCTCGTCGAACATGCCGAAGTCGGCCTCGCGGTCGGAGGAATCGTCCTCCCTGCCGTCGATGCGGACGTTGATGGGCTTGCGGTCGTCGTCGTCATCGTCATAGACCTCGGAGATCTTGATCTCCTGCTTATCCTCGGAAAGCACCTTGATATCAAGGCCAAGGGACTGAAGCTCCTTGATGAGCACCTTGAAGCTTTCGGGCACGCCGGGTTCGGGCACGTTTTCGCCCTTGACGATGGATTCGTAAGTCTTGACACGGCCGATGACGTCATCGGACTTAACGGTCAGTATCTCCTGCAGGGTATTGGCGGCGCCATAGGCCTCCAACGCCCAAACCTCCATTTCGCCGAAGCGCTGGCCGCCGAACTGCGCCTTGCCGCCCAAAGGCTGCTGGGTGACGAGCGAGTACGGGCCCGTGCTCCTTGCGTGGATCTTGTCGTCTACCAGATGGAACAGCTTGAGGTAGTACATATAGCCTACCGAGATCCTGTTCTCAAAGGGCTCGCCGCTGCGGCCGTCGTAAAGCACGGTCTTGCCGTCCTCATACTTGGCTATGTCATAGAGCCTTGCGTGAAGCTCCTCGTCCTCGGCCGCGGCCTGCATAAGCCTTTCGGCGTCGCCGTCAAACTCGGCAAGAAGCTCCTGCGCGCGCTTGTTGTCCTTGTTGGAAAGAGCAAGCAGCGCCTTTATATCCTCCTCGGTCGCGCCGTCCAGAACGGGGGTGGCGATATTCCATCCCAGCGCCTTGGCGGCCTTGCCCAGGTGCAGCTCGAGTATCTGCCCGATATTCATACGGGAGGGAACGCCGAGCGGGTTCAAAACTATCTGAAGCGGAGTGCCGTCGGGCAGGAAGGGCATATCCTCCTCGGGGAGTATCCTTGAAATAACGCCCTTGTTGCCGTGGCGGCCTGCCATCTTGTCGCCCACGGAGATCTTTCTCTTCTGAGCGATGTAAACTCGCACGAGCTTGTGCACTCCGGGAGAGAGCTCGTCCTTGTTTTCCCTGGTGAACACGCGCACGTCAACGACTATGCCGTCCTCGCCGTGGGGAACGCGCAGCGAGGTGTCGCGCACCTCACGCGCCTTTTCGCCGAATATCGCGCGCAGCAGGCGCTCCTCGGCGGTAAGCTCGGTCTCGCCCTTGGGGGTGACCTTGCCGACCAGTATATCGCCGGAACGGACCTCGGCGCCTATGCGCACGATGCCCTCGTCATCCAGATCCTTCAAAGCGTCGTCGCCCACATTGGGGATATCCCTTGTGATCTCCTCGGCGCCCAGCTTGGTATCGCGCGCCTCGGTCTCGTGCTCCTCGATGTGGATGGAGGTGTAAACGTC
This sequence comes from Clostridia bacterium, assembly GCA_017541305.1. Classification (GTDB taxonomy): domain Bacteria; phylum Bacillota; class Clostridia; order Christensenellales; family CAG-138; genus UBA3857. The sequence continues at coordinate 3,875 of JAFXZJ010000002.1, read as the reverse complement.
CTCCTTGACCAGCTTTTCGCTGATGAGTACGGCGTCCTCATAGTTGTAACCCTCCCAGGTCATAAAGCCTATGAGGATGTTCTTGCCCAGCGCTATCTCGCCGTTTGCGGTGGAAACGCCGTCGGCGATCTGATCGCCCTTTTTAAGGTGGTCGCCCTTGTTGACGACCGGGCGCTGATTGATGCAGGTGCCCTGGTTGGAGCGCTTGAACTTGATAAGCTTGTAAGTCCTGAGCTCGTGGGTGAGATCGGACTCGGTGACGACCTTGGCCGCGGAAACGGACTTGACCGTGCAGTCCTCCTCGGCAAGCACGAGCACGCCGGAATCATAGGCGGCCTTGTATTCCATGCCGGTGCCGACGACGGGCGCTTCGGTGATAAGGAGCGGCACCGCCTGACGCTGCATGTTGGAGCCCATCAGGGCGCGGTTGGCGTCGTCGTTTTCAAGGAAGGGGATCATTGCGGTGGCGACGGAAACGAGCTGCTTGGGCGAAACGTCCATGTAGTCGATCTCCTCGTTCCTGACCTCGATGATCTGATCGAGCTGGCGGGCAACGAGCCTTTCCTTGGCAAACCACACGTTGCCGTTCTCGTCGGTAACGGTGGGCTCGTTGGCCTGAGCGACTATCTTGCCGTCCTCTTCGTCGGCGGTGAGATAGACTATGTCGTCGAGTATGCGGCGGTTCTCGCGGTCGATCCTGCGGTAGGGCGCCTCGATGAAGCCGTATTCGTTGATCCTGGCGTAAGTCGCAAGGGAGTTGATAAGGCCGATGTTGGGACCTTCGGGGGTCTCAATGGGGCACATGCGGCCATAGTGGGAATAATGAACGTCACGCACCTCGAAGGTTGCGCGGTCGCGGTTAAGACCGCCGGGGCCCAGAGCGGAAAGCCTTCTCTTGTGGGTGAGCTCGGCAAGCGGGTTGACCTGATCCATGAACTGCGAAAGCTGGGAGGAACCGAAGAATTCCTTTATAGCAGCGATCACGGGACGGGTGTTGATCAGGTTGGAGGGCATTGCGACCTCCATATCCTGCAGGCTCATGCGCTCGCGCACGACGCGCTCGAGGCGGGTCAGGCCAACGCGTATCTGGTTCTGCAGCAGCTCGCCTACGGACCTTATGCGGCGGTTGCCCAGGTGGTCGATATCGTCCGTCCTGCCGATGCCGTAGGGCAGGCCGATCAGATAGCTGATGGAGGCTATCATATCGGAGGGGAGTATGTGCCTGGGCGAGAGCTCAAGCGCGTTCTCCTTGACGTACCTCTGGAAATCCTCCTCGTCCTCCATATTGGGACGCTCGGCAAGTATGCCCATCAGGGTGGGATAATAGACGTGCTCGTTAACGCCGAGGGACTTTAAGATCTTGTCGTTCTCGTCGTAATCGTCAACGAAGCGCAGATAGAGATTGGGATCGACGAACTGGTTGCCCAGCACCTTGATCTTCTTCTCAAGCTTGTCGTTGGTGTAGATCCACACGCCCGGCACGCCCGTGTTTTCGATCGCAAGCGCGGTCTCGGCGTCGATCAGCGCGCCTTCCTCAACGAGTATCTCGCCGGTGTTCGCGTCGATAACGTTCTCGGCGGCATACTTGCCCTCGATACGGGCGGAAAGGGCCAGCTTCTTATTATACTTATACCTGCCGACTCGGGCCAGGTCATAGCGCTTGTCAAAGAAGAGGGAATTAAGCAGGGTCCTCGCGCTCTCCTCCGTGGGAGGCTCGCCGGGACGCAGGCGCTTGTAGATCTCGATAAGGCCGTCGGCGGTGTCCTTGGTGCCGGTGTCCTTCTTGAGGGTCTCGACAAGGCGCTCCTCCTCGCCCATAAGGTCGAGTATCTGAGCGTCGGAGCCATAGCCCAGCGCGCGCAGGAAGGTGGTGATATAGAGCTTCCTCTGGCGGTCGATCTTGACGTAGAGGAGCTCGGAGGAATCGGTCTCATACTCGAGCCATGCGCCGCGGTTGGGGATGACCTGCGAGCTGAAAAGATGACGGCCGAGCTTATCGATGGTATCGGTGTAATACGCACCGGGGGAACGTACGAGCTGGCTGACTATGACGCGCTCCGCGCCGTTGATGATGAAGGTGCCCTGCTCGGTCATGAGCGGGAAATCGCCCATGTAAACTTCCTGCTGCTTTACCTCGCCGGTCTCGGTGTTGATAAGGCGCACGCCCACCCTTAAGGGCGCGGAATAGTTGACGTCGCGCTCCTTGCATTCGGCGATGTCATACTTGGGATGCTCCTTGTCGATCTTGTAATCGGTGAATTCAAGCACCAGCTTTTCGGTGAAGTCCTTGATCGGGGAAATATCCTCGAGCACCTCGCCGAAACCGTGATCAACGAACTGGCGGTATGAATCCTTCTGCACCTCGATGAGGTCGGGCATACTCAGGATCTCGTTGATTCGGGAGAAGCTCCTGCGCTTGGTCTTCCCCATCTCTACCTCATGTACCATCTGTTTAACTCCTTCCCGGCGGCAGGCTGCCCCGCCGCATGAAAATCTTAGTTGGAATAGCGCCCCGGTTCGTTTTTGTTCCTTTGCCGATTTTTCTTTGTTTTTCAAGCTGAAATCGGGGTCCGTTCGTTTGAGGGAACTGCGGCGGGGGCATAGACCGCAATTTCACCCATATTAACTCAGTATCGCATTGTAGCACAAATCGGCCGGGTCGTCAAGAGGCCGGCGGGGCGGTTTTCAAAATATATTTGAATTATCTCAACAATCCCTTATGAAAATCTGTTATAATACCTTCGTATACGATCCCGTTTCCGTAAAAGGAAAACGAATATCAAGGAGGATAAATCATGTGCAACTGTAATTGTGCCTGTGAAAAGAAGCCCGCACTCGTCATAATGGCCGCCGGCATGGGCTCGCGCTACGGCGGGCTGAAGCAGCTCGATCCCTTCGACGAATACGGCAATTTCATAATCGACTACTCCTGCTTCGACGCCATACGCGCCGGCTTCGAGCACATCGTTTTCATAATCAAGAGCGCGATCTATGACGATTTCGTGTCCACCATCGGCGCAAGGGTATCGAAATACGCCAAGGTCGATTACGTCCTTCAGGAGCTCGACAAGATCCCCGAGGGCTTCACCATCCCCGAAGGCCGCGTAAAGCCCTGGGGCACCAGCCACGCCATACTCTGCGCGGCGGAGGTCGTGGACGGCCCCTTTGCCGTCATCGGCGCGGACGATTATTTCGGTCCCAACGGCTTCAGGATCATCTATGATTTCCTCACCAGCCATCCCGGCGAGGGCGAATGGGGCATGATCGGCTATGACGTTATGAACACCATTCCCGATTACGGCTTCGTCGCCCGCGGCGAATGCGCGGTCGATGAAAACGGCTTCCTCACCGACATAGTCGAAAGGAAGAAGCTGCGCAAGACCGAGGATCTTTTAAACGCCGAATACACCCTTGACGACGGCGAGACCTTCATCCCCATGAAGGCGGGCACCTGCGTCAGCATGAACTTCTTCGGCTTCAAGCCCTCCCTTTTCGACGAGATCAGGAACTACTTCCCCACCTTCCTCAAGGAGAACATACCCGTCAATCCCTTAAAGTGCGAAGACCTGCTTCCCGACGCCGTGCGCCGCTGCCTGGCCGCCGGCAAGTGCACCGTCAAGGTGCTTGCCACCCCCGATAAGTGGTTCGGCGTCACCAACCGCGAGGACAAGCCCGTGGTCGTCGAAGCCCTGCGCAGGTTCACCGAGGAGGGGCTCTATCCCGAAGGACTTTGGAAGTAAAAGAATTATCACGGGGAAGGCGCCTGCCTTCCCTCAGATTACTGACAAACCCGCCAAATGGGAATGATTCATTTTGAAAAACCATATGCGGATACGATCCCCGAAGCTGCCGAGCAGGTCAGTTTCGGGGATATG
>JAFXZJ010000018.1 GCA_017541305.1 Clostridia bacterium | reverse complement strand
CCGCCTTCTGCATGGACATTGATGCGGAATACTGCACGAGCTCCGCACAGAGCTGCTTTGAGAGCCTTTCGTTCGGCTCTATACCGATAAGGTGATCGGCAAGATAAACGTTCTTTCCATCCTTAAACGAGTAGTACGTTCTCTTGTAGCGCAGTTCTCCCAACGACGTGGTAAAAGTACGCGGAACGTTACGCTCCTTTACGTCCGCGCACGATCCAATACGGCGGGAGACGGTTTGGTCATCAAGAGAACGGTCGTTATTCTTATTGCGGCGATCATGCTTTTCGCTTCGTTCCCCGCTGACGCTTACTCCGCCTCGATCTGCTTTATTGAAAACTCATTTCCCCGCAGCAGATAAGTTTCCGGGCTGCCGCAGTGCGGGCAGATCCTGCCGAACCTGACTGTTTCGTAGGTTTTTTCGCAGGCGGTGCAGAACGTAACGGCCTCGACGGTTTCAACGTAAAGCGGCGCGCCGCGCACCAGGTCATCCTTATCGCGGAAATAATTCCAGCAGTCGGTCAGCTGCTCGATCACCACGCCGGAGACCTCGCCGATCTCGAGCGTGACGGAGCCGATGCGGCTGACTTGATTATCCTCCGCCACCTCGCGGAGCGTTTTTATAACGTGCTTGACTATGCTCAGCTCATGCATGGCTTTTTTCCCATTCCGAAAGGATATAGCTCTCCCATGCCTCCATCCCTTCGCCCGTCTTGGCTGAAACGGGGAATATGAGTATATCGGGATTGAGCTTCTTTACCCTGCGCTCAACGGTCTCCAGGTCGAAATCGAAATAAGGAGAAGCGTCCATTTTGGTGACGACGAGCGCGTCGCTCCGGGAAAACATCAGCGGGTATTTCAAAGGCTTGTCGTCGCCCTCGGGCACGCTCAGGATCATCACGTTTTTGTGAGCGCCGGTATCGAATTCAGCGGGGCAGATAAGGTTGCCCACGTTTTCGAGGAACACTATCCCGTTTACGCCTTCCATGCCGGCAAGCCCCGATCGGGTCATTCCCGCGTCCATGTGGCACATGCCGTCGGTGTGCACCTGCACGCTTTCCGCTCCGAGCGCGCTTATCCTTTGCGCGTCCACGTCGGAGGCGATGTCTGCCTCCATAACGGCGATATCGGCCCTGCCCGCAAGGTCGGTTATGGTGCGCGAAAGCAGGGTGGTCTTGCCGCTGCCGGGCGCGCTCATCAGGTTGATAAGGAATATCCCCCGCTGCGAAAGCTCGCGGCGCAGGGCTTCCGCATCGCGGTCGTTGGATTCGGTCACGGTCATTTTAAGCTCTATCACCTTCATACGCCCGCCCCCTTTCGCTTTTTTGAAAGCGCCGAGGAGACGACCTCGGCAAGCCTGTTTGTGAACTCCCCGATCCCCTCGCAAGTCTTGGCGGAAACGCGGAATATGACCATATCGGGGTTGAGCGTGCGGACGTTATCTTCGCATCTTGTAAAATCAAAATCGAATACGGGCGCGGTATCTGTCTTGTTTATAAGCATCCAGTCGGACACGGTGAACATGAGCGGATATTTTAAAGGCTTGTCGTCGCCCTCGGGCACGCTCAAAATCATCAGCCGCATATCGGCGCCGACGTCAAACTCCGCGGGGCAGACGAGATTGCCCACGTTCTCCAGTATTATCACCTGCGGCAGAGGCTTTTTGAAGGACTCAAGCCCTTTCAGAGTCATCTTCGCGTCCATGTGGCAGGAGGTTCCCGTGTGCAGCTGCACGACCCGGGCGCCGTGTTCCGCAACTGTTCGCGCGTCCACGTCCGCGTCCATATCCGCCTCCATCACGCCGACGCCGAACCTTTCGGACAGCGCGTCGATAACGCGGCAGAGCACGCTCGTTTTGCCGGCGCCGGGAGAGGCCATGAGGTTTATGAGGAACACGCCCTCGTTTTCCGTCAGCTCGCGCACGAGAGCGGCAAAGCGGCCGTTCTCGGCCTCTATTCCCGCTCTCACTTCTATGATATCAAAGCCGTTCTTATTCATCTTCGGTTTTTTTGAACACTATCTTCACGGCGCGTTTTGCCGCGTAAGGCAGCAGCGCCTTGACCTTGTCTTCGGACTTATACATATTGCTTGCCGCCGGAACGTCGCGCGTAAGGTGAATGGCGTCGAACTCGCACTTGGTGGTGCAGAGGCCGCAGCCGACGCAGCGGTTGGTATCCACGGTGGTCGCGCCGCAGCCCAAACAGCGTTTGGCTTCCTTCTTTACCTGCTCCTCGGTGAACGTGAGCCTGAGATCCTCAAACGTTGCGGAAGCTCTGCCCGCCTTTTTGCCGGGTATCTGACGGGGAGAATTGTCAAAGCTCTCCTGCGAAGCGGGATCGGCGATATCGTTCTTGTCAAGCTCCGTGAATTCCCTCAGGTCGCGGGCGATGGTCAGTGAGTTGCCGGGATGGACAAAGCGGTTGATCGATACCGCGCCCTCTCTGCCGCCGGCTATCGCGTCGATCGCGAACCTGGCGCCCGTGAACACGTCGCCGCCGACAAAGATATCGGGCTCGGCGGTCTGGCGGGTGACGGGATCGGCAATAACGCCTCCGTTGGGGCGGAGCTCCACCCTGGTGCCCTTTAACAGGTCGCCCCAGATCACGCTCTGGCCTATGGAAAGCAGCAGGTTATCGCAGGGGACGGTGATGGTATCGTTCTCGTCGTATTCGGGAGCGAAGCGGTGATTTTCGTCATACACCTTTGTGCAGCGCTTGAATACTACGGCGCTGACACGCCCGTTCTCCTTTATGACCTCCTTGGGCCCCCAGCCGTTTTCAAGCTTCACGCCGTCCGCAAGGACTTCCTCCACCTCGTCCTTCGCCGCGGGCATCTCGTCCCGCTGTTCGAGGCAGAGCATGGTCACCTCGTCTGAGCCCGCGCGCAGAGCGCTGCCCGCAACGTCTATCGCAACGTTGCCGCCGCCCACGACCACCGTTCTGCCGTTGAGCCTTACGGAATGATCGTTATTGATGCGCCTTAAGAAGCTCACTCCCGTTTCCACGCCCTCCGCGTCCTCGCCGGGCACGCCGGCAAGGCGGCCGCCCTGCATGCCTATCGCAATGAAGAACGCCTTATAGCCCTGCCTTCGCAGCTCGTCTATCGTCACGTCCTTACCGACCTCGACGCCGAATCTGAACTCAACGCCCATATCGCGGATGACGTCTATCTCGGCCTGCATAACGTCCTTTTCAAGCCGATAGGAGGGTATGCCGTGCTCAAGCATGCCGCCCGCTCTGCGCTCCTTCTCGAACACGGTCACGGGATAGCCGTCACGCCTTAAGAAATACGCGCAGGAAAGGCCCGCAGGGCCGGAGCCGATGACGGCGACCTTATACTCGTCGCCCCACATGCCGCCGTCGTGCTTCTCGCAGAGCGGCACGTAGCGATCCTTCCTGTTAAGATCGAGCGAGGCGATGAACTTTTTTATCTCGTCTATCGCGAGCGGCTGATCCACGGTGCCCCTGGTGCACGCGTCCTCGCAGCGGCGGTTGCAGACAGCGCCGCAGATCATGGGCAGGGGGTTATCCTGTTTTATAAGCTTAAGCGCCTCGTCAAACCTGCCCTCGGCAGCCATCTTGATATAGCCCTGCACGGAAAGATGCACGGGGCACGCGGTCTTGCAGGGCGCGGTGCCCGTTTCATAGCAGTTGATCTTCGCATCCTCGCGGTAATTGTAATTCCATTTATCGGCGCCCCATTTGCGGCCTTTCGGAAGCTGCGTTTTGGGGTACTTCACCTCGCTGCCGTCCTTTCTGCACAGCTTCTGACCGAGCTTTGCCGCGCCGACGGGGCAAACCTCCACGCACTTTCCGCAGGCAACGCACTTTTCCTTTTCGACGTGCGCGCGGTAGGCCGAGGCGGACATGTTGGGAGTGTTGAACAGCTGGCTCGTGCGGAGCGCGTTGCACACTCCCGGAGCGCAGTTGCAGATCGCGACGATCTTATCCTCGCCGTCGATGTTCGTTATCTGATGCACGTAGCCGTGGCGCTCGGCGCGTTCGAGTATCTCAAGCACCTCTTCCTTGGTTACGTAATGCCCGATGCCGCGGTCGTCCATATATTCCGCCATGTCGCCCACGCCTATGCAGTAATCGCCGCGTATCTCGCCGGAGCCTTCACCGCGCATGGTCTGCTGCTTGCGGCAGGAGCATTCCGAAATGCCGAATTTATCGTACATATCGAGCCAGCGCGAGATATGCTCGACGGGCACGCTTTTGCTCTCGGCGGAAATGGCCTTTTCAACGGGGATAACGTGCATCCCTATGCCCGCGCCGCCGGGCGGCACGAGCTGTGTGAGCCCCGCAAGGGGTATCTGCGTCATCAGGTTGAAGAAGGTCGCAAGCTGCGGGGACTCGTCCGTCAGCCTGTCCTGCAT
>JAFXZJ010000017.1 GCA_017541305.1 Clostridia bacterium | reverse complement strand
GTGATTTCGTACTTAAAAAATTGGAATCATTTTTGGGCGAATAAGAAAAAGGAGATGTGTGAATATGACGTATTATGGAGCGGCATAGTGAGACATGCGCTGCGCAATGCAGTTCTTCCGTGTATGACGCTGATGGCGACAGATTTGAGCGGATTGGTTTGCGGAAGTTTTGCTATTGAAACTATCTTTTCATGGAATGGCATTGGTACTGTCATATTAGTGCTTGCAGAACCGTGCCGCATCATATCAAGGGAATTGCTGTATACAGCGCTTACTAGGCAGGTGGACAAGATAATCATCTTGTATAATGAGGAAGCATACCATCTGATGAAATATGCGTCCGAGATGAGTTCAGAAATTGCAAAACGATTTACAGACCTCTTTGCCGATGCTTTCCCAGACGATCAAGGAGTTCACAGGCCGCAGATTACGAAGGTGGAGAATGTGTTTTTTGACGAAAGGCTGATACACAAGACCGCCAGAGGCGAGCTTGTCCGTTCCAAGTCCGAGGTTATCATTGCAGACGCTTTGTATTACAACGGTCTTGCATATGAATATGAACCGGTTCTGGTCCTCGAGGGAAAGGTAAAACGACCTGACTTCAAGATTACCGATGCTGATACTGGTGAAGAGTGGTATTGGGAGCACTGCGGCATGATGTCAGATGCTAAATATGCCAAACGTTGGTATGACAAAGAAAAGTTTTATGCGAAGCATGGGATTGTTCGCGGTGAGAACCTTATCGTTACTGAGGAATATGCGAGTGAAGGGCTGGATTCCCAAAAGATTAACGAACTGATCAGAGATGTATTTATGTAAAAGGGTGTCGTCAATGCCTTCGATAAGGTAAAGACCGGCGACAATCCCGGACAGGCGCTGGAAGCGCTGGAGATAATAAATAGCCGCCCGGGTGGTGATTGAAAACCACTCGGGCGGGCAACGATTGCTCCTGATAGTGTTTGTGCTTCATCAAATATTTATACAACTATACGAATGAAGCGTTCGTGCATAGGCTCTACGTCAAGGCGTCAGAAAAACGCAGGGGTATCGGTTCTGCGCTGCTTGAAAGGATCGAATCGGAAATGAAGGAACGCGGGATCGCCGTATCAAAGGTTCATCTCGGTGAGCCGCGCGAGCAGTGGTTCGAGTCCTACGCATTCTATCCGAAGCTCGGCTATGCGGAGTACGAGCCGCGATACATGAAGAAGGAACTGCAATGCTGATCCGCAGAATGAAAAAGTCCGACCTCATGCCGCTTTACCGGCTGCTGACGGATGAAAAAGTGATGGAGCATATCGAGCCCGTTTTCGATTTGGAGAAAACGGCAGCTTTTCTTGAGCATGCAGGATTGTGCATAGAACCTCTCGTTTGGGCGGTCGAGGAGGACGGCGCTTTCATCGGCTACGTGATCTATCATGATTACGACGAAACGAGCCGTGAGATCGGCTGGGTGCTTTACCCCGAGCATTGGGGGAAGGGCTGTGCGACCGAGCTCACAAAGGAGCTTATGCAAAGGGCCTTTGCGGAAGGGAAGGATGCCGTGATCGAGTGCGCTCCCGCACAGGAGGTCACAAAGCATATCGCCCTGAAACTCGGATTCAAACACATTGGACAAAGGGACAGCTGCGAGGTCTTCCGGACATAGAGACAGGCGCATAATCTTTTGTAGACGACCGAATCGCACAAATAAATACAAGTTTTATAAGAAACTCCGCAGATTCGCAGATCTGCGGAGTTTTCTTGAAAAGGTCAGTGTTCCAACGCGAGCTTCAGAGGCTCTGTGAGGAACGTGCGGATGGTATCGAGAACGGCTTCGAGCGAGAGATCTTCCTCGTGGATCTTTCGGGTAAAGGCCTTCCACTTGAGCTGCATAGCGGTGTCGGAAGCAAAGCCGCAAACCGTATCGAATCGCGCCATGGTGAACTCGTGCCCGCGGTTTGCAAAGGTCTTTCTCATGGCCTCCGCAAGCAGAGCGGTATCGAATTCGAACCTGTTTGAGAGGTAGAAGAGGTCGTAATAATCCTTCATCCTGCTTGAAAATTCCATCAGGCTGAGTATGGCGTCGAGCTTTTCGGCGACCGTCGTCTCAAGGGAATAGGTGTTCAGCGTGGGGGCCTTGAAGCTCGGCAGCTGAACGGGTATGGTGCGCTTCTCCGGGTGCGGGACGATCACATCGCCGACTCCGAAATCAACGCCCACGGGAGTGCGCGTGTTTTTGATGCGCGCTGTCATGACCGCGCGGACGCCGGCGTATTTCTTTTCGACCGCGATGGGAGAGACCTCCTTGATCTCGAAAGTGATGAAATCGTTGCCTGTGTCTGCGGCGAGTATCTCCTCCAGAATGCCGCGCATATCCTCCGGTGTATTCGGCAGACGGCGCATCATGAAATCTATGTCCACGGTGACGCGGCTGTCGTAATTTGTTAGTGTGTAAAGGAAGTGCCCGCCCTTCAGGACGAGGTTGTCCGCATATTTCGAGAGCTCGACGCGGCGCAGGAACTCCTCCTGACAGAACAGCTGCAGACAGAGCTGCATGCTTCTGCCGCTCTCCTCAGCCTTGTTTTTGAGCCGTGCAAGCACGGATGCTCCTATATCAGCCATTAAGCAAAACCTCCATAGTATCCTTGACTTTTTTGTAGACTCCCAGCGCCTTGGCATAGCGCGCAAGGCGGCCGAGATCCTTGTTTTCATCGGCAGCATATGCCTTTACCGCTTTGGCAAAAAGCTCGCTGTCGAGCCTCGAACGGTACTTGAAGCAGTCGCAGACGGTGCGCTCGCGGTCGTAAACGTTCATCTCGATACCGTCAACGAGCATGGCTGTTTTCCCGAGCTCGTAGACTTCGCGCTGAATGAAATACGCCTTGATCGGCACGTCGATCTTCAGCTTGCCGAGAGAGATGGAACGAGGCACGGCGATGCTCCACTCGCGCGGCGTGAAATCGCTGTAACCGTAAAGGAAGAGCGCGGACTCGACGGCGACTATCCCGTCGGGCAGCATGACGGCGATGCTGAGCGCTTCGGGAAGATGCTTCCCGCTGCGCAGACGATAGAAGCCATGCCGGATGCGCACGATGACGCCGCTGTCGGTGAGGCGTCCGATATCGGACTTTGAGAGCCCCGCCGAAAGAAGTTCCGCGGTCTTTGCTATCCCGCCGCTTTCGGCTATTGTTTTTTCTGCAATTTCGGTTTTGCTCATACTAACACTTTCTGCATACAGAAATATAAATCTGTATCCGAAAAGTATTATACCACATCCGAACGCAGAATACAACATTTCAACAAAAACCTCTAAGCAGGGCGGGCTGCGCCGCGAAGGACGCAGCCCGGCCGTCAATTATACTCCTCATCCTCCGCGGGAGGCGGGGCGATCAGCGTGACCCCGCGCAGGCAGATGCGGGAGCTCCTTTTGCCCTTGAGGAAGGTGAGCTCCAGGGTGGAGCCGACGTCGATATCCGGCAGGCCGAGGTAGTAATCGTTGTTCTGATAGGCGGAGGCCATGATCCTGCGTCCGTCCTCAAAGGTGAAGAAAGCCGTAAGATTCATCCTTCCCCACATCTTGTTGTCGAGAACGGCGCGGAAGGTGCCCTCCTCGTCGATGAAGCTGTAGTCGGAAAAAACGAAGTCCGAGCGGTACATCTGATAGTGCGAATGTGCTTTGAATTTACTCATAAAACTCCTTTCATTGGGGCCGCGGTGAAGCGGCCCCGGGCCTTTTTGTCACGAGAGGATGAGCTCGCGGATGGCGATCTCCTCGGCTCTCGCGCGGCAGGAGTTCATCGCGCGGATCCATTCGAGCTGGTCGCGGGCCTTCAAGTCCTCGGTCACGCCCTCGGCTCGGGCTAGCTGATCGGTGACGCGCTCGATCATAGTCAGCGCGTCGTTGTTGACCTCGACAAGGTAGTAGTGCAGGGTGCCGGTCAGAAGCAGCTCGGCGAAAACGCCCTTGCGGTGCTCCTTCAAAAACTTCTTGCGCATGCGCCCGAAGCGGCCGATATCGCCCTCGGGCTCCTCGGGGACGGCGAGGCGGGGGTAATAGTAGTCGCCGACGAGATCGTAGGTTAGGCCGTTCGACTCGTCATAGACGGTTGCGGGTAACGTGTTGTCAGAGTTCTTCATGGTATTTCTCCTTTCGGTCAATTGATTTCCTCGTTCCATTCGTTCAAAAGATCCCGGGCGACCTGCTCCTCGGCGCGGCGCGCACATGCTCCGGCAAATTTGATCCATGCGATGCCGTCTTTTGCGGTAAGCCCCTCGGGGTTTTCTTCGTCGACAAGCCGGTGCCAAAGCTCGAGGACTCTGACCATGCCCTTGTCATCCACCTCCTCGAGATCGAGAGGCAGGGTCGCAGCCGCGACAAGCTTAGCGTATCGCGGGATATTGTGCCTGCGGAGGTGATCGAAGTACAAACGCCCGAACTTGCCGATCGTTCCGCGTGTCGTCATGGCCTCAAGCAGCTCGAACGGGGGATCGATTTGCCTTATATCGGGATGGAAGAACGCCTTGGGATGATCGCGGTGCTTGACGCCCTTTTTGTAATGGGGAATGTATCGATCCCCCTCGAGGCGGTATTCGACCCCAAGCTTGTCATCGTCGATAAAGGCGGGGAAGTCGTTGGGGTTAAGAGTGATTTCTTCAGATTTCTTCATAATATTTCTCCTTTCGGTTTTGTTCATTTGATTTTTGCTGTTTTTCTCTAGCCTCCGAAACGAGCCCGTCGACGTAGTCGTCGCCGAAGACACGCCGGAGGAGAGCGTAGTCACGGGTCTGTTTTTGCAGTTGGTCGTTCTTCTCTTCGAGCGAAGCAAGCTTCCTTTCCAGCCTACGGTTTTCGTTTTCGAGGTCCTCGTTCTCGCCGCGAAGGAGGGCGATCTTATCGAACGCCTTGACAAGCGAGACGAGCACCGTGCGCACGAGATCCTTGAACCTCTGTACGAGCGGCAGGACGAATCGCTCGCGGTAGGTCTTGGTGGACATGAGCTTCGGCGGATCGGGGACCTCATAGTCGGGGCTGTGGGCGAGGGTGAACTCGATGCGGGAGATCTCCTCCTGCGCGGTGTCAGCGCTCTCGAGGCGAAGCTGTACCTCGTGAAGCTCGTCCCGCTTTTCGGCAAGCTCGGATTCGAGCGAAGCAAGCTCTTTTTTACGCTCCTGCTTTTTGAAGTCGAGCACGGAGAGGTGCTTTTCATGAGTGCCCTTCTGCTCCCATTCGATTCCGTACCGCTCCATGACCTCGGCTAACGCCTGCTTTTCCGATTCCGCCCACTGCGCCCATTCGGTATTGCCGCGGGTGCCGCCGGTAAATCCCTGCGCGGCAAGTGCCTGCTTGAGGGAAACGCGGGTATCCAGGCCGCGCTTGCTGCCGGTCGTGAACGGGACGAAATCAATGTGGATATGCGGCGTCGCCTCGTCCATGTGGAGGTGGGCGGAGAACACGCGGAGGTTTGGATTGCGGGCAGCGAAGCCCTTGTAGTATTCGTCAAGCACCTCCTTCGCTAGCTCGCCGTCTTCCGTTCCCGAGGCCATATTGTCCTTATCGCCTATCTGCATTATGATCTCATGGAACAGCTTTTCCTGGTGACTTGCCCGGATCTTCTCGTAGTAATCGGGGATGATCCTGTCCCTGCGTTTCTGCTTGGTGTTGTAGCGCTCAAGCGCTTCGTCGAAGAGTTCGTGATAAACCTCTTTGAGAGGTTCATCGATGTAACTGATGTTGAATCGGGTGCGGGAGCCGTCCACGTTTTCCGCGATAAAACTGCGGTTGTTGTGCCTTGCGGAGCCCTTCCCGACCATTGCGCTGATTGTACGTTTCATGATAAAAAACCTCGGGTGTATGCCTTTGTTACTTTCTGCGAAAGTAACGCAAAAGCACTTTCGTCAGTCTTCGCCCGCCAAAAGTGCTGTTGCGCCCTGCGGGGCCGTCCCGGTGCATGGAGGGGGCGGAGGAGGATGCACTTCGCTCTCCGCTCCCTCCCATAAACGGGTCCATGGGATAAACAAACCCTATCGCCTTGGTTCGTTTACCGTCACGCGTGACGATAAAAATAAGTTTATCGTCACGCCGATTTACCCTTATTTCATAAAGGTTTTTCGGCCTTCAAGCCCCGCGCGTGACGATAAAACGCATAGTGTCTATTTTATCGTCACGACCGTCACGGACCGTCACGCCTTCATGTAAAGCAGCCGGATCCGCCTGCCTTCATGACTGCGCTGAGGAGCGCAGAGCACGCCGTATTCGGAGAGCAAACGGGAGACATTTACATTGAGCTCTCTGGAGAGATGGTTCGGCGGAAGCTGACTCCCGATCCTCATCGCAAGCTCCGTTGCCGTCCCTTCCCACAGCGGAGTATCCTCATTCACCAGCGCGGCTACGGCCTCGAGCAGGGGATCGGGCGGATCCTTCCAGAGCTCGGTCTCCGTCTCGGTGAGGTCGAAGGTACAGCTCTCATACCGGAACAGCAGCTTGAACCTCAGATCCTGCTGATCGCGGCCGACCACGTCGAGCGTCGCCTCCGGGCTTGTCCGCTTCTCCTTGCGGAGCAGGAACGCGCCGTCGGCTGCGCCCAAGAGACCCGTCGTGCCGGAGATGGTATCGAACTTGTCCTCCGCGTCCTGCTTGCGGGTGTGGTGAACGATCATTATCGCGATGGGCATGCTGTCCGTCAGCGCCTTGAGGCTCGCTATGATCTGATAATCGTTCGCGTAGCTGTACTTTTCGCTCTCATCGCCGCGCACCTTCTGGAGCGTGTCGATGATGACAAGCCGGGTATCTTCGTGATCCCGGATGAAGCCCTCGAGCTGCTGCATGAGACCGTTTTCCACCGACCTTGCCTGCGTAGCGAAATGGAAGTCGGGGGTGCCCTCGACCCCGAACATGCGCGAGATGCGCCTCTGGAGCCTCGGACAGTCGTCCTCGAGGGCTAAGTAGATCACAGAGCCCTGCTGCACGGGCATCCCCCAGAGCGGAGCGCCAGTTGCGATAGAGTAGCCTATCTGCGTCACGAGGAAGGACTTTCCTATCTTCGGCGAGCCCGCGATGAGGTAGGTGCCGGGGTAGAGGAAGCCCTCGATTATGGGCAGGCGGGGCACGAACGCCGTATCGAGCAGGTCCTGCATCGTATGCGTCTCAATGTACCGCGGATCGAGCTTTCGCGGGTCCACGAAAATTTCTTCCTCGTCGGTATTGCAAAAATCCCCGAGTTCTGCTATAATATCGGCAGTGGTAAGTGGTGACTGCTTCGTATCTGCGGCAACAGATACGGCTTCGGCAGTCATCTTTTCTTTTGCTTCCATGTCGATTCCTCCTGTAAGCCCTTCAGCGTTAAGGTCATGAGCCGGATCGTTTCGAGAAGATCGGGGCTCACGTTTTCGCCCGTCCCGATGCGGCGCAGCTCTTCGAGCACTTCCTCGTGAAGATGCTTCATCGCGATGTAAACGCGGGGACTGCCCTTGACCGTGATCTCGCGGTTCATGCAGCGGCGGTAGCAGTACTCCTGCTTGGGGAGCCCGGAGATCGCCACGGCGCGGTTCAGCTCCTCGGCCTCCTCGGGCGAGACGCGGAACACCACCGACTTCGAGCGGAAACGGTTATGCTTGTCAAGATTCTTCTGCGACATATGTATTCGCCTCCTTTGCGGCGTCGAGCCTGTCCGCCATTTCCGTCTGCTTCGATGGGAACATGTGGGCATAGCGATAGGTGATGTCGATGCTCTCGTGGCCGACGCGGTTCGCGATCGCGACCGCCGAGAAGCCCATGTCGATGAGGAGCGAAACGTGGCTGTGGCGAAGATCGTGTATGCGTATCTTCTTCACCCCGGCGGCCTCGGCTCCGCGCTTCATCTCGTGATCCAGGAACCTCCGCGTGAAGGGGAAGAGCCTGTCGTCCGGCTCCAGATCGTAGAGGCGCGAGGTGTAGTCCCGCATCTCCTCGCAGAGGAATTTGGGCATTTTGACCGTGCGGTTGCTCTTCTTGGTTTTCGGCGTGGTGATGACGTCCCTGCCCTTTATACGCTGATACGATTTGCTGATACTCACGGTGCCCTTTTTGAAATCGAGATCCGCGAGCGTCAGCGCCAGCAGCTCGCCCACGCGGATGCCGCACCAGTAGAGCATTTCGAACGCGTAGTAGGCCAGGGGCTTGTCCATTATGGCTTCGGCGAATTTGAGGTATTCCTCCTTCTCCCAGAAATCCATTTCGCCCGATTCCTTTTCGCCCATGCTCCCCGCGAGCGCTGCGGGGTTCTTGGAGAGCCCGTAATGCTTTACGGCGTGGTTCAGCATGGCGCTGAGCTGGTTGTGGATGGTCTTGAGGTATGTCTGGGAATAGGGCTTGCCCTTTTCGTCGCGGTAGCCAATCATCACGTTCTGCCACTGCATGACGTCCCTTGTGGTGATGTCGCAGAGCTTCTTGTGCCCGAAATAGGGCAGGAGCTTCTGCTTGATGAGGTACTCCTTCGAGAGCCAGGTGTGCTCCTTGAGCTTGGGGCGGATGTCCCGCTCGTAAAGATGCAGATACTCCTCGAAGGTCATGTTGGTATCGGCGCATGTTTCGAGCAGGAACCTGCGCTCCCACTCCAGCGCCTCACGCTTGAGTTCGAACCCGCGCTTGCACTTCTTCTTGTGCTCGCCGGTCCAGTCGGTATATCTGGTCCAGACATACCATGTTCCGTTTTTGTCTTTGTAGACGCCCATTGTCTGATACTTTGCCTTTGCGTTGCAAAGGCCTCCTTTCATGTGATATTTGACGGTTTTGCGTCAGCAAAATTGACGCCTGCCTGCGTCAAAGGCAAATTCACCTTGGTTGAAAACGTGTTTTCAACCTTTGTCCTCCTTTTTCTCGTCGTAGAATCTCTTGTAAAAGTACGGTCTGCTCACACGTCCTGCCAGCGTGATGTAGCCTTTCCTTCTGAGCTCGGCGTTCAGCTGCCTGATGATCTTGTAACCATAGGAGTCCGAAATATCGAGCTCTTGCGCGATCTGCTTCGCGTTGATGAATTTATCGTTGTTCATATCCTCACCTCCTTTCTTTTTTCGGATTATAGCCTGCGCTGCCGCGGAAGAGAATGACAGAAATTGTCAGGTTGAAAAACCCTGTAAGTAAAAGAACTTTTTGCTTTTGAGAGCTCTGAAAACCGCCGAAAACGGCCAAAAACCTGCCAATTTGAGTCAGGTTGCCCGAAAATATATTTTGCGGGTTCTTCTCGGATCAACTCATCCTTTGCATCCCTTCCGGCGATCCGGTGTGGGTATCATACACTTTTTCAAACAATCTTTCAGTCACCCCCGTGGGTGCCCGAATAATTGAGTGTTTTTGTCAATATATGGTGGCGGCAGCCATACAACACACAATATGTTGTAAATAAGTGCTGAAAACAGGCTCTGAAACGGGCACCCACGGGGGTGCCCGAATCGAAAAAATATATTTTTCAAAAAAGGCGCCCGATCCGCTCGGTCTCTTGCTGCCGTATGCGGCTTGGAAGGTCGATGCCGGATACCGTTATAACTAAATTGTTATGGGGCATCTGCCTGCATCCGCAGCCTTCATTAAAGCTTTCTCACGCAGCATACACTATTTTTGCTCCAAAATCGGCAACCCACGGGGGTTGCCAAAATTTCGGCCTCAAATCGCAATATGTAGTCGCAAGCATATTGCCGACCACCATATGTTGATTTTTAGGCCCAAAATGTGATAAAAAACGTGCAACCCCCGTGGGTTGCATATATTATTAAATATATTTTCGTTATTGAGCCCTTTTCTTCCCTCTCCCGGGCCTTGGCCCGCATATCCTCTCGGATCCCCGCATTCCTATGCCGGGCCGCCCAATGCCGTGACGCGTTCAGGGCGGAAGTTTCGTTGGATGTCGGTTCGGGAAGCGTTATTCGGTTGTCAAAATACACAAAGCTATCGTATGGCCTCTCACTTACTTGGACAAAAACGGGCCCAAAAGTAGCATTGATTTTTCGATAGTGAGAAATATACTTTTTGGCGCACATTGCCGCTTTTGAATTTTCTTAGCATTTTGCTTGTTTTTTCTCATAAGCCGCTTATCCTTGTTTTTCGATCGAATAAGCCCGATGCCAGATACCGGTATAACAAATTTGTTATGGGCCATCTGCCTGCTTCCGATCATTGGCCTCTACGGTCGAAAAAGTCCCTCTATAGTTCTATGGCAAAAAAAACAGGGGGGTGTAACCCCAAAAAAATATTTTTGGGGAATATATTTTCGCCGGAACGTTCGATCGATCAAAGCCTCCTCATGGGTTATAGGCAAAAAACTTGCCCGATTATCAGTTGAGACTAGCTGTTTGGAGAAATATATTTTGCACTGAGCGTCTCTGCCTCAAAAGTCCCCTCACTTATACCTGGCAATAAAACAGGCGGGTGTCCGAAGAAAATCGGCCGAATTTCAAAATATATTTCTGCGGCACCCACCGCTTCATGCTCGATCCGTTGTTCTCCGCGCCTGTCGGGCTTGCCCGCACTTAACAAATATGCTATAGTAAGCTAATCAAGCATGAAGGAGCTTTGGTATGGCGATAGGGCAAAGGATCAGGTTTTTCCGCATGAAAAACGGCATGAGCATGAAGTATCTCGGGGTGAAGGCGGGCTTCGGCGAAGCGACGGCCGATTCGCGCATAGCGCAGTACGAGACGGGGCTGCGTGTGCCCAAGGACGAGCTCACGGAGAAGCTCGCGGGCTGCCTGGGCGTTTCGCCTGACGCGCTCAAGGTGCCCGATATCGACTCGCTCATAGGGCTAATGCACACTCTGTTCGCGCTGGAGGACGGCTGCGGGCTCACCGTGGAGCTGAACGGCGGCGAACCCCAACTGCGCTTTCAAAGCGAGGGGATGGGAGCTGAGCTGATCCCTCTGCTGCGCGAGTGGGCGGAGCGGAAGCAGAAGCTCGATTCGGGAGCGATGAGCCGCGACGAGTACGACGAATGGCGTTACCGGTATCCGCTTCACGGGAAGCGCTTTCACAGGATAAGCCCGGCCATTGACATTGACCTTCCGGTCGACTGATATTCGGTTTTCAAGGTACGAAAAAAGCCCCCAACTGCTCGCAGCAGCCGGGGGCTTTCAATACGTTTGCCGGGAGGGGAAAAAACCTTCCCGTAAGCCATTTGCCGGACCGAAAAACGGTCCTTTATGCACAGGCGACATCAATATGCAATCGAATCGGGTTTTGGCCTATAAAAAGCCCAGTGTTTACAAGGCTTTTTTAACGCCGTGTCATCATTCCCACTCTATCGTTCCCGGAGGTTTATCGGTGATATCGTAGACTACGCGGTTGACGTGGGGGACTTCGGCGATTATGCGGTTGGAGATCTTTCTCAAGAGCTTTGCGGGGATATCGGCGAACTCGACGGTCATTGCGTCGGTGGAGACGACGGCGCGGACGCCGATGGCGTAATCATAGGTGCGCGAGTCGCCCATCACGCCGACGGAGCGCATGCCGGTGAAGACGGTGAAATACTGCCAGATATCGCGGTCGAGGCCGGCCTTTTTGATCTCATCGCGGAGTATGTAATCGGAATCGCGGAGTATGGCGAGCTTTTCCTCTGTGATATCGCCGAGTATGCGTATGCCCAGGCCGGGGCCGGGGAAGGGTTGGCGCCAAACGAGCTCCTTTGGCATGCCGAGGGCTTCGCCTATGGCGCGCACCTCGTCCTTGAAGAAGGGGCGTAGGGGCTCAAGGAGCTCAAAGCCGAACTTTTCGGGAAGGCCGCCGACGTTATGATGGCTCTTTATGACCGAGGCGCCGCCGGAGCCGGATTCTATCACGTCGGAGTATATGGTGCCCTGGAGCAGCAGCTCGGCGCCGCCGATCTTCTTTGCCTCGCGCTCGAACACGCGGACAAAGCTTTCACCTATTATCTTGCGCTTCCTTTCGGGCTCGGTAACTCCCGCAAGCTGCGAGAGGAAGTATTCCTTCGCGTCGACTTCGATCACGTTAAGATGCATATTCTCGCGGTAGAAGTGCATGACCTCCTCGGCCTCGTTTTTGCGGAGCAGGCCGTGATCGACGAATATGCAGGTCAGACGGTCGCCAACGGCTCTTGATACGAGCGCGGCGGCGACGGAGGAATCTACTCCGCCGGAAAGACCGGCTACCACGCGGCGATCCCCGACCTGCTTTTTGATGCTTTCGATGATCTCATCTACGAGACCTTCGGGGCTCCAGCCGCCTTTGCAGCCGCATATGCCGTGGGTGAAATTCCTGAAGAACTGTGCGCAGTATTCGGTATGCGCCACCTCCGGATGGAACTGAACGGCGTAAAGGCGCTTCCCGGCGTTCTGCATAGCGGCGATGGGGCAGTCGGCGGTGCGGGAGATGGGGGTGAAGCCCTCGGGCAATTCGGTCACCATGTCGTTATGGCTCATCCAGACCGTGGAATCGGGTATACCGTCAAAGAGCGGGGAAGGTTCGAAATGCGCGTGTATGCCGGCATATTCGCGCACGGGGGCTTTTTCCACCGTGCCGCCGAGGAGATAGGTCATAAGCTGCATGCCATAGCATATGCCCAGCACCGGCACGCCAAGGGAGAATATGCCCGGGTCGCATTTACGGCCTGCGTCCGAATAGACGCTGTCGGGGCTGCCGGAGAGAATTATGCCGGAAAGCGATTCGCCCTTGATGCGTTCCAATGAAGAGGATGGCGGCAGCAGCTCTGAAAACACGCCCTGCTCGCGCACCCTGCGTGCGATCAGCTGATTGTACTGTGCGCCGAAGTCTAATATTACGATGCGTTCCATCACAATGGTCTCCTTGTTACAAATTATTTCCCTATTTTACAACACCGGCGCGCGGTTTTCAAGAACGTTCGACAAGTAATTCGGGACGGGATATCAATCGGCGTCGGCAGCCATATGCGGCATAAAGGTATCGCGCTGAACAAGGCTTACGGCGGACGCCGGACAGATATTTCTATCGTATCAGCATATCCGGCGATCCTTTTTTATCCGTCCCGCTCTACTTCAGCAGCGGAAGGCCGCATTTCCCGCAGCGGTCGGCTTCCACCGGGTTCTTCGTTCCGCAGCTGACGCAGGCGATATAAGGCGCACGGGATTTATCGTATCGCTCATAGGGGAAATGGAACTGGGGATGGTATTTGAAGCGGTCGCCGATATCCAAATAGTTATACGCCAGGATCTGCGAGCCCTCGCGTTCGACGATCTTCTTTTTCCTGCCGTCGCTTGTTTTTACAACGGTGATGTATTCCGTGATGAGATTGCCGGAATCGTTGTTTCGATAGGTGCTGCGGGAGGTCTTGTCGATGACCGTCGCCTCATATGCGTTCTTTGCGCGCTCCTTGATAAACATGAAGAGCGCGAAAATAAGGAACACAGCCGAAATGACGCCGCCGATGATCGCCGCCTGACCTACTTCCGTTTTTTCGCTCGTAATGCCGTAGATGACGGATCCGATCAACGGCAGAGGGACGAGGAAGAAAGCGAATATCCCCGCCGCCTTACGGTTCTTTTTGACCGCCGCGAGGATCTCGGGATGATCCGCCCGGTCGGAATACCCCGGCGCGGGGACGCCCTGCCGTACCGCGCCGTTTCCCGCATAGACGGGCCCTGCGGGAGCGTATGCCGGCTGGGCGTCGGGGACGGTCAGCGCCGCCCCGCAGTTTGGGCAGTATCTTATGCTGTCGTTTATCTGCGTTCCGCAGTTTTTGCAAAACTTGGCCATTGGTGGAGCTCCTTTTGTTATTTGGTTATGATAGAAACAGAGCTCGGCGCCACAGTCCCTTCGGATCAGCCGATCATTCCCTGAACACGATATTGCCGGGCTCCGCGTGCTCTATGACGGCAAGCGAGTAAACGTCTATCCCCTGTGCTCTTAAGCGGTCGCCGCCGCCCTGGAAGCCCTTCTCGATGGCGATCGCCACGCCTACGAGCTGCGCTCCCACCTGAGAGATGATGTCCACAAGGCCGCGCATCGCCTCGCCGTTGGCCATGAAATCGTCAACGATAAGCACCTTGTCATCGGGCGAGAGCCATTCGGCGGAGACTATGAGATCGACCTTTTTCTTATAAGTGTAGGAGAATATCTCGGAGCGGATCAGGCCGCCCTCGATATTGTCGGACTTGGCCTTTTTGGCGAATACGAGTGGCACGTCGAAGACGTCGGCGGCGATGGTGGCAAGGGGTATTCCGCTGGCCTCCACCGTCATGATCTTTGTGATCTCCCTGCCCGCGTAATGCGCCTTGAATTCCTCGGCAAGAATGCGCATCAGCTTCACGTCAACGCGGTGATTCATGAAGCCGTCGACCTTGATTATGTCGCCGGGAAGCACCCTGCCCTCGGCAACGATCCTTTTTTGAAGCTCGTTCATGCTTCCTCCCTGAAAAAATCCCGAATATGGGAAAAATCCATGCCGCACGGCATAGATCTTTCCGAAAATGCGATTTAGATCCTGGTAAGGCCCGCTGCGTTCACAAGCCCGTCAAGCTTGCGGCCCTTTTTGCAGTAGGGGCATTCGTTTGAAAGATAGCTGTGGTAATCGGGCACGTCGTCCGGGGAGAAGAGGGTGTGGATCTCAACGCCCGCGGCGGTGTTGACGGCGGAGAACAGCGCGGCGACGCCCACGAGATGCCCGCCGTAATAATTGATGCATTCCAGCGCGCGCTCAAGGCTGCGGCCGGTGGAGACCGTGGAGATGAGAACGAGCACGGCGCGGTTCTGCACAAGGCTCTGGATATCGCCCGAGAACACGAGCTGACCGGAGGAGTTGGATTCCGGAGTGATCACGCTGATCTGGTGCCTCTCGTTCACGCCCCTGGAGCCCGGCTCGGTCAGTATCTCGGCAACGTAGGAGCCTATGACCTGAGTGTATTCAAGGCAGATGATGGTGTCAACGGGCTTGGAGTGTGTGTAAAACTTGGAGATCTCCTGCGCACAAAGCCTTGCCATGTGGCAGTTGGTGCGCATTTCGGTAAAGCCCATGTAGTGATCGATGTGCGAATGGCTCGTGGCAAAGTGACCGATCGAGACGGTGAGCTTTATCTTTTTGTTGCTCTTGCAGCTTACTTCCCAGGAATTTGCGTTCATGGTGCGCCTCCTTTAGTTGATTCTATTATTATACCATATACGGAAAGCGTGCGCAACAATTAAAATTCACGCATTGGATTTGATGAAAATATGCTATAATCATGTTAAATCCGGCCTGTTTTCGGTGATTTATATGTGAGGAGGTGAAAACCTTGCCGGGCAAAAACTCCGAAGAAGCCTGCCTTGAGCTCGAGGCAGTCATGAACGAATACTCCGATATGGTCTACAGGATCGCCCTGACAAGGCTCAGACACGTGCAGGACGCCGAGGACGCGTATCAGGAGACTTTTCTCACCTATTATCGAAAAAACAGGAGCTTTGCGGACGAGGCGCACAGGAAGGCGTGGCTGATACGCGTCACGCTCAACTGCTGCAAACGGGAGCTTGCGAAGCGGGCGAAGCATTCGGCGCTCCCGCTTGAGGAAACGGATGCCGCGGCGGAGATGCGGTTTGACGATCCCGTGATATCTGCCGTAATGGAGCTTCCCGAAACGCTCAGGACGGCGGTGGAGCTTCACTATTTCGAAGGGCTCACCGCTAAGGAGACGGCGTCCTTGCTCCGCACGAGCGAGGCGGCGGTATACATGCGCCTTGCGCGCGGGCGTTCGCTGCTCAGGGAAAAGCTTGAAGGAGATACCGATCTATGAATATCGACGAGATCAAAAAGGAACTTAAGCCCAGGGAGGGCTTGATGTCGGAGACTCTTGAAAAGGCCGCGGCGGAAAAGCCGGGGCGATCCTATCTGAAATATGCCGCGATAGTATCCGCCTGTGCCGCGCTGTTCATCGGCGCAGTGGTGTTGGTGCTGACGCGTAAGGGACAGCCCGAAAGGGACGCCGCTTCCGACACGTCCCCAAAGCCCACGCTTGCGCCAAAGGCAACGCTTGCGCCAAAGTCCACGCCCGAGACGGAGGTAAGCAGTGATGGGGAGCTTGTAGAGGGAGCGAACATATTCATGTTCATCGACGAAGCCTCCGATATTTTCGAGGGCGTGTGTGAAACCAAGAGCCTTAATAATGAGCGTATGACAACGGATATGGAGTTCACCGTGACCAACGTGATACGCGGCGGACTTAAGAAGGGTGACAAAGTGCCCGTCCGTACCAATTTCGGTGATGAAATCGAAGCCGGCGGGCAGTATCTGGTGCTTTCCGAGCCCATGGGTTCGGTTTTCGAGGGAAAGGAGCTGTTTTATTATTCGGGCGCGATATTCGGCAGGAGCGTGATGACGCAGCTGCAAAAGGATCTTGAGGATATCCGATCCATGGAGTATGACGAGCTTGTCGCTCTGGTCTCGGAATACGCCGAGGAAAGCGTCTATACCGGCGAAGGCGCAGGAAGAGGGTTCTGGTGCGCCTCGGAGGATATAGGCGAGATACTTGATTTTTCGGACTGCGCCGTGAAGGTCAGGGTGAAGGAGATCAAGCTGAACGCGGTTTCCGACAGGACGAGTTATCTGTGCACCGTTATAGAAAGCTATAAGGGGGAAGCGCGGGGGAATATCCACGTCGTTTCGTTCAAGAACAGTTTAAAGACGGGGGAGGAGTATGTGCTGCTGCTTACCCATTCCGGGGGCGAGCTTTACGCCGTCTCATCGCCGCACAGCGTGCTGGACCCCGCTTCGGCCGAAGCGGAACCGGTGCTGAATGCGGGAAAAACAGCATGAAGGATATCAGACAAACGAAAGAGCGCCCCCAAGGGTGCATTCACTTAAGGAGATGCAGGTTTTCAGCCGAGGAGAGTCTCCAAAACAACAACAGATCCGTGGACGGAACGGTCCCCGGATCTGTATTCATTTTGACGGCTGAAAACCGCGAAGCGTCTCAAAAGAGGAGATTTTTGTGCCCGGCAAGGAAAAAAGCGCAGGAATACTCGGAGAGTCTTTCGAGCATTTTTGACGCAGCCCGGCGCAAAAAGATACCTTTTGAGGCTGTGTAT
>JAFXZJ010000016.1 GCA_017541305.1 Clostridia bacterium | reverse complement strand
GTCTGATATGACCCTGATGCGGCAAGCGCATCAGGCACTCGGCTGAAAAAGCCAAGCATTTGGCTTTTTCCGGGCGCCTCCTGCCCCGCCAAGGGGAAGCCTTTTGGCGTATCCCGCAGGAGGGGTGACCATTCCAAACACCCCAAACTACCGGGGCGACCGGGCAAAGCACCCCAAACTAAGGGGGCGACTAAGCGAGCAAAGCGAGCGTCGTAAGGCCGACGAAAAATGCATGCAAATTTTTCGGAGGCCGTCGCCGCGCCGCGATAGGCGCGGAACGCGGGCGTCAGGTAACTAAGGCCGCTCCTGCGAGACATATCCCAGTATCTAAAAGGCATCGGCAACTGAAATGACTAATGAAACATAAAGAGAACAATAATAATGAATCCCCTCATCAGTCGGCATCACTCCGTTCAGCCGACAGCTTCCCCGCCAAGGGGAAGCCTTTTGGCATATCCCGCAGAAGGGGCGACCATTCCAAACCCCCCTTAGTTTGGGGTGTTCAGCCGGTCACCCGGTTTTGCTTGGAAACTGCGGCATATAAATAGGACACGGATCGCGCTTGACCGTGCCCTATATCGAATCCGGGACATGGGGGTTGGCATGTCCCGAACGGGGATTGACTTATTTCAGCTTCATGAGCCTTGCGAATCTTGCAATGAGTATCAGCGCGACGAGCACCACTATCACGGCTATCGCAACCAGCAGCGATATCCACCACTGCGAAAGCGTCTGCTGCTCCTTGCGCTCCTGTTCCATGCGCTCCTTTTCGGCGTCGGTGATCTTCATGGGCTCGGTAAGCTCCGAATTGAAGCTCTGGGAGATGAAGGGGCGCTGCATGCCCTTGTCGTCGTAATACGTAAGATCGAACGAGCCATAGGTCGTGCCGTATTTGTTTTCGCCCGAGAGCGTTGTGGCAAGCACCAGCAGCTCCTTCTGCGCCGATTCCTGCGGGGCTATGTCGCCCAGGTAGACCGAGGTGCTTATCATGCCGTTCATCTGAAGCTGACCGTGCACGTTATAGGCCGTTGCGCAGGAGGGGTTGTAAACGCTTATGTAAAGCGTGACGGATTCGCCGCTGGTGACCGCTTCGGGGAACTCTATCTTGTCAAGCACAAGCTCCACCTGCTGATCCACGTACACGCGGTAGGAGCCCTCGGCGGAATGGGGCGAGCCCATATCGTCCTCGTATTCGGCGGCCGCGGTAAGCACGTGATCGCCGCGGGCGGCATAGCGCGAGGCGCGGAACAAGAACACGGCCTCAAAGCTTTCGCCCGGCTCGAGCTTTTCGATGAACATGCCGTTAAGGTCGGACGTGAGCGTGATATCCCCGTCCTGCGAGGCGCCCGTTACGCGTATGTTCCTTGCCGTGCGCGCGCCGATATTGGTGCCCGTCACCTTAAGGGTCAGCTCGCCGCCGCCCGAAACGGATTCGGGCGTAACGGTCTCGGGCGTCACCGTGCCGCTTTCAAACAGTATGAGCGGCTTTTCGCCCGCGTCGGAGGAATCGCCGCGCCCGTTCTCTATGGGCACGCGCACGGTGAAGCTCTGCTGCCCGGGCACGCCGTAGGAGGCGGAATAGGACACGTTGAACGTGACTGAGTAATTGCCGTTCATGAAGCCCTCGCGAAGGGGCAGCTCCAGCTTGACGAGATACGCCTTGACGGTATCCTTTTTGCCCGAGGTGTTTTTGACGGTATAGCTCTTTTCGGCCACGTCGAATATGTAATTGCCCGTCTTAAAGGGCCCTTCCTCGGGGAATTCGGGCTCCACGGTTATCTTAGAGCCGTACGTCCTGCCGATAAGGGGCAGCACGATCACGGCCTCGGTATCGGTCACGGTGGGAATATAGCCCTCGGCAAAGCTCTTTTCCATGCCGGGATAGACGTGGCCGGTATCGATGGAAAGGCTGCCTGCGGAGGCAAAGGCCAGCGCGGGGGCGGTCAGCATAATAAGGCATAGCAGCAAAGCAAAGAATTTTTTCATGGGTTTCACATCCTCACTCAATAATTATCGTGTATTATGGAGCCGTCGACGGCGTTTATCATAAGCACCTGCTGATAAAGATCCTTTCGCGTGCGATCATAGTACATCTGCTCAAGCAGCACTTCCGCCGGCGTGCCGGCGTATCCGTACATATCGCAGTCGAAGTACACCATCCAGCAGGGCGTCTCGTAATAGCCGTGCTTGTCCTTAATGAACAGCGTCCTGGACAAAAGCTCCATGCGGTAGACGTTTATAACGAAGTCGCCATCGGCCTTGAGCCCCTTCGCGTCGTAGGGGAAGCACATTACGAATGCGTTTTTGACGCGCTGCTTCACCTCGTCAAAGGACAGAAGCTCCACGTTGGGGTTAGCAAGCTCCATGATCTCCCGCGGGAATGCGTATGAGAAGCTCCTCAGCCCCGTTTCGCTTATGAACACGGTCAATTCCTCACAGTTTATGGGGGGAGCCGCCGCCATCTCGTCGCCGGTGTATTTAAGCCACTGCGAGGGCGCAAGGAGGTATTCCGAGAAGGGATATCCGTAGCTGCGCCTCAGCACGAATTTCCAGCCGTTCTCACGGTAGGAAATGGAGGTATTGCCGCTGATCACGGAATTTGCCTTCCTTGCCGTATAGATCGAAAAGCCCTGATCGTCAAGCCCGAGCAGCTTGAGCGTGTCTTCAAGCACCGCATCTGCGGTCTCGCGGCCGAGCGTGACGTCGTGCCAGAAGCTGACGTCTTCCTGATCTTCCACCATCGTCTCATAATGAACGTCGTCGATCAGATTGCAGCCGATGTCCTTGCTCATCGAGACATAGTCCCGCTTTACGAAGATGGCGGCCTTTTCGCCGGAGGCCGTCACCGCAACGACGGACTTGCCCATTTCAAGCGTGGAATAATCCGTAACGGGCCATGACTCGTTCTCCTCCGGCGCTTCGTTGAAATTCTTCATCAGGATACCGGTGGTTTCCCTGATCTCCTCGTCGGTGATCGGGGTCTCGTCAAAATGGTATCCTTCCGGGCATCCGTCGGCGAGCCATTGCTTCTTTGCCTCGACCCACGCGAGGAAATCCTGCAGCTCCTGCTCCCAATAGGCCTTCGTGAGCTCATTTCCCTCGAACGCGACCGGATCGGGACCGAGGAGCTTTGTAAAGACGTCGATCCCATCCTCCAACGTGAAATCCCTCGAAGCCGTCCTGTAAACGGGATACAGCCCGTCCGCCCTCGTTAAGACCTCGGCCTCGCCCTTCACGGTGACGCGGCTGACCGCCTCGCCGGGCTCCTCGTCCCAGCGGTCGGGGAAGAACTGCGGCACGAGCGGCGCTTCGGTATCCTCGGGGGATGCGGGGGGCTGTGTGGCGTTCACCTTATCGTCGACCTTGTCGTCGCCCTTGTTCACGACGAAGTCGTCCTCCGGCGTGGGCTGGCAGGCGGTGAGAAGGGGAAGGCAGAGGAGCATTATGAGTATCAGCGATAATAACCTTTTCATTGCATTCATCTCCTTACAGCATGGTCATCACGCCCGCGTCCATTTCGCAGACGGTGTCGCAGAGCGCTTCGATATCGGCGATGTTGTGCGAGGCCAGAAGTATCGTCCTTCCGTCGGTGGCAAGGGACTTGAACAGCTCGCGCATTTCGGCAACGCCGTGCTTGTCAAGGCCGTTCATAGGCTCGTCGAGTATCAGCAGCGAGGGCTCCTCCATTATCGCCTGCGCAATGCCCAGGCGCTGGCGCATGCCAAGGGAATATTTGCCCACGGGCTTGGAGCTTAAAGGATCAAGCCCCACCCTGCGTATGGTATCGGCGATCTCCTTAAGGTTTATCTTTCGCTTAAGCGAGGCCAGTATCTCAAGGTTCTTAAGGCCCGAAAGCTGGGGCAGGAAGCCCGGCGTTTCGATTATCAGGCCTATATCCTCGGGAAAGTCGATGTCCTTGCCTATCTGCTTGCCCTGCACGAACACCTTGCCCGAGGTGGGCTGCAGGAAGCCGCATATGCATTTGAACATGACCGTCTTGCCGCTGCCGTTGTTGCCCACCACGCCGTGTATTTTGCCCGCCTCGAAATCGCGGGTTATGCCCTTTAAAACGGTGTCCTGCCCGAAAGTCTTGACAAGATCCCGCACCTCTATCGCGTTGCGATCGTGATTTTCCATTTCCGTTTTCCCCCTTATGAATTCTCGGTCCCGAGGAACATGAAGTTATAGCGCCTGATCGCTCTTAATATCAGGAACATCAGCAGCAGTATCAGCGCGCCGAATATCGCATAGGTGTGCCACATCCTGGGCAGCAGATCATAGCCGAAATTGTGCATGTGGTAAGTGGCGTGATTCAGCGGGCTCAGCCAGCCCACGGCAACGTTCGCCTTGTACATCTCTTCCTCCTTCACGCCGGTTATCTGCCTGATTAGCTGGGGATTCAGGAGCAGGCCGTAAAGCGAGAACGCAAATGCCGCGACTATGCCCGCCGATTTGCCGCGCTTCAGCTTTAAAAGAAGCATCAAAAGCGACAGCACCAGCGTGTAGAAGAGCATCAGCAGGAATATCGTGCCCGCGCACTGATACGGGCGCGACATTTCAAGCGTCTTTATCAGGGCGGGAAGCACTATCGCCTTGCCCGCGCCGGAATAGCCGAGTATCGCCGCGGTCTCCGACCACATATTGCCTATAAAGCTGTTCTGCATGCATATCAGCGTGGTGGCCAGGAATATGAACAGCATGTAAATAAAGGTCGCCAGGCCGATATAGATCAGCTGCCCCCAGGCCCATGTGCGGCGCTTCATGCGGACCAGGTAATATGGCACGCCCGCGCCAAGGAAGGGGATATCCGCAAACAGCAGTATCAGCAGCAGGGATATCATCAGCACCGAGTTCGCGTCGCCGAAGGTCCACACGAAGGGCTCGAAGGCCTGCATGGTGGTGTGCATGTCATAGGCGAAGGAGGCGGCCTTGTCCGAAAGCAGGAAGCAGAGTATGAACGCCAGAGCAAAAGTCAGCAGCACCCTCATGTTGCCGCGCCACATGCGGAAGTTATAGCGCACCACCGCGCCAACCTGGCTCAGCTCGGAGAACAGGCCCGATCTTCCCGATCTCTTCATGGGCTTTGCGCGGGATATGCGCGAAACAAGGCGCTTCTGCGAAAGGTTCTTTGCAAAATAGTGCCGCTTCTGCCGCTTGTCGTCGCGCAGCTCCTTCTGCACGGTGATGTAGAAAACCAGCAGCAGCACCAGAGTGAGCATCAAAAGCGTCAGCGCGGCGCTTTTGCCCTCAAGCGGCCACGCTCCCTCCATGGTGAGGTAATTCTTGGGATTCAGCATGAAGGCCGTGCGGAAATAGCGCTCCTGCAGTATTATCAGCACGTAATAGAATATGAACGGGGCGGCATAGGCAAGATAGACGTTCTGCGTGAGCGAGGACGCCAAAAGCCCCACGCAGGCCCACAGCGCGCCCGACAGGAAGAAGAGGAATATGAACAGTATCAGATCGGGTATGCGCGAGGGCACCGCGTATTCGGGATACACCTCGAACGGGCTGAACACCAGGAACGATATGAACAGCGCCGTGATTATGCCCAGCGCCAGCGCGAACCCGCCCGAAAACGCCGCGGCGATCCCCTTGTCCCAGATATAGCGGCTGACCGTGGTGCGCGTAAGATAGGGCTTAAGGTAGCCCGAGCGCACGTCGTCGGTGAACGCCGTGGTATAGGGTATCGCGGCAAGTATCGGCACCGCAAGCAGTATGATGTCGCTGTGCAGCGCGTTCAAAAGTATGCTCCTGTGATAGCCGTAAACGACCGTCACGGGCTTGAACGAGAACGTTTCCATTGCCTCGGAGAACGCGCCTATTATAAGGCACAGCACCATGCCCAGCCAGGCGATCAGGAACTGCCGCCCGAATACGGCCCTCCTTAGGTCTCCAAATATCTGTCTCATCAGGTCACTTCCTTTCACTCCCACGCGGGAGCGGCTTGCTGTAATATTGACGAATATGCCCCAAATGGGACTTGCGGCGAATAAAACCGGGTGCGCAGGAGCTGCGGCCCCGCCCGAATCGAGCGCGCCGCGGCGGTCATAAAAACTCCCTCTACTTATATAGACAGATTTTTTGGCCGAAAATTACACCCTTTTTAAAATATATTTTGGTTGAGTACCATTTTTGGTACTCAAATGCCGATTTTCGTACGGTCGTCCGACAAAATCGGGGGTTTTGGGGGGATATCAATAGCCGAAGTCGGTGTGGATGACAGACCCGTCGATCGCGTTTATGAACAGGCATTCGCGCGTCAGATCGGGTTCTCTGCTCAGCGCGGCCATTTCGCGCTCGTAATCGGAGTGGTAGCCGTTGTTGGCAAAGAACAGCACCCAGCAGGGCATCTCGTAATAGCCCTGCCCGTTCTTGACGTAGACCGTGCAGGTGGTCAGATACATCTTGTAAAGGTAGATCTCGGCGGTATCGCCCTCGTCGTAGAGCTTGTATTTGGTGATGGGGAAGCACATGCGGAAAGACTTGGCCGCGCGGTCCTTGATCTCATCAAAGCTCAGCAGCTCCACGTTGGGGTTTTCGATCCCGATCACCGATTTTTTGCCGAAATAGCCGAAATATTGCAGGCCCTCGCCGTCTATCAGTATATCGATGTATTCACTCTGGATCGGGGGATTGGCAACGAAGCCCTCGTCGCTGCCGTAATCGAGCAGCTGTGACGGCTCGTAAATCTCGGCGGGCTCGGGGTAATCCGCATAGTTGCGATGAAGGGTGAAAAGCCATCCGCCGGTTATGAATTTGTTCTTTCCGTTTTCCGGACGGTCCATCAGATCGGCCTTTACCGATCTCGTCACGGCAAAATCCTCAAGGCCCAGGCGGGCAAGCTCGGCCCAAAGCGCAGCCTGCGCGTCCTCAAAGGGCAGGCTGACGTCGTGCCACTGCTTTGCTTCGGGCTCCTCATCCAACAGAGCTTCCTTATAGTCGTGTTCGGTAAAAACATACGGATCGTTCGAGCAGCTTTTGACCACTTTAAGCCAGCTGCCCGACGCATAAACATACGCCGTGCCGCCGGAAGCAAGCTCATAGATATTCGGCTTGCCAAGCACAAGATCGCCGTAACCCGAAGCCTCCTGCTGCTCGGCGGCGTCCGGCGCGGCAAGTATCTGATCCATAAACCATTTCGACTGCGCGGCGACTTCCTCGTCGGTGGGCGCGTTGTCCTCGAAATGCCCCCATTCGGGCCTTCCCTCCGCAATCCAGCGGCGGTGCTCCTCGACCTCGGCCAGATAGGCCTGCAGCGCATCCTTCCAATCGTCCTTGGTCATCACCTTCTCCTGAGAGGAAACGGGCCGGCCGATCAGCTTATCGAGCAGCTCCGAGATCTGATCCATATCAAAGGGCTCGATCCGGGTGCGGAATACGGGATAACGCCCGTCGGCCTTTGTGATCACCTCGGCGTTGGCAACAAGATAGAAGTCCTCCGCAAGCTCGATCCTTTCATCCCACGTTTCGGGAAAGGTCTGCACGGCGCTGAAGGCCTCCGTCTCATCGGGTGCGGGGGATCCCTCCGCGGTCCCGCCGGGCTCCGAAGTCCCCGCGGGGCTCTGCGTGGCGTGTATCTTGCCTTCAAGGGCGTCGTCGCCCTTGTTCACAACGTATTCCTCGTCGGGCGTCGGCTGACACGCGCAGAGGAAGAGCGCGAGCAAGCAGAGGGTTAATGCTAAGATTCGTTTCATTTGTTTGGCTCTCCTTTCGGTTGGCAGGATGGCTCCCTTGCGTAAAGGGAGCTGGGAAGCCGACTGAGGGATCGGGAATTTCCCATTTTTTTAAAGCCTTCCCTTGGGGGAAGGGGGACCGACGCCGTAAGGCGGCGGTGGATGAGGGAAACCTTTATTATTGTTTACATATGCCCGGCCGCCGTTAGTTTGTAACCAATGGGGACGGTTCTGATTGGTTAGTTCCCCTCATCAGTCGGCTGCGCCGACAGCTTCCCCGCCGGGGGGAAGCCTTTCGGTTGACGCCGACCCAAGCCTTCCCCCACCGCGGGGAAGGTGGCACGAGCGGCGAAGCCGTGAGTGACGGATGAGGGGGAGCCGAAGCCCCGATAGTTGTTTTCTTTGGAATTTCCCCTCATCACCGCTTCGCGGAGCTTCCCCGCCGGGGGGAAGCCTTTTGGGCTGCGTCCGCTTGGGACCGTCAGATCCGTCCCCATGGTCAGTTCCCTTTCTATCCCATTGAAAACCCTGCGCGGCAGGGCAAAGGCTCGGGCCGCGCGGGGGTAAAGCGTTCTGTTTACAAACCGCTGCTGCGATGTTTCTTTTTCGGTGATTCTCAGCCCTGGAATTGAACGAAAGTTCCATCGATCGCATTGATAAACGTCACGCCTTCCTGCATTGGCACATTCACGTCTGAATAAGAGGTGAAACACCACATCGGGGTATAATAATACTCGTTTATCTCACCGGCCTTTTCAGATTTAAGATATGTCAAAAAGATATTATCCACATGTATATCTTCCAGCGCTCCGTCATTCCACGAAAGACCGTATTCGATTTTTTTCTTTATTCTTTCCTTTATCGTATCAAACGGAAGCAGCTCGACTGCAGGATTCTCGACCGAAATGATTTCCTGAGGATTTGCCCATGTGATCCCGATAAGCTCACCATTTGCGATATTAATATGCAGATGCTCATACTTTTTATCAGGTTTAAAGTTCACCACTTCATCTCCTGTGGCATAATCCCCCACCCATTGGCCGCGAAGATCATACAGAAAAGTGTCCAAAGGCATGCCTCCGTTGGTCTTAAGTGCAAACGCTACGCGCCATCCTACGTCCAAAACTTCTCCACTGTCCTTTTTTTCAGTCTGGAACACAGTTACAGACGCCAATTCAAAATGATCCTCCATTCCGAAGTTCTTAACTATTCTTTGGGCAAATTTGACTGCATCATCCTTTGCCATTTCGGGAACCGGAATCTTTAGTTCGCTGATGGGCTTCTGAATCCCCAGTTCACGGTTCTCGTCAAATTGGTTCGTGATTATCATCAACTGTTCGACGGTACGAACATCCGTGCCATATCTGAATATTCTGAAAGAGTTAACGGTTTGATCCGTGTGGATTTCCCGATTACCATCGGTGAGAATCGCCGCACCGGAAGGGATATCATCCGCGGTCTTGATATCTTCCCAGACCGTATCCGGATCCAGCTCCTGCAGCCTTTTCAATATATCAGCTATCGCTTCTTCTTTTTCGTCATCGGACGGCGGCAGATCATCAAATTCAGTGTTCGGATCATCCTCCCTCATAAGCTTCTCCAGCCTTTCAAGCAGCTCCTCTCTCGTGGAATCAACAGGTCTCCACTTGAATCCCATACCGAAAAGATCCAGCAGCTTCTTTGCTGTCGGGCCGTCGAGTTTCTCAGCATCTCTTATCAGATATACCGGGTGGGCAGTATCAATATACCCGATATCAGCATCAATATAGACCTTGGTGCCGTTTGAAGAAACGGTCATTTCCTCAGTCCAGTGATCGGGGACGTCGATATGAGGGATGACGAAGGGAACCTCGGTGACGTCCGGCTCTCCGGTTAGATCCGGATCGGCTTCGGAAGTCGGAGAAGGGGTCTTCGGCACGGGAGTTGTATGTATCTTTTCACCCATCACGTCGTCGCCCTTGTTCGGCACCGGCTCCACTTCCGGCGTGGGCTGGCAGGCACAGAGGAAGAGGGTGAGTATGCAGAGCGATAATGCTATGATGCGTTTCATTTGTTTGGCTCTCCTTTCGGTTGGCAGGATGGCTCCCTTGCGTAAAGGGAGCTGGCGGCGAAAGCCGACTGAGGGATCGGGAATTTCCCATTTTTTAAAGCCTTCCCTTGGGGGAAGGGGGACCGACGCCGTAAGGCGGCGGTGGATGAGGGGGATCCGAAGCCACGATGGTTATTTTCTTTGAAATATCCCCTCATCACCGCTTCGCGGAGCTTCCCCGCCAAGGGGAAGCCTTTTGGCGTATCCTGCAGGAGGGGCGACCATTCCAAACACCCAAAACTACCGGGGCGACCGGGTAAACACCCCAAACTAAGGGGGCGACTAAGCGAGCGAAGCGAGCGTCGTAAGGCCGACGAAAAATGCATGCAAATTTTTCGGAGGCCGTCGCCGCGCCGCGATAGGCGCGGAACGCGATGAGCCAAGCAAGATCTACCGCTCCTGCGAGACATATCTCAGTCTCTAATGGAATCGGCAACTGAAATGACTAATGAACCATAAAGAGAACAATAATAAGAAATCCCCTCATCAGTCGGCCGCACTGTCTTTCATCGATAGAAAATGATACTGGTCTCTCACGCTGCGGGCGAGCTCGAGCAGCTCGTCGGGATCGATATTTCCGCTGAGCATGAGTATCGCGTTGTCGGGCGACCATACTATAAGGGTCTCTTCGCCGCGTATGAGCATGCCCTCGACGCCGTCGATATCCACCGTGACGGGCTTTGCCGCGCCGTGATTATCCAGCTTGACCGTGGCCGTGGGCTTGAGCTGCCTGAGCCGTATGCGGTCGTGCGCGCCCCTTGTGAACACCATATCGGTCACGACGTCCGCGGAGGGATAGAGATCGAAGGAGGAGTGCACGAAGCCCTTGAGATCTCCGGCCGGACAATAGCGGATATGATCGCCGCCCACCGGCAGCACGGAGCGCGCCGTGTCGACCAATACATCCTCGGGGATATTGCCCTCAATTGTGACGTTCACTCTGCCGTTGCACCACTGAATGCTGGTCACGCCGTCGTGTGAGGTCAGCGCGGCCATTGCGTCGCGCACCGGCACGAATACGAGCTTTTCGGCTTCGGTAAGACGGGCGCCCTGCGGCAGGGGATCGCGCAGCAGATGGAATTCGAACCATTCGCCGCGCCCGTTGGAATAGCTGAGATCGAAATGCCCGTCGTCGGCGCTGACGTCGCGCAGCCTGTATTCAAGCGGCACGCGCGAGGGGACGTAGAAAGCGGCATAGCCGTATTTTTCCAAGTCGGGATCTTCGAGCGTTATCTCGGTGTGATCGGGGAATACCCGGAGCGCCAGCTTGGAAAGCCAGTTCCTGCCCGCTTCGGTGGAGGCGGGTACCAGGAAAAACGCCGCGATCACGCAGGCCGCCGCAGCCGCGATCCACTTGAAGGGTATGAGCCGCCCGCCCCCGCGTTCCCTGCGGCGTGAGCGCGCGGAATCGAGCGCGGCTTCAAAGCGCGCCCTTGCGGCCTCGTCGGCGGGCTCGGAAGCCTCGGCGGCGTCCGCATTCATAAGCTCACGGCCGTCGATGCGGGCGGCCTCTTCCGCCGCTCGCTTAAACAGTGCGAATTCCTTATCCTTCTTCATCGTTCTCATCCCCCATGAGGCTGAACACCCCGCGTCTTGCCCTTGTAAGATATTGGCGGACGCTGTTTTTCTTTATCCCTAGCTCCTCCGCGATCTCGGCGTCGCTGAAGCCGAGTATGTATTTGGCCTCGATCGCAAAGCGCTGATCCGGCGGAAGCCGTCTTATTGCCTGCGCCATGCGTTCGGCGTCTATGTTTAAGAGCGCGCTTTCCTCAACGGAAGGGCCGGAGTCGGCAAGCTGCGGAAAAACCGCGGGATCGTCAAGACTGCCCGCGCTGTGCTTTTGGCGCACCCTGCGGGCCCGCAGAAGGTTATAGCATCTCCTTCTTAATATTAAATCAACCAAGTGGCGCAAAGTGCAACAGTCAAGCCCGCGGAATTTTTCAATATGCTCAAAAATATATAATAACACGTCCTGCGCGGCGTCCTCGGCGGCGGCGCCGTCGTGAAGCAGGGAAAAGGCAAAAGCGCGCATCCTCGTGTAATGCGCGTTGAAAAGCTCCTCCATGAACGAGCGGTCGTCGTCCCGCCCGAATGTGACAGTTGAGAACAGGAACATGCTCTTACGCGGTTTTTGTAATAAAACCGCGCCCCCATAAAACTATATCACCTATCCGAGGCGATACGCAACACCGGATGGGCATATTATTTTTAACAAACGGTGAATTTTCTGTTAATAAACTGTGAACGGAAAAGGCGGGGGGATCGGGCTTTGCATCAAGCTTCTTATTGCTTGGAAGCGTAAAGCGGTCTTTCGATCCCTCATCCACCGCTCGTTCCTCGCGGTCCCCCTTCCCCCAAGGGAAGGCGATAGATTCTGCGAAAACTTACAAAACAGCCTTCCCTTGGGGGAAGGGGGACTGCCGCCGCAAGGCGGTGGTGGATGAGGGAATGATAAGAACCGCTGAAGCTTCCGGGTAATGAAAAGGGGCCGCTGATCCTGGATGCAGCAGCCCCTTCTCAGATTACTGACAAACACATAATTGCAGCTTTTTGCGTAAAAAGGCGTTATGAAAATAAAATCCCCGAAAAGACCGTTAGGGTCAGTTTCGAGGATATGTCTCGCAGGAGCGGCCTCAGATACCTGACGCCTGCATTCCGCGGCTGTCGCGCCGCGGACGCGCAAAGAACATCTTGATGTTCTTCACCTGCAGCGGCTCCCAAAGGTCGCACCGGGTTTGCTTCATGCGGTGCTTTATTCCTCTGCAGAGACTTTGTCAGTGGTCTGACGGCGGGGAAACCCCCGCCGCCCGGACGTGCCTTCGGCTTATTTGGCGACCGCCTTGTGGAATATCTTTTTGCCCTTCCTTATCTTGACGCCTTCCGCAAAACGGGCTTTTTCGATCACGGCGCCTATATCGGCCACCTTTTCGCCGTCAACGGATATGCCGCCCTGCTGTATCAGGCGCCTTGCCTCGCCCTTGGAAGCGGCCAGGCCGCAGGCAACGAGCAGGTCGATCACGGTCATGCCCTCGTCGGGCACGGCAAGCTCGGTGGTGGGCATATTGGAATCGTCGCCGCCGCCCGCAAACAGCGCGTGGCTGGCCTCCCTGGCCTTGTCGGCCTCGTCCTTTCCGTGCACGAGCGCGGTGAGCTCATAGGCAAGCAGCTCCTTCTTTTCGTTGATGCGCGAATCGTCCCATTTGGCGATCTCCTCGATCTCCTCGATGGGGATGAAGGTGAGCATGCGGATGCACTTCATAACGTCGGCGTCGCCCACGTTGCGCCAGTACTGGAAGAATTCGAAGGGGCTGGTCTTGTTGGGATCGAGCCACACGGCGTTGCCGGCGGTCTTGCCCATCTTTTTGCCCTGGGAATCGGTCAAAAGGGTGATCGTCATGGCGTGCGCGTCCCTGCCCAGCTTGCGCCTTATCAGCTCGGTGCCGCCCAGCATGTTGGACCACTGATCGTCGCCGCCGAACTGCAGGTTCACGCCCTTGTTTTTGAACAGCCAGTAGAAATCGTAGGACTGCATTATCATGTAATTGAACTCAAGGAAGGAAAGGCCCTTTTCCATGCGCTGCTTGTAGCACTCGGCCCTGAGCATATTGTTCACGGAGAAGCAGGCGCCCACCTCGCGCAGGAGCTCGACGTAATTGAGCGAAAGCAGCCAGTCGGCGTTGTTCACCATCTCGGCCTTGTCGGGACCGAATTCGATAAAGCGCTCCATCTGGCGCTTGAAGCATTCGGCGTTGTGATCGATATCCTCCTTGGTGAGCATCTTGCGCATGTCGGTGCGGCCCGAGGGGTCGCCTATCATGGTGGTGCCGCCGCCTATCAGCGCAATGGGCTTGTTGCCCGCCATCTGCAGGCGCTTCATAAGCGTGAGCGCCATGAAATGACCGGCCGTAAGGCTGTCGGCCGTGCAGTCGAAGCCGATGTAGAATTTCGCCTCGCCCGCGTTTACGAGCTTTTCGATCTCTTCTTCGTTGGTCACCTGGGCGATCAGGCCGCGGGCTTTGAGTTCATCATAGATTTTCATGGTAAGTTTTCCTTTCGTCGTCTCTGTCATATGAAAATCCCCTTCTCCGCAAGCGGAAAAGGGGACGTTTTAAAACGCGGTACCACCCCGATTCGGAACCGTGCAGCGACGGCTCCCTCGTTGGAGGGCTGTAACGGGCCCGCCCGGCCGCGCCTACTTGGGGCATCCCTTTCGGACGGCTGCTCCGGGACGTATTCGCTTTCCGCCGTCCTGCGCCCTCACACCTGCCGGACGCTCTCTTTGAAGCCCAAACGGAAGCTACTTGTTCCCTTCATCGCAAATATTGCGTGAAGTATAACACATGTGAAATGGAATTGCAAGCGTTTTCAGAAGAACATTTTCTTCCTGAAGCTCTCGCTTTTCCTGACGAGGCGGCCTATTATCAGCGCAACGAGGCTTAGCATGCCGCAGGGGATCGCGGCATAGACCGACCAGTCGAATCTGATCGCGCCGTGCAGGTGGATCTCGATAAGCATCTGCAGAATGATCAGGCTGACCGCGATCATCAGCAGCAGCACAACGATCTTCAGCGTGAGCGACGCCCTGCGCGAGCGCAGCATGAGATAGCCGCCTATCACCGCCGCGCCGGTCAGCAGCGTGATGGGCAGGGCGAAGAGCCACAGCCAGTCGCCGCCCAGTATCACGTTAAGAACGAACAGGAACAGCACCGTTTCGGCAACGCCCAGCAGCATGAACAGCCACACTATGGGCCTTTTGAAGAGGCAGGGGAGAACGACGGCGAGGAACGCGTAAACGATCGCCGCGGTGGGTATGAGCGACCAGGTGAGCGCGCCGTCGTGGATCAGATCGACGAGCAGTATCGACACGAGCGGTATCGCAAGCAGCAGTGAAAACACCCTTGCGGCGGTCACCCGCACGAGCCTGTGGCGAACCTTTTCTATATCGTTGGGGAAGGGCCGCTCGCCGTTTTCATCAAAGGGCTCGCGGGGGTTGATCACTTCCACCCCGCAGAGCGGACAGCGGCGTTCGGACGCGGCGAGCTCGACGCCGCAGTTGACACAGTAGGACATGGGACCTCCGTTGGAAAGCTGTGGTTTGAAGTATGCGTTCCCTTGCGGCGCAAAGCCGCTGCGGGGACAGATAAGCTGCAATACGATCCCTCCGGCGTTTGCACAGGGGGGCATGGGCGGCGGATGATAGGGGCGACCATTCCAAATACCCCAAACTACCGGGGCGACCGGGCAAAGTCCCCCAAACTCAGGGGGGTATTAAGCGAGCGAAGCGAGCGTCGCCCACGTGGCCGAAAAATAATCATTTTTCGAGCCGAGTGGGCGCACGCGCCGCGATAGGCGCGGAACGCGGGCGTCAAGTAACTGAGGCCGCTCCTGCGAGACATATCCCAGCCTCGAAAGGAATCGGTAATTAAACAGACTTACGTATCATAAAAGAGAACAATAATAAGGAATCCCCTCATCAGTCGTCTTCACTCCGTTCAGCCGACAGCTTCCCCGCCGGGGGGAAGCCTTTTGGCGTATCCCGCAGAAGGGGTGATAGCCTTTTAAAGCTTTATCCTGTGACAAAAGATACGTCTCTTTTGGTAATCGGAGCACTAACCATGGGGACAGATCTGATGGTCAGTTATGTTACCGCCGCCAAAGCGATACTTTCGGAACTGACCGGCAGATCTGTCCCCGTGGTTAGTATCGTCACTTAAGAGGCGACCGTGCAAAGGACTCCCTTGGTTTGGTGTGTTCAGCCCTGTCGCCCCCTAATTCCCGTTGCTTTCAAGCAGCACGTGCACGCCCATTTTGACGAGCCGGGTGAAGAAGGCTCTTTCAAGGAAGCTTTCGCTGATGGTGCGGGTGAAGTTGATCACAAGCTTTCCGTCATAGCTTGCGGCGGCGGAGGCGACGGGGTTTTCGGCAAGGGAGCCGAGCATAAAGTCGAAGCGCTCGATATAGGGCCGCATCTCGTCGGGCACGGTCACAAGGCCCAGGTTCGATATGCAGGTGGTCGATTTGCGGTCGCCCTTGGCGCGGTAGGCGATGTGCATTATGGGGTTCTTTATCACGCGCGGCACAAGGCGCATGAAAATGCTCTTTTCTATATTCACGTTGCTTGCGATCTTGGCGGCAAGGCGGTGCGGATCGGTCTCCAGCTTGAGCTGGTGGTGGACGATCTTTGCGGCTTCCTCAAAAGTGTATTCGCCCAGGCGCGTATCCAGGCCCACGTTGGCGTAATTGGCGAAATTGCGCAGCGTTTTGCAGCCGAACAGCTTTCGCAGGTTGACCG
This sequence comes from Clostridia bacterium, assembly GCA_017541305.1. Taxonomy (GTDB): domain Bacteria; phylum Bacillota; class Clostridia; order Christensenellales; family CAG-138; genus UBA3857. The sequence continues at coordinate 70,071 of JAFXZJ010000016.1, read as the reverse complement.
GCACCGACACCTTTACGGGCTTTCCGCGCTGCATGGCGCCCCCTTTGGCCTTTTTCCAGTCGGCGGCGGCAAACAGCAGCACCGTTACGAGATATTCGGTCACGGTCACGCCAAGCGCTTTGGCGCGCGCCGAAAGCTCGTCCGTGCTCATAATGCCCGTCGTGACGTGCAGGAAATCCTTTTCGGGCGTGCCGAAAAGATGGTAAGCGTCCGGCTCGCGCAGGGGGATGCTCCTGGGCCCCGCGTGGGTGAGGAAGCCGTCGGCAAGCTCCTCCTTAGTGGGCTCCTCCGAGCAGTCGAGTATGTCGCCCGAGCGGGGGATGACGACGCCGTATTTTATGGTCAGATATTCGGCGGTGAGCGTTTTTAAGAACGAAAGCCCGCCCGCGCCGTCGGTGATAACGTGGAATATCTCCACCGCTATGCGCCTGCCGTAGACCCTGACGCGGAACGAAAACCCGCCGTTCTCGTCAAAGCGCATCCTTGCGCAGGGATTCTGCACGTCGTCGGTTATAGCCGGCGCGCCGCTTAATTTATCCAGGTAATACCAGAAAAAACCCCGCCTCAGCTTCATAGCGAAATTCGGAAAGCGGCCCACCGTTTTAAGAAGCGCGCGCTTTAAGACCTGCCTGTCGACCGGCTCCGAAAGCGTGACCGAAAGGCGGAAGAGCGCGTTCCATCCCTCCGTCTGCGCGGGGGGATAGATCTTTGCGGCGTTATCCAGAGGCAGCCACGAAAGGCGCCTGTTTTTTGAGGGAAGCTTCTTCATATGCGCTATTTTAACACAGCGCGGCCCAAAATGCAATAACTAATGTCAAAAACCGCTAAATCTTGTGTTACAGATTAGATAAATTTGTCCGCGGGAAAGCATATATAGTTGCGCCGGCACTTGTAAACCGCCGCAAAAAAGGCTATAATAAACTGTATTTTTGTGGGCGCAAAGCCCGATCGATCACATATTACGGAGGTTTTCATGGATTTTAAGCTCAGCTCCGAGCACCTTATGGCAAGGACTCTCTTTTCCGAGTTTGCGGAGAACGAGGTCAAGCCCTATGCCGCCGAGGTGGATGAGACGGAGGAGTTCCCCAGGGGAACTGTGCAAAAACTTCAGCATTACGGCTTTATGGGCATTCCCATACCGCGCGAATTCGGCGGTCAGGGCTGCGATTCGCTCACGTACGTGATGTGCGTTGAGGAGATCTCGAAAAGGTGCGCCACCACGGGCGTTATCGTTTCGGCGCACACCTCGCTCTGCTGCGACCCCATCTATAAGTTCGGCACCGCCGCGCAGAAGGAAGAGTATTTAAAGCCCCTTGCATCGGGCGAAAAGCTGGGCGCTTTCGCGCTGACCGAGCCCGGCGCCGGCACCGACGCGGGCGGCGTGCAGACCAGGGCCGTCCTTGAGGACGAGGAATACGTTCTTAACGGCAGCAAGATATTCATCACAAACGGCAAGGAAGCGGATATCTACATCATCTTCGCCCTGACCGATCCCTCCAAGGGCACCAAGGGCATGTCCGCCTTCATAGTCGAAAAGGGCACCCCGGGCTTCACCTTCGGCACGAAGGAAAAGAAAATGGGCATCAAGGGCTCCTCCACATACGAGCTCATATTCCGCGACTGCCGCATCCCGCGGGAAAACCTGCTTGGGGCCGAGGGCAAGGGCTTTTCCATTGCCATGGCCACCCTTGACGGCGGCCGCATAGGCATCGCCGCGCAGGCGCTGGGCATTGCCGAGGGCGCGCTTGAGACCACCATAGCTTACGTCAAGCAGAGGAAGCAGTTCGGCCGCGCCATTGCGCAGTTCCAGAACACGCAGTTCACCCTTGCGGATCTTGCCGCAAAGGTCGAGGCGGCAAAGCTGCTGGTCTACAAGGCCGCCTATGCCAAGGACACCCAGAAGCGCTTCTCGGTGGAGGCCGCAATGGCAAAGCTCTTCGCGGCCGAAACCGCGATGGAGGTCACCACCAAGTGCGTGCAGCTGCACGGCGGCTACGGTTACACCCGCGAATATGCCGTCGAGCGCATGATGCGCGACGCGAAGATCACCGAGATCTACGAGGGCACCAGCGAGGTGCAGCGCATGGTCATCTCGGCTTCGCTGCTTGGATAAGCAGCGGACCCGAGTAATGAAAAAAGAATAATGAATAATGAATAATTAAGGTAGAAAATCCCGGCGGATTTTCTCCGATATAATAAAGCTTTTCCGCAGGAAAAGCCTCGTCGATCATTCATTATTATTTATTCGGTATTCATTATTCATTGAAAAGGAGAAAAGCATGTTAAACATAGTCGTCTGTATAAAGCAGGTTCCGGACACCAACGAGGTGCGCCTGGATCCCAAGACCGGCACCCTGATCCGAGAGGGAGTGCCCTCCATAATGAATCCCGACGATAAGGCGGGCTTAGAGGCCGCCCTTCGCATAAAGGACGAGCTGGGCGCGGTCGTCCGCGTGGTGTCCATGGGCCCCGCGCAGGCGGACGCGGTGCTTCGCGAAGCGCTTGCAATGGGCGCGGACGAGGCCTATCTCGTCAGCGACCGCGCTTTCGGCGGCGCCGATACCTGGGCCACCTCTTCCACGATCGCGGCGGCGGTATCCAAGCTTCCTTATGATATAGTCTTCACGGGCCGCCAGGCCATCGACGGCGACACCGCGCAGGTGGGCCCGCAGATGGCGGAGCATCTGGGCATTCCCAACGTGAGCTATGCCGAAGAGATCCGCGTGGTGGGCGACAGCCTGATCGTAAAAAGGCAGTTCGAGAACAGCTATCAGGTGGTGCGCGTCAAGATGCCCTGCCTTGTCACCGCGCTCACCGAGCTCAACCGTCCCCGCTATATGACTCCCGGCGGCATTTTCAGCGCCTACCGCGAGAAGCAGGTCAACGTGTGGACCCGCCCCGACGTGCCCGTGGACGATGCGAATATCGGATTAAAGGGCTCGCCCACCCGCGTCAAGGAAAGCTTCCCCAAGGCGCTCAAGGGCAAGGGCGAGGTGGTCACCCTCGACGCCGAGGCCGAGGCCGATTATCTGGTCGAAAAGCTTCGTGAGAAGTTCGTTATCTGAGGTGGAATATGAAATCAGAATTTTCCGAATATAAAGGCGTTTACGTGTTCGTCCAGCAGGTCGAAGGCGTTATCGCACCCGTTTCCTTCGAGCTGATAGGCAAGGCGAAGCAGCTTGCCAAGGCGCTCAATTCCTCCGTCTCCGCGGTGCTCTGCGGTCATAACGTGGCGCACCTTGCCGACGAGCTGGGCGAATACGGCGCGGATACCGTCGTGCTGATCGACGATCCCGCTCTGGAAAGCTATATGACCGAGCCCTATGCGCACGCCATGTACAGCGCGATAGAGTTCTTCAAGCCCGAGATAGTGCTTTACGGCGCGACCACGATCGGGCGCGACCTTGCTCCCCGCGTTTCCGCGCGCGTGCACACCGGCCTCACCGCCGACTGCACCGGGCTTGAGATCGATCCCGAAACCGACAGGCTGCTTATGACCCGTCCCGCCTTCGGCGGCAACCTTATGGCCACCATAATCTGCCCCGATTTCCGTCCGCAGATGGCCACCGTGCGTCCCGGCGTCATGCAGAAATGCGAGCGCGAGCCCGGCAGGAAGGCGCGCGTGCTGCCCTTCGGCGTTAAGTTCGAGCGCAACGACCGCTATATCGAGATACTCGACGTGATCAAAAAGATGAACGAATCCGCCGATATCTCCGAGGCGAAGATACTCGTCTCCGGCGGCCGCGGCATGGGCTCCAAGGAGAATTTCCGAATGCTCTACGACCTTGCGGAAGTCCTCGGCGGCCGCGTGGCTGCAAGCCGCGCCGCGGTCGACGCGGGCTGGGCGGATAAGGAGCTGCAGGTCGGGCAGACGGGCAAGACCGTGCGCCCCAAGCTCTATATCGCCGTGGGCATCTCCGGCGCGATCCAGCATATGGCGGGCATGGAGGAGAGCGAGATAATAATCGCCATCAACCGCGACGAGACCGCTCCCATATTCAATATCGCCGATTACGGCGTGGTGGGCGACCTCAATAAAGTCGTGCCCATGCTGACCGAAAAGATCAGGGCGATGAAGGAAAACGCCTGACGCCTGACAGAATATGATCCCCAAGATTCCCCGCACATGCGGGGGATCTTTATAATATATTCCGAGCGCTCTTCAAAATAAGCCGATTTCCCGCATCTTAAAGGGTGTAAGGCCCTGCAGCAAGGAAAGGACGATAAGCATGAACGACAGCGAGATAATCGCGCTGCTCGAAAAAAGGGACGAGTCCGCCGTCGAAGCCATAGACGCAAGGTTCGGCGGGCTGTGCCGCAGCATATGCTCGAACATTCTGAACGACCCGCGTGACGTTGAGGAATGTGTTTCGAGCGTGTATTTCAAGCTGTGGTCCTGCATTCCGCCCGCAAAACCGAGGGATCTCACCGCGTACGCGGCCAAGGCTGCCCGCAACGAGGCGCTGATGCGTTATCGCGCGGATTCTTCCAAGAGAAAGTTCGCCGCGTCCGTGCCCTTAGAGGAGCTGGAGAGCTGCCTTGCGGGGAGCGGCGGAGCGGAGGAAGAACTTGAGACGGAGGAGCTTGCACACGCCATCATGGGATTCGTCAGCCGCCTTCCCGCGGAGCAGAGGGGCGTGTTCATGCGGCGCATCTGGTTCTTTGACAGCGTGAAGGATATTGCCGCCCGCTTCGGCATTACCGAAAAAAGGGTCAACGTGCTTCTTGCAAGAACAAGAAGGGAGCTTCGGCGCTATCTGACGAAAGAAGAGTTTATAAAAGGAGGGGATCATCTGTGAATGATAAAACCATCAAGACTTCCGAGGCGCTCACCGATATGGACGACGCGCTTGTTTCCGAGGCCGCGAACGCCGGAAAAATGAAGAAAAACCCGCTGCCGTGGCTGATCTCTGCCGCAGCGCTGGTCTTGATAGCCGGCGCCGCGACAGCGCTGCCTAAGCTGCTTGCCCCAAAGAAGGCCGATATCGACGCCAATCTGCCCGATCCTGCCGGATATACGGAAACGACAGAAGCGCCCGCGCCCACCGAAGCGCCCGCGCCTTCCGAGGCGAACGGGGATGCAGAAGTCGCTGCGACGCTCGATCCGGCCATGGCTGCGGCCGAGCCGATCGAGACCATGCCCGTCGTTTACGCGGAGCCAAAGGTGTTCGACTCCGTCGTGACCTTAAGCGCCGAGGTGAACTGCGGCGAGCATAATGACAGCGCCGACGTTTTGAGCGGCCTTGACATGATCTATATGCCCACGAGGGTCATTTACGGCGCCGAGCTTGAGGATATCACCGTCGAGTCCGATAAGGTGACCGTAACGTACGGCATCGATAAGGACTACATCGTCGAGGAGGAGGATCCCAACCGAGTAGTGCTCATCTGGTTCAGGAACTGGCAGAAGGGCTCCGCCGAGGAGTTTGCAAGGTCCATAAGCGACAGCAATTTCGGCTTCTTCTTCCATGAGGTCTTCGGAACTTGGTCGTTCCAAAGCAATCTTGAGCAAATCGCCGTGTGGGAGGAGAACGGTTACGGCTTCGAGCTGATCATGCCCGCCTATTACGGCGAGGATGAGGACGTTTTGAGGTACAAGGACCTCACCGTGGTGCCGCTCGACGAAGCGTCCGCGCACGATCCCTACGAGGGCCTTGAGGACGACGGCTATCTGCAGCTCAAGGAGCACGAATTCACGTACGCTCCCCGCACGACGTTCGCCTACGGCACGACCTGTTATGAGCCCGAGCAGGTGCTCGGCGGCAGTGAAGGCAGGATGCTCCATACCGACGGCCTCGGCTTCATCGAGTCCATACCCGATGAAGAGAAGGGTTACGACCGTATAATGAGATACTTCCCACAGGTCGGCAGGCTCTTTGAGCCGGTGCTCAGAGAGAATGCCGAGATAGCCGAGATCGACGTTTACGATCCCATAACGCTGGAAACCATCAAGCTCGATATAAGCATGGATGAGCTGCGCGATATCGCGGATGGGAACGTGAGCGCCCAAATGCAGGACTACATATTCGGCGACTGCCGCGGATGCGTGCTCGTCGATATGATAGTCGTCCACACCGGGGATTACGCAGCGGAGTTCGACGAGTACGAGATCGACGCCTACCACTGCGGCTTCATACTCAACTGCGGTTATTGAGGCGAAAACGGCTTTTGCAGTAATGCTTTGAAAAACAGGACCGGGCAATCCTTCAGGGTTGCCCGGTTTGCTGCTTTCATTTACTGTCATTTGCCGACGGATAAAAATACGCGATCGTGTGACGCGCGCTTCCCGAAAACCGTATTAGAGGATGAGAGCTGAAAAACACGCGGAGGTATTCATTATGAAAGATGAAGATATCATAAAGCTTTACATGGAACGCTCGGAACAGGCGCCTGCCGAGACCTATGCAAAGTACCGCGGATTGCTTTTCAGCATTGCCTTCGATATGCTTGGCAGCCGCGAGGACGCCGAGGAATGCGTGAACGACGTGCTCCTCAAGGCGTGGGACGGCATACCGCCCGCGCCGGCCAGCCTGCCCAACTATCTCAAAAAGCTCACCCGCACCACCGCGATCGATATCAACGACCGCAGCACGGCAAAAAAGCGGGGCGGCGGCAGAGCGCCGCTGATACTCGACGAGCTTGCGGAATGTCTGCCGGCTCACGCGGAGGACGTTGATATGGGCATACTCCTCAGAGGGGTGATGAGCGATTTCATACTGTCGCTCCCGTATGACGACGCAAGGGTATTCGTCGCCCGCTATAAGGAGTGCCTCTCCGTTAAGGAGGTCTCAGAAAGATTCGGCATGGGCGAGAGCAGAGTCAAGATGAAGCTTGCGAGGGCAAGGAAAAAACTCAAAAAAATATTGGAAAAGGAAGGTATCAAGGTATGAACGAAAGGGATATTTTCGAAGCGGTCTCCGATTTTGACGAGTCGAAGCTTGTAAAAAAGCCCTCCGGCAAAGGCCTCGGAGGCGTATTTCACGGGCGCAAATGGCTCGCGGCGATCGCGGTCTGTCTGGTATCGCTGCTGATCTGCGGCACCGCCTTCGGCGCGGCGGTCGCACTCGGCTGGATCGGCGTCGTCGGGACCGAGGAGGTCACGTATTCCGACGGCACACAGAGCGAGCGCTACATCTATGCTTACGACCTCACCGCCAGGGTCGATCCCGCTGATTTTTCGGATGAGATCGTGGCATGCGTCGACGACCCCGAGGCGAACATCCCAAAGGAACGATTGGCGGGCGGGTATGAAGCAGGTGAGTTTTTCGACGGTATTTTCTTCAATTCCCCCGAGGAGGCGGTCGAATTCGTCGGCATAGACGGCGTCAAAACGTTTGACGATCTGGGCCTTAAGCTGATCCCCGATACCTGCGTGAGGGTGAACGCCGGCAAAAACAACGGCGAAATGAGCTATGCGATGATCGATGCGGATTATGTGGATATCAACAGCTGCATAGATGGCGCCATCATAAGCGCACAGATCTACAGCAGCGCGTATGACGACGACGAGCTGTTGGGCAGCATTGATAAAGACCGCTTTGACGCGTATGAAGCGATCACCGCAAGCGGCGGCCGGGGCGTGAAATTCGTGTCAAAGGAACCCTCGGGAGGCCACGTTGCCTATATCGTGCTCGTCCCCGACGGAGCCATAGTATATCACCTCTTCTTTACGGCCGACGAAAACGCAGGTGAAGCCGCGGAGAACTTTATCAACAGCTGGCTTGCGCTTATGTAATGCGGTAAAACCTCAAAACCCCCCTTTCCGGGGGGTTATTCTGTCATACCGAAGCTCATTTCAAGGAGCGCGATAATCTCCTCGTCCGGCACGGCGCCGAGCACTATCGATATCCAGTTTTCCTTGTTCATATGCCACGCGGGAAGATATCCCCGCTTTTTCAGGAGCGAGCCGATCAAAAGCGGCTCGCATTTCACGTTCAGGATCGGGACTTTCCACTCGCCCGGGAGCCCGAGCGACGCTCGCGGCACGTCCATCACCACGGCAAACCATTTGCGGTTCCCCGCATGGCGGAGCACGCAATATTCGGGATACCTCTTCCAAAGATATTCCGGCTTTGCACCGAAAGACTCATATGCGTATTCGAACAGCTTGTTTTTTTCCATACCGTGATTATAGCAAGCGGGTATTCCGCTGTCAATAAAAACCGCGGCGGCCCCTATATCGGGAGCCGCTGTGTTTATTATCGAGTGATTCTCGGGTCGTCTGTTCGCTCAAGAAGATAATCGATGGAAACATTGAAGTAATCGGCGATCGCGATCAATGTTTTATAATCAGCCTCATGCTCGCCCGTTTCGTAACGGCTTACGCTGTTCTGATTTAAACCGAGATCCATAGCGAGTTTTAATTGCGTGATGTGCCTTTTCTTTCGCAGTTCTTTTAATCGCATCTATTCCTCCAAATAATATATTAACAGAAACTGAGTATTTCTTGTTGACTTTATTATCCCAAAATGGTATAAAATAAATATCCCAAATTGGGATATTTGTGAGGAGGTGTTATAAATGAGCTGTCCGTATTTCTGGAATAACCATTATGCATGCAGGAAAGGCGGTAAAGGCAGACGCATTGTTTTTCGAATTTGCAGGGTATGTGCAGCAGGGTTGCTTACGGTACTTTTTTGTGGACTCTCGACAGGTTGCATGGATGTAGGGTTCGAGGGCATCAGTAGCCTCATCGGCAATGAGCAGTCTATTGTCGGCGAGTGGATCGGTGAAAATGGGATTAATGAACAGATGGCCGAGTATGTAGACTTTATTTGGGACTTCAAAGCGGATGGAACATTCACCACGTTTGGTCGTGCAGAAAATGCCACTTTCCCGGGAAATATGTCGGGAAGGTGGAGCCGGAACGGGGACTCGTATACGGTAACCTGCAATAGAAACCTAACGGGAATCGGCACGATGTCCATAGAGGGCACGGCTACTATTGAAGGGAACCGTATGACTGTGGATTTTTCTCCGAATGATACTGTGTATTATATGCATCGAGCAAATAGTGATTGACCTTCGAATAATACCCTCAATATCATTTTCGATCATATTCCTTATGAAGTAAGAAATGCCATAAGTGAATTAACGGACGGTTACTGAAACGAAAGCATTTACAATAAAAACCGCGGCGGCTCCAATACGGGGCCGCCGCTTTATGTGAGGCATCTATGGCAACCGGCAGGGCGCCCTGCCGGGGTATTCGGTGACGGATCGGCCAATGGGGGGCTTTACTCACCGTTCAGAACCGTCCCCATTGGTTAGTTTCCGTTGATATATTCCCGCTTCCACGCGCGGTGAAAGCGGGCGAGGGCGGCTTCTCCGGTTTTCTTCGACGCGGTCCCCGTTGCTTTCGTGTATAGAACGCACGGCGGGGGGAAAAGGTTGCGTGTTTTTGCAAATATATTTGAATGGCGGGCGGCCCGGGGCGCAAAACCGGCGCGCGCGTTCCTTGACAAGGCCGACCGCGCCTGCTATACTTAAAAAAAGAGAAAATTTCAGCGGATCCGGTCGAAGGCTGTTTTTGCCTTCGGCCGTAAATATGCTTTTTCGGGGGAACGTTATGCCTCACAGCAACATGAAGATACACAGGCGCAAAAAGCTGCTGCCCTGGTGGGTCTCCGCGCTCATATGCCTTGCGGTCATCGCGGGCGTCTTCCTGCTCTTCGGGATCCCGATGGGCTTATCCAACATGTTCAGCACGCTTATGAACACCGCGTTCGAGCTGCTTATAAACACCTGCTTATATATCATGGCGATCGCCGTGCTGATGGGCGCGCTTTCGGCGCTGTTCACCGAATTCGGCGTGGTGCGCCTTCTCAACAAGATACTTTCCCCGTTGATGAAGCCGATCTACGATCTTCCCGGCGCGGCCTCGCTCGGCATTGTGACGACCTATCTTTCGGATAACCCCGCGATACTCTCGCTTGCCGACGACAAGGGCTTCCGCTCGTTCTTCAAGCGTTATCAGCTTCCCGCGCTGACCAATATCGGCACGGCCTTCGGCATGGGGCTGATCGTGACCACCTATATGCTGGGCCAGGAGGGCGCGGCGAAGCAGAGCCTTATGCCGGCGGTGCTCGTGGGCAATTTCTCGGCGATAATAGGCAGCGTGATCTCCACAAGGATAATGCTGCATTTCACCAAAAGGATATTCGGCAAGGACGCTCCCTCGGTGGACGAAACGGAGCAGGTGGAGCACAAGATACGCCATGAATCCGAAAACACCCTTACCATGAGGATAATGAGCGCGCTGCTTGACGGCGGCAAATCCGGCGTCACGCTGGGCCTGGGCATAATCCCCGGCGTGGTGATAATCTGCACCCTTGTTATGATGCTTACCAACGGCATGCCCGAGGGCGGCTATACCGGCGCGGCTTACGAGGGCATAGGGCTGCTTCCCAAGGCGGCGGACAAGATCAATTTCATACTGCAGCCCCTGTTCGGCTTTGCCTCGGCGGGCGGCGTTTCGGTGCCCATCACGGCGCTGGGCTCCGCGGGCGCGGCAATGGGCCTGATACCCAATCTGCTTTCCAGCGGCCTTGCCAACGCGCATGACGTTGCGGTGTTCACCGCCATGTGCATGTGCTGGAGCGGCTATCTTTCCACCCACGTTTCAATGATGGACAGCCTGGGCTATAAATACCTCACCGGCAAGGCGATACTTTCACACACGATAGGCGGGCTTGCCGCGGGCATTTCGGCAAACTGGCTTTACAGGCTTGTCGCGCTCATATTCGCGCTTGCGTAAATGGCGGTCTCAAGCGAACAGCAGCATAGAAGAATGACGGAAGCGGCCATCCCGCGGCTGGTCACTTCGCTTGCGATACCCACCACCTTTTCACAGCTCATCACGGTCATCTACAACACGGCCGACACCTATTTCGTGTCGAGCATAAGCACCAGCGCTTCGGCGGCGGTGGGCGTGGCTTTTGCGCTGCAGGCGATAATACAGGCCTTCGGCTTCGGCATAGCCATGGGCTGCGCGTCGCTGGTTTCAAGGCGGCTCGGCGAAAAGAAGGACGCCGAGGCCGAGATGTATGCCTCAAGCTCGGTGTTTGCCGCGATCGTTCTGGGCTTTGCGCTGCTGATCGGCGGGCTTTCGTGCCTTGCCCCGCTCATGCGGCTTTTGGGCGCCACCGAAACGATTCTGCCCTATGCCTGCGATTACACGCGCATAATACTCATCGGCGCGCCGGTCATGTGCACCTCGTTCGTGCTCAACAATATTTTAAAGGCCGAGGGCGAGGCGAACCTTTCCATGATAGGCCTCTGCGCGGGCGGCGTGGTGAACATCGGCCTCGATCCCCTCTTCATATTCACTTTCAAAATGGGCATCGCGGGGGCGGCGCTTGCCACGGTCACAAGCCAGCTCGTAAGCCTTATCGTGCTTCTTATAATATTCCGTTCCGGCAGGAGCATATTGAAGCTGCGTATCAAGGCGGTGTCAAGGCGGTTTTCGACCTATTGGCAGCTGATCAAAATAGGCTTTCCCACCATATGCCGCCAGGGCATGGCAAGCGTGGCCTCGGCGCTTTTGAATCACGGCGCGGCTTATTGGGGCGGCGAATTCGCCGACGCGAGCGTGGCCGCCGTCACCATATCCAACAAGGTGTATATGCTCGTCCGCTCCATGATGATAGGCATAGGCCAGGGCTTTCAGCCCGTTGCGGGTTACAATTTCGGCGCAAAAAAATACGCCCGCGTGAAGAAAGCGTTCTGGTTCGCGGTGCTTGCGGGCACCGTGATCGCTTCCGCCGCCGCGCTTGCGATAGGCTTGAATACCGGGGCGATAATGGGCTGGTTCCGCGACGATCCCAAGGTGATCGAGATAGGCTCAAGGGCGCTTTTGTTCGCCGCCGCGGTGATGCCGCTTATGGCGTATTCCACCTTCGTAAATCAGCTTTATCAGTGCCTGGGCTACAGCGCCGCCGCTTCGGTGCTGGCCTCGTGCAGGCAGGGGATATTCTTCATCCCCATAATACTTTTCCTGCCGCGGCTGATAGGGCTCATGGGAGTCGAGATGGCGCAGCCCGGGGCGGATCTTTTGACTTTCATGGTGAGCGTGCCGTTCCGGATCGTGTTTTTCAAAAAGGTGCTGAACAGGCCGGATATAAAGGAATAATTAAGGGGCTCAGCCGAGCTCCTTTTTTGCGGTCTTCTGCACCCCGTAAATGCCGGCGAGTATCAGTATGCAGCAGACGAGGCCGAGCCACGAGAACGGCTCGTGCATGAACACGACCCCCGCGAATACCGAAACGGCGGTGGTGAGGTTGGCAAAAACCGTCTCCCTTGCCACGGGCATATAGGTGATGGTGTAGCTTGACATGAAATAGCATATGACCGAGCAGCAGACGGAGAGGAACAGCACGCAGAGCAGATAGTTGACGTCCGCAAACGGGCGTATGTATTCGGCGGGATCGCCCTTGCAGACGGCCGCCGCGCACACGGTGAACACCACCGCGCCCACGGCTATCATCATATAGGTGCGCTCGAAGGGCGAAAACTCGGCGGAAAGCCGCCTTGAAAGCAGCGTGTAGCCCGTTGCGCCTATCACGGCGACGATAAGGGCGATAACGCCGATAAGCTCCACCGTGCCGCTCGACGAGCCCATCAGCCCCAGGCCTATCACGCCCGCGACGGATATCACGCTGAATATCACCTGACCCGCGGTGGGCCTTTCGCGCAGTATCAGCGCGGCGGCAAGCGTGCAGAACACGGGTATCATGGCGATCATCACGCCCGAAAACACCGTGCCCGAATGCAGTATGCCGTACTGCTCGCCGAAGAAATAGATCACGGGCTCCAAAAGCCCCAGCACGATCAGCAGCCACACGCGCTTTCCGCGAAGCTTGAGCTTTGCAAAGCGGAACAGCACCAGAAGGCTCATCAGCGCGAAGGCCAGAAGGAACCTGTGCGAAAGCAGCAGGAAAACGTGCGCGGTTTTCAGCGCATAGCCCGAGGCCATAAAGCTGAAGCCCCAGAATACGTGGCAGATCACCGCAGCGGAATAAACTTTTAACGCCTGTTTCTTGTCCATACCCGCAGTATAACGCGGCAGGGGCGGGAATGCAAGAGGAAAAGCCTTTTTGGTTGGCGTCTGACAAGGAAGGCACGGACCGGCGCGCACAGGCGGCTGATCGCTTGCGCGAATGAATACTGAAAATCGAATAATGAATATTGAATAATTGCGTAACAAATTCCCTCGGGGAATTTGAACATGAATCATTGATCGTTCGGTCTTTGGTTTTTGAACAACGGAGCTTTGCCGGACGGCGCAAGACTGAAAAAAGCCTTCCCTCGGGGGAAGGGGGACCGCGAGGAACGAGCGGTGGATGAGGGATACATTATTATTGTTCCCTTTGTGATGCATTAGCCCTTTAAGCTGCCGATTCCTTTAGAGACTGGGATATGTCTCGCAGGAGCGGCCTTAGTTGCTTGACGCCCGCGTTCCGCGCCTATCGCGGCGCGGCGACGGCCTCCGAAAAATTTGCATGCATTTTTCGTCGGCCTTACGACGCTCGCTTTGCTCGCTTAATACCCCCCTGAGTTTGGGGTGCTTGGCCCGGTCGCCCCGGTAGTTTTGGGTGCTTGGAATGGTCGCCCCTCCTGCGGGATACGCCAAAAGGCTTCCCCTTGGCGGGGAAGCTCCGCGAAGCGGTGATGAGGGGAAATTTCAAAGAAAATAACTATCGGGGCTCCGGATCCCCCTCATCCGTCACTCACGGCTTCGCCGCTCGTGCCACCTTCCCCGCGAAGGGGGAAGGCTTGGGTCGGTGTCAACCAAAAGGCTTCCCCTTGGCGGGGAAGCTCCGCGAAGCGGTGATGAGGGGATCATATCAAAGAAAACATCTATCGGGGCTTCTGACCATAAGATCTGTCCCCGTGGTCAGTACTTCTCCGGGGCCGTTTCGGCAAAAATCCCCGCCGCATTCGCAATTTGCTGTTGAAAAAGCGCTCGGTTTGTTATACAATAAAGTATATATATTCACAGAAAGGCAAACCCCATGCGCAGCATTTCCGACACCTCGGTCAACGACCGCTACCGCGTGCCCAAGCCCAAGGGCATAAAGGAGGTCCCCGCCTATATCGGCAGGGTCGTGGCAAACTTTTTCTCCCGCCTTTTCTACATATTCCGCCTCGTGTGGGATACCAAGAGATCCCTTCTGTTCATAATGGTTTTCATGGCCGTGTTCAACGGCGTGATGCCCGTTATCGGCTCCATCATAGGCGCGCAGATCATAAACAAGCTGGCCGACGCCTATTCCGGCGCGCTTGCGGCCTTCGGCGTGATAGCCGTGCTGCTGATACTGCAGTTTGCCTACACCTTCATAAATCAGGCGATATCGCGCCTTTACGCCACGGTGACTTCCGTCTCGGGCGAGCAGGTATCCAACCACGTCAAGATGCTCATTATGGAAAAGGCCAAGGAGGTCGACATGGTGAGCTATGACTCGCCCGATTTTTACGCCCGCATGGAGAACGCCAACCGCGAGGCGGGCATGAGGCCGATACAGATAATGAGCTCGACGTTCTCGGTGCTCAGCACCGTCATCAGCATCGTGAGCTACGTTATCGTGCTCTTCGCCGTGAGCTGGTGGAGCCCGTGGCTGATAATACTCGTATCGATACCAACCACGATAGTCAATTTCGTCTATAAAAAGAAGAACGTGAACTATATGTTCTTCCGCTCCAAGAGCCGCCGGCAGATGGATTATTACGCCTCCACCATGATCGACAAGGATCTTGTGAAGGAGATAAGGATGTTCGATCTGGGCGACACCTTTACCGATAAATACAAGGCGACCTTCGACGATTATTACAAGGGCCTGCGAAAGCTGCGCATAGAGGAGACCCTGTGGGGCCTGGGCGCGGCGGTCGTCACCAGCGTGGTCTACTGCCTGCTTTACATATTCCTGGCAAGGGGCGTTTTCCGCCACGAATTCGCCGTCGGTGATTTCTCGCTCTACACGGGCGCCATCACCGCGATAGGCGCGGGCGTGTCGAGCTTCATAGCTTCCACCGCCAATATCTACGAGGGCACGCTGTTCATAGAAAACCTCATATCCTTCCTTAACGAAAAGCCCACCATAGTGCCTTCGCTGCCCGAGCCCCGGCACGTTGAGCGCGGCACGGGGCACACCATCCAGTTCAAAAACGTGTTCTTCCGCTATCAGGGCATGGAGCGCGACGTGCTGAAGGACATAAACCTTACTATAAACGAGGGCGAAACGGTTGTAATCGTGGGTCTGAACGGCGCGGGCAAGACGACTCTTGTAAAGCTGCTCACAAGGCTTTACGATCCCTCGCGCGGCACGGTGCTTCTTGACGGACACGACATAAAGGAGTATGATGTTAAGGAGCTTTACGATATGTTCGGCATGATATTCCAGGATTTCGGCAAATACGCCGTCACCGCGGGCGAGAACATCGTCTTCGGCGATATCGAGCGCAAGGCCGGGCCCGAGGAGGTGCGCGACGCGGCCAAAAAGAGCGGCGCGGACGTCTATATCGAAAAGCTTGACAACGGCTATGACACCCCGCTCATGCGCTATTTCGAGGCGAACGGCGCCGAGCTTTCCATTGGCCAGTGGCAGAAGCTGGCCATTGCAAGGGCCTTCTATTCCGATTCCGACATATTGATACTTGACGAGCCCACCGCCTCGCTCGACCCCATGGCGGAGCAGGAGATATTCAATCAGTTCAACGAGCTGCGGCATAACAAGACGAGCATATTCATTTCGCACCGCCTTTCCAGCGCGACCATTGCGGATACGATACTCGTCATGGAGGACGGCCGCATAGTCGAAAAGGGCTCGCACAAGGAGCTCATGGAAATGAGGGGCAAGTATTACACGCTCTTCTCCACACAGGCCGCGAGATACGTGGAGGAGGGGGAAAACATCTGATAAAAACCGCGCAGATCCTCAAATAATTCATTCAGGAGGAAGCATGAACAGCATAAAAAGATTCGAGCCCGTATTCGGCGAGTGGTATTTTGACGGCGTGATATCGGAAAGCGACCGCGAAACGGTTTACCGGGCATACCGCGAAAGGGACGGCAGGAGGGAATACCGTGCGATCAAGCATATACCCATTCCCACCGACGAGGAGACGCTGGATGCGCTGGCTTCGGGCGGCATGGACGAGGCCACGATCGACGCCTTTATCGATGACCGCATGAGGGCGGCCAACCGCGAAATGGCCATTGCCGAAAGGCTTAAGGGGCATAAGGAGCTTGTGGAATATGAGGAGAGCGCCGTGATCCCCCGCGAGGGGAAGAAGGGCTGCGATCTGTTCATTCGCACCGGGCTTTACGGCACGCTGGAGTCCCTTGCCGAAAAAAAGACCTTCACCCGCGACGAGGCCGTGAAGCTTGCAAAGGATATCTCCGCCGCGCTCGAGGTGTTCTCGTCGCAGGGCATAGTGCACAGGAACGTAACGCCCGAAAACATATTCGTCACCGGCGAAGGCTTCAAGCTGGGCGGCTATTCGCTTGCAAGGATCGCGGGAACGGCCGATGACGAAGCGCCCGATCCCGCCGCGCGCGTCTATTCCGCGCCCGAGCTTTTAAAGGGCGAAGCCAAGAGCGAATCCAGCGACGTCTATTCCCTGGGCATGATACTTTACCGCCTTATGAACAGGGGGCGCATACCCTTTCTGCCGCCCGCGCCCGAGCCCGTGACCGAAGCGCAGTCCGAGGCGGCGGTGCTCAAGCGCATAGCGGGCGCCAAGCTGCCCGCGCCCGTGGATGCGGGCGAGGATCTGGGCAGCGTGATACTGACCGCCTGCGCTTATGAGGCCGGCGAAAGGTTCAAATCGGCCGCGGCGCTTGCGAACGCCCTTGAAAACATGGGCGGCGCCGTGCCGGCGCCGGAGGAGCCGGTATTCGATGACGAGACGGCGCCCCTGCCCACCGCCGACAAGGTCATGCCGGAGAAAAAACCCGGAAAGAACAAGGAAAAGAATAAGAAAAAGGAAAAACCCGCGCCCGAACCCAAGCGGGCGGAGCCCGCGGCCGGGGAGGAGAAGAAATCCGGAAAGGGCCTTAAGGCGGCGATAACGGTGTTTGCGATAATCGCGGGCCTTGCGCTGCTGGGCATAGCGGGCTATTTCGTGAAGGGCGCGCTGGACGATTACCGCGCGGAGCAGGAGGCCAACGCCTTCAAGCCGCGCTCGCCCGAGATAGTGCAGGACGCGGCGGACGCCGATCTTTATCACGTGACGATATTTGCCGAAAACGGCTCCGCGGTCGTCTACGAGACCCCGACGGGCGCAAGGCGGCAGTATCAGGTCAACGAAAACAACCGCATCTCGTTCGACCTTCGCGGCTCCGAGCTGATACCCGACGAGCCCATCGACAGCACCGCTTATTCCGTGCAGCCCAAATTTTACACCCGAAACGAGGCGGGCGAGCTTGTGCCCATATCCGACATGGGCTATATCATGCTGGAGGTGCCCGCGCTTAACGTCACGTTCGATTCCGAGGACGGCATATTCACCGACGACGGCAGCGTGAGGATAAAGGGGCATATCGAGGACAGGGGCGCCAAGGTGGATGTGGACGGCGATTCGCTCGTCGTCACCGCCGAAGGCAATTTCGTCTATGAGACCCAGATCGACATAAACGGCGATTACACCGTCACGTTCACGGCGCAGAAGCCCCGCTGCGCGATATTCAAAAAGACCTTCACCGTGACTGTGGCCATACCCGAGCCGCCCGTCATTCAGATGCCCTGGGATTACGGCGATCCCGCGTTCTCTCAGCGCGTGGCCGATCCCGGCGACACCGTAAGGGTCACGGGGCGCGTGCCCGAGGGCGCGATGCTGCTTGCCGAGCCCGACAGCGAGCAGGTGACTATAAACGAGATAACCGTTTCCGACGACGGCAGCTTTGCCTTCGACGCGGTCATTGCCGAGATGGGCGATTTCACCGTCACGCTCAAATGCACCGACGCCACCGGCATAGCCTCCGAAAGGCGCATACATATTCAGCGCGCGCCCGACTGGAAGACCTACGTTGAGGGCGCGTGGGCAATGAATTACGACGCGCTCACCCGCCCCGGCACACATGCCTATAATATCAAGGGCAAGGTGACGCAGGTGATCGAGCATATCGACCATTACGAGGTGATGCTTGAAACGAGCGAGGGCGGCACGCTCAAGCTCGTCTATCACCAGCATTACCCCGGCGCGGGCAGGCTCGAGGCCGGCAGGGAATACAAGTGGATCTACGGCTATCCCATGGGCCGCGACGCCGAAGGCGCGCCCGTGGTGTACGTCTGGTTCGTGAACGATAAGGGCTGATCGGCCCGGCCGTTCACGGGAAAATGAGAAAAATGCTCCTTCATCGGGCGCTCCGCATAAGGAAGTTTTGAGGAAATGGTGCAGTCCATAACGGGCTGCACCGTTTTCTTACGCTGATCTCTCGGACAATTCCGAGATGAGGGATCTGAGTTCATCCGCTTCGGGGACGGTGAAAAGCCCGATGCCGGTGAAGTAGATATCGACTGCGACGGTCTTGTGCCCGTTGACCTTCACGGGAGAGTGGATCTCGATACGGCGGATGAGGGTGTTCACAAGCTCGGGAGTGAGCTGCTTTACGTCCGTCTGCTCCCTGACCGTTTTGAGGAGAAGACGAAGATCGGTCTTCTTCTGCTCCTCTTTTGCAAGCTCTGCTTCGAGCGCTTCGGTCTCAACCTTCAGCGAATGCTGTTCCGCTTCGTAATTGCCGCTCATGGTGACGAAGCGCTCATCAGAGAGCTTGCCGTTGACATTATCCTCGTAGATACGCTCGATCAGGCGGTCGATCTCCTTGATGCGCTTACGGTTATTCACGATCGCCTTCTCCATGCGCTTGAGATCGACGAAACGGGACTGCTCGCGCTTCTGCTCCATCATGTACATGAAGACCGTTTCGTAGGAACGGACGAAATCAACGAAGCGGCTGATGCTTTCGAAGACGATCCGTTCAAGGACCACATTGCGGATATAGTGTGCGGAGCACGGTCCGCGCCCCGATTTGTAGTTTGAGCAGACGTAATGCTCCTGCTTTTCCGTAAAGCGCTTCGAGGCACAGAAGTACAGTTTCGCACCGCAGTCGGCGCAGTACAGTAGGCCGGAAAAAAGGCTTGTCCTGCCGGTCGGCGTGGGACGGCGCTTGTTCTTCCGCAGCTCATGCACCCTCAACCAAAGCTCCTCGGGGATAATTGCCTCCTGCTTATTGGGAATGATCTGCTGGTTCTCCTCTTCGACAGCAACCTTCTTGTGGACCTTGTAGCTGATCTTCGTTGTTTTGAAATTCACAGCACAACCGGTGTAGTGTCGGTTGTCCAAAATATCTGCCACGGTATCGCCGGTCCACCCGAAGGGTATAGCCGGAAGAGGGTTTGACGCCGATCGTCCCAAAGAACGGTAGTACTCTGTAGGCGTTGGTATCCTGTCCGCTTCCAGTATGCGCGCGATCTTGGTCGGCCCGATACCGGCAAGGCTGAGTGAGTATATCCTGCGGACCACCTCCGCAGCCGGTTCGTCGATATGCCAGATCTCCTTATCCTTTTCGTTGCGGACATAACCGTATGGGACCGTCGTCCCGACGCGCTTTCCCTGAGCCGCCTTCGACGCCCACACCGCACGCACCTTCTTCGAGGTAGAAGCCGCGTGCCATTCGTTGAATATGTTGGAGAACGGCATGAGCTCCGTACCGGTGTTGCTCTCGGAATCCACGTTATCCTGTATGGCGATAAAACGGATTCCGAGCGTCGGGTATTTGATCTCGAGGTATTGGCCGACTTCGAGATAGTTCCTGCCGAAGCGGGAGAGGTCTTTCACAACTATTGTAGCTATCTCTCCGTTCTCGGCCATGACTTCCATCTCACGGAAAGCGGGACGGTCGAAGGTGGTGCCAGAGAAACCGTCGTCGACGAAGAACTTGGGGTGCAGAAGCCCGTTCTTCTTGGCATATGCCTGTAGTATCTCCTTTTGATTGGAGATTGAGTTGCTTTCGCCCTCTCTGCCGTCGTCCTGACTGAGGCGGCAATAGAGAGCCGTTATCTTTTCCTGCCCGGATGATTTGTTTTTCATATGGCTCCTTTCCACATCGGGCACAGTAAAGGCATAATTGACAATACCATACCCGATGCATATAATCAAGTGTGCGGTCAATCGGAAAGCAAAAGCTTCTTCAGCTGATCGAATACGCTCTGTCTGCCGGAAGGATCGAAATGGGTACTGACGGTGTATACAGTACTCGATTCCTTAATAGTAAAATCCCCGGAAGCATTCATATCCTCTAATGTTTCGTGAGGAAGAAGGGAAATGTGATCGGTATTGCGGTTATTGTTCATCAAATACACCTTCTTCCTCAACATTCGTCGCGCTGACGTTCAAGGTAGTTCCTGTAGAATTCGCAGGCCTTGAGTATGAAAGCCCGCACCCTGTCGGGGCTTGCGTTCGGGAGGAACCGCTCGATAGTGCTTACGGGGATGCTGACGCGCTCCTGCTGGTTCGGCTTTTCCTCAGCCATGATGGAAGCGATGGTCTCCTCCGTGAGCTTGCTCTCGCCGCTGAGTCTTTTCATTCGGCATGCCTGGGAAAGGGACGGCGTCGCCTCGGCGAAGCCGATCTCGGTGAATAACAGCTCCTGTTCCTCGGGCGTGAGGTACGAGAGCTCTACCGCGGGAGTGAAGGAGATACGGCCATCATCCACAATGCGGAGAAGGTCGGGAATGAGGTGCGTGAGGCGGATGTAGCGCTGGATCTGACGGCCGCTTTCGCCTTCATCAACATCATCCCGCGACTTGTGGCCAACTTGTCCACAAGCGATATCCCGCTTTCCCTGCCGTGAAAGCGCTTCCAGCTTCAGCTTGTACGCGAACGCCTTTTCGCTCGGCAGGATGTGCTCGCGGTTGAGATTGCTGTCAACGAGCGCGACAGCGGCCTCGTCCCTTGTAAGCTCGATTTCGATAACGGGCACGGTCTTTAAGCCCGCCCGCATAGCCGCGTGCGCTCTCCTGTGGCCGCTGACGATCTCAAAGCCGGTATCGATAGGCCGCACGATGAGCGGCACCATGACGCCGTGCTCCCGGACGCTCTCCACGAGGGCGTCCATTTCTTCATCGTCGCGCACCTTGTACGGATGCCCCGGAAAGGGCTTGAGCTCCGTAAGGCTCAGTTCTTTTATTGTTTTGTTGTCTTTCATGTAAATCTCCTTATTCTTTCTTTGTTATTACCGCTCCCATTGAAATTGGGGAATGCTCCTGGAGCGGTTTGCTTCCCGAACCTTCTTTTCGATATGCGGGATTTCTTCACGTAGAGCAGAGATCAGCTTGAGCTCGCCTCTCAGCTCCCGCAAGGCTTTGTTAATGGATACCAGCCCGTCGTAAACCTCGGTCTTTTCCTTGTTGAGGGCTTCGATATCCCTTCCCTCCAGCAAACGGCGCGCCTCATCGAGCTGAGCGCGCTCATCGGCGTAATCGTCGGGAACGCCCGAAAGGTATTCCGCCTTGGCAAGAGCGTCGTAAAGCTTCCTGTTACGCTTCTTTTTGCTGTTCAGGATGATACGGGATTTCGTCAGGCGGTCCATCTCCGCATTGATGACGGTCTCTCGCGCATCGAGCGCGTCGAAATCGTTGATGCCGTATTCCTCGAGGAATTCGGCCTGCCTCTTAAGCTGTTCGAATTTCAGCACCTCCTTGGGATCGACGTAGAAATCCATCTGCTTTCCCTGACCGATGATCCCGAGCACATACATCCAGTGATACACGAGCGCGATAAAGCCGGTGGGCTTTACAAGAGGCTTATACGGGACGTATTCCCTTTGCTTGATGATGAACTCCTTGGTCGTATCCGTAAGGGCGTCGTCGATGTAGCTTTCGAGCTCGTCCTCAGTAAGCGCCTTGCCGCACTGCCGCATGCGGAAGCCGTTCTTCGCTCCGGCAGGACGGAACGTGGGGTACTTGCTGTTGTGCTCAACGACGTATCCCCGTGCCTCCATCATGCGGTAGATATCGCCCACGCTGCAGGCGGTGGAAAGCACCTCGTCGGTGTCGAGATCCATCTGTTCCCGAAGCGTGAGCATACCGTTCTTACGCGCTCTCCACTCGGCATATGAGAGCGCATGGGGCTTAGGCTCTTCAATCACCGACAGCCCGTGCTCGCGGCAGAGCCTGTCCGACGTGCCGCGGACCTGAACGTAGTACGACTGCGCGGTGCTGTGGTACTTCTTGCCCGTTAATGCGTTCACGGAGTTGACAGCCATATGGTTATGGATATGGTCTTTGTCGATATGCGTGGCAAGGACCACCTCATACCCCGGGAAATGCTCCTTCACGAACTGAGCGCCGATCTCATGCGCCTCCTCAGGGGAGACCTCGCCGGGATCGAAGGACTGTATCCCATGGAACATTTCGATACCGCCCTCCTTGCCCCAGCGGGCTTTGGTTTCGAGCATCCGCTTTGCCGCCGTTTCGAGCTCGCAATTGAAGCAGCTGACGAGGGTATGCTCCTCGGTCTTCATGGGATTGGTGACGTAGCTTATCAGCTGATCGGGCCGCATCCTGCGTGACAATACCTTCGTTACCGCCATACTGCCTCCCATTCCCGCATGAGGGCGAGAACCCGCTCGAAGGCGATGCGCGCCATGCGGAAGTCGTCGTTCATTACAAAGCCCTCTGCGTTCGCTCTGTGAACGAGCTGATTGAAGTTGACGCCTATCCTGTCGATCGAAGAGCGGAGCTCGGCAAAGTCCGCGTTCGGTCTTTCCTTCACGGGCTTGCTCATTATGAGCTTCCGTATCAGGTTCGCTCTTGAAAGGCCGGTAAGATTGCAAAGCCTTGTTAGCTCCGCGTTCTCTTCTTCGCTCATCCACAGGTGATATTGGTGCGTCGTTTTCTTCATGGCGTCACCTCCCGCGATAAGCGGCATACGGGTTCGGGGAAAGGCCCCGACAAGCAAGGCGTTTTTGGTACAAAAAGGCGATGCTTGCAAAGACATTCACCCGTGCATGATTTGGGTTTTTGGTTGATTTTGTTCATTAAAACCTCCTGTAATTGGGTTATTTGATTTGGCATCACACAGAAGCGATCACTTGGCTTCGTGATGCCAAATCCGGCGCTTTTGGCGCCATGGGTGATTAACGCATACGACCGATTTTGCAAGGTTGCAAAATTGTGTGTACGCAGATGTTTGCAAGGTTGCAAAATTCAATTTTGCAATCTTAGTCCTGAATGGAGAGCTGTTCGGTCTCCCGCTTCGGCGGGAGCCATGCCCAGCTGCCGTCCTTCTGCTTTTTGGAATCGATGCCGAGATTCTTCTTCGCCTCGTTTGCCGTGCGTTCGCTGATCCCGTGAGCCTTCAGAAGACCGTAGACGCTTGATGCGGATACTTCCTTCCCCAATGCCATAAGGCCCGATATGAGCTCTTCGGCAAGCGGGAGCTTCGTCTTCTTGTACTCGCCCTTCGTGCTCTCTAAGAGTTCATCAGCCGTCATATCGCTAGTACCCTCGAGAAACATGCGGTTATCCTCTACGGTGAATACGAGCGTAGGGCTCAGCGCCGTGAGATTGCTCTTGACCGGAGCAAGGTACACCTCGGGATCCTTGGCCTTGGGCTTTGCGAGCAGCAGCACGCTCCTTGCAGCTCCGGTGATGTCCATGGAGCCGAGGCCCCGGCTGATCGCCTTCATGCCCTTCATCTTGTTCAGATGCTCGATGAGCACGATCGCGCAGCCCGTGCGCTCCGCTATGACTTTCAGGGTGTGGAACTGGGGACGAACTTCGTTCGCGCGGTACATGTCCACGCCCGCTCCGAGATACGCCTGTAAGGGATCGAGTATAAACAGCTTCGCTTTCGTCTCGCGGATGGCCGCCTCGATTCGCTCGTCCGAGAAGGAGAGCGGATCCTTCGTTTCGTCGATGACGAAAACACGGGAGCAGTCCGCGCCGTTCGCTTCAAGACGAGGCTTTATGGTGTCGCCCAAGCCGTCCTCAGCTGTCTGGTAGATGCAGTTGACGGGATCGCGGAACGCATCGTCGGGTTCGCCGGGAAGGGGCCTTCCCTGCGTCAGCCTTGATATGACGTGCATCATGAGCATTGTTTTTCCCTCTCCCGGGTTGCCGCGGACTATCGTCAGCTTGCCAGCGGGGATGTAGCCCGGCCACAGCCATGCGACCTCTTCGGTCACGACGTCGTTCATGTTGATAAGATCGTTCATGTGAGTTTCCTCCTTTCCTGAGTGATACACCGCTCCGTAACGATCAAAATTGGGAGCAGTATTCATATTCCGAATGCGCCGATAACCGACAAAAGTTGATATAGTTATCAGATAACGGCGGCAGTGAAATCAAAACTGGGGGTAGTTATCAAATAACGGGATCACCGTTTTCGATAAAAGTGGTACTAGTTTTTATTAGTGAAAACCGGAGCTCGAAATAAACCATTCGATCAAGTTTTCGCCCGCAGCATACACTTTTTTTGCTCCAAAATCGGCAACCCACGGGGGTTGCCAAAATTTCGGCCTCAAATCGCAATATGTAGTCGCAAGCATATTGCCGACCACCATATGTTGATTTTTAGGCCCAAAATGTGATAAAAAACGTGTAACCCCCGTGGGTTGCATATATTATTAAATATATTTTCGTTATTGGGCTCTTATCTTCCCTCTCCCGGGCCTTGGCCCGCATATCCTCTCGGATCCCCGCATTCCTATGCCGGGCCGCCCAATGCCGTGACGCGTTCAAGGCGGAAGTATCGTTGGATGTCGGTTCGGGAAGCGATACTCGGTTGTCAAAGTGCGCGGGGTTTGAAAAGTCCCTCTATAGTTCTATGGCAAGGAAAACAGGGGGGTGTAACCCCGAAGAATTATTTTCGGAGAATATATTTTTTGCTGAAACGATCGATCAAAGCCTTCTCATGGGTTGTAGGCAAAAAGTCAGGCCGATTTTTAATCAAAACGGGCTGTCTGGAAGATTATATTTTCCGGCGGGCTCCGCCCGACCGCGATCCGCAAAAAAGTCTCCTCACTTATACCTGGCAAAAAAACATGGGGGTGTTCGGCAAAAACGAACTGTTTTGCAGAATATATTTCCCGTCAGACTGTGACCGACCGCGATCCCAGCCGCGATCTCATGAAAAGTCCCTCTAATTACATGTGGCAAAAAACCGCCCGGTGTTTGGGGTCGAATGACCGTTTTTGTGAAATATATTTATTGGGATTGCTCGTTACAGAGCTCTTTCAAAACCGAGTATAAGAAAAAAGAGTGCAGCCTAATTGCACTCTTTCCTGAACTAGATTCTATATTTCTGTCTACTATAGAAAAGAGGTCGCGCCCATTTTGTGAGCGTGACCTCTTTTGAAATGCTTTTTCCAGCGCGTATTCCGATTATTTAATGTTTACCCTCGCCCGTCTTGTCACGCTCACGGCTATGGCAATGGCGGTGATGACGGCGATAACGGAGATGATTGCGATGAGGATCGTCCAGTACTGGCCTTGGGTGTTGACCTTAGCGGGCTCGGGAGTCACGACGGGGTCGGCGGCCTTGGCTGGAAACAGGCTGACGTTGAAAATGTTCTTCTCCTCGTGCAGTTCGCCGCTTTCGTCCTGATAGGTGACGCGAAGGGTGACGGGGAGAGTCCCGTCTTGATTGAGGTAGTTTGCGGCGGAGTAGAAATAGGCCGTGATCATCCCCGCGGCGGTCTCACCAGGTTGGATCGACTTATAGTAAACGCGCAGCGACGCGAGATCGGAGTAGACGCCCTGCCCCTCGACGGATACGAACACATCATACACGGGCACGCCGCCTGTGTTGTAGACGTTCGCGGAGATGCCGACGGGCGTGTCCTCGGTGACGCCGCCCGTGAGGTCGGGCTCGTCGAACGCGATAGAGGCATGCGAGCTTACGTCGACGAAAAAGCTTTCACGCGCCTCCATTGCATTCCCGCCCGGAGTTCTGAATGAGAGCTCGACGTTTACGGAGTATCTTCCGGCTGCGGCGTCCCGGCTGAAATGCAGGGGCAACTCGACCTCGCGGATTTCGCCTGCGGGGAAGTCGTCAAGGAGCATGGAATGAGTGCTCCCAACGGGAGTCAGTGCGGGAGATTCCGAGGAGTATTGAAGCTTGACGCCAGAGGCAGTCACGCCGCCGATGTTTTCAAGGGTTATCCTTGCGGTGAAGTCGCTGCCCGGCTGGATATCGTCGGGGCAAACTACCTCGGAGATATAGAAATCGACGCTGCCGGATCCGCTTTGAGAGACGTCGCCCACGGTTGCGTAAACCGTGAAGCTGCCTGCCGTTCCGTCGGAAGTCGTCACGTTGAACGTCACGGGATAGACGCCGTTGACCGGGTTATCCAACAGCTTAAGCCTGAGGTCGATAACGAAAACGGCTTTACTGTTTCGCTTCACGGTCATGTTGTAGTTCCCGTAGACGAACGGACAGGATGAGACGTCGCCCAGATTGGGAACGACTGTGAGCGTCGAACCCGTGCCGCCCTTCAATGGGAGCACAATGCGAACTTCACCGTTTTCGACGGTGGGGATATAGCCCTCCGAATAGGAGCAGGTCATGCCGTCATAGACGGTCTTCGTATCTATATAGAGCTCGCCCTCCGCTGCGGCGGGAACAGCCGCAATGCAAAGAAGAAATACGGAAAACAATACCGAAATAAGCCTTTTGATCTTCATGCTTTTCACCCCTTATCTGATCTTCGTCAGCACGCCCGCATCCATCTCGCAGACGGTATCGCAGAGCTCGTCGATGTCGGCGACGTTATGGCTGGCGATGAGTATCGTGCGCTCCGGATCCCGAAGGCTCCTAATCAGCTCGCGGATCTCGACAACGCCGTGCTTGTCGAGCCCGTTCGTGGGCTCGTCGAGTATCAGTATTCGGGGCTTTTCCATAATGGCCTGCGCGATGCCGAGCCTCTGGCGCATACCGAGCGAATACTTTCCGACGGGCTTTCTTGAAGTCGGATCGAGCCCGACTCTGCGTATCACATCCGCTATCTCGGTGAGGGTAAGCTTTCCCCGAATCTGCGCCAGCATTTCAAGGTTTTTGAGCCCGGAAAACTGCGGCAGAAAGCCCGGCGCTTCTATGATTATGCCTATGCTCTCGGGGAAATCCCGGTCGCTGCCTATACGCTTGCCCTCGACCGTGACCCTGCCTCCGGTCGGGTTCAGAAAGCCGCAGATGCACTTGAACATGACCGTTTTGCCGGAGCCGTTGTTGCCCACGACGCCGTGTATCTTCCCCTTTTCAAAGCTGTGCGTGATACCGTGCAAGACGCGGTCGCGCCTGAAATCCATTGTCAGGTTTTCTATCTCGATTGAATTCATACGCCCTCCTAATTGTTGTCTCCGGCGGTAAAGCTGAAGCTGTACCGGCGGATGGCGATCAGCGTGAGCACGAACAGCACGGCTATCAATCCGCCGAATATCAGGTTCGACTGCGTCAGCGTCGGCAGAAGATCGTAGCCGAAATTGTGCATGTGATATGTCGCGTGGTTGAGCGGCGAGAGCCAGCCCATTATCACGTTCGCGCGATACTGCAGATAGTCCGGGAGCTTAAGCAGCGTCATAATTGTCTGCGGATTGAGGATAAAGCCGTAGAGCGAGAACGCGAGCACCGCGCCCATGCCCGCCGCGCGGCCCTTTAGGATATTGAAGAGCAGGAGTATCGAGCCCACGAGCAGGGAGTAAAGAAGCATTTCGCCAAATATCGCTCCCGTCACGGCGAAAGGCGTGCTCATCTCGAGCGTCTTGACGAACACCGGCAGCAGCAGGCGCCGGCCCGTGCCGGAATAGCCGAGGAGCGCCGCCGTTTCCGACCACATATTGCCGGGAAAGCTGTTCTGCATAGAGATCAGCATGGTCACGGCAAGGACGAAACAGCAGTACATTATTGTTGTAACTGCCATGTAGAGCACTTGCCCGAGGAGCCAGGTACGCCGCTTCATGCGGATGAGGTAATACGGCACGCCTGCGCTCAAATTGGGCATATCGGAGAACAGCAAAAGGAGCATGAGGCTTATAAGCAGTATGCTGTTGCTGTCCCCGAAGGTCCAGACGAAGGGCTCCGCGATCTGCATCGTCGTCCCGTAGGTGTAGGCGAAGGTCGTCACCTTGTTGGAGAGCAGGAAGCAGAGTATCGCCGTGAAAGCGAAGGTGAGTATGATCCTCGGCCCCGTGCGCCACGAGCTGAAATTGCAGCGCGCGGCGGTGAGCACCTCGGAGAAGTCGCCGAGGATGCCCTTTCGGGGCAGAAGGAACTTCTTTCTATCGGTGACCTTAATCGGCTTGTCGCTGTAATGCGCGCCGCTTCTGTCTGCATTTCCATCGATCTTCGCCGCGATCGCAAAGTATGCGGCGAGCATTGCCGCAAGCGCAGTCAGAGAAGATATCACGGCAGGTGAGCCGCCCAAATCGCCCGAAGCCGTGATATAGTTCTTCGGGTTCAGCACGAGCACGTCGCGGAAGTACCGCTCGGCGATTATGACGAGCACGTAGTAGCAGATGAACGGCGATATGTACGCGGGAAACTTGTTCATGCCCGCAGTGCCGATACAAAGCGCGAGCGCGCTCCAAAGCGCGGCGGCGGGAAGACAGCGGAGCATAATTTCAAGATTGCTTCCGAAAAGCTCCGCGGCCGCCCTCTGCTCTTCTGCAAGCTCAAAAGCCTTCTGGAGGGGCATGTGATAGACGTATATCCCGAAATAGACGAGCCCGAGCCCGACGGCGACGGCCAGAACGGAAGCCAAAGCGCATGAGCAAAGCTTAGATACAGCATAACTCCTTTTCGATACGAGCGGGAGAAACTGCTTTATGTAGCCGCTTTTCACGTCCTCGATAACTGCGGTCGAGAAGGGCAGCGCCGCCGCTATCGGAAGACAAGCAAGAAGCATATCGTTCGTAAGGGCCTTTGCCATGACCGTGTGCGCGAATAAGGAATCGAGCGTGCCTCCGTGCAGCCGGAAATATCGCATCGTCTCAATGTATGTTGAATCGGTCAGCACCGCTGTGAGCACGGCTCCGGCTATTAGCACAGACGCCGCAAGCCAGCGGAAGGAGAATACGCTCCGGCGGATATCGGTGAATAACTGCCGCAAATAAATGCACCCCTTCGGCATTACAGAATATCCTCGCCCCAGCCATTTGAGGATCTGCCCGATATCCTCGAGCCGTCTATCGCGTTGATCATCATAAATCTTGATGCGTCGAACAGATCGTCGGTGTAACCGGTTACATTCGGATAGAGATCGCCGTCTACGAGCTCCTCCCCGCAGAACATCCACGCGGGCACCACGGTATAGCCGCCCCCGACCGACTGTATGGCACAGTAGACAAGCTGTATCCTTTTGATTCTTAACTCCACCGTCCCCTTCTTTACACCTTCCCCCTTGAAATTCTCAACTGTGTATTCGACCTTTGCCTGACGGCAGAAGTTTTCGTATGCCTCGTCAAAGCTCAGCATGGAAACGTTCTCGTTCTCGACCGTCCCCAACTCCCATGAGTTCTTCATAAAGGCGTAACTGACCCCGTCGTTCGTAACAATTACAGTCAGATGGGCGTCATCCTGAACGCGGGCGTACTCGTTCACGATGCCGGACTTCACGATGGGCACGCCGTTTATCGCCTTGCAGAAGTAGAAATTATATCCCAAGGGCTTGTCGCCGGGCTCGGAGCTGTACCATTCGTGTACCTTCCCGGGCAGCCACGTGCTGTTATAGCGCGGAGTGATCCTGTAAAGTACGTAATCATCGAAGCCTGACTTTTTAACAAAGTCTTCGGCCATCTCGCGGGCTTCATCGGCAGTGCAGGTGAGCGGCGGCCACGCAAAGTCATCGGTATCTCCCCAGAACTTATCCCCGTACGTGTAAGTCAGAATGGAAGTATGGACCGAATGGTCAAACTCATCCAAAGAATATGTTTCTGCTATCCTTATTCTTTTTCCGTTTCGGTCTGTGCCGAAGGCGATCGAAAGACGTTCGTACGCGTCGCGGTCCCATCTGGCCGGGTTGAAAAACGAAGGCAGTTGGAGCATGAAATCAGCGGGAATGGGATCGGAGCTAATAGGATTCTCCCTTGCTTCGTTTATGAGCCTCTGCGCTTGGGGTATGATATTGTTTTCATAATCCGCCTTCACTTCGGCGGCTGTTTCCTCGGCTTCCTCCTGTGAACATCCCTGCTCCACATAATAGCTTACAAGGCTGTCCCAATCGGATATGAAAGCGCGGTACTGCTCGAGCCTCGCCTCAAGCTCCTCGACCGAAACAGCGCCTCTTTTCTGATAAAACTCCACATCGGGATGTACGCCCTCGGCGATCTGCCTTCCGAAGCCGTCTGCTATCGGAGAAGCCTCGGCGCGGTAGACGGGGAACACGTTCGTTTCGGGCTTGACTATTTCCGCGTCGACATTCACCGTCACGTGAGCGTCTAAGCAAACGAAGCTGTCCGTCTTGTGATCCGGATCCTCGCGGACAACGTCCGTCGGCAGAGGCGTGGCGTTGATGGCTTCATTCAGATGATCGTCGTTGCCCGAGATCACCGGAGGCTTTTCCGGCGTCGGCTGACAGGCCGAGAGGCACAGCATAACGGCGCAAAGGAATATGATAACAAACTTTTTCATGGCAAATCTCCTTTCTCTGCCTTCCCCTCGAGGGGAAGGTGGCGCGCAGCGCCGGATGAGGTGGCTTTTAATGCAATTCAGTTAATCGGTAATGCTTATGACTTCTCCCGTTTCGGCGTTGACCTGAGCCGTCCAAAGGGAGCCCGCATAGCGGAATTCCATCGTGTAGGCGGTGACTGCGCCGTCCCCGCTGCCCGTCGATTCGATGCGTATAGTCAGCGCTTCGATATCGGAAGCCGAAGCTCCGATCCCTTTGAGCACGGCGTTTACGGCAACGTTTTCCGAAACGAGCCGCGAGCGGTGGCTCGGCGTGAGCCCGTAATACGAGCTCCAAACGGGACATTTGAAGACTTCGGCGCCGCTCCCACCGGCGTTCACGCGGATATCGTATTTCATATCTCCGTCGCGGAACTCCACCCAGTAGACGAACTCTCCGTTTTCGATACAGAGATCGGAGATCAGCTCGAATGCAGTATCGGGCTCGCGTGAATCCACACGGTAGGCGTCGACGGCGGGCGTGACGTATTTCCCGCTGACGGGGACAAGGAACGCATCCTTATAGCCCGCCGCATCGAGCGCCTTGGCGACGGCTTCGGCGGAGGATATGATGCTGGTCTTGGGCGTGCCGATGTGCGTCACGTCCGCGGCCTTGGGATCGAGGAGCATATTGAGTTCCGAAATGTTCAGCATAACGAGCTCGTCGAAGCTGTAATAAGGGATGTGCTCGGCGACCTTGCTGATCAGCATCGCCTTTCCGAGCGTTATCCCGTACCTGTCCGCAAGCTTTTCAAGCTCCGCGTCATGCACGGCGGTCATGCCTATAACGGCTCCGCCTCCCTGCGGGATCATGGCCTCGTCTATTACGGAAACGAGCCTGCGCGTCAGCTCTTCGGCCTTCGCGTCGTCCTTGTCGTCGACCGTGACGAGCACGGAATTGGCGAACTCATTGAGGTACCCGTTCCGCACCATGGAGCCGATCAGCGCATTTACGGCAAGATCGAGCGGCACTCCCGAAAAATCCATTGAGCCGACGACCTTTTCGGCGCCCCCGTTGAGGGGCACCACGGCGACGACGCGTTCATTCCGATTGAGCTTTATCTCGATGGATGGGTTCACATCAAGGGATACGGTGTTGCTGACGGTCTTTTGAAGGAGCTTTGTCCCGACCGTATTTATGACTCCGCCGAGGAATACAAGCGCCAGCGCAGCGGCGACATAGGCGTACCAAGGGATAGGTCGTTTACCGGAAACGGAGCGGCTGCTCTTTGTTCTGTTCTTTACGTTCTTGTCAACCGTCAGGCATTTATCTATAATGTGTTCGTCGATATCGGCTATCGCGTCAAACATTCTGTGCTCATCCATTTTTGCATTCCTCCTTCAAGTATTTTTTGAGCTTTTGGACCGTTCTGGATAGTCTGCTTCGCACTCTGTTTTCGCTTATGCCGTAGAATCTGGCTATCTCCGCGTTCGAGTTCAGCAGGTAGTATCTTCGGATGAACATCCCCGCGTCCGGCTGCGGGAGCCCCTCGGCAAAGCGACCGATCAACCGGGACAGCCGCTCACGTGCAATCCCGCACTCCGGAGGAACGCAGGCTTCGAGCTCCTCAAAGACGCAATCCTCTCGCAAAATCAACGACTCCACGGGGACGGACAGCGCGTCGGCGATTTGCAGGAAAGTTCCGTAGTTCGGACGGCGCAGGCCGTTCTCCCATTTGGAGATCAGCTCGCGCGAAACAAAGAGCTTATCCGCAAGCTCCTGCTGAGTGATATTCGCTTTTACCCTCGCGTCCGCTATTTTTCTGCCGAAGTCCAACTCAGCGCCTCCATCCGCTTTTCTTTACAATGGGATTGTATCATACTCCGGCGGATTATACACGGTACAATTCGCACGAGTGTGACGATCATAGTAAAAAAGGGCGTTGCGAGTTAGCTTTATCCTAATGCAACGCCCTTATTCTATTATAGTCCAAGTTTCAATGTGGAGCTTTTTTAAAAATCATATTTCCTTGTGCAATTGATGCAGAAACCGTTTCCGGCATAGTTGCTTTCCGTTAGCGGATCGCCGCAGTTCGGACAGTAACCGTATTCTCCGGGGTCCGGAAGCCTGTCTGAATAAGAAAGCTCTTTGATTTCTCCTCTTGCTATCTTTGCTGCTTCAAAACTGTCATCATCTTCAAAATCATAAAAGGATTCTACCTGCCGTTCGACTGTAACGAAAATTGGGCCTTCAAAAACATGATCTCTTCCCTCCGAGCAAATTACCTCTTTGGTATCATCGTCACGTCCCCAATAATCATAAGAGACACCTTCTATCCTAACCATGAATATGAACTCATAGATAATCATATATTCTTCCCGATCAACACGGTGAGCCGAAACAAACTCGTGATAGGTAATGTCACATTCATCTATCCCCTCGGTTCCAATATGGGCAGAATCTTGAATTATATAGTCTTCGGAATTATACATCAGATCGACTACAACTTTATCAAATACCCGATCCGCTATTCTATCACAATAATCTGCATCAGTCATTGTCAAAGCAAGTTCTACTGTATCAGTTTTCGCAATTGAGAACGCCAATGAAACGTCAGAAAAGAAAGCGCTGCATTTCATCGGAACAATCTGCTTCCCCGTTTTCTTGAACTCGTCCAATAGCTGTGAATGGAAGCATGACCCGTTTCCGTTTATCTCCCACCAGTCCTCCTTTACATCGTCGGTAACAAAAATAACGTCTTTTCTTTCAGCCCTAGCATATCTCAAGATTTCTTTCCAGATAAATAAGTCGCTATATTTGCGCACTCCATCTTTTTTTGCATCTTTATAACCTGGGGGAGTCTGTTTTTTATATCTCTTCTCTCCTTCATCACACCACGTGTAAATCTCATCGTGTGTGAGTGGTTGCATTACTGATAAGGAAATAACAAGTTGGTTAAGGCGATCGGTACCGTTCCAATAATGCTGTGTCAAATCAATCGAGGTATGATCTTCATAATAGTTTTCCAGCACTTTCAAAACAGCATCCATTTTTTCACTCAAAGAGCTTTTCAGGAAATCCACATCGGGATACTGAAGCCTTGTAAGGTTTGCGCAGGAACCAAGTATTTTGGTTTTTGCATTGTTAATTTGCTTTTTCGGCTCGTCTACAGTTGTTAGAAAGCGCTTTTCCATTTCCGCGAAAGCAGAACGGTGGTGACGTGAATACTCTAAAAATACCGTTGCAGGAAGGACTACATGTTCTGCTACAGCTTTTATGCATTCCAATGCGAACTCCGAAAACTCTGGTGAGTACCTATATGTATTCAACAGAACATTAGTGTCAAGCACAACTATGTGAGTTTCCAGCAGGTCTTTAATTGACATTTTTTCATTTCCTTTCTTGTTTTAATCAGAGATGATATATTTTAGCGCACGAATTGATGTGTTTCCACATGCAATCATAGTTTCCTCGTAGCCGTTCAATGCCTTAGGTAATTTCTTAAAAGCAATAGCAATACTGTATTTGGGTCTAGTGACAGCAACATAGTATTTTTCGGGAGAGGAAAGGACTGTTCCTTTCATTACGAAATCCGTAAGCGGGCCATTTGGGACAATTAAAACTCGTTCATAGGTTTCACCCTTGCAAGCCCCGAAGTTCACAGCAAATCGTCCATAGTTATCAAATGTTTTATCATACCGCAAAACTTGAGGGGAGTAAGCAGCGAGATAAGCAGATACATCAGAGACTGCAATAAGGAAAACACCATCATGGTCTGTTTGGTCTGTCATAATAGTAGTTATGGGCTCTCCAACAGGGAATATGCTGTTTGCAAAGCAACATATTTGTTGGTTGAATCTTCGACTCGAAAGGTTTCTTTCAACTATGACAGAACCATTCTTTTCCATCTCAGAGAAGAACTGCCAAATGTTTTTCCCAGTCTTTCCTTTGTTTTTCTTTGTGTTATGTGTACTAAATGTTGCCTGCTTGTTATCTCCACAAAACACAACTCCAATTGAGGAGTTGATAAGCAAACGGATAATTTCTAAATCATCTCCAACCATATCCTGTATTTCATCAAAGAAAATGGTGGAATAGACCATCTCCAATCGGGTAATAACCTTACCGTTACTTAGTGAATTCAGCAAGCACGCCAAGGATGCTCCTTCGTTAGAACGCACGTTTTTAGAATCAGTAAGATACCTTCTGATGGTACCAGCCTTTGCATAATTTATGTAGCCGTATGACTGTGAATAATCAAATCCCTTAACTCCCCCAACTCTTTGTGTTAAGTATCTTTGATATGGTTTTATCAATTCTGACAGCATGAAGACATACCATGTTTTCACAATAACAAGGGGATGCAAAACCCCGTCATTTTGCAGCCGTATTTCGTTTCGTACAGATTCAGCACCACGGTTTGTATAAGTTGTTATTAGAACTCTGTTACCAGACCTTGCCTGTTCCAGTGCACTATTACAGATATCATATGTCTTGCCTGAGCCCGCGGCCGACATTTTTGCAATGTTATTCAAAGAAATTGATGGCATCCTGAATGTACTGGGGGTAGCAAATAGAGCTTTCAGACTCAAAAACTCTGAATGCCCATTCAACCTTATTCCCTTTCATAAAATCAAGAATTCCTGTATAGTCTCTGGACTCAAGAGACCCGTCTTTGGATATTATGGATTTGAACGCCATATGAGGTTGATCACCGTCGCAGTTTACAGCAAGCACGCTCGGCTCAATAGTGTTAAGATGCTCGTTCTCTTCGTAGTAGAAGTGCAAATTGTCGTGTTCGATGTACTCAGCATACTTTTTTCGTATATTTTTGTCGATATCTCCGTCGTTATCGGTGACAATCACAACGTCCTTGCCGATTAAATTTGCTATATCTGCAAAACGTTTGAATGCTAAAGAGCCTACCGAAATGATATCGATCCCATCATCGAAAGGAAGACGCCCATATTTATCCTTATAAGCGCGTTGAATAATCAGATCATCGGTTGGCCCTTCTACTAAAACAACTCTTGTCGCCAAAGCAAAGCGCAAGGTATCATAACCAGGCAGTTTTGTAAAGTAACGCTTTGTTTCTGCTGGCAAATCACCGTATGATTGCACCTGTCCATCGCGAACAAGAATAACATTACCCAAATCGAGTTTATTGGCGATATAGCTGTTATGGGTAGATATAAAAACCTGCTTATCAGAAGATTGTACAACATGTTTTACAAGACGAGTCATGTTTGAGAAAGAGAGATTGTTTTCTGGCTCTTCCATAAGGACAACATTAGCTTGATTATCCGCATTTCTAAGAGCAAGTTCTATTTTGATGCTGTTTTGCGTTCCAAAACCAATTTGCTCGAAAGGTATTTCATCGACTACAATGGACATTTGTTTCTTCCATGCATTGACATCGTCTTCCCGCAAGTCAAGAGATACAGTTCGGCCTTTTATTATCGTGCTTGTTTTTACAGCATCATTAAGCTTTTGAACCACATCATTTTCTCGGAATTGTCTTCTGCTTGCATTATATGCCACAGCAAGATTGGTCAGTTCGTCTTCGGTTAAATTATCAGAGATGCTGTCTGAAACAAAATGATCGACAATTCCAGCGTATTCTTTTCGTGTTGTATCAATGGTTATACATTTAAAGGGGGATAACCGGAAAGAAACGGTGGCTCCGCTAAAATAGTGGTAAGTGACACCATAAAGCTCGACCGGAATGTCTTTGACTTTTCTTTCAGACAACATTTGCCTATATGCCTCTGTGTTTGAGTCGAGAATATCAACTACCACACGAATGCCAGCGGCATCTTCGGATAATTCGTTTTCAGTTCCCTGGTAAATGGGATCGCCATCAAAGTACGCTTCAATTATAATTCGTGGGGGCGCTGGGTTAAGCCCGAGTGCCATATCAGCAATGAATTCATCGCGTATATCTCTGTTGAATAGGTTTGCTTTAAGCTGACGATCAAAAGCTATTCCGTTCAGTTTCCCAGTAGTTGCAATTGAAAGCGCATCAAGGAGCGTACTCTTCCCGGCATCATTATCACCGACAAAGATGTTAATCTTTGGGTTTAGTTTGATTACGCTATCCTTAAGCAGTTTATAGTTCTTAACAACAAGTTTTTTTATGGTCATTTGCTCTGCCTCCCTTTTGCCTATTCCTAAGGACAATCAGAATTATGCCGCCTTGATCCAAAGCGAGATTGAAACAGCTTGGTTCTATGCTCCAAATAATATAGCATTTTCTTCCTTCGTTTTCAAGACAACGAAAGATGTTTGTAGGCAGAATAGCAAAAAGCGATGGAGCTTGAAGTCCATCGCTTTCATAAGTGGATAATTCTTTTCGTCAAGTCAGTTGCTACTTGAGTACTATTTCTCGGATGACCGTCTCCTCCGCTCGTGCCCTATTGGAGTTCATCGCCTGTATCCAGCCAAGCTGATCGCGGGCTTTCAGCTCTTCGGTCACGCCCTCGGCACGGGCGAGCTGGGAGGTAATGAGGTCGATCTGCTCATTGGCTTGGTGGTCGATGTCGATGAGGTGCTGCATCAGAATGTTCTCCATCAGCATCAATGCGAAGGTGTCCGGCTGATGCTCCTTCAAATATTTCTTTCGCATTCGTCCGAAACGACCGATATCCCCGATTGTCTGGGGAGGGAGAGTCAGGTCGGGATAGTAATAGTCTTCGCGTTTTGAGTAAGTGATG
Organism: Clostridia bacterium; assembly: GCA_017541305.1. Lineage (GTDB taxonomy): Bacteria > Bacillota > Clostridia > Christensenellales > CAG-138 > UBA3857. The sequence goes on along the minus strand of JAFXZJ010000016.1, from coordinate 32,754 downwards.
TCCATGTGTGTATCCTCCTATGATTCTAAGAATTCTTTGATGGGTTCCTGCGCTGCTTCAAGTAAGCCGGTCATTATTCCCGCGAGGAACGGAACGGCGATCAGTAACGCTCCAATCATGAGCAGATGAAGCATAAGCTCTTTTGAGCCGCTGCCGATGATAATCAGAAACAGGTCGTACACGAGCAGCAGGCCTCCGCCGATCGCAAGTACAAAAGCCGCTGCACCTTCCGTGAGTTTGAATATGAGCTTTAGTATCGTGAGCAGCAGCCATAGCAGGACAAGCAGTATTTTGAAAACGGTCCGCATAGTCACATCCTCCTTAGTCTTTCTGAGAACATAATAGCAGACCGAATTGAATTTGACGAATGTGCGAGATGTTTTTCTCAAAAAGAAAACCGAGACAAGCGTAATGCTTATCTCGGAATTCCTTTGCCTTTTCCTGTGCGCTACTATCTGATTCGGATTGCTTCCTTATCAGGAGCGCGGGATCGGGGCATTTTTCTTTTTTCGCGTTACCCCGGCGCGTCAAAAACTGATATAATGGGTGAAAGGCCTTTTGAATAACGAAAAGGAGGGACGCTTCCTTGGACGACGGCAAAATTGTGGACTTGTTCCTGCAAAGGGACGAAACGGCGATATCGCTCGCACAGGATAAGTACGGGGCGAAGCTTAAAAGGATCGCGTTCGGCGCTTTGGGCGACGAGGGGTTCGCGGAGGAATGCGTGAACGACGCGCTGCTTGCCGCTTGGAACCGCATACCGCCGAACAGACCGTATGACTATCTGTTTGCCTATCTCGGCCGCATCACGCGCTGCATCGCGATCAACCGCGCCGAAAAGGAGCGCGCGGCAAAGCGCTCGGCTCCGCAGACGGAGCTGACGAGGGAGCTTGAGGAATGCCTGCCCTCGTCGGCCGACGTGCAGAACGAGGTGGAATCGCGGGCGCTGGGGAACGCGCTCAACGCCTTCCTCGAGGGCCTTCCCGAGGAGAAGCGGAACGTTTTTATAAGGCGCTACTGGTTTTTCGATTCGGCTGAAAGGATAGGCGAGCTGACCGGCAGGAGCGCCGGCGCGGTCAAGATGCAGCTTTCGCGCCTGCGCGGGGAGCCGAAAAAGTATCTGGAAAAAGAAGGATTCGAAGTATAAAGGAGCGATCATAATGAACAGCAGGGAATTTTTGGAATCCATAGGCGATATAGACAACGGGCTTATAAACGGAGCCCGCGATATGGAGGCAAAGCCCAAAAGAAGGCTTGCCCGGCTCGTGCCCGCGGCGGCGGCGCTTGTTCTGGCGCTGGGCGCGGCGGCGGTGACAATGGCGGTGATGAAGCCCAAGACGCCCGCCGACGACAAGGCGGCCTCGGCGCCCGTGCCGACTGAGGCCGTGAAGCCCGCGGGACTTCCCACCGAGCACGGCGGCGATATCGTCGCCGAGGGCGACGAGGGCGGATCGGAGGAAAGCGAATGGCGCTACCTGATACATGATTCGCGGTTTTACGATCTGATATCCGTGATAGACGGCGCGCAGGCGCTCGTCGGCGAAAGGATAGGCGAGGTCTCCGAAGTCATGGATCCGGAATGGTTCTTCGACAGCAATGCCGAGGTCTCCGCCGACGCGATCGAGGGAGGCCTGCCCGCGCACACCGCAATGCCCCTTAAGGAGCGCGCCGGCGGCATGAAGGGCCCCGTTTACGCCCTTCGCGGGTACGATCCCGAATACGTCGTTGGTCAGCTCGACGGCAGCGGAAGGCTTAGGGTGTATTACAGCGCGTTCGGCGCCGAACACAGGCGCGGCGCGGATCTTTTCGAGACCTTCTTCGGGGGCTTCGACGGGCTTGAGTTCCGCTCGAAGCTGATACTCCACAGGAGCCCCGAGGAGTATTACGAGGAGGTGTGGGAGCCCATCGGCGCCGGGCACGGCGAAAGCGTGGCGGCGTTCATAGCGGCGCTCGACGCCGCCGAATGGCGTGACGAGGGCGAGCTGTTCCCCGAAGGCGTATCCACCGCCGACCGCGTGGGGTATCTGAGGCTCACAAAGCCCGACGGCATGCGGATCGACATAGTGCTGTGGGAAAACGGCTGCGTGTGGGTGTATGAGGCGCAGCGGCTTGAAAACGGCCGCGTGCTGTGCCTTGATAAGGACGCCGCCGAGGGCGTCGCTTCGCTCATACGCGGCAGGAGCGAATTCCTCGATCCCGATAAGATGCCCGAAGCGACCCTTTTGGACTGCGTGAACGATCCGCTTTTAGGCGCGGCGGCGCCCAAGCGCGCGCCCGAGGGCTTTGCATCAAGGGCCGCGCTTTACACCGAGGACGACGTGAGGTGCGCGGAGCTGATATTCAGGCCGCAGGGCGATGACTTCCCCGACGTGCACGTTGATATAGTCCCCGCGGAGCATAAGGATCGGATCGCGGGCTTATTCGATGGGGAGGCGGCGGAGTTCCGTCCGCTCGACGGCTTCTCAAGGGAGCTGATAAGGGAGTGCTCCGACGGCGAGTACGAGCATTTCGAGGCGTTCGTGCTGGCGGGCGGCTGCGCGGTGAGGATCACGGCGGAAGCCCCCGTTAACGGCGGATGGGATCTGCCGGGGCTTATTATGAGCGTGCTCGATTCGATAAACGGATAAAACGCGGCGCTGAATAATGCCGGAGGGAACAGCCTCCGGCCTTTTCTTGTTCATAAAAAATACACAAATCTGAACTGTGATTCATTTATATACCGTCAAGACGGTAAATATACGCACAAAAAGTCGATTACAGGTTGAAAGAAAGGCGCGAAAAATATCCCGAAATATGACTTTTTCATGAGAAATCCCCAAAAAATCAAGGAAGTTGTTGCATTCACAATGCTTTTATGATATCATAGAATTTGGTGTTATATGCCGAAGGGGACTTTTTGTCCGTTTCGGGCCTGAAAAGCATAGCACTGATGGAGGGTTATTTTTTGAAGTTCATACCTGTTTACATTCTCATAGCCGTGTGCGGGATCGCGCTGATAGTGCTCGGCATACTCGAGAAACGCAAGCATCTTAAGCAGGTCGAGAAGATACCGATGCGCATCAACGTCAACGGCATCCGCGGCAAATCGACCATCACCAGGATGATCACCGCCATGCTGAAATACCATGGCGTGAAGGTCATCGGCAAGACGACGGGCTCCGCCGCCCGCATGCTGTATTGGGACGCCGACGAGGAGCCCATCGACCGCAAGCCCGAGGGCGCGAATATCAAGGAGCAGATAGGCGTGATAAGCCGCGCCGCCGACAGGGGCGCCGAAGCGCTGGTGTGCGAGTGCATGGCGGTCAAGCCCGAGCTGCAGAAGATCTATCAGGAGCAGATGATAAAGGCGCAGATAGGCGTCATAGTCAACGTGCTGCCCGATCATATCGACGAGATGGGCCCCACCCTTGACGAGATCGCGCTTGCCTTCACCGTCACCATACCCTATAACGGCATACTGGTGCTGGGCTCGAGCGATTATACCGAGTATTTTTCCAAGATCGCCGCGGAAAGGCACACCAAGGTGTTCGTTGCGGACGAATCCAAGATCCCCGAAGGGTATCTGGACAAGTTCAATTACGCGGTGTTCCCCAATAACGTGGCAGTGCCCCTGGCCCTTGCCGAGGCGCTGGGCATCGACCGCGAGGAGGCCCTGGCGGGCATACTCACCGCGCCGCCCGATCCCGGCATCGCGACCATCAACCCCATCGGGGCGCAGGAGAACCGCGATTTCTTCGTGAACGGCTTTGCCGCGAACGACCCGGTCTCAACGCTTGAGATATGGGATCACGTGATGCACAAGGGCGTCAGCGGGGATAACCTGATAGTGCTTGCCAACTGCCGCGGCGACAGGGGCGACCGCACACGCCAGATGGCGGCGGACGTCATTCCCCACCTTCCCTGCAAGACCGTCATCGCGGTGGGCAAGAACACCAAGCCCATTACGGACGCATATAAAAAGGGCCTTTTCAAGGCGGAATATCTCAATCTCGATTCGGCCAAGCCCGGCAGGGTGATATCCGAAATAGAGAAGCGCCTGGGGGGCGCCGTGGTATTCGGCATAGGAAACATTCACGGCATTGGCGAAGAGCTCATCGAAGGGCTCATGAACATCGGCAAATCGGAAAAGGAGGATGGCGCGAGCGCCTGATCGATATGGAACTGTCATACGTCTACACAACTATTATTCTGGGTATCGCCGTCAGCCTTATTTTCACCGAGCTGACGGGCATTTCCGCGGGCGGCATAGTCGTTCCCGCTTATCTTGCGCTCACGGTCAATCAGCCGAGCATACTTATCAGCACCGTGGCGATAGGCATACTGTCCTACGTTGCCGTTGAATTCGGCCTCTCGCGCCTTATGATGCTTTACGGCAAAAGGAAGTTCGTCGCGTTCATATTCATCGCGCTGATACTTCGAATCCTGCTCAACCTCATCCTGGGCGGCATATTCGACGCGATCGACGCGCTGACCTCCGTCGGCGTAATCACCGCGGCGCTCATCGCCAGCACCATTTCCAAGCAGGGCGTCAAGTTCACGCTCATCGGCACCGTCGCGGTCACCGCGATAGTCTACGTTCTCGTTGAAGTCATCGCAATGATCTGAGGAGACGCATTATGGAAAGCAATGCGAAGTTAAATTTAAGGCAGCGCGTACAGCGCAGTATCAGGCGGCGCAAGCCCGGCTCGCCCATCTGGTACATAGTCGCCGCCGTGCTGCTCATCGGCCTGTGCATAGCGCTGAAATTCATTAACTTTGACGGCGAGGACGCGGCCTATGACGGCATAGCCGGCACGGGCGCTTTCACCGCCACCTTCACCGGCAACGTCAACTGCGTGGGCGACGGCAAGGTGATCGACGCCAAGGGATATGAAGAATATTTTTCGGGCGTGCGCAGCATATTCGACAAGTCGGATTTCATCAGCGTGCCCATAAACGACCCTATAATCGAGGACGCGGTCGAGACCTATCAGAGCGGCATGTCCATAAAGTTCGCGGATAAGTATTTCAACACCGAATTCGCCACCACGCTTTTCGATATCGGCGTGCGCGACGCGACCATCAGCAGCAAGGATATGTTCCGTTACGGCTCCAAGGGCGCCCTGGAGACCTCGAGGACGCTTGAATCCGCCCATGCCGCCGTTGTGAACGGGCCCCAGGACGCGGGCGGCATATCGGTTGCCGGCATCGACGCATCCGCTTCGGGCGACGCCGCGGTGTTCACAAGGCACACCGATCCCGAAACGGGCCTGACGATCCTGCACGTGGGCATAGAGACCTCGGACGACAGGACGCGCGATTATTTCACCTATGACGTGCGCACCTATAACGACAAGGACAACGACATCGCCCGCGATATCAGGAACATGCGCGAGAACGAGCCCGACGCTTTCATAGCGGTCACGGTCAGCTGGGGCGAATATTATCTGCTGAAGCCTTCGGATTACATGAGGAACGTCAGCCGCCTGCTTATCGACAGCGGCGCCGACCTGGTAATGGGCACGGGCATTCAGATGGTGCTCTCGGCCGAAAAATACGGCGACGGGTACATATTCTACGGCCTGGGAAATCTTGTTGCCAACGAGGCTTACACCATGACCCAGCGCGGCGCGGTGCTCAACTGCGTGTTCGGCGCCGACGGCGGCGTGACTTACGAGGTCGTGCCCCTCAACGTCGAGGGCGGCAGGCCGGTCATCACTAATTCGGCTATCATATTAAGAACGCTCGTTTCCGATATCGGCTCCGAAGCCGACTATACCATCGAAAACGGCAGACTCATAATCAGATAAGGTTGGTATCTTAAATGGAAAAGAAAAGCAATCAGAAGAACAAGGGACTCATAATATTCGTCTGCATAGCGCTGGTGCTTGCGGTGGGCCTTGGCGCGATAGTCTATCTGCCCAAGCTGCTTGCCAATGACGATAATAACCCCTCCGGTCCCGAAGTGATCAGCTCCTCGCAGCCCGCCGCGGTCACGGCGGCCCCCGGCGTTACGGCCGATCCCAATCAGACCGAGCCCCCCGCGGATCTCACGGACGCGCCCGTATTCTCCGATCCGCCCATACTGATCACCAGCGCGGGCGGCGTGAGCTGCTCCAATCCCATCGCCACGGCGATAGGCAACCAGGTGCTTGAAAACGGCGGCAACGCGGTGGACGCCGCGGTGGCCGTTGCGTTCGCGCTTGGCGTGCTGGAGCCCTATGCATCCGGCATCGGCGGCGGCGGCGGTATGCTCGTTTACGATCCCGCCACCGATTCAAGCGTTTTCTATGATTACCGCGACGCCGCGGGCGCCGACATGAGCATGGTGTTCGGCAAGACGGGCGTTCCCGGATTCGTCCTCGGCATGGAGACCGCGCATAACGAGCACGGCACGCTTCCCTGGGGCAATCTGCTGCAGCCCGCCATTGAGTATGCGGATAACGGCTTTGCGATCTCGGAAAGCTTTGCAAGGCATCTGCAGACCTCGCATTCCAAGCTCAGCAGCAGGAAAAACCCCCAGTTCTATAACGGCTCCAGGCTGCTCGTCGAAGGCGAAATGATCCGCCAGACCGAGCTTGCGGATACCTACCGCCTTATTCAGCGCTATGGAAGCAACATATTCTACGGCCAGGGCCAGCCCATCAGGCAGCACATAATCGAGGCGCTGAACTATAAGCTCACCGATCAGGATTTCGACAACTACAAGGTGATCGAGCGCACCCCCGTCGAGGGCGTATATATGGGCAGAAGGGTGATCTCCGCTCCCGCGCCGTTCTCCGGCACCACGCTGATACAGATGCTTGAGATCGCCGAAGCGGTCGATCTGGACACCTATGAGACCGATCTTATGCGCTATGCCAAGATAATGGCGTCCGTTTCCTCCGTCACGCTGCGCGACCGCCGCAGGAACATCTGCGACCCCGCCTATCACGAGGTGCCCGGCGATCTGCTTTCCGAGGCGCATATGAACGAGCTGATCGAGCAGGTGAGATCGGGCAATCCCGAATACATCGAGACCGACCCCGAGCATGAATCCACCACGCATATCTCCGTTATCGACAAGAACGGCATGATGGTTTCCATGACGAACACGCTTTCGGATTTCTTCGGCCTTGGCACCTATACCGACGGCTTCTTCCTTAACGACACCATGGTCACCTCCAGCCAGAATCCCACCGCCAGGAATTACTGCCTGCAGGGTCAGCGTCCCCGCTCCTTCGCCTGCCCCACCGTTATCGTGGGCGACGACGGCTTCAAGATGGCGCTGGGCTCCTCCGGCGGCGACAGGATCCCCCAGAGCGTGATGCAGGTGCTCATCCGCTATTTCAAGGGCGGCGAGACCCTTCAGGATGCGTGCGACAAGCCCAGGATCGTCATGAACGGCTATAATTTCTACATGGAGGACAGGACGATAATAGATCCCGATTCCACCCTTGAAAAGAACGGCTTCAACCGCCTGCTGTTCTCATCACGCGAATACTTCGGCGCGTTCAACGCCGTGGGCATCACGGGCGACGGCACCGCCTTCGGCGCGGCCGATCAGCGCAGGAACGGCAGCGTTGAGACCACCGAACCGTAAGAGATAAAATCGTTAAGGGGCATGGAATATAAAGCCATGCCCCTTTTTTATGCAAAACACGCGCTCCGTTTCCTTTGACACGGGGCGTTTTGAATGGTATAATTATAATTGAGATAATATGGAGGTTTTTCCGGATATGAGATACTTTATGCGAATCACCGCGCTTCTTATCGCGCTTGCGGCGCTTATTTGCCTTGCGGCCTGCGGCGGCAACGGGGAGGGGAACGATCCCAAAGCGACCGAAGCTCCCGCGGAAAGCGCAGCGCCGGCGCAGGATGAAGCGGTCGAGCTTACCGATGCGCAGCGCGCAAGGGCCGAGGAGCTTATCGGGGCGTTCAGCCTTTTCGGAGAATGCGATATGACCCGGGGGCAGGATCTTGCCGGCATGGAGCGGATAATCTATTGCCGCTTTACGACGGAGCAGCTTGAATACAGCGGCGTTCCCGGCTATGGCAGGCTGCCCAAGGAGCAGGCCGATGAATTCGTAAAGTCGGTGTTCAAGGGCATCGAGCTTGCCGATTTCCGCCGCACCCGGCGCGATCCCGAAAAGGAGCAGGATTTCTATTACGAGGACGGCTTCTATTATATAAAGGCTTCGGGAACGCGCGCCGCGGCCCCGATCGAGAGCGTGAAGCCCCTTTTGAACGACGACGGCAGCGTGATAGGTGTGACGGTAAAGGCGGATTCGGTAAACGAGGACGGGGAGCCGATCAGCATCGAGCTGGATCTTCCCTATACCGAAACGAACGAGTTTGCGATACTCAGATGCAGGATATTTTTGAACGTCTGACGAAAGCGATGGGAGGATAATATGGGCAGGATGAATTTGCTTTCAAACTATATCAACAAGGAAAACGGCACGGTGGAGGGCTTTTGCATAGTGCGCTCCGTGCTCGTCAAAAAGAACGTGAAGGGCGCGGATTATCTTGATTTCGTGATAGCCGACGCCGGCGGCGAGATCAACGCCAAGCTTTGGGATTACAGCGCGGATACCCACGGCCTTTACGCGGTGGGCGATCTTATAAAGGTGCGCGGCACCGTGAATCTGTGGAAGGACGTCGAGCAGTTCAAGATAGACCGCATACGCCACAGGAACGATAAGGATCAGATCGACATGAGCGCCATAGTCGCAAGCTCGCCCATAGACGGCGAGCAGACTTTCGAGAGCATTTACGAATTTGCGGGCAAGCTTTCCGATCCCGATCTTGCAATGCTCACGCAGTATCTTTTAAGGAGCCGCAGGGCGAGCATAGCCGCCTATCCCGCGGCGCTCAAGCTGCATCACGCCGTGCGCTGCGGGCTGATGTTCCACACGGGCACCATGCTCGAGCTTGCAAAAAAGATCGTTGAGGTGTATAAGCCCCTTTATCCCGAGCTGAGCCCCGATCTGGTCTACTGCGGCGTGATACTGCACGATATTGCCAAGACCGAGGAGCTTAACGTGGGCGAGCTGGGCGTTGCCACGTCCTATTCCACAAGGGGCCAGCTGATGGGGCATATCAATATGGGCGTTTCAATGGTGGAGCAGGCGGCGGCGGAGCTGCAGCTGCCCGAGCCGCTCGTCACGCTCGTTTCGCACATACTGCTTTCGCACCACGGCCAGCCCGATTACGGCTCGCCCAAATTCCCCATGTTCCCCGAGGCGGAGATCGTTTCCCAGATCGACATGCTCGACGCCAGGCTTTACGAGATGTATGACGCGCTTGGCGGCGTTAAGGTGGGCGAATTTACCGAGCGCCAGTGGTCGATGGACAACCGCCTGCTTTACAGGCACGGCCACGGGCTGAAGGATATCGAGGAATAAATACGATCGAGATTTTTTACGGGAAAGGAGGCCGCCTATGAAAAGAGCGTTTGCGGGCATGCTTGCCCTTATCATGCTGCTTGCGCTTGCCTCCTGCGCGCCCGCCGAGGAGCCTTCGCCGGAGGCGACCCCCGCTCCCACGGCGGCGCCATCGCCGGAGCCGGTAAAAAAGGAAGCGCCCGACGCGCTTTCGGGCACCCCCTATACCTATTATGATTATTTCACCGAATTCCCCGCTTCGTGGAGCCCGCACGCGCTGCTTTCCGACGAAGCGGAAAGGATCGCGGGGCTGATATCCTCGCCCCTCGTTTCGCTCAGGCCCGCCGATACCGAAACGGGCGGATACGTCTGGGCTTACGAAATGGCGGAAAGCATAGAGGATATCACCGCCGAGAGCAGGGACGATATAGTAAAATACGGCTGCAGCACGGGCTCCAAACGCCCCTCGGAGATGACGGAGGGCCTTGTGTTCAGGGTCAGGCTTAGGGACGGCGCCTGTTGGGAAACGGGCGAGCGCATAACGGCGGATGATTACGTGGATTCGCTCAAGGCACTGCTCGATCCCGCGCTTGCCAATCCCGCCGCGGCAAGGCTTTGCATGGACGAGGCCGCGCCCGCCGGAGCGGAGGAATATTATAAGCCCGCGGAGGAATGGGAATACGTTCCCGTGGGCCGGGCGGGCTATGCGAGCAACGCGCAGGCGATCGCCGCGGGCGAAACGCTTATGCTGGATATGTGGAGCTTTTGGGGGCTTGGCGACGCGGTGGATAAATCCGGCGCAAGCTGCCCCAACTGGGTGGAGATAGGGGACAGGACGGAATATCAGTCCGTTTCTATGCCCGCAAGCGAGCCCATGAGCGCCGCCGCGATATGGGCGGGATATGCCGAAGCGCTCGAGGTGGGCTCAAGCGAGGCCGATTGCTGCGCCGTGCGCAGAAGGGCGAACGCGCTGCCGCCCGATTTCGCGTCCTCGGTGGGCTGCTACAAGGCGGACGAGCTGACCTTTATCTACGTGTGCGGGGCGCCCGTTTCGATGGACGCGCTGTTTAGCGCTTTCTCCCGCTCGTGGCTCGTCTATATGCCGCTTTATGAAAAAGCCGCAGATCACGGCTACTGCACCGCACTTAATAATACGCCCGGCTTCGGGCCCTACAAGCTTTCGTCCTGCGTGCCCGGCGAGCGGATCACGCTGACCCGCAATCCGCTGTGGTACGGCTGGAAAACGAATGACGACGGCTCGCCAATAGCCTTTACCGAGCAGCTTTTGGACGGCGAGCACGTGGAGATGTTCCGCACGACGCGCGTGATATTCACGCGGATGAGCTATGAGGAGGCAAGGCAGGCGTATTCCGATGGAAGGCTGACCGAATGGCGGCCCAATGCCGACGACACGCTTAAGCTGGCCTCGAACGAGCGCCTTTTCATAACGCCCGGCACGGGCATGCTGAGGCTGATATTCAATTCCAACGAGACCTTGCTTAAAAACATAAAGGATTCGCGCGCCAACCGCAATTCGTTCGTGCTGACCAATTACAGCTTCCGCCGCGCGATAAGCCTTTCGATCGACCGCGTGGCGGTATGCTCGGCTTTGGGCGGCTCGCCGTCCGTCGGGCTGATAGGCGGAGCGTGCTACGTCGATGCGTTCGGCGATCCCGCTTCGGATTACCGCAGCACGCCCGCGGCAATGCAGGCCATGTGCGAGCTTTACGGCGTGGAATACGGCGCGGGGACCTTCTTTGACACCCTGGAGGACGCCTATGCGTCCATAAGCGGCTATGACGCCGAGCTTGCCCACGAGCTTTTCGTGAACGCTGCCGACGAGCTTATATCCGGCGGCATGTACAGGGCGGGAGAGCCAATACGCGTGCGCGTGGCCTGCACATCGGGCGCGCTGACCGAGGCCGATACAAAGCTTATCGAGCTGCTGAACGGGTTCGTTAACGAAGCCCTCGGCGGCACGGCCTTCGGCAGCATTGAGTTCGAGGCGGTGGGGCACGTGGTGAACCTTGCCGAGGCGGTGTCGTCGGGCCGCTATCCCATGGGGATAGACCGAAGCGAGGGCAGCGCGTTCTGCCCCTTCACGGCGCTCATGCGCGACTGCGGCAGCGGGTATTGTCCCGTTCCCTGCGCGGGCTGCTTCGAGCCCTCGCGCGAGCCGCTTGAGCTTAACGTGAACGGCGCCGAGGTCACAATGACCTGGCTTGACTGGTCAAGATCCATGACGGGCGCGGGGCGCTTTGCCGCCGAGGATAACGAAACAAGGCTTTCGATACTTGCCGCGCTTGAAAGGGAATTCCTTGACCGCTGCTTCTGCATCCCCCTGCTTTCCGATAACGAAAGCGTGATGCTTTCCGAAAAGGCGCAGTATCTCACGCCCGAGCTTTCCCCGCTTTGGGGAAGGGGCGGCTTCCGCTTTATGGGCTATAATTATTCCGACGCCGAATGGGAAGCGCGCGATAAGGCCGAAGTCGGATAAATCGCTTATTGACGCGCTAAAATAATATGGTATAATTATCGAAATCGAATGAAAAAGCTTTTGGGAGGACCCGAAATGAACGATAAATATTACATCACAACGCCCATCTATTACCCGAGCGCCAATCCGCACATCGGACACACCTACTGCACCGTCAACACCGACGCGCTGGCGCGCTATAAGCGCCTGACCGGGCACGAGGTGTATTTTCTGACCGGCACCGACGAGCACGGCCAGAAGATCGAGCGCAAGGCGGCCGAGATGGGCTATACGCCCCAGGAATACGCCGACAAGATCACCGGCGGCTTCAAGCGCCTGTGGGAGCTGATGGATATCTCCAACGACGGCTTTATAAGGACCACCGACAAGCGCCACATGGAGTGCGTGCAGAAGATATTCAAAAAGCTCTACGATCAGGGGGATATCTACCGCTCGGAATACAGCGGGCATTACTGCGCCCAGTGCGAGGCCTTCTGGACCGAGACCCAGTTAAAGGACGCCGGCGGCGTGTGCCCCGACTGCGGCCGCAAGACCGAGATCGCCAAGGAGGAGGCTTATTTCCTTCGCGTATCGAAATACGCTCCCCGCCTTATCGAATACATCAGGCAGAATCCCGAATTCATTCAGCCCGTCTCCCGCGCCAACGAGATGCTGAACAACTTCCTCCTGCCCGGCTGCGAGGATCTGTGCGTCACCCGCTCCACCTTCAAGTGGGGCGTGCCCGTGCCCTTTGACGAGAGACACGTGATCTACGTGTGGGTGGACGCGCTTGCGAATTATCTTTCGGCGATAGGGTATCTTTCCGACGACGATTCGCTGTATAAAAAGTTCTGGCCCGCCGACGTGCATATAGTCGGCAAGGAGATAATAAGGTTCCACACCATAATCTGGCCCATCATGCTTATGGCGCTGGATCTGCCCCTGCCCAAGAAGATCTACGGCCACGGCTGGCTGCTCTTCGACGGCGACAAGATGAGCAAAAGTAAGGGCAACGTGGTCGATCCCTTCGTGCTCGTCGAGCGTTACGGCGTGGACGCGATACGCTATTTCCTGCTTTCGGAATTCCCCTTCGGCAACGACGGCAATTTCGATAACGCCACGCTGATCACCAGGATCAATTCCGATCTTGCCAACGATCTGGGCAATCTGCTTTCGCGCACGGTCGCCATGGCGGGCAAGTATTTTGAAGGCTCGCTCCCCGCGCCCACGGCCTCCGTTCCCGAAGAGGACGCGCCCGTTATCGAGGCGGCGTCAAGCCTGTGGCAGCGCATGGATAAGGCGATGGACGATATCCATCCCCACGCCGCCCTGGCCGAGATATGGAAGCTTATCTCCCTCTGCAATAAATACATCGACGTCACCGCGCCCTGGGTGCTTGCCAAGGATCCGGATAAGCGCGAAAGGCTGGGCACGGTCATCTATAACCTTGCCGAGGCGCTGCGCGTGATCGCCGTTGCGGTATCGCCCTTCCTGCCCAACACCTCGCCCAAGATGTTCGAACAGCTCGGCATAGAGGATGAGGCGCTGCGCACGTGGGATTCCATAAAGGAATTCGGCGGCATACGCCCCGGCACTGTGCTTCACAAGGGCGAGGCGCTCTTCCCCCGCATCGACGCCAAGAAGGAGCTGGAATTCCTTGACAACATGATCGAGGAGCAGCGCAAAAAGGCCGCCGCGATAAAGGCCGCGGAGGAAAATGCCGAAGCGCCCGCGAAGCTCGCGGAGACCGCGCCCGCGGAAACCGCGCCCGCCGAGGAGAAGGAGCCCGATGGCAAGCCCATGATCGCGTATGAGGATTTTGCCAAGATCGACCTGAGGGTCGCAAAGGTGCTCGACTGCGTTGAGGTGAAGAAATCAAAGCACCTTTACAACATCACGCTCGAGCTGGGCGAGGAGAAGCGCACGGTGCTTTCCGGCATAAAGGATTGGGTCAAGCCGGAGGATATCATCGGAAGGAACGTCGTTATCGTCTACAACCTCGCTCCCAGAAAGATGTGCGGTATCGAAAGCTGCGGCATGATACTTGCCGCCTCCACCCCCGGCGACGCGGACGTTGTGCCGCTCACCACGCTGAAGGATATCCCGAGCGGGAGCCTGATAAGGTAAAAAAACATATGAAAAAAGAGGCGGCCTAACCGCCTCTTTTCATATTATTATGCCTTAATGCGCGTCCTTGCTGTATCGGCAGACTACAAGCAGCAGACGGTCGGTGTCGGGCTCAAGGCCGATCAGGTATCGGTCGCCGTTTTCGATGGTCCACGTGATCTCGCTCGGGCCGATCTTGCCGCTGCAGATCTTTTCGACAAAGGCGTCATAGCCGCCGAACTGCGCCTCGTAATACTCGTTCTGCTCACGCGAGGGCTCGCCGTAAAGCGCCTTTGCATCGTCTATCAGCCTGAAAGCAAGCTCGATCTCGTCGTCGCGCTCCATATTCTCGGCGCATATCTTTTCAACGGAAACAAGGCCGCCGTCAAGATCGAAATTGTATCTGACGATGAACCAGCACCCGAATTCGGGGCTGTAAACGTTCAGCTCCTTTGAGATAAAGTAAGAGCCGTCGCGTATGAAATAATCCTCGTTCTCGATCATGCCGTCGTTCACCTCGGCGGCGAATATCTCGTCAAAGCCCGTGCCCCATTCGTATTCCCCGGGCAGGCGGTAGAAGCGGCTCAGAAGCCCGTCAAGATCGCTCTTTTCCAAAGAGGAAAGGGTCGCGACGCACAAGAATTCATCCCGCAGGATATAGAACTGCAGCTGATGCACACGGCTGCCGTTCTGGCTGCATTCAAGCTTGATCGCGGGGAATTCCGCATCGTCCAAGGACACGCTTCCCTTTTCCAGCTTAGGCTCCGTGACGCCGATGGAGTGGAGCGTTTCGGGCAGAGCGGCTATTACCAGATCGACGATGTCGTCAACGGATAAGCCGATATCGCCGTAAAGCTTTTTGACGCTCTGATACTGTATGTTGACGCTCTGCGTGCCGCCCGGGGCTTCGGCATACATATCGATATAGATGCCGCAGTCCTGCAGGATCGACTGGATCTCACGGGGCGATGAGACGAGCAGGGCGTTGTTCAGCGCGGCAAGCTCCGTCTCGTTGGCATACTGCCAGCCGTCGAGCATTACTCCGTAGCCCAGAGTGCGGTTCTCGTAGCAGCCGCCGTAGATGTAGCCGGGACGAAGCATTGCCTCGGGCTCTGCTGCGGGAGCGGGAGTGGGCGCCTCGGTCGGCTCGGGAGTATCCGTCGGCGCGGGGGTGGGCGCTTCGGTGGGAGCCTCCGTCACAGCTTCGGTGGGAGCCGCCGTGGGCGCTTCGGTGGGATCCGCGGAAACGGTCGGCCGCGTGAAAACACATGCCGCGAACGGAATGACCAGAAGTGCGGCAAGGAATATGGGAATCAGGCGCTTCATTTGAACCTCCTTTATGAGATCGGCGGGAACGCCGCTTCTGTAATATAAGACGCATGGAAACGGTAAAAGCGGAATGAAAATAAAAATATATTTTATGTCGGATCGTGTCGCCTTAAAACAGTATAGCATTTTGAGAAGAAAACGGCAAGGCGTCAGCCGTGCCTCCCCTGTGTAAAGGGAGAAAAGACGGAGGGATTGTGTTGCATCTCGATCGGGCTTAACGGTCCCCCGGTCGGCTGTGTTTACGCAAGGGAGGCTTTGATACACTACGCCCGTGCCTCCCTTGTGCAAAGGGAGGTGGATTTTTGAGCGAAGCGAGAAAAGACGGAGGGATTGTGTTGCATCTCGATCGGGCTTAACGGTCCCCCGGTCGGCTGCGTTTACGCAAGGGAGGCGGGAGAGGTTGGCGCAAGCGTGTAACTATACCCGATAGGGAGTAGTCCACGGGGCGGACTACTGTTCCTTCGGAACAGACCGCCGCCCGTTCTCGGGTTTTCAAACCATTCACAGGATGGTTTGAATCGCCTTCGGCGACCACCCTCGAACCTCAAACCCGCGTTTCGCTTGCGCTCAACGCGGGCAGAAGGGTCCCGTTTCCCGCTCCAACGAAAAAGAGAATGGCGAAGCCATTCTCTCGTTGGAGCGGGAAACGGGGCTCGAACCCGCCACCTCCGCCTTGGCAAGGCGGCGCTCTACCAAATGAGCTATTCCCGCATATGCTGTTCTCCCGTTTAGGACGCTTGCTATTATACATCCCGGGAACGGCTGTGTCAATACCGATTTTCGGAAAAAATAAAATATACCGGCTTTATGCAAAAAACATCCCTCAAAACGAAATTTGTGCTTGCATTCTTGATGTTTTGAGTGCATAATATAGAAGTTAAATTATACTTTGGGGAGGTGTGTGCGTGAAGAGCGATATCCTTAAAAAGAAGTCCGTCAGGATCGCGGCCGCGGTGCTTGCGGTGCTGCTCGTGCTGGGCTTTGCGTTCTTCATGTACACGCAGATACGGGCGCAGAGGGCCAAGCTTGCCGAGATCCGCGAGGAGAAGGAAAGGCTTCTTGAAAGGCTCTATGAGCTTCAGCGCGAGCAGGAGCGGCTTGAGAGCAATCTTGAGTACGTCAAGAGCAACGAGGGGCGGCTGCGCTATGCGAGGGAGAACCTTGGGTATCTCGGCGAGGACGAGATCAGGGTGAACGTGAATGAGTGATTACGCTATAATAGATATTGGCAGCAATTCGATCAGGTACGCCGAAGCAAGGGAAAACACTATATCGCAAAAGGAAATTTACACAACAAGGCTCGGCTCCGGCCTTATGAGGACGGGGCGGCTCATGGACGAGACCATGGATAAAAGCCTTGAGGTGATCGCACGGCTTGCCTCCCGCGCAAGGGAAGGCGGGCTGATACCGCGCGCCTATGCGACCAGCGCCGTGCGCGACGCCGAAAACGGGCGCGGGTTCGCCCGGCGCATCGAGCGCGAATGCGGCGTCAAGGTGGAGATCCTGACGGGAGAGCAGGAGGCGCGCTATGCGTTCCTCGGCGCCGTGGGCAGTGATTTCGGCGGCGCGGCGATGCTGGATATAGGCGGCGCTTCCATGCAGGTGGTGACGAACGATCTGGGCGTGAGCTTCCGCGCGGGCTGCGTGCGCTGCGGTGATATCGCAAGGGAGGCCGTTTGCGCGCCCGACTGCGACACGCTTTGGCGCGAGCAGCGCGAGGCGGTGATACGCTATATGGATTCGATATGGGAGCTGCCCGAGCTGAGCTTTTCGCGCCTTGTTGGCGTGGGAGGAAGCATCACCACACTTGCGGCGCTTAAACAGGGGCTGACCGTGTTTTCCGCGGAAATGGTCAACCGCGCCGTGCTCACTGCGGAAGACGTTGAGGAGCTGATAGATAAGCTTGTGCGCATGGGCGCGCAGCGAAAGCTGCACCCCCTGCTTGAAAGCAGGCACGACGTTATACTTTACGGCGCTTTCATACTGCATCACGCCATGGAGCGCCTGGGCGCAAGCGAGATGGGCGTGAGCTGTTCGGACGGTATGGAAGGCTATTTACAGGTGATAAGCAATGGAAACGACCGATAAAAAGAGGACGGAAGCGGCGGGGCGCACGCCGCTTATAAAGCTTTTTCTCGCCTTCGTACGCATAGGCGCTTTCACGTTCGGCGGGGGCTATGCGATGCTGCCCATGCTGGAGCGCGAATGCGTTGAAAAGGGCGGCTGGGTGACAAAGGAAGAGCTGCTCGATTATTTCGCGATAGGCCAGTGCACCCCCGGCGTGATCGCGGTGAACACCGCCACATTCATAGGCAAGAAGGAAAGGGGCTTTGTGGGCGCGCTCGTAACCACGGCGGGCGTGGTGCTGCCCTCGTTCATCATAATCTGCATACTGACCGCCCTGCTTGCGAATTTCGCTCAGCTCAGGCCAGTCAAATATGCCCTTCACGGCATACGCGTTGCCGTGGGCGTGCTGATACTGAACACGGTGATAAAGCTTGTTAAGGAAAAGATAAAGGATCCGCTGGGCTACGTGCTTGCGGCGGCCGCTTTCCTGCTCATCGCCGTGCCCTCCACGTTCAAGCTTGGCTTTTCCATCTCGCCCGTATTCGTGGTGATAGGCGCCGCGCTCATCGGCATCGTGCGCGGACTGATAAGGCGCGGAAAGGCGGGTGAGCGCAAATGATATTTCTGATCCTGATCTACGAATTCTTCCAGATAGGCCTTTTCGCCGCGGGCGGCGGGCTTTCCACACTGCCGTTTTTGAACGCGCTGGCGGATAAATACGAATGGCTCACCTCCGATATGATAAGCCAGATGGTGGCGCTTTCGGAATCCACGCCCGGCCCCCTGGGCATCAACATGGCCACCTATGCGGGCTATATGGCGGGCTATAACACCTTCGGCAGTCCGCTTTTGGGCGTTGCCACGGCATTCACCGCCACGGCGTCGCTCGTTGCTCCGAGCTTCATCGTGATACTCATCGTGGCGAAAATGCTCGATAAATACAAGAATTCCGCGCTGGTGAACGACGCATTTTCCACGCTGCGCCCCGCTGTAGCGGGCCTTATCGCCGCCGCCGCATGGTCGGTCATAAGCGTCACGTTGTTCAATTTCAACGCCTCGGCGTTCGGCGGCGCGTTCAATCTGCTCGAGATCGCGCTGTTTGCCGTGATGCTGGTCATAACCAACGTAAAGCCCCTTAAAAAGCTGCATCCCCTGGTGTTCATCGCGATAGCCGCCGCGGCGGGCATCGTGATAGGATATACCATAGGTTGGGGCGAAGCATGATTTTTCAACAAGATATTGCGAAACGCGTTTATTTGATGTATAATAAAAATTCAAGAACCGTTAAGGAGAATTATCCGAATGTCAAAGATAAAGCTTTATGAGGGCGGCACGCTGCCCATTGAAATGCACCGTGTATCGATAGTCCATCCCATCAGGCTCATACCCGTTGAGGAACGTCTTCGCGCGCTTGACGAGGCGGGCAACTGCTCGTATAACTTAAAGTCCGAGGACGTGTTCATCGATATGATCACCGATTCCGGCTTCAACGCCATGAGCGACGCGCAGGCGGGCGCTTTCCACCTGGCCGATTATGCCTATGCCGGCAGCACGACCTATTATAAGATGGCCGATAAAATAAAGGAGATACTCGGCAAGGAATACTTCCTTCCCGTGCATCAGGGCCGCGCGTGCGAGCAGATGCTTGCCCGCTCGTTCGTAAAGCAGGGCGACCTGATACCCACCAATTTCCATTTCTGCACCTTCCTCACCCAGACCCGGCTTATGGGCGGCGATCTTGTGGAGTTTTTGCAGGAAAAGGGCCTTTCCACCGTGGGCGAGGACGGCTTTAAGGGCGATTACGACCTTGAAAAGCTTGAAAAATTCCTGAACGAAACTCCCAAGGAGCGCGTTCCCATGATAAGGATCGAGGCGGGCACCAACCTGATCGGCGGTCAGCCCATCAGCCTTGACAATATCAACGCCGTTTCCGCCATCGCAAGGGCGCGCGGCATACGCGTGCTGCTGGATATGAGCCTTGTGATGGATAACCTGCATTTCATCAAGACCAGGGACGAAAAGCGCAAGGATCACACCATCAGGCAGATAATGCGCGAAATGGCGGACGCCGCCGACATCATCTATTTCAGCGGGCGCAAGCTGGGCTTTGCGCGCGGCGGCGGCATCTGCATGAACGATCACGGCGATTACATCAAGGTGCGCGACAACGTCTCCTGCTTCGAGGGCTTCCCCACCTTCGGCGGCATGAGCTCCGCCGAAATGGAGGTAATGCGCGTGGGCTTTGACGACACCATGGATGAAAACGTGGTCTCTCAGGGTCCCGACTTTATCGAATACATGGTCGAGGAGTTCAAAAAGAGGGGCGTGCCCGTCGTCACCCCCGCGGGCGGCCTGGGCTGTCACCTTGACGCCGACCGCTTCTGCGCTCACCTGGGCAAAAAGGAATTCCGCGCGGCGGCACTGGCCGCGGCGATCTATATCGTCAGCGGCGCGCGCGGCATGGAGCGCGGGCTTTCCAGCGAAGCGCCCGAGGATTCCATCGCGCCCTTCGAGCTCGTCCGTCTTGCCGTGCCCAGGCGCGTTTACACCCTTTCCCACATAAAGTACGTGATCGACCGCGTGTGCTGGCTGTATGAGCACCGCGATATGATCGGCGCAATGCGCTGGGAGGACGAGAGCGTGAAGGAGCATATGTTCATCGATTTCCTGCGTCCCGCGGACGACTGGCGCGAAAGGCTTGCGCTTGAATACAAAAAGGCAAACCTCGAATAAACGTTTGGGCGGCTCTGCCGCCCTTTTATACTGCCGATAAAGGATAATGCTATGAAACTGATTATCGCATCAAACAACAGGCACAAGATAGAGGAGATCAAGGCCATGCTGGGCTGCCGCTTCGATACCGTTATGGGTCAGCGCGAGGCGGGGCTTGAGCTTGACGTTGATGAGAACGCGGACACCCTTGAGGGCAACGCGAAAAAGAAGGCCTGCGAGGTGTTCGCGCTTGCGGATTCCATGGGGCTGCTTTCACCCGGCGACGCGGTGCTGGCGGACGATACCGGCCTGCTGGTGGACGCGCTTCATGGCGCGCCCGGCGTTCATTCCGCCAGATACGCGACGGACGGCCATGACGACGCCGCCAACCGCGCAAAGCTGCTTTATGAAATGAGGGACGTGCCCGAAGGGCGGCGCGGCGCGCATTTCGCCACCGCCATGGTGTTAAAGCGCATGGGCGATACCGATATCGAGGCAACGGGGCGCGTATTCGGGCGCATCACCCGCGAGGAGGCGGGGGAGAACGGCTTCGGCTATGATTCGCTGTTCTTTTATGAGCCAATGGGCAAGACATTTGCCGAGATGAACGCGGAGGAAAAAAACGCCGTCAGTCACAGGAAAAACGCGCTCTCACTGGTGCTTGCGGCGTTATGATAAGGATCGGCGTTATTTCGGATACTCACGGGCAGCTTTCATCCATCGACCGCTGCGTGTCTCACGCGGGGCCGGTCGACGGCTGGTTCCATCTGGGCGACTATGCCTCTGACGCCAAGCACCTTATGAGGCTAACGGGCAAGCCCGTCTATTGCGTGCTGGGCAACTGCGACAGCTTTTCGTTTGTCGAAGGGGAGGATCTGCAGTTCCCCGCTCCGCAGAAGCGCATCGGTTCCGAATGCGTCGTGACGGCGGAAGGCGCGCGCATATTCCTCACCCACGGTCACCGCTATGGCGTGGATCTGGGCGGGTATAACTTAAGCTATCGCGCCGAGGAGCTGGGCTGCACCGCCGCGCTCTTCGGGCATACCCACCGCGGCGAGCTTTCCGCATTCGGCAAAGTGCTGATACTCAATCCCGGCTCGCCCTCGCGCCCAAGGGGCGGCGCGAAACAGTCCTTCGCGATACTCGAGATCGAGCGCGGGGATGTGAACGCAAGGATGATCACGCTGTGAGGGGAAGCGCAAACGGCCCGAAAACAACAAACCGATCAACAAAAGGAGACGAACCATGGATCCCAAAGAGCTTCTTTCGGCACTTCACGTTGCCGAGCGATTGAAGGACGCGACGCGGCACTGCTACACCTCCGGCGGCCGTCACGAGAGCGTGGCGGAGCACAGCTGGCGCACGGCGCTGACGGCGTATTTCATAAGCGACGAATTCCCCGAGGCGGATATGGCAAAGGTGATAAAGATGTGCCTCATACACGATCTGGGCGAGGCGTTCACGGGCGATATCCCCACGTTTTTAAAGACCGATTCCGACGAGGCGCGCGAGGAGGAACTGCTGTTTTCATGGACGGCCTCACTGCCCGAGCCCTTCGCCTCCGAGATGACCGCGCTCTATTACGAGATGGCCGAGCGGAAGACCCTCGAGGCGCGCATCTACAAGGCGATGGACGGCTTTGAGGCGGTGATACAGCACAACGAATCCGATATTTCGACCTGGGAGCCCAACGAATACGAGCTGAACCTGACCTATGCCTTCGACCGCGTGACTTTTTCGGAATATCTTACGGAGCTGCGAAAAGCAATAAGGGAAGAGACCGAGCGCAAGATAGAAGCCGCGCGGGCAAAATAAAATCATGGATCCTTCGGTGAATGCCGAAGGATTTTTCGGTTTTGCGGCGACTAATAAGTGAAAGCGCTTTTTGGAGGAATGTATGGGTATGGGCGAGGACAGCTATCGCCGCTATCTTGACGGCGATGAATCGGCTTTTTCGGAGCTGGTCGAGCTGTATTTCGAGGAGCTCATACTTTTTGCAAACGGGTATCTTCACGATATCAGGCTTGCCGAGGAAGCCGCGCTCGACGCTCTGCTCGAGCTGATGATCCATCCGGAGCGCTTCAAATTCCGCTCGTCGCTCAAGACCTATCTTTTCTCCATAGCAAGGCATAAAGCGTTGAATGCGGTCAGGAAACGAAAACGCCTGCGCGAGGTGCCGCTGGAGGCTGCGGCGGGCATTGGCGAGGACCGCCTTATTGACGACGTGATCGCTCAGGAGCGCAGGCGCGTGCTGATGCGGGCTCTGGCGGAGCTGCCGGAGGAGCAGAGGGCGGCGGTGCAGCTTGTCTATATAGAGGAAATGAGCTATGCCGAGGCGGGAAGAGTGCTGAAAAAGTCGCGAAAGCAGATAGATAATCTGCTGAGAAGGGCAAAGAGAGAATTGAAAATAAGGCTTGGTGAGGATCGCTATGATCTATGACAGCGAAAAGATAACGGCGGAGCTGATATCCCGCCGGGACAGGATAAGGGAAAAGCGAAGAAAAACGGGGCTTGCCGCTCTTTGCGCCGCCGTGCTTGCCGCAGCGCTGATACCCGCCGTGGTGTTTTCCGTGACGGGGCGCGATGCGGGCGATATTTCCGCGGCGGGTGAAGGGCCGTTTCAGCAGAACGCGGCGGCCATGCGGTGGGATCCCTGGCAGGGCGAGATCTACGGCGCCGAGGGATGGTATGATGCGCCGCTTTATGGGGGCGTGAAGCTCCCCGGCATGGTCAGCGTAAAGAAGCGCACGGGTGAAACCGAATTCATATTCAGCATGACCGACCGGGTCGAGATCGAAAAGCTGATGGGCTTTATAGAAAGGCTTGAAAAGGTCAGTGGCGTGAACCCCGATTACGATTCGGAAGACGCGGAATACGCGCTTATATTCTCCTCGGGCCGAAGGGTGTTCCGCCTGACCAAGCTTGAGGGAGACCTGTATGCGGTGAACATGGGCGGCGCTTACCGCATAGGCGAGAGCGGGCCGGAATTCGGCCGATTCATAGAGGCCAATGCAAACGTCGCCCGCGGGGAAGCGGAGCGCATGATCGAAAGCTTTGACGGCAGGACGGTGATAGCCTTTGCCCCGCCTGCAGGAAGCTTGGATTGAGAAAGGAGCATGAAATGAAAAGGATATCGGCAATTTTGCTTATACTTGCGTTCGCAGCCCTCTTGTTCGGCTGCGGCCAAAAGACATGGATCGAGACGCCCATAAGGACGGACGCGCCGGACTTGACCGCGCCCGCTCTTTCCGCCGCGCCTTCGGGCAGCCCTTCGCCCGCTGAGGCGCCGAAAACGGTAATGAGTCCCGAATTTGCCGTTATGGATCTGGGGCAAAAGGAATACGGCGCCGACTATTCCTCGCTCTATGACGCATTCGGAGAAAGCGTCACCATCGCGGACGTGAAGGAAAACGGGCAGGGGCTTGCGTATATCACGCGGGACGGGAAGGATTATGAGCTGGGGCTCGATTTTCTCTCGATGGCGATGATCTATAACACCGAACCATCGGGCGGGTTCGCGACTGCGGAAGACGTGTGCGCCGAATGGTGGAGGTATTACGCGCTCCGGTGGAACCGCCTTCTGCCCGAGATACCTCTCTATCGCAATGAGTATTATACCGCCTACAATACGGAAATAACGGGCGTTGCGGAAAACCCCGTAAACCCCTATTTCCCGCAGGAGTGCGCGGTGCTCTATTGGGGCTCCGAAAAGGAGGACAACTCAATAATCATCGGCAGCACGAGCGAGATCGCGGGCTTCTTCCGCTGTCCCGAGAATGCGCGCAATTCGGCGGACCTCTCCATCGACGCGCTTGTGAACGGGCTTGAGCTCGTTTCGAAAACGCGCGAAGGCGGACTGTGTTGGAACGACGCCGTCGTAAGATCGCACGAGGAGATCCCCGTGGAAGGCGGCGTGGAATACAGGATCGAGCTGTGGGACGATCTGTATTTCTCGGACGGCAGCCCCGTCACCGCTGTGGATTACTTAGCCAAGCTCATGGCAGAGATGACGCCGGTGTTCCGCGAGGGCGTGGGGTATTATAACGGAAAGCCGGATTTCGTTTCGAATCACGATCCCTTCATTGAGTATGACGGCACGGAAGGGACGGGCGTGCTCTCCTGCGTGCGACTGAACGGCGAGCGGAGCTTTACGATAACGCTTCCCTCAGTGTATGCGGACAGCATCTATGCCATTGAGCAGTTCGGGATCAGCGCGCAGCCGCACGAGCTGTGGCTCTGCGGAGCGCAGATCAGGGACGACGGCGAGGGCTGCTATATCACTTCCGACTTCTACGAGATGAAGGACGGGAGCTATGTTAAGGCGAAGAAGCTGGAGAACATGTTATCGTTCACGGCGATGACCGATCCCGGGGCGAATTGGCCGTGGTCCGGTCCGTACCGCGTCGTGGATCCGGGGTTGTTGGAAGGCAGCAGGACGATACTCGAGAGGAACGAGTATTACAAGGGCAATTACGAGGGGGTCAGGCCCTCAATAGAAAGGATAGAATTCGTCAGGATACTCTTTGCGACGTGCTTGGAGGAGCTCCGGAACGGCGGGCTCGACGTGATTACGGGCATAACCGGAAGCGCGGAGATAGAAGAGACGCTGAAGCTCGCGCAGGATTCCGACGGCGCGTTCGATACCGTTCATTATTCAAGAGCGGGCTACGGCGCGATAATGATGCGCGACGATTTCGGCCCGGTGCAGTTCGCATCCGTGCGGCGCGCGCTTGCCTATTGTATCGACAGGGAGGGCTTTGCGGAAGAATGGCTCGGCGGCAATATGGGCGAGCCGGTCGACGCGCCTCTTCACGAGGACCTTTGGCTTTACAGAAAAGCGCAGGAGCGCGGGCTCGAGCTCGAGCATTATGAGAAGAACAAGGACAGGGCCATTGCCGAGCTTGTCGCCGACGGCTGGGTGTATGACGAAAACGGCGAGCCGTACGTCAGCGGAGTGCGCTACAAACGGATCCCGGGCGACGTCATCCGCGAGCTCGACTCGACCTTTGAAAGCGTTGACGGGCAGCACAAGACCGTAAAGGTGGGGGAGGATTATTATATGCCCCTCGTGCTGAATTGGTATTTATCGGTCGACGGAGGCGGGTTCAACCCCGATCTGTATCTGATCGAAGGGAACGAGACCCTTACAGAAGCGGGCTTCTATAACAACAGGACGATCGGGGATTTCACTTCGATGCTCTGCGAATTCTATCAGCAGAACATTTACGGGCAGTTTTACGTGGGAACTCCGCACTATAACGTTTTCCTGTTTGCAAGGGGCTATATTAATCACGATTACAGCCGGGCCTGGAGCCATGCGGTCGATCCCGATCTTTTCGATGATTACTCCGAGAATTATCTCCGCGATCCCGCGGACGTTTACTTCATGAATAACGACTGATGAGCGCAAATAATTAGCCGGGAAGGCAGCCCCTTCCCGGCTTTTTGCCGCTGTTTATCAGCCCTTGATGCCCTTGATCCTGAACTTCACGATGCCGCCGGGGGTGTTGACCTCGACCTCCTCGCCCACCTTGCGGCCGATGAGCGCGTTGCCCACGGGGGAGTTATTGGAGATGCGGTTCTTGAAGGGATCGGCCTCGGCAGCGCCGACGATCTGATATTCGACGTCCTTATTGCGGGTGCTGTTGTGAAGCATCACGGTGGAGCCCACGGCAACGGTGTTCGCGTCGGAAGAGGCGTTCTCTATCACGATCGCGTTCTTGAGCATGGCCTCGACTTCGGCGATCTCGTATTCGTTCTTCGCCTGCAGCTCCTTCGCCGCGTCGTATTCGGCGTTTTCCGAAAGGTCGCCCTGCGCGCGAGCCTCGGAGATCAGCTCCGCGATCTCGGTCCTGCGGATATTCTTAAGATAAGCCAGCTTATCGTCAAGCTCTTTTTTTCCTTCGGGAGTTAAATAGACCTCTGCCATTTTTATGTGATTCCTTTCAATTATGTTGAGCGGTTCAACGCATATCGTATGAATTATATGCAGGCTTTTCGCGTTTGTCAAGCAAAATAAAGAAATTTATTCCGTTACCCCAACAAGGCTTTCGCGGAAGGCGCGTATTATGCCGAGAAGCTCGGAGGGCGTTCCCGCAAGATTCACCGCCCGCCTGAAATCTATCGCGCCGCGCATGCCCTTTGAATACCACGACATGTGCTTGCGAAGCTCGGGGAAAAGGCGCGGATCCTTTTCGCTTATAAAGCCCTCGGCGTGACGCAGGGCTTCGTCCATGCGCTGCACGTCGGTGGGAGGGGTGAATGGCACGCCGTCGAGCGCGGCCCGTATCTCGTCGAATATAAAGGGGTTGCCCTCGGCGCCGCGGGCCACCATCAGCCCCGCGCAGCGGGTGGTTTCAAGCATGTCGAGCGCGGATCCGCCCGAAAAGATATCGCCGTTGCCGAACACGGGTATCGAAACGGCTTCGACCACGCGTGCGATCATATCCCTGTCGGCCCGGCCGTGATACAGCTGCTCGCGCGTGCGCCCGTGAACGGTCAAAAGCGCCGCGCCGCTCTGCTCCATAGCCCTTGCGAATTCCACGGCGTTTGCGCTTTTTTCATCCCAGCCCTTGCGGAATTTGCAGCTGACGGGCAGGGGCGAAGCCTTTGCGGCCGCCTCCATCAGCCTTGCCGCCTTGGGGATATCGCGCATCAGCGCGGAGCCTTCGCCGTTGCCGGTGATCTTGGGCATGGGGCAGCCCATGTTTATATCGATCATGGCGATATCGCCCGCCGTCTCGTCGGCGATGCGCTTTATCATGTCGGATACTATATCGGGCTCGGAGCCGAACAGCTGCACCGCGCAGGGACGCTCGGCGGGGGAAACCGCAAGCAGCGACTTCGTTTTGCTTCCGCCGTAAAAAAGCCCCTTGGCGCTGACCATTTCGGTGTAAGTGAAATCACAGCCGTGCTCCACGCAAATGCGGCGGAACACGGAATCCGAAACGCCTGCCATCGGCGCAAGCACCACGGGCAGCTTATGCTTTGTGAAAACGGGAAGTGTCAAGGCTTTTGAGTGCCCTCGATCAGGCTGTAATCGGGAGTGGGGCGCGCATCCTCGGGCGGGTTTTCCTCAACGACCACAAGGCTGTCGATAAGCCAGCGGCCCTCGATCTTAACAAGGTTCACCTTGTAATGCATGGGGATCCAGGGCGTAACGGGCCCCTGCACCTCGTCCGACACGGCGGAGCCGCGAATGGTGGGTATGCGCTCGATATAGGTGACGGTGCCCGTTTTGGACCAGGGCATAACGCTTATGCCCTTGATATCATAGCGGTAATCATAGGAATCAACGGCGTAATCAAGGTAAGCGCCGCTGTTCAAAAGCTCGTCATGCTCAAGGAAGCCGTCGGTGAAATACTGCTTAAGCTCGGAGATCGACCCGTTTTCAAGCACGGTATCGGCCCTTTGCTCCATGCCCTCGGTGGTGACGATGAACATATTGCTTATATACATCGCCTCGGTGAAAACGGCGTAAGCCAAGCCCAGCACGGCGCTTATTATAAGCACCGCGCGCAGCACGAACCATATGGACCGCCGGGCCTTGCCAAGCGGATTTTTATTAGCCTTAGCCATTTACGGCCTGCTTAATGGCGCGCGCAAGCTGATCCCCGCAGGAGGTGGGGCTGCCGCCGCACTGCACGCCGTCAAGACGCTCGATGGCGAAAGCGGGATCGGCGCCTTCAAGCAGCCTGCCGATGGATTTCAGGTTGCCGTTGCAGCCGTTGGTGAATACGATGTTGTGAAGCTTGCCGTCCACAATGTCGAAATCGATCATGGTGGAGCAGGTGCCGGAAGTTTTATAGGTGTAATGCATATTGATCCTCCAATCGGGATATTGCTTTAAATGAAGGCCTTGCCGTAAAATACCTTTTCGGCGGGGCCGGACATGTATATGCTGCCTTCGCCGTCCCATTCGATGCGCAGACTGCCAAGGGGCACGCGCACGTTGACGACGCGGTCGGTCAGGCCGGATTTTATGCAGGCGGCGGCGACCGCCGCTGCGCCCGTGCCGCAGCAGAGCGTGGCCCCGCAGCCGCGCTCCCAGGTGCGGAGTATGACGGATCTTCTGTCCTCGATCTCAACGAAGGATACGTTGGTCTTTTCGGGGAAGAACTCGTGATGCTCAAGGGGCAGACCGTATTTTTCTATATCGAGCGAGCGCACGTCGTCAACGAAAACGACGAGCTGGGGTATGCCGGTGTTTACGGCGGTGGCGATGAATTCGCGGTCGGCGGAAACGATGGGCCTGCGTATGAATTCCTCGGAATCGCATTCCATGGGTATGTCGCCGGTGAGGAAGCTCGGCACGCCCATATCCACGCGCACGGCCTTTACCTGGCCGTCCATCAGCAGCAGCTGGGGACGCTTTACGCCCGAAAGGGTCTCCACGCTGAACCCGTCGAAGGGGATCCAGCCCTCCTCGTAAACCACGCGTGAGAAGCAGCGTATGCCGTTGCCGCACATCTGCGCCTGCGTGCCGTCGGAATTGTAGACGAGCATTGAGATATCGGCGATATCGCTCCCGCGAGCGACGAGCAGACAGTCGCCGCCGACTCCCAGCCTGCGGTTGCAGAGCTTCCTTGCCACCCTGGGCATTTCCGCGGGGGAGATGCGGCCCTCGCGGTCGTCTATCACGATCATGTCGTTGCCAAGCCCGTGCAGCTTATAAAAATCGATCACCATACCGATATCCGTGCCTTTCCCGGCGGGGAAAACTGCCCGCCCGCATATTGATTCACTTTATTATAACCCAAACCGGGGACGCGCGCAAGCATTTTTGTTTTTATTGAGGACGCCTGAGTATGAGCATCTCAAACGAAAGCGGAGGCAGGTCAAGCTCGATAAAGCCGTCGGCCGTCATGCTTTTGCCGCTTATCGCGGCTTCATACTCGCCCCGTAGCGCAGGCGCGGCCTCGCCCTCGGAGAAATCCTCGGGAGCAAGCGTTATGCGCGCTTCACGCTGCGATCGGTTCAGCACGGTCAGCGCCTCGCCGCCGCCCGTGCGGGCAATGGCGAACACGTCCGGATCGGGAGCCGCGAACGAGGTCAGGCCCGTTATGAACACGCCGTTTTCGCTGCGAACGGCCGCGATACGCCTGTAATGCGAAAGCAGCTGAGCGTTCTCGTGCCCCCAGGGATAGGGCCTGCGGCAGAAGGGATCGGCAAGGCCGCGCAGGCCCGCCTCGTCGCCGTAATAGACGCAGGGCATGAACGGCATTGAAAACTGCAGCGCGGAGGCAAGCATAAGGCGCCTTGGCGCGATCGCTTCGGACTCGGGAGCGGGCCGCCAGGCAAGCTGCTCGGGCCGTGATAAGCCGCTCTTTATCGGCCCCCCCGCAAGCACGGAAAGTATGCGCTCGGTATCGTGCGAGCCCAGCATGCCAAGCTGCGCGCGCATGAAGCAGGAGGGATAGCCCTCGAGCTGTGCGCCGAGCGCGGAGCGCAGCGCGAATGAATCGCCGCCGCCCAAAAGGAAGCTCACCGCCGCCTCAAGGAAGGGGTAATCCATCACCCCGTCAAGCTCCAGCCCGTTCACGTATTCGCGGCGGCGGCCGAAGCCGTCCTCCTTCAGCGCCGCGTCCTCCCACACCTCGCCGATGAGCAGGGCGTTAGGATCGATCGCCTTCAGGCGCAGGCGAAGGAATTTGATGAATTCGTCGGGCAGCTCGTCGGCCACGTCGAGCCTCCAGCCGGAGGCGCCAAGGCGTATCCATTTTTCAAGCACACGCGCGATGAATTCCATGTACGAGGGCGTAAGCTCATCCACCTCGGGAAGGGATTCGAAATCCCACCAGCAGCGATAGCCGTGGCGGTAGCTTTCGGAAAACACATACCATTCGCGGTAGGGAGAATCGGGATCGAGGTAAGCGCCGCCGCCGAATTTGCCGAATTTGTCGAAATAGATGCTGTCGTCGCCGGTGTGCGAGAACACGCCGTCGAGTATCACCTTTATGCCGTGCGCCTTGAGCTCGGCGCAGAGCGAGGCGAATTCCTCCTCGGTGCCAAGCAGCGGATCGACCTTCATGTAATCCGATATGCTGTAACGGTGATTATAGGGCGAAAGGAAAATGGGGTTCAAATAGATCACCCCAACGCCGAGGGATTCAAGATAGGGTATCTTTTCGCGTATTCCGGCGAAATTGCCCAGATAATGATCCTGCGGGGAATAGTATTTTTCGCCGTCGCGGGGGAGATGATCGACCTCCTCGTCCCAGCGCTTTTCGCTCATGCGCCACCCATAGGCCGCGTGCCCGTTGGGATCGGCGCCGCCGCTTTCGCCCCGCGCGAACCGGTCGGGGAATATCTGATAGGCGATCCTTCCGCGGAAACCCTCGGGCGTGTCAAAGCCTCGGTCATAGACGGTTATGCGAAAATCGTGCGGTATGTCGCGCGTCAGCTTCGATTCGCCGGAACGCAGAATGCCGTCCGCCGCGCCGACGTAATAAAGCCTGCCGTCGACCGTCACACGGAAATTGTACCACAGCACGCAGGGCGCGTCGGGCGCCTTTATGCGGAAGGTGAACACCCTTGCCCCGCAGTGCCAGGCGGACGCGCCGGGATAATAGTTTTCGGAGCCGTTCCAGGTGCGCAGCACCGCTTCGGCCCTTTGCGCCCAGGGCCCCCAAAGGTAAAGGCGCAGCGTGACGTGCGCACCGGTGCGCACCGCGCCGAAGGGCTGCCTGAAGGCGAGCTCCCTTGAATTGTGACAGGCGAAAAGATTCGGCATAGAGTATCCTTTCGTGGTTTGATAAAAGGATTATAGCATATTTCACACCGCCGCTCAAGCGCACAGCCTTAAAACGGAGGGCGATTCTTTCGTTTGCCGGCGCGATTTTTCTTGACGGAACGCTCAAGGGGATAGTATAATCTATGCGCCGGCCTTGACCTGGCCGCCAATCAGAGATATCCGAGGGCAAACTGATGTATAAAAGATTTTTATCGATGATTTTCGCGCTGGCGCTCATGCTCGCGTGCGCGCGCTTTTCTTTCGTGCAAGCCGCCGGGAACGAGCTGTATCTTGAGATCGCCGAATCGGGCGGCGAGGTGACGGTCATGCTGAAAGCCGGAACGGAGCTGACGTTCGGGGGGATAAGCGGCACGATCGAATACGACAGGGGGGCTTTCGGATTCGTCTCTGCCCGAAGCGGCGTGCTGTCGCTTGTTCACAACGCGGCGACGGGCTTTTTTGCGGCGGATACCGGAATGGATCTGTACGTGGACAGGGGGCAGACCCTGATCGAGTTCACGTTCGCAAAAGCCTCCGGATACAACGCAAACAGGAGCTATGATTTTATCGCGCTGATCGAATCGGCATACGATTTCAACATCGAATACTATGACTGGAGCATTGATATGAGGCTGGCGGGCGTGCTTCGCGGCGCAGCCGCCACGGACGAACCGGCAGGCACCGCAAAACCCACCGCGGCGCCGACGCCCAAGCCGACGCCCAAGCCAACGCAAACTCCCGCTCCGGCTGCTGCGACTCAACAGCCGACCGCAACGAACACGCCTTCCGTTTCGACCCCGGCTCCGGCAAACACGCCCGCGCCGGCGGTCACTCAGCCCCCGGCGCAGGATACCGCCGAGCCGACCGGGACCGGACCGGCCGCGGCGCTCCTGTCAGTGACGTATGAGGACGCCGAGGGAAGAGTGCTGTTTGTTGAGTCCGTGGGCGACGGCGAAACGATAACCCCTCCCGAACTGCCGGAGGGCTGTGACGCGTGGACGCTTAACGGGCAGCCCTATGATTTTTCTTTGCCCGTTTACGGCGACCTGACGCTGCGCGCAGCCGTCTCCGAAGAGCCCGGGGCCCCGATCGAAACGGCCGGAGAGACAGCGCCGGCCGAAACGGAGCCCTCCGCGGAAGCCACGGCGCCCGGCACGGGCGAACCAAACGCTTCGCAGGCTCCCGGGGATGAAGCGCCGGGCGGGGAAGGGGGCTTTCCTCTTGCCGCCGTGATCATCGCAGGCGTTTCCGCCGCGGCTCTGGGTGTTGCCGCAGGCGTGCTGATAGGCAAAAAGCACAGGAAAAAATAAAACCCGAAAGGACGATCCCGATACGGGAAAAAACAAGGGCTGCTCCGCGTTTGCGGAGCAGCCCTTTTGTCGGTTTGCAGGTTGGGATCACCAGGCGAAGGGAGCAAGACCGGCGACCGCCCTGAGGATCAACGTTGAGTCGGCGGTCTGGAGAGCGCCGGAGAAGTTGACGTCGGCAGCAAGCAGCTTGATCGCCACAGTATCGCCGGAAAGCGGGGTGAGACCGGCAACCGCCCTCTTGACGAGAGTGGAGTCGGCAGTCTCGAGCTTGCCGTTGAGGTTGGTGTCGCCGCGAACGACGATCACGATATCAACGTCGGCGTCGGTGACGGTCACGGTGTAGCTGTGCGCGTCGCCCGCAGCGGTGCAGGTGAGACGGGTGTAGGTGCCGTCGCCGTTGTCGACGAATACCACGCAGACAAGGCCGCAGTCAACGGTGAAGGTGACTTCGCCGCTGTAAAGCTGATCGGGATCGATGCTGGTGGTCGCGGCAGCGACAGAGGTGTAGTTGTGGACGTTGATATGATATCCCTGCGGCTCGAGCTGCGGGATCTCGACATCCACGATCTGGGTCTCGAAGAGCTCGTTCTCGAAGGTCGCGGTGTAGCGGCCAAGGCCGGGAGCCTCGACTGTGGGCTCGGTGACTACCGTGTAGACGGCGTTCACGGTCTCGGTGAG
>JAFXZJ010000015.1 GCA_017541305.1 Clostridia bacterium | reverse complement strand
CGGCGTTTGAAAACGCAGCTGTCCTTTCTTTCGTACATAGGTTTGCATATTAAACCAAATTTAATTATAACAGACAAACACCTTGATTGCAAGCCCCAAAAGGCTCCTCTGCGCCCTATCTCAGCTCTATCCGGTAAGCGCGCCCGTTTTTATCGCGCAGTATGCTCCCTCTTATGCGGCTGACGCTTTCGCCGGCCTTCATATCGGCGGGAACGGCGGCGGCCCTGCGCCGGACGCCCCTTATCACAAGCTCGCCGTAAAGCGTTTCCTCGCCGGGGCGCTTCCTCCACACGCTGTGCGGAAAGGTTCGAGGGAACGGATCGTGCACGTATTCAAGCTCCTCCGCGGGCTCCTCCCGCGGGGCCTCGGCCGGAGGCGCGCCCGGCGGGTCGAGCGCACTGAAAAGCCGCCTTGCCTGCTCGATTATGCTTTGCGCGGCGCGGCCCGGAGCGGGCGCTTGCGGCGGCGTGCGCTTTTCGGTATGCGCCCGGGGCGCGGGTAAAGTATCCGCTCCCTGCGCCGCCATTATGCGCAGCTCGCTTTCGATCCCGGGGCGCATGCGTTGGCAGCTTCCCGCAAAGCCTTTGGCAAGCACGCGTCCCCCGCGGCACAGCGCAAGCGCGCACACGCCGCCCATCGGCAGCTCGGCGCCGTTTCCCGCAAGCTCCGCCCGCCTGCAGCCCCCTTCGCCGCAGGCGATAATATAAAGCCCCTCTGGTGCGGCCGGAACGGAGAGAGTCACGCGCGTTTTCCCGGCGGTCTCCACAAGCCGCGCGCTGCCCCGCAGGCTGCCCGAAAGCGTTATCCTTGTCAAAACCGAATCGTTCATGCTTTATTATATGTGCAAAATCGCCGGAATGCGCGCGCGGGGCTTTTTTTTCGGGCGGAAATCTGTTATAATATCCTGAAAAGAAGGCGGATCGGGCAAGCTTTTAGGCGGCCCGCGCCAACGCGGCGTTCCGCAAAAGCCAAACAGCCGCAGCCCTGATGAAAGGAGGACTTTGCCAAGCAAAGTCAACGTACAGCGATCATGAATGACGGCGTTGTCGATTCCATAGTAGATCTCGCTTCATCGCTCATAGAGGAGCGCGGGGCGTACGGCATGAGCCTGGGCGAAATCGCCGCCGGGCTTCACATAAGCAAGGGAACTCTTTCCTATCACTTTCCCACCAAGCAGTCGCTTTTGAACGCCGCGGCGGAGCACTGCATCAAAACCGTGGGCGACAGGCTCTTTGCCTGGGTCGATTCCGTCGGCGGCGCACCTGCCGAGGAAGCTCTCGGCGCGCTCTGCGAAGCGATGCTCGACTCTCCCGGGCTTCGGCTTTTCGTAAGGCTCTATAACGCCGCCGAGCCCGAAAGCAGGCTCGAGGAAATAGTCGACCGCGCCATGAACGAGTGGAACGTGATGCTGGAGGTGGGCGCTCTTCGCATGAAGCCCGAGCCCGCCGCCAGGATGAAACGCGTGCTTCCGGCCGTGCTGCCCTTCCTCTGCGGCCTTGCCGCGCTCAATGCCGACGGAGATTATGCCAAGCAGGCGTTCGTCGCCTTCGTGCTGGGATAATGGAAGCAAAGCGCAATTACACCTGCGCGGTAGTCCCCTGCGCATCATATGATGATTCCCTGCCCGCCATGACCCGCGCCCTCGAGGCGATCGACGGGCTGGATTTCGTAAAGCCCGGCATGCGCGTCGTGATCAAGGCGAATCTCGTTGCGCCCATGGCGCCCGATTCCTGCGCGACCACTCATCCCAAGCTGCTCATAGCGCTGACGAAGCTCCTTTCCGAAAGAGGCGCGCACGTTATAGTGGGCGACAGCCCCGGCGGGGTGTGGAATTCCGCCGCGCTCTCGGCGGTATATCGCGCCACCGGCATGCACGAGGTGGAGGCGGCCGGCGCGGAGCTCAACAGGAACACCGATTCGCACACCGTTAATATCGAAGGAAAGACCATGCGCCGCCTTACCTATACGGATTATCTGGATGACTGCGACGCGATAATAGATTTTGCCAAGCTCAAATCCCACGGCATGGTGGGGCTTTCGGGCGCGGTAAAGAACATGTACGGCGTGATCCCCGGCCTTATCAAGCCCCAGACGCATTATCTCTATCCGGACGTGAACGATTTTGCCGATATGATCGTCGACATAAACGAGCACTTCAAGCCCCGCCTTGCGCTGATCGACGCCGTGTGGGGCATGGAGGGCAACGGCCCCACCGCCGGCACGCCCAGGCATATCGGCGCGCTGATCGCGGCAAGGTCCGTCTATGAGGCGGACGCCGTTGCGGCTCATCTTATCGGGCTCGATTCCCAAGGGGTGCCCACCCTTGCCGCCGCCGTGCGCCGCGGGCTGTGCACCAACGAGCTTTCGGATATCGCCCTTTACGGCGATCCCGAGCCCCTTGCCGTGCGCGATTTCAAAAAGGTCCCGCGAAGGAGCACCGCGTTCCTCAAGGGCACCAGGCTCGATTTCCTGTCGGGCACCGTGGCAAAGGCGCTCGAGCAGCGCCCGCAGCTGAAACGGTCAAAATGCGTCG
Source organism: Clostridia bacterium (assembly GCA_017541305.1). Lineage (GTDB taxonomy): Bacteria > Bacillota > Clostridia > Christensenellales > CAG-138 > UBA3857. The sequence goes on along the minus strand of JAFXZJ010000015.1, from coordinate 58,722 downwards.
CCTGCAAAAAATGCTTCAATATCTGCCCCGCCAAGGCCATCACCATGGTCAAAAAGGGGGATAAGAGCTATCCCAGGATCGACCGCGCCAAATGCATACGCTGCTTCTGCTGTCAGGAATTCTGTCCCAAGGCCGCCATGGTGGTGCACAGGAGCGTGATAGTGCGCCTGCTGCAAAAGCGGCCTTCATAACAAAAAAATATTGAATCGCCGCGTTATTTGTGGTAAAATAACGCGATAATTCTTTTTAAGGAGCATTTTTATGGAAAGAACTCTGGTCATGAACGCTCCCTCGGGCGAATACGTCCGCGTCGGGGGCTTTGTTGAAAACCTGCGCAACAAGCGCTGGATGGCCTTCATTGTGCTGCGCGATTTCTCGGGCAAGCTGCAGCTCACCGTCGACAAGGGCGCTTATCCCGAAGTCGCGGCCGAGGTCGACAAGCTCACCGTCGAATCCGTCGTAACGGCTTACGGCAAGGTGGTGGATAACCCCGCCGTCAAGATGGGCGGGCGCGAGCTGATCGTCGAAAAGCTCGTCGTCGAATCCGTTGCCGAGGCAATGCCCATGATGGCCGATTCCTCCATCGACGCAAGGCTCGATTACCGCTGGATAGACCTTCGCGCCGAAAAGAACAAGCTTATGATCAAGGCGCAGACCGAAATGGTCAAGTCCTTCCGCGAATTCCTGCTCGGACGCAATTTCGTCGAGATCCACACGCCCAAGATCATCGGCGCAGCAAGCGAATCCGGCGCGGACGTTTTCGAGCTCACCTATTTCGACCGCAAGGCTTACCTTGCTCAAAGCCCGCAGTTCTATAAGCAGATGGCAATGGCGTCCGGCCTCGAGCGCATATTCGAAGTCGGCCCCGTGTTCCGCGCGGAAAAGAGCTTCACCTCCCGCCACGCCACCGAATTCACCGGCTTCGATCTTGAGTTCTCCTATATCGATTCGTATGAAGACGTCATGCATATCGAGGAGGAGATGCTCGCCTATGCCCTCGGGAATATCGCCGAAAAGTACGGCGAAGAGATCGAAAGGCTCTATGGCCTCAAAACGATCGTTCCCACGCTGCCCTTCCCGCGCATAAAGCTGCACGATCTTTACGACGAGCTTGAAAAGCGCTATGGCTACACCGTGCCCGAGGAGGAAAAGGTCGATCTTTCCACCGACGCCGAAAAGCTCTCCTTCAAATTCGCGCAGGAGGTCTATGGGCACGAGTTCCTGTTCGTCACCGATTTCCCCAAGGACAAGCGCGCGTTCTATCACATGCGCAAGGACGGCGTGCCCCAGGGCTATGACCTGATCTGGCGCGGAACCGAGATCACCACCGGCGCACAGCGCGAGCACCGCTATGAGCAGCTCAAGGCGCAGGCCGACGAAAAGGGCCTTGGCGATGACGTAAAGTTCTATATGGAATTCTTCCGCTATGGCTGCCCGCCCCACGGCGGCTTCGGCCTGGGCGTCGACCGCATGACGATGCTGCTGCTCGATATCGGCATCAAGGAGGCGGAGTTCATATTCCGCAGCCCCATAAGGCTCAATCCGTAAAAACGAATAAGGCGGCAGGGCGCGCGCTCTGCCGCTTTTTATTTTACTGTTGCAATGTGCCGATACATATGGTATATTGTTATCGGCCGCAGTGCGGTCAATGAAATTTTTTCGGAGGATGATATGAAAAGGATAATAGCCATACTTCTTGCGGCCGTCATGGTCGTTTGCTTTGCCGCGTGCGGGGGCAAGCCCTCGGGCGGCGAGGCGAACGCGACCGATAAGCCCGGCGAGACCGGGCAGGGCGGCGAAGGCTCCGGCAGCGAGCCCGGCGGCAGCGATTCCCCCGCAAACCAGGCTTCCGTTTCGCTTGACGGCAGCAAGCTGGGCGTGCTTCAAAAGATCAGGGAGGGCAGCGTGAACGTCAAGGGCCTGCTGCTCACCACCGATTCGGGCCATCACGATTACTCTTCCATCGAGGAGCTGATCGGCGGCGGCTATAAGACCGAGGGGCTTTACAACGAGTTCTTCCTCAACGAGTGGATAGGCGTTTACGGCGAGCTGGAGGGCGGCTCCTCGGTGCTTGCGTTCGTGCTGCCCAACGATCCGGATACGGACGTTTCAAAGCTCACGCCGGCCGATCTTGAGCAGGCAAGCTCCAAGCTCGATTACGTGCCCATCACCGAGCCGCTCACTCCCGATCCCGAGGATCACGGCAGGATGATCGGCTTCTACGTCCATGAGGAGCTGGGCGAGGGGCTTTACAACGTGTTCTTCTGCGACGGCAAGGATATCGTAAGCGTGCTTCAGCTCAAGCTGGTGCCCCTGGCTTAAAAGATTTTGACGCAAAAAAGGCCGACCGATGGCGTATTCACTTAAGGAGACATAGGTCTTCGGCGGTAAATGCAGCCTGAACCATAATAAAACCGGGAGTGCGGAAAACCGCATTCCCGATTCTTTTTGAGGCTGTGTATCCTTAAGTGAATAATCAATGTCAATTGATTTGGCGTGAATAGCATGTGCCTCTAACTACTTTGGTTATCTTTAACCCGCATAATGGATTTATTTATAGCCCCAGCTTGCGCTTGCAATCGCGGATCTTCATCTCCAGATATGAAGTAGGAATACCGTTCCGTTCGGCATACTGCAGGCAGGCTTCGTAATAGCCCATTGCTGTACGCCAGTTTCCCCGCTCAAAAGCATTATCGGCTTGATACAACTTGTCTTTATAGTCGGACGCAGAACCAATATATGTGTACATAGAAGCATCTCCAATAAAATCAGTAAATGTCGTCTTTGTCGACAAGAATTCTCGGCGATTAATACAGATTGACACGAACAAGGTTCACATGGTCGCCGTCACGAATCATTGCATATACAATTGAATCGTTTCCAAGCGAGAAACCGATATAACCGGAGTCTTCAACCGTTGCAGACTCTGCCGCTATAGAGCCGTCGCTTCCAACAGCAAAGACCTTGCGCGGACATGGCTGGTAGTCCGTTTCTAGAAATGCGGAAACATATACTGACCCTACGCTATCAAAGCCTAGTATTCTGTCCATTGTCCATCCGTCCAAGCTAAAACTCGTTACTGCTCCAGTTTCATTATTAACAAGACTTATCGTCTTGTGAACGTCTCCGGATAGGCCGCGCTCTTTTGTGGACATAATCGTTCCGGCATCAACATCATAGAAATATGTAGTTATCGTATAAAATGTATCGTGTACAACGAAAACGAGACAACCTCCAACCTCATACATTTGAATAATTGAGCCCGCGAAATTGTAACCATACCAAAAATCCAGAGGGTCTAAATCTCCGCTATGGCATACCCTTTCAGCAGGTAATTTACATGAAGTAATTAAAGTGCCGCTATCTTTTGCAAATACGCTGACCTCTCCACGGTTATAATCAACCACATAAAGCCTATCTGATCCCAAAGCAAGTTTATAGGGGTAATACCCTAATTGGGGGGCTGGATCGTTTGTTTTAACGCTGTTTGTCAACAGTCCATCCCTCCTATAACACAATATGTTTCCTCCAGCAGAATTTAACACATATATTTCATCACCATCAAAAAGGAAATCCGTTGGCTCGTTCGCTACATCTTCTGCGAATTCGCGGAAACAAAGCTCTCCCTTCCCGTTGCCAACGGGAATGCTTACTACGATGCTTCCTAAAGTCGCACCTGGCGGCAATGTCGCTGCAGGCTCAGGCGTAGGTGAAGCAGTCACCACAGGAGCAGATGAAGCAGTCACCATAGGAGCAGATGAAGCAGTCACCATAGGAGCAGATGATTCAGTCAAATTATCTGGTTCCTCTGTTCTATTTTCGGAATGCTCAGTACAAGTTAATGATTCATGTTCGTTTGTCTGCACATTGGAATATCTTGCAACGCAGCCGGAAAGCATAATTGATATTACCAGAAGGAGCAATGATACAACAAGGCATTTAACTCTATTCATAAAGTCCCCCTTTCCATTTGTGAACACGAAGAACTCGAGCATGATCTATTGAATCATAAACCAAGATACTATTCCTTTCGCTGTTTTCAGTCATGTTTGGAATACTCCGCAAATCGTAAATAATCGCTCCGCACTCTGTACATTTATATCCACCAACTTGACGTCGCTTGTCTCGATTATCTTTGCCCTCTAATGCTCGGTTTTCTAATTACTTACCTCAGGAGAATGCGCCCAATAGTCGACCTTTTTATATTTCACGTTACCGGGTCCTTATGCCCACCACGGTCATCACCAGGCCTATTATGAAGCATATCACCGAAAGTATTCCCAGCAGCACCATCACAAGCCCCGCGTTCTGATAGGGGGGACGATAGTTCACAAGCTGCCCCATGCCGGTGTCATAGCCCGCCTCGGGTATGTTGGCGGATACGGATACGATCACGTAAACCATCAAAGCTATGCTCAAAAGCAGCAGCGCGGCGCCTATTATCAGCTTTACCTTTTTCATAGGGATCCTCCTCTTTTCGGTCGGTGTTTCAGGGCCGTTACCGCAGCTCGCCCTGCCCCATCGAGATCAGTATTATGCCTATCAGGAAGGAAAGCAGAGCGGCTATCATTATGAAAAGCAGCACCAGCTTTGCTCCGGGATAGGGCTCCTGGAACTGATAGATGGAGCCGGGGCCGGTCTCCAGCCCCACCTCGGGGATATTGGACGAAATGGTGATTATCATGTAAGTTATCATCGCTGCGCAAAGCAGTATGAGCACGATGCCAATAATGATCTTTTTCATTGTTTTACCCTCTCGAATCGCTTCGTATCGGCCGCCCCGGAAGCCCCTCCGAGGCGGCCGTATTGACTTGATCAGTCAAGCCCGTAAAGTATGTTCGCGCTGTCGCCCAGCATGGTTGCGGGAAGCTTGCCGTCCCACTGCTGGATGTAATAATATCTAACCAGTTCTTCGGTCAGGCTTTCGGATATGGCCTTGTTCTTGGCGGCTTCCTTCTGGCCGGCGTATTCGGCGGCGTCCGCCTGTATCTTGGTCACCTCCAGGTCGGCCTGAGCGGCTATCTTGGCCTGCTCGGCGTCCGCCTGGGCCTTTATCACCTGGCGCTCGGCCTCCTGCTGAGCCTCCATGGTAAGCTGATCCTGCTGAGTCTGCGCGGTCAGCTTATTCTGCTGAGCCACCTGCTTGGCCTCAACGGCGTTGGTGAAGGCGTCGGTAAAGTCGATATCCTGCACGGATATGGAGCTCACGGTGATGCCGAAATCCGAAACGTCCTCTACTACGAGAGCGGTGATCTCGGATGAAAGCGTCTCGCGGAAGGCTATGAGCTTTTCGGCGGTGTACTTGGAGAACACGGCCTTGGTGTTTTCGAGCAGCCTGGGATAGAGTATCTTGGAGTAATACTCCTCGCCGACGGTCTTGTAAAGCTTCTCGGCGGTGGTCTGGTCTATCGAATAGTTCACGGCTATCGAAATGTCCACCTGCTGGATATCCGACGAGAACGCCTGCAGCGATTCCACCGCCTTCTGAGTGCGGTTATCCATCTTGACGACCCTCTGGAAGGGGCTCTTGATGTGGAAGCCCGCGTCAAAGGTGTAATTCTCAACGCGGCCGAAGGTGGTCACTATGCCGGTATAGCCGGTGGGCACGGTGGTGATGCACGAGAGCGCAAGCACCAGCACGACTACCAGCACGCCAACCGCGATCAAAACCTTGCCAACATTCTTCATTTTCTTTCTCCTTTATAACGTCCCGGTGGTTTTCCCCACCGCGTGAGTATATTATAAGGGAGCACTGCGCGCCGGTCTATCAAGAAACTGTAAAGGGTTTGTAAAATATATGTAAAGCCTTACAGCTTGAACCCGAACCTTACCGCATAGAAGGAATACCACTCGTTATTATAACAGAAGCACTGAAGGGTCTTGTCCTTGGTGTTGGAGCCCTTGCTGCCCTCGATCTTGACGGTGGCCTTTACGAATGTGACGGCCGAGATCTTGTCAAGCTCCACGCCGTAGCTGGTGAAATAGAAGTTGTCAAAGCTCTTGTATTTTTCTATGCCCTCGGCGTCCTTCTCGTCCACGCTGTTGATCACGTAGGAAAGCTTCCAGTCGTCGCCATAGGTCTCGGCATAGGCGGCGGCAGTCGCGGCGTATTCCTGCTTGACCAGCTCGATATAGTCCTTGTCCCTGGAGGCGAATTCCTTTTTGTTATAGTCTATCTCGCACTGAGGGATGACCTTTGCAAAGCTCTCCTCGTTAAAGTCCGAAACCAGCGTAAGCGCTGTGTCAAGCATGCCCTTATAGCCCTCTTTATCAAAGGCGGGCTGTGCGGGATCGGGCTTTTCGGCGGGAGTCCCGCCTCCGCAGGCGCAGAGCGCAAGCAGCGAAGCGAGTGCGATCGTTATTGCGATAAGCTTTTTCATATCGTTACCTCTTTTGAAATGATTGGCTAAATACTAACACAAGCGGCGCGCTTTGTCAATCCGCCGCAATATGAAACGCCCCGCCGAAGCTTTCGGCGGAGCGCGGGACAGTTAAGCGTCAGGCCGCGGGAGCCGATATCGCCAGCGCGCACAGCGCGGGCAGATCCAGCACGCTCACCTCGCCGTCAAGGTTGGCGTCCGCGTTCTCAAGGGCCGCGCCCTCAAGCGCGCACGCGTTCATCAGATAGGCCGAAAGCAGCGTTGCGTCCGACATATCCACCGCGCCGTCAAGGTTCACGTCGCCGATGATATGGCTTTCGGCCGCCTCAAGATAGAACCAGCCCTGATACCAGTCCGAATTGCCGTTGTGATCCGGGCGGAAATAGACGTTGTAGACGCCCGAGCGGGCAACGGTGTAATTGGCGGCCGTGCCGGAGGGATACCAGCCGCCGTCGCTCGAGCACACCTTAAGCTCCGTCCCCGCGGTCAGCGTCACGCCGAACAGCGCGTATTCCGCAAGGCCCTCCTGCGAGGGGTTGAGCGAGAATGCGTAAGCGCCGTCGGATTCCGCCCAGCCGTTCATAGAGCCGGAAAGGTAATAATCGGGCGCCGCGGCCCAGTGCGCGGAGCTGTCGTTGTTTATTATGAACACCGCGCCGTCGTGAATGCCGCTTGTGATATCGCCCGTCTGCAGCGAGCCGCCGTTGTTGAACACTATGCCCGCTATGCCCGCCGGCACCTCGCAGGCATAGACCGCGCTGCCCGAGAACGATTCCATGGGTATGCCGGGCCAAACCGTTTCGCCGCGGCCCCAGTAATGTATGTTCATTCCGCCCCAGCCCGCTTTGTTAATGGCATAAACGGTCCATGTGTCGTCCGCGGGCGCGCCGTAAAGGCTCCACGCGCCGCCGCCCTCGTCCCAGGTGCCCTCGGTCACGGTATAGCAGTTCGTGCCGTCCTCGGGGGCAAGATCGCCCGTCTGGTTCCATTTGTGCTCCCAGCCGTTCTCCGCGTAAGCGGGATCCATGCGGCAGAATATGACGTAATGCCACTCGCCCTCAGGCACCTCGGCGGAATAAACCCCGTCGCCGTCGTCATCGGTCATGTCCGCCCACACGCCCTCGGTGGTCAGAGCGTTGTAAAGATACATCGCAAAGCGCGCGCCGTCGTTCAGCCAGTTCGAGGCGGGGCGCAGGTAAAGGGGCGATTCGGTTATCGCGTCCAGCGCGGGCACGTCGGGATCGTACACCACCGCCACGCAGCTTGAGCCCACCGTGCCGCTTATCGTGCCGTTGGACACGGTGAACGTGTTTCCCGTCAGCTGATCGGTGTAAACGCCGTCCGCCATGCGGTGCGCGGGCAGGCTCACGCCGCCCGCTCCGTCAAGCCGGCATATCACAACGCCCCTCGAGGCGCGCTCGATATAGGCGGTATTTCCGAAGGAGGAAAGGTATTCCCTGGTCCCCGCAAAATGGTTCTTGAACTTGTTTATCTCGGCAACAGCGTCGCTTTTCCACGATAGATCCGTGCCCGCAAGCCCCATCGAATCGTTGGGCCTTGCAAAATACAGCGAGGTCGAATCCGCCCTTGCGCCGACTATCGCCCAGGTCTTTATCAGATCCTCGTCGGATATGCCGTCCGTGCTGTGATCAAGGTATGTGTCGTGCGATTCGGCCCACAGCACGCAGTATTCGGGCGCCGCCCCCTTGTAGTAATAGTAATTCGCAAGCCCCGCCGCGTTGCCGCTTACGGCGTTAGATCGGGCGGAATTGCCCGTTTCGTTATCGGTCACGGCCATGTACTGCGTGTAGTTGCCTATATCCGTGCCCGCGCCGCCGAGTATCTCGCCGTAAATGAAAAGCTCTTCGCCGGCATAATCGCGCACGCCGTCGATCACGGTCGGCCAGAAATCGCTCGCGCAGCCGGGATCGGTGGGAAGCTCTATATGCTTCGCCGCGTCAAAGCGAAATCCGTCCACGCCGCAGTCCACGCAGTCCTTCAAAAGCCCCAGCACCTTGCTCTGAATAAAATCGTGCGAGGTGTTCAGATCGGGCATGCCCATCTGATACTGGGTCATCGTAAAGCGGCTCGTGTCGTTCACGAAATCCGCATAGGGGTGATAGTATTCCTCCGCCCGCAGATCCTCGTCCACATAGGGGCTCAGGTTCGCGAATGTGCCGCCGCTCTGGTTGTAATTCGCAAGATGGTTCGCCACGATATCCACTATCACCTTTATGCCGTAATCCTCGGCCTCGTCACACAGGGCGCACAGCTCGTCCCTCGTGCCCAGCCACGAGGTCGCCGCGCCGTTTTCGGTGGGCGCTATGCGAAGCCCCAGGGGCTGATAGAGCTTCCACCACTCGTCGGAGGTGATCACGTTTTCGGCGATATAGTCCTTGGGCTGCTGCACCGGCGACGTCTGCACCGCGGTATAGCCCGCCGCGGCAATTTCCGACAGCGCGGCGCGTATGCTTTCGAACGACCAGTCAAAGCAGTGCAGTATCGCCGCGCCCTGCACGGTATCCTGCGCATAGCTCTCGTGCTCCGTCTCCGCGGCCGCGGGCATTATCCCCGTGATCGAAGCCGCCAGCAAAAGCACGGTCAATATCAAAGACAGCAGTCTTTTTTTCATATTTACCTCTCGTATATGCCCCCGGCAAGGCCGGTTATTCTCATCTTCTTATTATATCATATACGAGGACCCGGTTCAATAGCGCTCAAAAGCCTTTTCAAGCGTTCATCCCCGTTTTATCAGCTTGGCGGGAGAAGCCCTTCCCATCAGTAACAGCGTTATGCCGACCGCGGCGGCAAACAGAGCGAGCGCCGCGGCTCCCGCGGCGGCGCAGAATGCGGGCGAGGAGCCCGAAACGGCTTCGGGCAGTGCGCCAAAGCCTGCGGACAGCCGCTTTTCAGCCTCGGAAACCAGCGCCGCTCCCGACGCCGCGCCCAATACCGAAGATGCCGCAGCGGGCAAAAGGCAGAATATGAACGCCCGGCCGAGGCTCCCGGAGTCCGAAGCGCCCAGCGAGCGCATAAGGCCCAGCTCTTTTGCGCGCCTCGATACGAACAGCGCGATGTATACCGCAAGCGCGGCGAAAAGCACCGCCGTGCTTATTGCAAAAAGCCTGCGGGCGCCCAAGGCCATGCCCGAAACGCTTTTCGCTATCCCCGAATACCCGCCGTCAAAGCACACGAAGCTGTTTTCGGGGAAGCCCCTCTCCGAAAGCGCCTTGCGGAATTCGTCCTCCGCGCCGTTTTCGAGCACGACCGAAAGGAACAGCCCGTCGTTGCAGGTAAAGGGCTCGCGAAACTGTGCCGAGCCCGGCACGAACACGGTGTTCGCGGTGAACGCGTACTGCCCCTCCTTCCACAAATCGTCAAGACGGTAAAGGCCGATTATCTCAAACCGCACGGGCTCTCCGTCAAAGCCCACCGCGCCGGAATACGGCTGCGTGCGCAGTCCCGTCAGCGAAAGATCCGCGCGGAATATGTCCTTCACCGTTCCCCAATAGGGTTTAAGCTCCACCGCGTCGCCAACGGCAAGGCCGCTCTTCTGCGCAAGGGCTTCGGATATCACGCACACCTTCGCGCCGCCCGCGTATTCATCGGCGGTCATGCTCCTGCCTTGGATCATGCGCGCCTCGCCCGACTGAAAGGCATATACCGCCTCCAGCCTGTCCGTGCCGATCACGCTCACGCTGCCTGCACGCACCTCGATCTCGCGCACGGCTTCCGCCCAATCGGGATGCGTTTTCAAAAACTCTTCGGTATCGCCCGTGATCTCCTCGGCAAATGCGGGCAGCACGCGGTCGGCTAAAGGGCTGCGGCCCGTGGTCATGGGCGCTTCGGTATCGAGTATCAGGCCCCCGTTTTCATCCGGCTTGAATTGCGGCGCCTGCTGATTGCAGTACAGACCATAGTAATCGAGCACGATAAGCTCATATGCGCCTATCGAATCCAGGTCGCTCCGGGTCAGGTACAGCCCGCCGCCCTTCCCGTCGGGGTATATCGCCGCGGGAAGCCGGTCCTCGGGAGTGTGCGCCGCGATCATGCCGTCAAGCGCGCCCTCGGGCAGATCGAAGCTTATTTTCGAAAGATCCACCTCGTTTACGTCGATGCCCAGTATCGAGGAGATGTTGTTTTTGAGGAAAAGATCCATGTTCGATACGGCGACCGCCCTTATTATCAGGCGCCTGCCGCTTTCAAGCCCAAGCGCCTTCAGCTTTTCCGCGCCGCCGGGGAACGGGCAGTCAAAGGTCACGTTTGCCTTTGTTATCGCGCCAAGGTCGGGGTGCGCGGCAAGGGTCTCGAGCACGTTCGCGCGCACGGCCGCTCCGCCGCCCTCGGGATCGTCTTCCGGCGCCTTGGCGACCGACTCGATCTCGATCACGAAAACTCCGCCATCCTGCGCGGATTCGGTGGAGTACCCGCCCTGCGGTATGCGCGTGAGCGCGGTGAAGGCGGGGGAGCAGGCGTTTATGAAGCTTTGACGGTAAACTCTCTTAACGGGGCCGCCCGTCATCCCCTCCAATGCGGAAACGAGCTCGGGCGATATGCCGTCCCTTTCGGTATAGCTCACGCCCCATTCCTGCTCCTCGCGGTCGAGCTCTATCGCCTTGGGCAGCGCGATCGTAACGAAGCTTTCGTCGATGCGCCGGGAGGCGAGGAGCGACGATGCCCACACCCCCGCGCCCAGGCAGAAGAACGCGACGGACGCGCCGAGCAAAAGAAGCAGAGCGATAAGCCTTACGGGGTTTCTGAAATGCATGCGCACGATCATGATCACTCCTCCAATCTGCCGCCGGACATCCTGAATACCGCATCCGCCGCGTCCGCGATGCTCAGATCGTGAGTGACCACAAGCACGCACCGCTTTTCATCGTGGGAAACGGAACGAAGGAGCGAGATTATCTGCCCGCCGGTCTTGGGATCGAGATTGCCCGTTGGCTCGTCCGCAAAAACAAGCTCCGTCCCGGCGGCCAAAGTTCTTGCTATCGCCGCGCGCTGCTGCTCGCCGCCCGAAAGCTGAGCGGGAAGGCGCTTGAAATACGTCCCGTCAAGCCCCACCTTCTCAAGCATGCCGCAGGCGATCCTTTCGGCGTCCCTTTCGGAGCGCTTTTGCAGCAGCAGGGGGTACATGCAGTTCTCCTTCACCGTCATAAGCGGGAAAAGGTTGAAGCTCTGGAATATGACCGAGGCCGTGTTCCTGCGGTATAAGGTCAGAACGTCCCTTTTAAGCTCGATCCCGTTCACGGTGATGCGCCCGCTCATGGGCGTTTCAAGCCCCGCAAGCAGGGATAAAAGCGTGCTCTTTCCGCTGCCGCTCCTGCCCGTCAGCGCATAAAAGCCTCCCCTCTCAAGCTCCAGCGAAACCCCGTCCACCGCGCGTACGGTCTGCGCTTTGGTCCTGTAATGATAACAAAGTTCTTCCGCTTTAAGCAATGCCATGATCATGCCCCGCCTTTCTTTTTTATTCGCTTTCCTTTAATAATTCAAAGCGCCGCGCTCCCGCCGCAAGCGCCGCCGCGCACCCGCCCGACAGCGTGCAGACCGATATCGATCCCAATGCCGCCGCCTCCGCTCCAAAGCCGAATATGACGTTCCTGACCGCCGCTCCGGGCACGAGCAGTATAAGCAGCTCCGCGGCTGCGGCAATGACGGCGGCCCGCATCCGCACGCCCAGCGCGCACGCCAGCGCAAGCTCCCTTCGCCTTGAGTGGACGAGGAAGAACGAGGCAAAGCCCGCCGCCGCGCATTCGAATATCAGCAGGAAGGGCTTCAGCGTTTCGAGCGTGCGGATATCCTTTTCAAGGGCGTCCACAGTTTGATTAAGCTGTTCGTCGTGTATGACCGCCGCCGCGTAAACGCCTTTTCGCATGTATTCATAGGGGTCGGCGAAGGGATCGATCCCGGCAAAATGCTCGCTCAAAAGCGCTTTCAGCGCGGGCAGCCCGCGGTTGGATTTCACTTCGGCCCGCAGACTGTCGTAATACATCGGCGCAGCCATATCCGTGCAGATACGGCGTATCAGCCCGAGCGGACAATAGACGTCCGCGCCGCGATCGTGCACTCCCGCGACCTTCAGCACGATCTGCGTTTCCTGCATCTCGGCGGCAGGATAGGGCCTCAGCCTCAGCCGCACGCGGTAAACACCGTCGGGGTCGGGCTCCAGCGCGGAAAAAAGCTCCTTCGGCGCCGCGCACGCCTCCCGCGAGCCGTAAAAAAGGCTTTCGCCCTCGCACCCAAGCCACTCGATCCGATTGCCGCCGGCCGGTGTAAAGCCGCGCTCCGCCTCGAGCGCCGAAAGGCCTATCAGCCGCCTTTCGCTCGTAAAGCCCTCGCCGCCTATCGAATAGCACACGCTCGATTTTGCAAGCACGCCGTAAACGTATTCGCCTGTCGTGCCGGGCCGGTCGTCAAAGAACCCGTCGCCTATCGTGCGCGGCAGCCCTATATCCTCGGTGCCCGTGCCGCGGATATCCGAAAGCACCACGCTCACAGGTATGCTGTCGAGCGCGTTTTCAACGGCCGCGCGTTTCACGTCCGCCTGCCGCGCGAGCAGGGGAGGAAAGAGCATCAGCGCGCACAGCAGCAGCGCCGCGCTCAGCGGGCGGATCGGCCGCCGCAGTAAAAGAGTCCTTTCATAAAGCCATAACGCCAAATTATCGCCTCCTTTTTTACCGAAAAAGAGCAAACTTATCACACCCCCGCCCGGCTTGCTTTTTTCGGGCGGGGAAAACGGCTGCTTGGGTTTGGTTTGGGATCAGACGGTCGGGCCCTCTTCTATGGGCAGTACGAGATAAAGACAGCCATTGACGAGTCCTTCGGCGCCGCCATAAGGCCCGGCGCCGGAGCGGTCGGTAAGCACGTTCAAAATATGGGAAGAGCCTTCGGACAAGCCGAGCCTTTCGGCGCATTCGGCGGTAACGGCGGGTGTGAATACGTATTCGCCGCTTTCGTTCGGCGAGTAAACGAGCAGCATAAAGCTGAATTCGGAAGCGTCCTCCGGCGGAAGCTCCGCCCCGTCAAGGTCGAAAACGGGTATTTCAACCGTTACCGTGTCGGGCGAAGGGTATGAAGCACGGCTCGATTTTTCACGCACGGGCGGTTTTTTCGAGGACGCGTCGATAAAGCGCTCGAATTCGATATTTGAGCTGATTTCGGGCGCGGGCGTTTCGCGTGCGGGATCGGTCAAAAAGCACAGCGCGAATATCGGCACGAGCGCGGCCGAGACATATTTCGCCCACAGCGCGGGCCGCCTGCCCGAGGTGATGAGCTTAACGCGCCGCTTCAGGCTGCCGCCGCCGAAGGCAAGCGGGCAGACGGAAACGCTCCTGCCCGAGAGCGTTACCGAAAGCAGCGTTTGAGAATACGAAGCCCTTTCGATATCGCCCAGCTTGATCGAAACGGCCTCGTCGCAGGCAAGCTCCATATCGCGGCAGAGCGAGATATAGGCGGCCCAAAGGAGCGGATCGAACCAGTTCACCGCAAGCAGCGCAAAGGCCGCGGGCTTTGCGATATGATCCAGCCGCTTTATGTGTGCGCGCTCGTGCAGCAGCACGTTTGCCTCGTCCTCGGGCTCAAGGCCGAAGGGGAGATAGATGCGCGGACGGAATATCCCCAATACGAAGGGGAATGGCGCGAATTCGCTCATATACACCCTGTGCTGCTTTCGCACGGCGGTGCGCAGCTTGATGCGAAGGCGTAAATAGCTTATCAGCCCGTATGCGAGCACCGCCGCGGCGCCCGCCGCCCAGATATAGGGCGCAAGCCGCATGAAGCCCTGCGCGGCATTATGGGGATCGAAGCCCAAGTCGGGCACAAGGCTGAATGGCGCGGGTATCGTGAAGGGCAGTATCAGCCTTAAGCCCACGATCCCCCACAGCACGGGGAAAAGGCTCCTTGGCGCGCGCCTGAATAAAAGCCTTACGAGCATCACGATCAGCACGAGCCAGCCCGCGGAAACGGCGTTATCCAGCACGTGACGGAACAGCTCAGCCATCCTGTCCCCTCCTTCTGCAGCGGTCGATCATGCACTGCAGCTCGTCGATCTGGGCGTCGGAAAGCGCACAGTTTTCTGTGAAGGCCGCAAGAAACGCCGGCAGCGAGCCCTCGAATTTCTTTTCGACAAGCTCGTCTATTTCGTCCGCCTGCACCTGCTCCTTGGTCACGAGCGAGGTGACGACCGAGTTTTCGTTTTTCAGCACTCCACGCTCGCTCAGGCGCTTTATCACAGTATAGGTCGTGGTCGTTTTCCAGCCCAGCTGCTCCGAGCACAGCGCGGCCAGCTCGCGGCACTTGATGGGCTCGTTGGCCCAGAGTATGAGGCAGAATCGGTATTCGCTTTCGAATATCTTGGGCGAGCGCATGGGACGTCCTCCATTCTACTGTATTAGAATAGCTTCATTCTAACACGTTAGAATGAAGCTGTCAAGTGTTTTTTGAAGTTTTTTAACGGTTCACCTGTGAACGTACACCCTTGTGAGCCCTTCCTCGCCGTCGCCCTGCGCGGAGCAATAGTATTCCCAGCCGTAACGCTCGTAAAAGCCGGTGTGGTCGGTAACGAGATAGGCGGGGCTTATGCCGTGTGCGCGCAGATCGGCCACGGTCAGATCAAGCAGTCTTCCGGCAATGCCGCGGCCGCGGCGGTCCTCCTCGGTGAAAACCGCGCACACGTTGGGAAAGAGATCCCTGCGGTCGTGAAAATCGTTCTGTATGACGCCCATGCCGCCCACTATGCGCCCGCCCTCCAGGCAAAGGTACCAGCCGTATTCGGTACTGCCCGAAAGATAGGCGTCCATGCAGGCGATATAAGCCTGCTTGGGCACGTGCCACTTGGAGCAGAACCACTCCGCCGCGCGCTCCTTAAGCCGCGGCTCTTCGCGCAGAGTGATGAAACGCAGGTCTTCCATATTACTCTCCTTTTATCGTCAAAGCTTTTTTTGCAGGCACTTTTTCAGCGTCAGGCGGTTTATATCCCCATCGCGCTCATAGTGCTGCGAATCCGACATGGACTTCACGAGCCGTATGCCGAAGCCGCCCTCGGAAAGCGCCGCCGCCTCGTCGGTCACGTCCGAAAGCGGGTCGAACGCCCTGCCGTTGTCCTCGAAAACCAGCTCCGCTTCGCTTTCGCAAAGCCTCAGCCGCACGGTGATGCGCGGCGCGGCGGCGCCCTCAAGGCCGTAGCTTATCTGGTTGTTCATCACCTCGTCTATGAGTATGCCCGTCTCGGATACGCGCTCGGGATCGAAGCCGTAAAGCGCGCCAAGCACCGCGTCCGTCACTTTTGTTATGTCATCGTAATCCGGGTCGTCTATCTCCAGCGTAAGATCGTCGTCCATCGTCAGCACAAGCATCGTCACGTCGTCGAACTGCTCGGCGTCCCCGCAGAAGCCGCAAAGCGCGTGATAAAGCGCGCCGGTGATATCGCCCTGCGCCCCGGCAAGCGTATTTGCGATGCGCTGATAGCCGAATTCCTCGGCCCGGTCGTTTATGCCCTCGTTAAGCCCGTCGGTGAACAGCAGCAGGGCGTCGCCGCCGCAAAGCGCGATCTCGTCGGGAATGAACTCGGCGTCCTCGAAAACGCCCAGCACGAAATTCGATTCCTCGCCTATCGCCGTGACCTTGCCCCCGCGCCTCAGCATGGGCTGCTCGTGCCCCGCCCGCAGGAAAAACATCACGCCGCTCGCCGTGTCCAGCACGCCGAAGAAGGCGGTTATGAATATGCTCTCCTCGTTGCCGGCGCACAGCTCGTTGTTCAGCGTGAACGCGAATTCGCCCAGGGAGCCGCATGAGACAGCGAGGGATTTTATCAGCTCCTTCGCGCGCATCATGAACAGCGAGGCGGGTATCCCCTTGCCCGAAACGTCGGCCAGGCAGAAGAACATACGGCTTTCGTCAAGCATGAAATAATCGTAAAGGTCGCCGCCCACCTCTCTTGCGGGCTTTAAAAAGCTTGCAAGGCTTGCCCGGCCCGCGCTGAGGCCGCCGCGCGGCAGGGCCTCGGACTGTATGCGGGCCGCCAGCTCAAGCTCGGCGTTTATCTTCTCCTCACGCGCGGTCTTTTCGGCAAGGCTCGAAATATAGCCCAGTATCGAATCCTGCATCAGGTCGAACTTGTTCGAAAGATCGCCTATCTCATCCCCGGCCCCGATATCCGCCGAGACCTTTTCGGGCCTGCCGCCGCCTATCTCCGACGTGAAGCGCTCGGAAGCCGCCGAAAGCTTCTTTATGTTTTTGACTATCAGCCTGTCGGCAAACAGCAGCACCACCAGCCCTATCGCCAAGGTCGCGCCAAGCAGTATGGCAAACGTGTAGAAAGAAAACAGGCGCACGCTGCCGGGTATCTCGGCGGCATGCTTTGTGAAATAAACGAATACGCGGCCGTCGGAACAGGGCACGGGCGAGAGCGAGGCGTAATCCACGCCGTCCTCCGTGGTGACGGAAACGCACCCGTCAAGCGCAGCCTTGAGCCTTTCGTCGCCGGGCTTCTTAACGCTGACGGGGAAATTGTATCTCACCGAGCCCTCGGGCATGCGGTCGATCAGATAGACCAGGTTCCCGTTTGCGCGGTCGTAATAGAATACCGAAGCGGTCTCCATGCCGCCCGTGTATGAAAGCATATCCATGCTGTCAAGCACAAGGTGATATTCCGTGTTGAACAGCAGCATCTCGTATGACAGGCCAAGGCCGTGCCTGGGCGGGAATATGCCCTCGGTAAAGCGGCTGTAATACTCCTCGCGCTTTTCAAAGCTTTCGAATTCGTATCCGGAAGCTTCCTCAAGCTCCTCACGGTTCTCCTCATACACGGCCTTCACCTTGTCGGCATAGCCCGTTATGAAGCTATAATGCTCCGAATCGATGCTTGAGGCAAGCGAATCCGCCGCTTCGGTGCAGCTCAGCATCGCGCCTCTTTTGAGCGAATCGGAATAGAGCTTTGAAGATATCAGCACGGAAGCGGCGATCAGCGCAAGCGAAAGCGCCGCGATAAGCAGCAGCAGCTTCTTGCGTATACTCGATCTCATAGCACGGTGAAGGCCTTGTTGAAGCCCGAAACGCGGAACACCTCTCTCACCACGGGATTGATGTTTTTGATCGACATCGAGTGTCCCTCGGCCCTGGTCTTCTTCTGCACGGCAACGAGCAGCCTCAATCCCGCGGATGAGATGTAATCGACCTTTTCAAAATCGAATACAAAATCCAGCCCCGCGGTCTCGCAGCACGCAAGCTGCTCCTTCAGCGCGGCGCTCGTCACGGTGTCAAGCCTTCCCTCGGGGACGACGGTCACGGTGGTCCCGTTCTTTTCAATAACAGCTTCCATCTTGTTTTATCCTTTCCTTTCGGCAGTTTTTTCAGATATCGTCACGGTCGAAGAATCCCAGTGAATCCAACGACTCTATAACGCGCATAAGATAGGCCTCGTCGGTGATGGGCCATTTATAGCCCAGGCGGTAAAGCGCCTTGATGCTGAAGGTATTGTCGGTCTTTATATACCTGCGCAGGCGGCTGTCGCTCGAGGAATAGGTCAAAAGCCCCGACACCAGCATGCTGCGCGATTCGTCCGCAATGGCCTCGCCCAGCTTTGCCTTGAATTCCGCGTCGCTCACGATCTTAACGGGGAAGCCATAGCGGTTCATGGCCTCGATCACGTCGCCCATCTGCACCTCGTGCGCGTTCGCGCAGTGGAACAGGGTGAAGTCCCTGCCGGTGCAGGCAAGGCGGAGTATCGCCTCGGCCACCTCGTCGATGGGCGAGAAATCCACGGTCTGATCGCAGGAGGAAACGGGGAAGCAGCCCAGCACGCGGTAAGCCTTAAGGCTGCGAATAAAGCTGTTCGTAACGGAATTGATCTGGAATTCGCCGTCCGACTGCCTGCCCATCAGGTTGCCCACCCTTATTATCTTGGCGTCAAGGCCCGAATCTATCGCCTCCAGCACGGCCCTTTCGGCCATGAACTTGGAGTTGACGTATTTGTTCGAGATATCCTGCCCGAAATCGAGCGCGTTCTCGTGCAGCTTCACCGAGGGATCGAACGTGTTGTCCACGTCCTCTCCCGCAACGGACAGGGTGGATATCTGTATCAGGCGCGCGTTCTTTGCCTTTGCAAGCGCTATCAGGTTTTTCACGCCGCCCACGTTTATGCGCTCGATTATGTCGTCCTTGGCAAAATGCTTCACGCACGCCGCGCAGTTGATTATCGTGTCGAAGCTTTCGTTCTCAAGCAGCTTTTCAAGCCCCTCGGAAGTGATATCCGCGTCGTAAACCCTGACCAGCTTCCCGATCTCGTCGTCGAGCGGCGAATCGAAGTAGTATGCCGTCATCGCGCGAAGGCGCGTGTCGGGATCCAGCTCGCCCGAGCGGCAGAAGGCGATCGTCTCGGCGCCCCTGTCAAGCAGCGCCTTGAACACGTGCGCCCCCAGGAAGCCCGTTGCGCCCGCAAGCAGCACGCGGCCAAGGGGCCTTTCCGAAGCGATCCCGTCCACGTTTTCGTTCACGTTGCAGCGCAGCGCGTTTTCGTGTATCGCGCGCTCGTCCTTCTTCTCCTCGGGCGCGGCCTCGGCGCTCAGGGCGCCCAGGTGCTTTGCCATGGCCTCCGCCGTCGGGAATTCGAACACGTCCTTATAGGCGATGGGCAGGTTCATCGAAAGCGCCAGCATAGCCACCTTCGAGGCCGAAAGCGAAGTGCCGCCGTTCTCGAAGAAATCGTCGTCCGTGCTCATTTCCTTATGCCCCAGCGCCTTTGCGAATATCGAAACTATCCTGCTTTCAAGCTCGTTCGCGGGGCGCTTTATCTCGCGCTGCACGCCCTCGACCACGGGCTCGGGCAGCGCCTTCTTGTCGATCTTGCCGTTCTTGTTCATCGGGATCGAATCAAGCTGCATATAAACCGAGGGGATCATGTATTTGGCAAGGCTCCTGCCGATATGCGCCTTAAGGCCGGCAATATCCACCCTGTGCTCGGCGGTGAAATAGGCGCACAGGAACTGCCCCTCGCGCTCGGATTCCTTTACCAGCACCAGGCTGCGCAGCATGCCGGGATAGGTGTTCATCACGTTCTCTATCTCGTCAAGCTCTATCCTAAGGCCGCGCAGCTTCACCTGATTGTCCATGCGGCCCATGAACAGTATGCGCCCGTCCTCGCTCCAGCGCGAAAGGTCGCCGCTGCGGTAGGCGGGCATGCCCTCAAAGCGAATGTATTTTTCCTCGTTCATCTTGTCAAGCTTGACGTAGCCGCGGCCCACGTTAAGCCCGCAGAGTATCAGCTCGCCCGGCACGAAGGGGGGCAGCTCGTTGTCGAATTTGTCGAATATCGCAAGCTTGGTGTTAGCCACGGGGCCGCCTATGGTTATGCGGTCGTCCGTCACGTGATCCACAGTTATGAATATGGTCGTTTCGGTGGGGCCGTAGCCGTTATAGATCTCGGCCTTAATGCCCAGCGCGCGCATGCGCTTGTAAAGGGGCGCGGGCAGCGCCTCGCCGCCCAGTATCAGCGATTTCATGCTGCGCAGGGCCTCCACCGCCTCGGGGAAGTCCAAAAGGTTGTTGGCATAGGAGGGCGAGAAGAAGGCCGCCTCCACGCCGTTTTCCAGTATCAGCTTTGCCATCAGGTTGGGATTGTGTATCTCGTCCTCGGTGGCTATCACCACCGTCCTGCCCCCGTAAAGGCCCGTCGTGTGCTCGAACACCGAAACGTCGAACGTCAGCGCCGCAAAGCTCAGCGTAACGTCAATGCCGTGCAGATGCCCGTATTCAAACAGGTTGTGCGGGTTTTCGGTGACGAAATTAACGAGCGAATGATGCTCTATCATAACGCCCTTGGGCCTGCCGGTGGAGCCGGAGGTGTACAGGCAGTAGGCAAGGTTATGCAGGGTGATCGCGGGATCGGGATTCGTTATATCGCCGCTCTTTATAAGCTCCTCGATCACCAGCACCTTAAGGCCGCAGCGCTCGAACAGCTCCCTGCGCTCAAGCGCGATATCGCGCATGGTGACGATCAGCCTTGCCTCGGAATTTTCTATTATGTACTGCACGCGGTCATCGGGATAATCCGGGGCCAGCATAAGGAACGCGCCGCCCGATTTCAAGATCCCCTCGCGCCCGGCATATGCCCAAACCGCCCTCGGCGCCATCAGGCCCACCATGTCGTCGGGCTTCACGCCCTCGCGCAGCAGCGCGTGCGCAATGCGGTTGGCGTGCTCGTTCAGCTCGCGATAGGTCAGGCGTTCGCCGTTGGCTATGACCGCGGTCTTGTCGGGCAGACGCGCGGCCACTGCCTCGAACAGCTTGTTCACGGTGGTATCGGGCACGGGGCCCTCCGTGGCGTTAAAGCCGGCTATGCGCTCCTTCACGCGGTCGGTAAGTATGCTCACTTCCTTTACGAGGCGCTTTTTCATGAACTCGTCCGACGCCTTCTCAAAGCATTCGGCAAAGGCGCGCATGAAGCGCTCGGAATACATATCGCAGCGGTATTCAAAGCGGAATTCGGCCCTGCCGTCCTTTTCGAATATGTAGAAGGATATGGGCGCCTTGGTGTCGCTCAGCTTGAGCGGTATGCTTTCGGCGGGCAGGCCGCCTATCGAATCGAAGGTGAAGCTTTCGCCCTGATAAACGAACATCACGTCCATGGGTATCTCGAACGCGCGCGATATCTCGCCGAACGAGTATATGTCGTTGGTCATGCTGTTCATAAGCTGCTCGCCGGTATCCGCGATCAGCTCGGTCACCTTGGCGTTCCCGTCAAGCTGCACGTAAACGGGCAGGGTCTTCACCAGCATGGTCACACTGCGCGCCAGGCGCGAATCGTTCCTGCCGTTGTAGATGGTGACGTAAAGTGCCTCGTTCTTGAAATTGTATTTCGAAAGCACCAGGCCGAACGCCGCGTTGAAGAAGGCGTTCACGGTAAAGCGGTTCGCCCTGCAGAAATCCTTTATGCGGCCCATATCCAGCCCGGATATGAGCGAAAGCGCGCCGGTGCCGGGCTTGACGCCGCGCACGTCCCTGGGGGGCAGGAAATCGTGATCGAGCCCGTCGAATATGCCCGCGTAATAAGCCTTGGCCTTCTCATACCTTTCGCCCGATCTTGCCTTCTTTTCGTCCAGCACGGCCTCGAAGCCGGTGTATTTTTCGGTCTCCACGGCCTTGCCCGCGTATGCGGAATTGATATCCTCTATCAGCACCGCCTCGCTCGTGCCGTCGCAGATTATGTGATGCAGCTCAAGGAACAGGTAATTGCCCTCCGCGGTACTGAATATCGTCATGCGGTAGAGCCTGCCGCCGAACAGCTCGAATGGGGTCACAAGGTTTTCGGGCAGCTTTTCGGCGTCGACGATATCCACGACGGGCGCCTTGGGATCGTCGCGGCAGACGCGTATCTCGCCGTCCTCATCCGCAAAGAGCTTTATTTTCAGGTAGGGATGCGCGTTTATAACGGCCTCCATGGCCTTTTTGAGCCTTTCGGTATCGATCCCGTCCGAAAGCCTGAAGAGGTAGGGGATGTTATAGACGGTGGAGCCGGGCTTGGATATGCATTCCACCAATATGCCGTTCTGCGTTTCCGAAAGCGGATAATCGTCAAGCACCCCGTATTCTTCGGCGGCCTCGCTTTTCGCAAGGAAGGCCTCCAGCGCCTTCACCGTGGGGTTGTCCTTAAGATCGCCTATCGAAACGGGCGTCGAAAATTCGTTTGAAAGCAGCACGTTAAGCTTTATCGCGCCTATCGAGGTAAGCCCCGCCTCGAAAATATCGGTGTTCACGCCGAACTCGCGCGAGCCGATCACCCTTGCCGCAAGCTCGAATATGCGCTTCTGGGATTCGGTTTCGGGCGGCTCGGCCTCCTTGGCCTGCCTGACCGGCACGGGCAGGGCGCGCTTGTTCACCTTCTGATTCTGATTGAGAGGTATGCGGTCTATCTGCATCGTCACCGCGGGCACCATGTAGGGGGGCTTGTTTTTGGCGATGAAGGCGTTCAGCGCGCCGATATCCACCGCCTCGTCCGCAACGACGTATGCCGCAATGAATTTGCCGCCGCCCTTTTCGTCAAAGGCCTGCACGGTTGCGTCCTTTATGCCGTCGAATTTGCGTATTATGCCCTCTACCTCCGAAAGCTCTATGCGGAAGCCGCGGATCTTGACCTGGCCGTCGTTGCGGCCCACGAAATCCACTGTGCCGCCGGGCAGCATCCTCACGACGTCGCCCGAGCGATAGGCGCGCTCAAAGCCCTCCTTATCGCAGAAGGGGTTTTTGATGAACGCCTTTTCGTTCTGTTCGGGGCGGTTCAGATAGCCCCTGGCCACCTGATGACCGGCTATTATCAGCTCGCCGGGCACGCCCACGGGCACAAGGCGCATGTGCTTATCCACCACGTATTGCTTTGAGGTGGAAAGCGGGCGGCCTATGGGCACGCGCTCATACACCCTGTCCACGGGGAAGTGGTTCACGAATACGGTGCATTCGGTGGGGCCATAGCAGTTGTAAAGCCCATAGGTCCTCGGCGGCTCCACGGGCACCAGCTTTTCGCCGCCCACCGAAAGGTAATGCGGATATTCCGCGTCGGGGAACAGCTCGGCATACTGGCGGCCCACCTGCGTGGTCATAAAGCTGTGGGTGATGCGGTTCGTTTGGAAATAATCCCTTATCGCAAGCATGTCAAGGCGTATCTCCTCGACGATTATGTGCAGCTCCGCGCCCGAGGTAAGTGTGGGATAGGTGTCCATCATGTTGGCGTCAAAGCCGAAGCTGGCGTAAGCCGCCGCGCGGCAGCCGGGCCCAAGCGAATAGAAGCGCCTGAACCAGCCGCAGAAGGCGGAAAGATTGCGGTGCTCCAGCATCACGCCCTTGGGCACTCCCGTCGAGCCGGAGGTGTAAAGCATTATGAACAGGTCGCCGGGATCGGGAACTATATCGAGCCTTTCGGCTTCGGGCAGCGCGCTTATCCCGTCGGTGAACAGCACGGGGCATTCGCGCCCGGGCACGCGGTCCAAAAGCCCGCGGTCGGCGATCAGGTATTTCGCGCCCGCGTCCTTCATCATAAAGTCGAGCCTTTCGGGAGGATAGCCGGGATCGAGGGGCTGATAGCCCGCGCCGGCCTTCAGCACGCCCAGCGGCGCGGCCGCCATATATTCGCAGCGGGGTATCAGTATGGATACCACGTCCCCGCGCCCAATGCCCTTTTCCTTAAGGAACGCGGCCGTATTCTCGCTCAGGCGGTCAAGCTCGCGATAGGTGAGCGATGCGCCCCCGCACACCACGGCGGTGCGATCGGGGTATTCCTGCGCGACGCGCCTGAACTGCGTCACTATATCGGCGCGGTCGGGCTCGCTTTCGGCGCCGTTATAGGAATCGAGCTCCGCGCGCTGCGCGTCGGTAAGCATGTCGATATCCGCAAGCCGGTCTGCGGTCAGCATATCGAAAAGTATCTTGTCAAGGCTCTCGCACATACCCTCGATCACCGCGTCGTCATAGTCGCATTTGCGGTAGATCGCGTGGGCGGTAAAGCGGTCGCCGTATCTCCAAACGGTCAGCTCAAAGCCCTCCTTGGTGTCCTTGGGATCGTAATAGACGGGCACGGCCTCGTTCCCGCAGAAGGGCATCTCGGTAAGCATATCGCCCTGATAAGCAAACAGCACGTCGGGATGCAGGCCGGTCTCGGCGCAAAGGTCGGCAAAGGAATAGATATCGTATCTGCGGTTTTGGGCTATCTGCTCGTCCAGGCCCTTGAGAAAATCGCCCACGGGGGTTTCGTCCGTGCATTTTGCCAGCACGGGATAGGTCTTCACGAACATGCCGAAGGTGCGCTTCAGGCGCGCGTCCCTGCCGTTGTGCACGGTGGTGTAAAGCGCCTCGCCGCTGCCCGTGTGCGCGGCAAGCAGCTTTGCAAAGGCCGCGTTGAAAACGGTGCTCAGCTTCACGCCGTGCTTCGAAGCAAGGGCCTTAAGCATGGGGGAATCCACCAGCTTCAGGTCATACACCAGCTCGTTCGCGCGCTGCCCGCGGCCGTTCGCGTCGCGGTAAAGCTTGGAATCCGCGTCCGCCCCGCCGAACACGCCAAGGTAATATTCGCGCGCCGCTTTATATTCGTCCGAGGCAAGGCGCGCCTGCTCCTCAAGGGCAAAGTCGTTTGCGGTGAAGGGCTCCGGCTCAAGCCGATCGCCGTGATATGCGGCGTTCAGCTCCCTTAAGAATATGCCCGCCGTGGTGCCGTCGACTATTATATGATGAATGTCAAAGAAGAAAAGCTTGCCTTCGGGCGTGACGATGATATGGAAGCGGCAGAGGATATCGTTTTCAAGGTCGAACACCCGCGTCAGCCCGTCAACGTCGAACCGCTCCGCCTCGATCACGTCTATATCGATATCCGCGCTGCGGATATATTTGTAAACGTCCCCGTTCTCATCCGTGCCGAAGCCGGTCTTGAAATAGGGATGCGCCTCGATCACCGCGTGCAGCGCGGCGCGAAGCTTTTCGATATCGACGTCGTCCGGCAGCGCGACGGTCAGCGGATTGTTATAGGCGGTGTTGCGTGCGGTCATCTGCTCAACGTAGATGCCGTATTCCGTTTTCGAAAGCGGAAAGCGATCCATAGTTATACCTCCGTGATACATGTTCGTTCAGTATGTGTTGTTTCAAGCTTGCCCGGCTCCTCCTGCGAGCACACGCTCAGCGCAAAGCCCTCGGAAACGATGCTTTTTATATGGAAGCCCTTTGGGATATCCTCCTCAAGCGCGGGGATATCCCGCGGATCGTCATGGCCGCCGACGGCCTTATAGACGCTCTCCTTGCGGGTCCACAGCACGTGAAAGCGCTCCAAAGCGTTTTCACGCATCCATTCAAGCTCCTTTTTTGTCGTCACGCTTTCGGCGGCCGCAAGATTGCTTTCGTCCAGGCGCTCTATGTCCGCGCCTATACTGCCCCGGCCCACCGCCAGCAGGCATCTGCCGCCGCTGTGCGAAAGGCTGAAGCCCGGGCCGCCGGGTATGCGCGGCCTGCCCGAAGCCTCCGTTTCGATCGCGCGCTCGTCGATCTTAAGCACGCGCCGCAGCAGCACTCCCGCGCCTATCGCGCTCAAACGGTCCTTCTCAAAAACAAAACGGTCCGCCCGCTCGGCCCGCCGGGGAAAAAAGCGGCGCACCATGCGGATATCCTCTTCGGTCAGTTCCGAAATATCCAGCAGATAAAGCTTCATTCTTTGCGGGCCTCCAAAATATCCCATTCTGAAAATATACCATATTTCACCGCGCTTTACAATACCGAATTTTGCGTTGCCCGGGCGCTTGATGCGTGGTAAAATATCCCCATCAACATGAAAGGATCGCTTTTTCGGCAAAGCGAAGGCAAAGATATGATAAAGATCGGCAGGATCACCATTCCGCAGCTTCCCACAAAGGAGCCCCGCAGGCTTTACGTTTACCTCCCGCGCGGCTATAAAAACAGCGAAGAGCGCTATCCCGTGCTGTATATGTTCGACGGGCACAACGTGTTTTTCGATTCACACGCCACCTATGGCAAAAGCTGGGGGATGAAGGAATACCTCGAGCGGTCGCGGCGCCGGCTGATACTCGTCGCCGTCGAATGCAATCCCGAAGGCTTAAGGCGGCTGAACGAATATTCGCCGTGGGATTTCAAGGCAGCGGGCCTGGGCTCCATGGAGGGGCTGGGCAGGGCGACGATGGATTGGTTCACAAAAGAGCTCAAGCCCATGATCGACGGGGAATACCGCACCCTGCCCGACCGCGCGCACACGATGATCGCGGGCAGCTCCATGGGCGGCCTCATGGCGCTCTATGCCGCGGCGGAATACAACCATGTGTTCTCCCGCGCGGCGGCGCTTTCGCCCTGCTTCTGGGTCAGCCCCAAAAATATGAATGAAATGATAGAAAAAACCGAATTCGCCCGCCCCACGCTCGTCTATATGGATTACGGCGACGCCGAGGATGACAATGTGACGCCCGATCTCAAGGCGATGTTCAATACCGCCAAAAGGCTTGCCGGCCGGGGCGTGTCCGTCGCCGCCCGCATCGTGCCCGGAGCCAAACATTCCGAGGCCTATTGGGAGCAGCGCATACCCGTGTTCATGGATTATCTGGAGTTCTGAGAGCCGGGCAACCCAAACTGCCGGGGCGACCGTGCCAAGCACCCCAAACTAAGAGGGGTATTAAGCGAGCAAAGCGAGCGTCGTAAGGCGTCGCAAAACCTTCGGTTTAGCTAATCGAAAAATGCATGCAAATTTTTCGGAGGCCGTCGCCGCGCCGCGATAGCGTGAGCGTCAAGGAATCGTAACAGTGTTACGATTCCAGCGAACGCCGAGCAGCTATGCTGCGAAGGGGAACGCGGGTACCAAGCACCTAAGGCCGCTCCCGCGAGACATATCCCGGCTTCTAAAGGAATCGGCAACTTAAAGGGCTTAAATATCATAAAGGGAACAATAATAATGAATCCCCTCATCAGTCGTCTGATATGATCCTGATGCAAAGCACTAACCATGGGGACAGATCTGATGGTCAGGATTGTTTTACTGCGCCCTTCGATTCCCATCCATCTTTAAGCGGGTGATGGGAATCCTTTTGCAAAAG
The DNA here is from genome assembly GCA_017541305.1 of Clostridia bacterium. Classification (GTDB taxonomy): domain Bacteria; phylum Bacillota; class Clostridia; order Christensenellales; family CAG-138; genus UBA3857. The sequence goes on along the minus strand of JAFXZJ010000015.1, from coordinate 31,775 downwards.
ATGCGTCTCGAACTTGCGCTCCGCGCTGCGTTCTCGCGCCTTTTGACAAAAGCCGGGGAAGCGGCGTTTTTTCGTCCACAGGACGAACGCCGCTTCCCTTCGATTCCCATAACAAGATACAAACAAATCGGGGAGGCGGATGCCTCCCCGATTTGTTTGGAGCGGGTGATGGGAATCGAACCCACATTATCGGCTTGGGAAGCCGACGCTCTGCCACTGAGCTACACCCGCTTGGACTTAACTATTTTAATCCCGCCGCCGGCGTTTGTCAAGTGCGAAAAACGCTCTTTTTTGCCGCGCGGCAAAAGCTCACTTGGTGGTCAGGTCGTTGGTAAGCCTGTTGGTGATATCGTCGATGGCGGTGGTGATATCCAGCTTCTGCCCGATATCGCCGGCGATCTGGTCGCAGGAATACATGACGGTGGAATAATGCTTGCCGCCGAAGGCCTTGCCTATATCGGGATAGGAAATGTTGGTCAGCGTGCGGCAAAGATACATCGCCACGTGGCGGGGGACGGATATGCGCTTATCGCGCCTTGTGGAGACCAGCTCCTCCACGGTGATGTTGAAATAATCGGCCGTGACCTGCTTGATCAGCTCGGGCGTGACCATGTGCTTGCCCTCGGAGGAGACGTAATCCTTCAGCACCACCTCGACGAAGCTGCGGTCGATGGAGGCGCGCTTTGAAAAATCGGCATAGAGCACCACTCGGTTATAGCAGCTTTCAAGCTCGCGCACGTTGGACGAGAACTGCTCGGCCATATACAGCAGCGCTTCGTTGGTTATGTCGACGTTGTCCCTTTCGGCCTTGCCCTTGAGTATCGCAACGCGGGTCTCGACCTCGGGCGGCTTTATGTCGGCGGTTATGCCCCACGAAAAGCGGGTGCGCAGGCGCTCCTGCAGAAAGGGCAGATCCTTGGGCGATTTATCGGACGTGATCACGATCTGCTTGTTGGAGCCGTGCAGCGCGTTGAAGGTGTTGAAGAACTCCATCTCGGTCGCTTCCTTGCCGCCTATGAACTGTATGTCGTCCACCAGCAGCAGGTCGAGATTGCGGTATTTCTTTCTCAGCTCCTCGCGCGTGTCGTATTTGATGGCGGAGATAACGTCGTTCGTGAAATCCTCGCTCGAAACGAAGCAGATATTGAATTCGGGGTGCATCTCGTGCACGTAATTGCCTATCGCGTGGAGTATGTGCGTCTTGCCCAGGCCCGAGCCGCCATAGATATAAAGGGGGTTATAGGCGGAGGCGGGGTTGTCGGCAACGGCCACCGCGGCGGCATGGGCAAAGCGGTTGGATTCGCCGGTAACAAACGTGTCAAAGGTGTATTTCGACTGCACGCCGAAGAAGACCCCCTTGTCGCCAACGCCCTGAACGGGCACGGAAACGGCGGCCTCGGCCTCTTCCTTAACGATGAAGCTGACGGTGTAATTGGAATTGTTCGCCTTGTTCACGCAGTCGGTCACTATGTTGGAATAGAACTGACGGAGCGTGGTAAGATAAAGCTCGTTCTGAGCCATCAATATTAGCGTATTGCCCTCAACGGAAATGGGCCTTATGTCCATTATCCAGGTTTTATAGCTGGTGGGCGTCATCTCTTCCTGCAGCACGGGAAGCGCCTTTGCCCAGATGACCTGTGCCGAAATCATATTTCCCCCGATAACGAAAGCCGCGAAAAAATAAGGAAAGCCGCGGCGCGATTTTTTGCGATAAAAAGGGAACGTGAGCTGTTCCCTCGATTATGATATCAAAAATTGACTGTAAATACAAGCGAAAATTTGAGCGGGTTGTATTCACAGGGCCCCGCAAGCTACAATATCTTGTGGGGCCCGATGACTTAAATCAAAATTTCATCAATGTAATATTTTAAGCGGTAATACCAATCTTCCAAGGCCGCGGGCGTCAGCCCTCGCCGGCCCCGGCGTCGGATTTGGGATCGGGAGCGGGATCGGCGGGAGCGCGCTTCTTTGCGGCGTGGGTTATGATAAGCCCCGCGGCGCCCAGCAGCATCAGGCCTATGCTTATCCACTGCGAGGTCGAAAACAGGCCGAATATGCCGCGTATCTCGTCGCCGCGCAGGAACTCCAGCAGGAAGCGCTCCACGCCGTAGGCGATCAGATATACGAACAGGGTGGTGAAGCCGCGGCGCCTCTTCAGCGTGAACAGCACCAGCGCGGCGAACAGGATCAGGTTAAGGCCCGATTCTATCAGCTGCGTGGGTATCACGCGCACGTCGGGCGCAAGGCCGGTGATCGAATTGGGAAAGCACATGCCTATCCACGAATCGGTCACCTTGCCGTAGCAGCAGCCCGAGCAGAAGCAGCCCAGGCGCCCTATCGCGTGGGCAAGGGGCAGGGTGGGCACGACGGCGTCGGAATAATTCGAAAGCTTTACCCTGACGAGCTTTGCGCCAAGGAACGCGCCCAGCACGCCGCCTATCAGCCCGCCGTAGAACACGAGCCCGCCGTTCATTATGAACGAGAAGCCGTTGGCGCGCAGGCCGTTTACGAACTCATCCCAACTGTATGTGACTATGAAATAGAGCAGCTTTGCGCCGATTATGCCGCAGACAATCGCCGCCAAAGCGATGGTGAGCAGCCTGTCGACGTCCGCTCCGCGCTTCTTTGCCCGCAGGCACGAAAGCCCCACGGCAAGCAGCATGGCCACAGCCATGCACAGGCCGTACATGGGCACCTTTGCCCCAAACAGATCGAGATAGGGAAGCATCGGGGATCTCCTTATTTATCGGCGTAATTCACAAAATAATCCTGTACCAGCACTATGGGCGTGCCCTTGTCGCCCGAGCCGCTCGTAAGGTCGCAGAGCGAGCCGATAAGGTCGGTCAGCATCCTGGGCGTGGTGCCCTGCGAAAGCATGGAGCCCTTAAGGTCGCGGTCCTTTTCGCGTATGCGGCCGCGTATCTTTTCGGCAAGCTCCTCGCCGGAAAGATCGGCATAATCGTTATCGGCAAGGAATTTCAGCTTCAGCTCGTTGGGAAGCCCGTAAAGGCCGTCGGTATAGCCGGGGGATACCACGGGATCGGCCAGCTCCCAGATCTTGCCAACGGGATCCTTAAATGCGCCGTCGCCGTAGACCATGGCCTCGACCCGCACTCCCGTGCGCTCGAGCATCAGCGCCTGTATGCCGCGCGCGACCTCATATGCGTTCCTGGGGAAGAGCTTTACGGATTCCTCGGTGGCCTTGTTCGAGCCCAGCAGGCCGTATTCGGGGTTGCAGCCCGAGCCGTTAACGGGGGCGTTCAGTATGTCGCACAGGGTGAGCACGTTCTTTCCGCCGTGCTTCATTATGCGGTTCTTGCTCCTTGCGCGGGTGTGGATATCGCAGCAGAGCACGTTTTGGGTGTAATTCAGAATGGTCTCGGGCTTGTTCGAGAATATGATCTCGGCCTCGGCGCCTTCGCCCTCGATGAGGGACTTGTAGAAATCGATGTAATCCACTCCCGTGAAGGGATGGCGGCACTCGCCGCCGCAGAGCGCGTAGAATTCATCCGAGGTCAGCGCGTCGCCCCAGGGATTCACGCCCTTGTCCTCGAGCACCTCGGGATCCACAAGGTGATTGCCCACCTCGTCCGAGGGATAGGAAAGCTGCAGGGTGACCTTCTTCACGCCCCTCGCTATGCCCTTCAGGCAGATGGAGAAGCGGTTGCGCGAGAGTATGGGGAACACCAGGCCCACGTGATCGCCAAGCTTGTCGTGCACGTCCTTGGCTATGTCGTCCACCTGCGCGTAATTGCCGTCGGCGCGGGCCACCACCGCCTCGGTCACGGCTATCACGTCGCGCTCGTGAAGGGAGAAGCCCTCCTTTTCGGCCTGCGCCAGTACGGAATCGACCGTTATTTTGACTATATCGTCGCCCTTTCTTATTATGGGGGCGCGTATTCCTCGTGAAATGGTTGCCATGGGTATATCCTCCGGTTATAAAATGGGACGGGACGCTCCTCTTCGGGGAACGTCCCTTTAGCATAATACCATGTTTTTGCGGGATTGTAAACTGTTTTTTGGCAATGCAGGCCGATGCTGCTCCAATGAAGGATCCTGTATTGTTTTCACTGATCGGCAGGATCTCAACTCATCTCGTCTCCTGCCTCCTGAGTGCTTATGCTGTAGCCGCATACGGAACAGGTTTGAGTACTTCCGCTTTGAATAAACAGATGGCGTTCAGTCAAGGTCTTATGGCATGCCGAACAATAATAACAATGATACTGATTGGTTATTGAAGTGATACTTGAGGGAGTATGGAAACCTGAGAAGGATAAAGCTTTATAGGCATTAATCCTGCCACCGGAAAGGCACTTGTTGCTTAGGGATGAAACCGGGTCAACATTTTCCATAATAGCATTCTTGATCGCTGAAGCAGAAGCATCTGAATGCAGTGACTTGAGCAGTGCAGCAACACCGGTCACGAACGGAGCAGAGAATGAATTGCCTGAATCAGTTCCATAACTGCCGCTTGCAGTTGTACTTCTAATGCTATCTCCAGGTGCAAAAAGGTCAACGGTATAATGCCCATAATTAGTGAAACCAAACAGATGATCGGTTTGAGTGCTGGCGCCGACCACTAAAATATTGTCGTTTGTACAACAAGCTGGAAATACTATAGGATTGCTGTCGAGATTGATGCTTGCATAATACCCATACCCAGCTGCACATACTATTAACCCAGAATAATTATTGACGGCATTTTGCAGTAGAGTGCTCTGCGGCACGCCAATAGATATATTAAGAATTGGTAGTTCTTTATTTTTGGCATAGTTTATCGCAGATGCAATATGGTTGCCATTTACAACCCCGCTTTCGGGGACCTTCAATGAAACGAGCCTTATATTCCAACAAACTCCGGTAATTCCAATGCCGTTGTTCCCTTGAGCACCAATAATACCGGCAACCATTGTACCATGGTTATCCGTATCAATAAGAGGGCCATCGGAAGTTGAGAAAGACTTGCTTAAGGTTGCATTAACCCGATATTCTAAATCATCGTGAGCGTTATTGATTCCACTGTCAATAACCCCGACCTTAATAGAGGACGATCCGGTTTTTATACTCCAAGCCGAAGGCATTGATATTTTGGCAAGCCCCCATTGCTCATATGTGCCACTTGTGGAATAGTCGTTTGGAACAGTACAGTAAAAGGCATAATAGATCGGCTCGGCGCAGGCAACGTCATCCCGTGCGTTAAGGCGCTCACAGGTGGAAAGTACTGCGTCAAAGGCGTGCAGCGGGAGTATCATTTCATACCACATCTGATCGAGATCCTTGTCGGGATCGAGCCAATCCAGGGGCATGATCAGCGCACAGTTCTCAAACTCGGGGAAATCGTCCATTGTATAAAGATGATCGTGGTATTCGGGTTTGATCATTATACTGAGCTTATATGAGACAAATTCCTCTCCGCCAAACGGGTCGGGAAAAAACTCCGGAACGGCGTCCTGAACCGATTCAAACCGTTTCAAAGCCTCGCAAATGCTCAGTATCCCGTCATCCGATCTGTCGTTCGGAATGACCGAATAATTAAGGCAGCCGAGCGATTCCTCCTCCGAAAAACCACTGCTGAAATGATCGTTTATGATCGTGTCTATTGCCAAGCCCGGGAAATCGTCGCATGTGAAAATGTGATCATGGTACTCTTCTTTTATCCTAAGCCATAGCCTGGTCGAGGAGAAGCTTCTTTCCGTGGCCTCTGGTTCGTCGGTCGCGGGAGGCACTGATGTCGCTTCCGTAAGGGAGCTTGCGGCAGGAAGTACACTCTCAGTGCAGCCGAACATGGGGACGAGGAGAAAAAGCAAAGCAAATGAAAATGCAGCAAGTTTTTTCATATCATTACCTCTCTTTCAGCTTTTATGAATCGAAGCGACGATTTTGTCTTTCCCTATCCATCTTCTACATTATATGACGAAAAATTATTACCGTCAATAACCTGTGTGAGCTCATTCCCCTGTATCCGTATCATTCCGCCCGAAGAAGCTGTCGGCGCTCATCTGATACACCTTCCTGTACCCGCCCTTTGAAAGCTCCGCGTCGAAGCGGCAGATATCCTTATAATCGCAGTAGGTGCAGGCGCATTCCTTTTTGTTCACGGCGCTTATGAAGGGGCGTGCGTCGAAGTCGCCCTCCATTATCCGCTCGAGCGAGGCTGCGGCGCGCCTGCGCGCGGTCTCGATCACCAGGCGGTATTCGTCGGGATCGACAAAGCCCGAGCCGGAAAGCTCGCCGTCCTTCGATCGCCTTGCCTTTATCACCGCCGAGGTCTTTTCGAAATCGTCGGTGGCGGCCACGACCTCCTCGTCCCTCAGGCATATCCCGTTCAGGCGGAATTCCTTTATCAGCTCGTCGGTGAGCAGCCTTTCGGCGTCGCCCTCCTCCAGCGTTGTGGGCGAAACGTCCATGACCGGCATATAGAACATGCCCACCGTGCGCGCCGCCTCTATCGCGGCCGCGTAAAGGGGCAGCTGCAGCTGCAGGCCCGCGGCAAGATGCCCGAATTTGAAATCCTTGCCGCCGGATTTATAGTCGATTATGCGGCTCAAGGAGTCGCCGTTGGCGTTTTCAAACGAGTCGATGCGGTCGATGACGCCGCTTATGCGAAAGCTTGCGCCCGAGGGCGTTTCTATGACGAGGGGCGGGAAGGGCGATTCCTTCCTGCCAAAGCTCACCTCGCAGCCCGCGGGGCGGAAGCTTCCCGCGGCGATCTGGCGCGTAAGCACGCAGCAGGTGATCTTGATGGATTCTATCATCCCCACGAGCTCGGCGCGCTGGCGGGCGGTGTCGTAAAGCACGCCGCTGCCCTCGGCGGTCATTATGGGCGGCACGATCTCGCGCAGTATCGCAAAAGTCCTTTCGTCGTCGATATCCCGCCAGTCGATATCGTTGTCCATGATATAGCGCACGTAAGCTTCAAGCACCGCGTGGCGGAAGGTGCCCTTGTCGGTTGCGCGCATGGTGCGCTCCTTTCGCGGCTGGGCGCACAGCCCGTATCGCGCGAAGTGCAGGAAGGGGCATTTGTTGAAGTCCTCCAGGCGCGAGGCCGAGCCGTAAAGCCGCCCGCCGTAAAGCTTTTGCGAAAGCTCGTGCCCGAATGGCGCAAGCGGCTCCTGCCCGAAGCACTGCGAGGTGAGCGATTTCAGCGCCTCCCTGTGCGCGGGGCTGTGCAGGAAATAGGAATAAAGCACGGCCGCCTCGGGATCGGGCACGCCCGTGTCAAGCATGCGGCGCAGCTTTTTGGCAAGCGCGGCAAAGGCCGCCCGCTCGCTGCTGCGGAAGCCCGCCTCGGCGCTGTGATCGAACACGGGTATCAGCGGGAATATCTCTCTTATCGCGCCTATCAGGCGGCAGGGCAGCGCGGAAGCGTCCTCGGCCGAGCCAGCGACCGCCAGCGGACAGCTGAACACTATGCGCTCCGTGGCCTTTGAAAGCGCGGAATACACCGTCAAAAGGTCGCTTTCGGCCAGCGCGCGCGAGCTTTGCCACAGCTCAAGCCCCATGCTTTTAAGCGTCGCAAGGTCGCCGTCGTCGATAACTCCCGCGTCCCTTCGCGGGCGGGGGAACAGCCCGTCGGACATGCCCAGCACGATAAGCAGGCGCACCTCGCGCGAGCGGGTCCTGTCCACCGAGCCCACAAGCACCTGATCGCAGGTGGTGGGTATCACGCCCACCTCATATGCCGAAAACCCCTCGGCGGCGACCGATATGAAGCGCTTCAGGCCTATGCGCTCATCGCCCATTATCACGTAGAGCTGATCGAGCACCTCAAGCACGGTGTTTATCACCTGCGCGTTCTCCTCCTCCTCGCGGTAAAGGCCCTTTTCGTGAAGCGAATCGCACAGCGCGCGCTGCCTGCCGTAAAGATCCAGCTCCTCCATAAATGCGTGTATCGCCCGCGCGCGGCTCTCGCAGCCGCCCTCGCGCACGTTCTCGCGAAGGTGTAAAAGAGGCGTCATCAGCTTTTGCCGCGTCTGCTCGAATTCGGCGTCGCCGTCCGCAAACGCCTCGGTCAGGCGCGCGCCGTAAATGCCCCGGGCCAAAATAAAGTTCTCAAAGCGCTCCGCCTCATCGTCGCCGATATCGAAGAAGCCCGATTTCACAAGCTCGCGTATGCTGTCGATATAAAAGCCCGATTCCGCGGCGCGCAGCGCGGAAAGTATCAGCTGCGCGATCGGGTGAGTGATAAGGCTGCGCTTTGCGTCGGTGAAATAAGGTATGCCGTATTCGGGGAATATCCTTGAAACGATGGGCGAATAGGCGTCAAGATCACTTATTATCACGGTCATATCGCGATAGCGCATGCCCTGCGCCGCGGCGCTTCGTATGCATTCGGCGGCCTCGGCCACCTCGTCGCGCGCGTCGGCGGAGAAGGATATCGAAAGCCCCTCGGGCTCGCCTTCGAATACTTTTGCGGGATAGGCGAAAAGCTCGCTTTCAAGATGCCCTATCGCCGGCGTGCGGGGGCGCTTACTTTCGGAAAGCCGCGTGACGGCAAAGCTCACGCCCGCCTCGCGCGCCATATCGGCAAGCCGCTCGAATATGCGCGCCTCGGGAAAGAACAGGGCGCGCCCGCGCGGGGAATCGTCGTAATTCAGCGCGCAGCATATGCTTGCGGCGCGATCGAGCAGCGCGGCGAACATGGGAAAGCTCTGCTCGGTCACGGTGGCGCCTCCGTCTATGAACACGTGCGCTCCGCAAAGCGAGCTTTCGCCCAGGCGGCGTATCAGCTCGTTCATCATGTCCTCGGAATCTATATAGCGATCCTGCGTGCGCCGCTCCAGTTCCGAGAGTATCAGGGCGATATCGTGCAGCTTGTCGCGCAGGGGAAGCCCGTCGTCAAGCCTTTCCGCGGCCTCCGAAATGCCGCGCGCGTCCATGCCGCAGCGCTTGAAGCGCTTTATCAGCTCGTCCGCCTCGGCGGGAAAGCCGCTGTGCGCGGCGGAGCGGCGGAACACGGTCAGGTCCTTCGAGCAGGCGTCCACCGACCGCCTTATCAGCATCACGCGCCCCTGATCCGAAAGGAACGCGCGGCGGTCGCCCAGCGAATCCAGCTCGCGCCGGGCAAGCCCGCTCCACGAGGTCACGGTAACGCCCATCAGCCCGCCGCTTAAGGCGCCCGAAAGCCGCCTTTCGGTCTCAAAGCTTTCCTGATCGGGCACGATAACGAATATCTCGCCCCCATCGCGCTTCCTTTGCGCAACGCGCGAAAACAGGGCGGCGGTTTTGCCCGTGCCGCTCCTTCCAAGTACGAATTCAAGCTCCGCGCTCATTTTATTCGGCAGCTCCTCTCAAAATGGGTCTTCTTGCGTAATTGAATATGTCGCTGACGTAAGTCACGACAACATTGTCCTCCGCGCTCGAGCAGTGCGCGGCGACGGGCCTGCCGTCCAGATACCCGATGCAGATCCCGACGTGGTTGCCGCTCGATTCGGGATAGAGGTTTTGAAACACCAGATCCCCCGGACGAAGCTCCAGAAGGCTTATCTCGTCCGACGCGAACCATTGATTCCACGTGCCGTGCCCTATCTCGCTTGAAGTATAGCCCGCCTGTATGAACGCCCAGGTGACAAAGCCCGAGCAGTCAAGGCCCCACGGCAGCTCCTTTCCCGTATTGACGCTGCCCTCGCTCGTGACGATGCGCGGCTCGCCCCACGCGGGGTCGGGGCCTAGCCCGTCGTACTTGCCGCCCCAGAAATAGTGCACCTTTCCCACCAGCGATACCGCCGATTCGGTCACGGCGCGCATCTCGGGCGAGGAATATTCGTTGTTTTCGAGCACCAGGGATATCTTCTCCGCGCTCAAAGGGGCCTTTGACGGCGCGTTCAGCGCAAACGCCAGCAGCGCCAGCGCGCATATCACCGCGGCGGCGCATATAACGCCCGCGATACGCGAAGCGTTTTTGAATGTTCGGCCAAATCTTTTTTTGATCATACATTGATTTTACCATAAAAACGTTCCCCGTTCAACTTGCCCGCCACATTATGCTTGCAAAATAATGCGTTTGGGGTTAAAATGTATCCGTATCACTATGCTCTGTTTGGAGGAAAATTCTCATATGAAACTCGGAGTCATCGGTCTTCCCAACGTGGGAAAATCCACCCTCTTCAACGCGATAACCCAGGCGGGCGCGCAGGCCGCCAACTATCCCTTCTGCACCATCGAGCCCAACGTGGGCGTTGTTGCCGTGCCCGACGAGCGCCTTGACGTGCTTGCCAAAATGTACGATCCGCAGAAATACACCCCCGCCACGATCGAATTCGTCGATATCGCGGGCCTGGTGCGCGACGCGCACCGGGGCGAGGGCTTGGGCAACAAATTCCTTTCCCACATACGCGAGGTGGACGCCGTGGTGCACGTCGTCCGCTGCTTCGAGGATGACAACGTGGTCCACGTGGACGGCTCCGTCGATCCCATCCGCGATATGGAGACCATCAATATCGAGCTGATCTTCGCCGATATGGAAACGGTCGAGCGCCGCCTTGACAAGGCGCGCAAATCGGCCAAATCGGGCGAGAAGAAGTATCAGCACGAGATAGAGCTTTGCGAGCGCATATACGCGCATCTCGAAAAGCAGCTGCCCGTCAGATCCATGCCCCAGACCGACGAGGAGCGCGAGGAGATCGCGCAGTACTTCCTGCTCACCACCAAGCCCGTCATCTATTGCGCCAACATCGCCGAGGACGAGATAGGCACCGAGACCGAGAACGTTAAAAAGCTCAGGGCGCAGGCCGAAAAAGAGGGCGCCGAGGTGATAGTCGTCTCCGCCAAGGTCGAGGAGGAGCTCTCCTCGCTCTCGCTTGAGGAAAAGCAGCTGTTCATCGAGGAGCTGGGCATAGGCGAAAGCGGCCTCGACAAGCTCGTCAAGGCGGGCTACCGTCTGCTGGGGCTTATCAGCTTCCTCACCGCCGGGCCCAAGGAGGTGCGCGCCTGGACGATAGTAAAGGGCACCAAGGCGCCCCAGGCCGCCGGCAAGATCCACACCGATTTCGAGCGCGGCTTCATAAGGGCCGAGGTAGTGCATTACGATACCCTCATCGAAAACGGCACCATGCAGGCCTGCAAGGAAAAGGGCCTCGTCCGCTCCGAGGGCAAGGATTACGTCATGCAGGACGGCGACATAGTCGTGTTCAGGTTCAACGTGTGATCCGGTCACATTACTAACCACCGAGAACCGTCCCCATTGGTCAGTGATCAGGAGGAACTCCATGAAAAAAACCGTTTGCATTATTACAGCCGTTCTGCTGATTATCTCCCTTTTCGGCTGCACGTCGGAAGATCCGGCGACTCCGCCCGTTGACGGAGAGGGCGAGATCCGCGCAACGGAGATCCCCTCTGCCGGGCCCGTGACCGACGAGCCCGAGGCGCCCACGGACGAGCCCTCCCCCACGGTTGAACCGGGGCCGGAGGCGCTGCGCCTTGCGCTGCTGCCCGAATGGCCGGCGGAGGACGCCGAAGCCGAATGGGTGCATTACGATAACGTCTCCCCGGCCGACGTGAAGGCATACGCCAACGCGCGCGTCACGGAGGGCTTCACCCTCATTCAAAACGATGAGGGCAAATGGGCGAAGATACTATACCGCGGCGACGCGTGGATCGAGATATCCGACAACACCGACGCCTATTCCTACTGCGATATCAAGGTCAGCATCGGCTCCCGCGGGGTCGGCATGAGCGCGGACGAGGCGCAGGCGGCGATAAAGGCCGCCGCGGAAGCGGCAGACAGGACTTGGACGAATCTTTCCCGGGGCGCCTCCCGTCCCTTGACCGCGATACTCGATATAACGCCCGAGGGCTTCTTTGAGGCGACGGGTATGCAGCTCTTCCGTGCGCTGTTCAACGCGCCGCCCCAGCCCGGCGTGGACGATCCCGTTTTCTCCACGGCGGTTTTCATTGCCGCGGGCGGCTGCGCGAAGGAGATAATGTGCTATGATCCCGCCGCTGCGGATATCGACGGCGACGGCGAGACCGAGGCGATACTTCTGGGCTATGGCCCGACCTCCGGGTTCTTATCGCTCATATTCGAGGTGTTCGGCATGAATGAAGGCAAGCCCGAAAGTGAAGCGCTCGCGGGATATGTGCTTGATCACGGTGATTATTCCCTTGCGGTGCATGACGGAAGGCCGTATCTCGTTCGTGAGGGCCGCGAATTCGCGCTTTCGGTCGAATACGGCGAAGTGATGATAGACGATCCCGATAACCTGCTAAGCCGCGAGCTTATGGCGCATTTCGATTGGTAAAGAAAGGAACTGTTTATGAATTTCACCACCGACATACTCACCCTTTTCGACAGGAAATGGGCGCTCGTGACCGCGGGCGACATTTCGGATTTCAACACCATGACCATCTCGTGGGGCGGCATGGGCACGCTCTGGTCCAAGCCCGTGGCGACCGTTTACGTCAAGCCCGTGCGCTACACGCATGAGTTCATGGAGGCAAACGATTATTTCACCGTCTCCTTTTTCGAGGAGGAGTACCGCGAGGCGCTCAAGCTGCTGGGCTCCAAATCGGGGCGCGACTGCGATAAGGTCGCGGAATCGCACCTCACCCCCGTGCGCATAGGCGAAAACCTGGTGGGCTACGTGCAGGCGTTCCGCACGCTGGTGTGCCGCAAGATCTACACGCAGGAGCTCGACGCGTCCGCCGTGCCCGAGGCCGTGCGCGAGACCTATTACGCCAAGGAAGCGCCCCACACCATGTATATAGGCGAAATAATAGGAATAGGTTAAGACCGGGTTTTTTTTGCGCCCAAGGGGGCGCTTTTTTTTACGGAAAGCTTGACGCGCCGTGCATATACTTTTCCGCTCCCCCTTGTATTTGTCACCCCGGCGTGGTATTATTATGTTGGTTCAATATGAAAACAATCGGGGGGAAACCTTATGACTTTTCAAAACTGGATAGGCATTGCGGGAGGCATCGCGCTGTTCCTTTACGGCATACGCATAATGGGCAACGGCATCGAGCGTCTCGCGGGCTCAAGGCTCAAGACCATACTCGAGAAGCTCACGAAAAACCGCTTCATGGGCCTGCTCGCGGGCATGGTGATCACCGGTATCATCCAAAGCTCCAACGCGGTATCGGTCATGACGGTCGGCTTTGTCGACACGGGCCTCATGCCGCTTGAAAACGCGGTGGGCGTCATCATGGGCGCCAACGTGGGCACAACCATCACCGGCCAGTTGATCGCGTTCAATATCGATCAGTTCGCCGCGCTCATCGCCTTCATAGGCGTTATGGGCATGACCTTCCTTAAAAAGAAGCCCTGGAACAACATCTTCTATACCATCGCGGGTCTGGGCATGCTTTTCATGGGCATGATGCTGATGAAGCAGCACATGATGCCCCTTAAGGACGAGCAATGGTTCATATCGGTCGTGACCAGCCTTAAAAACCCGATACTGGGCATACTCTTCGGCACGCTGATGACGATACTGCTCCAGTCCGTTTCGGCCTCCGTCGGTATCCTTCAGGCCATGGCCGCCGCGGGCGCGTTCGGCGCGCATCCTTTGACGATAGCGGTCTACCTCATCTGCGGTCAGAACATAGGCTGCACCACCGTTTCGGTCCTCGCCGCCGTGGGCGGCAGCAAGGACGCCAAGCGCACCGCCGCGATACACGTCATGTTCAACCTGTTCGCGTGCGTAATCTGCGTGCTGCTGCTGCAGATTTTCCCCGGCGTGATAGGCTTTATCGAGCGCATCTCGGGCACCGAGAATTACGCGCAGCAGCTGGCCAACGCCAACACCTTCTTAAAGATCGGCGCAACGCTCATCATGTTCCCGCTCTCCGGCCTGCTGATCAAGCTTTCCCGCCTCATCATCCGCGGCGAGGACAAGCATGCCGGCAAGCGCCTCATCCACATTCCCGCCAAGGGCTTCGGTTCCTCCGCAGTCGCGGTCATGGGCGCCGAGCTTGAGTGCAACAGGATGTACGAGCTGGCCGTGACCAATATGGAGCACGTTTACGAGGCCATGAAGACCAAGAAGAAGGGCGACCTGGACGAGATCGACAATAACGAGGAGACCATCGATTTCCTCAATCACGAGATCGCAAAGGCCCTTGTGGATATCAACCGCGCCGGTCTGGGCGAGCCCGAAGCAAGGTCGATCGACCGCATGCACCACGTCATCACCGATTACGAGCGCATTGGCGACCATGCCGAGAACATCGCGGGCTACGTTGCGCACATGCGCGAAAACAAGCTGGGTCTTTCCGAATCCGCCATGGCCGAGATGGACAACCTCTTCCCCAAGGTGATAAGCATCGTGAAGGACGCCTTCACCAGCATGCACGACCGCTCCGCCGTGCCGCTTTCCGAGATAGAGCGGCGCGAGCAGGAGATAGACGATCTTGTGGACGAATACAAGAACGCGCATATCACCCGTATGGAGCAAAAGGTCTGCTCGGCGGATATAGGCATGCTTTACGTTGAGATGCTCACCGACCTCGAGCGCGTTGGCGACCACGCGCTGAACATCGCCGAAGCCGGCACAAAGAGATGATCATCACTTCGGTAAAAAACGATAAAATAAAGGAGCTCCGCTCCCTCGCCTCCAAAAAGGGGCGCAGGGAAACGGGGCTTCATATCATCGAGGGCGAAAGACTGGTGCTGGACGTGCTCGGTTTGGGCGTCGTGCCCGACACGGTGCTCGTTGCCGAATGGAACACCACCGCGGGCGCAAAGCTGGGCGCGATGGGCATACCCTTTATCACCGTCACGGGCGAGGTGATGAAGGCCGTGTGCGATACCGATTCCCCACAGGGGGTGTTCGCCGCGGTCAAAACTCCGGATACCGCCCCGCCTGATGATTACCCCGGCGGGCTGATAGTTTGCCTTGACCGCATACAGGATCCGGGTAATCTCGGCACCGTGCTGCGCACCGCCGACGCGTTCGGCGCCGCGGGCGTGCTGGTGGGCGAGGGGAGCGTCGATCCGTTCATGGCAAAGGCCGTGCGCGCCGCAATGGGATCCACCTATCATATACCCGTCTGGCAGGGCGACCTTTGCGCCGAGCTCGATAAAATGAAGGCGCAGGGCTTCGATTTGGTCTGCGGGCATCTGGCGGGATCTGAAAAGCTTCCCGCGCTCGGCTCAAACAGGGCGATCGTGATCGGCAACGAGGCCAACGGCGCATCAAACGAGGTCGCCGAAAAATGCTTCCTCTACCGCCTGCCCATGAAGGGGCGTGCCGAAAGCCTGAACGCCGCAGTCGCCGCCGCGATACTGATCTATAAACTGAGCGAGTGAATCCAAAGGGGGCGTAAGCCCTCTTATTTTTTCTTCCTTTTCCTTGAAAAAACCACTATCAGCACTATCGCGGCCGCGGCGGATCCCGCGATCAGCAGACCTATCAAAAGGTATTCGAGCAATTCGATGACCGAAGCTTGCGGCGCTAACGCTATATCGAGCAGCGTTTGAAGCATATCATTTCCTCCTCTTCTTAGAGAACAGCACGATCAGCACTATCGCTCCCGCGACAGCGGCCGATATCAGCAGCCCCAACAGAAGATAGGGCAGTAGCCCTCCCGCGATATCGAATATCGAGGGCAGCGCGGCGTCAAGGATCGTAAACATATCAGCCTCCTAAAGAATGAATGCGTTTATTGCAAGCCCTATCGAATACGATACGGCGTTTGCGATGAAGGAATCGAGCATCGGGCGCTTCCTTTCGGTCGCCCTGAGATAGATGAACGCCTCGGCGGCGAACGCGCCAAGCTCGAGCGCCAGCGTGAAGCTCCATTCGGGCAGCGGCGTGAAGGCCGAGAATACGTGGCGCAGGAACACCACCGGGGGATTGGTGACTATGTTTGCAAGAAGCACTATCACAAGCTCCCTTCCGCGAAAGCCCATGGCAAGGCACACGGGCAGCTCGACTGCCTCGGTCAGCACGAGCGAAAGTGCCAGCGCCTGATAAATGTTCATGCGCGCTCCTTTTTAAGCCCCGCAAGCAGCAGCCCGAGCGAGAGGATGGCCAGCAGGGCGTTTGCAAACGCCGGAGCGCTCATGCGCACGCCCATAAAATAGGGCACGCAGCCCATGAAAAGCGCGGCGGTCAAAAGCCCGAACGCCGTGCCCTTGGCGCCGGGAAGCAGCCTTGCCGAGGCATACAGCGTGATGGGCATAGTCATATTGAAAAGGAAGAGCGCGGCAAGCGTGAGATACGGGGAGGCGGGGAAGAGCAGCAGCAGCGCGCACAGCGCGAGCGAAGCTATCCCCGTGACGCGCGGCCCCACGGCGTCGCAAACGAAGCCGCCCGCCGCCTTGCCCAGGGCAAGGCACAGCACGGGTATCAGCCCCGCAAGCACCGGCGGCAGCGAGGGGAACGGGCCGGCCCTGAACGCGTCCGTCGTGCCCAGAAAAGAGCGCAGCACCACAACCAGGAACAGCGCGGCGAGCGGCAGAGCGCCGCCCTTGGGGAGCGCGGCCGAAAATTCGGCGTTGCTTAAAAGCTTTTCGGGACGCCTGCGGTGATACCAAAGCAGCAGCATGCAAAACAGCAGCATCGAAAGCGGCACTATGAACGTGTGCTCGGTCAAAAACCGCGCGTAAAAAGTGCCGATATAAAGCCCCACCGCGCCGGGGGAAACGAATATGCCCAGCGGCCCCGCCTTTTGTTCCGAGCCGTTCAATATCTCTATGCCGCCGCCCACGTGGAAGGCGCCGTTGCCCAGCCCCGCGATCACCGCCGCAAGCCACGGGCACGAGGTCAGCGCGAAAGCCGCCGCAACCAATCCGCAGCCTGCCGCCGCAAAGGGCAGGTTGCGGTCAAGCCTGTCGGCAAGCACGCCCAGAGGAAGCTGCATCAGGAAGGCAAAGGCGTTGTAAAGCACCATGCAAAGCCACACGTTTTCATATTGAAGCAGCCCGAAGAACAGCGCGGCGCAGGCCAGATCCACCGCGGCGTGAGTGAGCGATAATATGAATACCTTCGTTTTCATGGCGTCAGAACGATTCGCGGTGAAGGGGGGTGTAGATCTGCCTGCCCTTCACGCGGGTGCTTTCGAAAAGGGTTATGCCGCGCACCTCGACCGATGACGAAAGCGGTATCGCGCGCAGCTCCTCCGATACAAGCTCGTCATGCTCCACGCTGCGCCCAAGCGTGATATGCGGCACAAAGCGCTTGGGATCCTTGGGGAAGCCATGATCGGCAAGCGCGGCCGAAAGCGTTTCGTGCAGTACGTTAAGCTCGTTCATATCGCCGCTCAGCTCCACCAGCCCCACGCGGCTTACGCCCGCGGTCTTTTCAAAAAAGCCGTAGCCCGCCGCCCTCAGGGTGAACGGGCGCACGCCCCGGCAGGCCTCGCGCATGGCAAAGGTGATCCCGGCAAGATCTTCGGATTCGCCCAGGAACCGAAGCGTTACGTGAAAGTTTTCGGGCGGCACGAAGCGCCCCCCGCAGGAGCGGGCGCGAAGCTCCTTTGAAAGCGCGGCAAGCTCCCTGCGCATGAGCTCGGGGATCTCTATCGCAATGAAAAGACGCATATTTCACCTCGCAGCTTTGATGGGGATATTATATCATGCGCGCGCGGCAATTGCAAACGCGTCAAGCGCCTTAAAACGCGGGCCCGAAAGCTCGAAAAATCCAAAATATATTGGGGAAACCGCGCTTTTTGCTATTGCATTCCTCCCCGCGGCTGAGTTATAATAAACCTTGCGGACTTAAAGGGATGCTTATTTTTTCGTCCCTCCGCAAATAAGCGGCAGGAGGGCGGCTACTCGCCCTGCACCGATCAAAGCAAGGAGATTCAAAATGAAGAAGGATATCCATCCTGCGTATGGTGAGAGCATCGTCCGCTGTGCCTGCGGCGAGACCTTCAAGTCCGGCTCCGTCAAGGGCGAGCTCAAGGTCGAAATCTGCTCCAAGTGCCATCCCTTCTACACCGGCCGTCAGAAGCTCGTTGATACCGGCGGACGCGTAGACAAGTTCAAGAAGCGCTATGGCATGAACTAAGCGACAAAATGCACAAATGACCTCGTTTATCGGGGCCATTTTGTGTATTGACCATATTTTCAAAAAGGAGACAGTATTATGACTTACGGCTTTGACGTTAAGAAGACCACCGAGGATATGATCCGGTGGATAAGGGACTGGTTCGAAGTGAACGGCGCGGGCTGCAACTGCGTCATAGGCATCTCCGGCGGCAAGGATTCCTCCGTAACGGCGGCGGTATGCGCGGCGGCGCTGGGAACTGACCGCGTGATCGGCGTCATGATGCCCAACGGCGTCCAGCCCGATATCGATTATTCTCACAAGCTCATAGAGCATCTGCGCATTCGCTCCTACACCGTCAATATAAAGGATTCCTATGACGCCATAGTCGGGCAGGTGCGCAGCGCGATAGGCGGCGAGCCCTCCAAACAGACCATGATAAATATCGCGCCCCGCATCCGCATGACGGCGCTTTACGCCCTTTCACAAAGCATGAACGGCCGCGTGGCCAACACCTGCAATCTTTCCGAGGATTGGGTGGGCTATTCCACCCGCTGGGGCGATTCCGTCGGCGATTTTTCGCCCCTTGCCAAGCTCACCGTGGCCGAGGTGCTCGAGGTGGGAAGATACCTCGGCCTGCCCGATTTCATAGTGGAAAAGGCCCCCTCCGACGGGCTCACCGGCCTGACCGACGAGGATAACCTGGGCTTCACCTATGAAACGCTCGACCGCTATATTAGGACGGGCGTGTGCATACCCGAGGAGAAGAAGGAGCTCATCGACCGCAAGCATAAGCTCAATCTCTTCAAGCTCTCCATGATGCCCGCCTTCCCCTACGAGCCCGAGGAGGTCCGGGACTGATGCTGTATCTCGTCAGGCACGGGCAGACGGCTTATAACGCCGAGCGCCGCCTGCAGGGTCAGCTCGATATCCCTCTCGACGACGAGGGCAGAAGGCAGGCGAGCGCGCTTGCCGAAAGGCTGTATGAGGCCGGGCCGCGCTTTGACGCGCTCTATTCAAGCCGCCTTTCCCGTGCGCGCGAGACCGCCCGCGTGATCGGTGAGAAGCTCGGCCTTGAGCCCGTCGTTATCGACGGAGTGGAGGAGATAAACTTCGGCTGCTTCCAGGGGCACACCTTCGCCGAATGCGCGGAGCTTTTCCCAAGGGAGTATGCCGATTATGCCGAAAAGCTCGCGGGCTCGAACGCCCACGGCGGCGAAACGGGCCGTCAGGTGATGGAGCGCGCGAGGCGTGCGCTTCTGTCCATTCCGGAGGCGAAGGAGGGCTCCGCTCTCGTCGTCTGCCACGGAGCGGTGATAGGGTACCTTCTCGCCCAAACGATGGGCGTCCCCCTCAACGATATCGGGGAGCTCATCCCCGGCAATGCCGAGCTGATAAAGCTCGATGTCGAAAAGCTCGAGCGCCCCGCAGATCAATAGGTTTGGTTACGGCGATCCCGCAAACGCGGGGTCGCTTTGCGTCTTATAATAACAGCGCGGAACAATGACCGAACGGGATAAATGGGATTTATTTATAGAGCAGTTGACATCTGCCGTAAAGAGAGTATAATAAAGCATAGACGAATATTATAAATAAGGAGTGAAATGAAAAAAACGGTTGCATTGTTCTTGGTGTTGGTTGTTTCGCTGATGTGCTTCAGCACATCTATTCTTGCAGATGATCAAACTCGTAAATCAAAACTGACTCCTGAGCTCAGCGAAGCGATGATGAATGCCGATTTGGACGAATTGTTTCAGGTCTATGTTATCTTAGAAGACGTTGATCACGATAAGGTTATGAAACGTTTTCAAGAAGAAGCCCCGGATGAGTATTATCAGTACTATCTTGCTTCGGAAACCAATGAAGAGAATGTTGACGGTGAGCTGTTGCAGCGTGGTATAGGAATCAAGAGATCGATTTATGCCGAGGAATACTATACGCGCAACAAGGCTTTCGCGGATTCTATTTCAAAAGGGGAAGATCAGCTTTTCGTCAGCAAATACTCTCCAATGCTCATAGCCGAACTCACTAAGGGAGAAGTTTTGGATATCGAAAGAAATGATAAAATAGAGTATATAGATCTGTTTATAAACAGCCCCGCAATTGACTACTTAGCTGATGCTAATCTGGAGACAGAAGCCAACTGGGTAAGAGATATCGCAAATAATGGTAATGGATATAAAGGACGTGACATTAAAATTGGTCAGATAGAAACACGTGAACCTGATATTGTTGAGGACTTAAATTACGTTGACATAACGTTTTATACTCAAGAAAATAATATGAGTCCATTCACAAATAGTCCACATGCGACACATGTAGCTCAAATTATGGTTGGCGCGAGCAATGGTATTGCACCTTTGGCTAAGCTATTTTGTGCCGCATATAATAACAAGGCTGAGTATTACGAAAGAGTCGAATGGCTAATTACCAAAGAAGTTAATGTTATCAATCAAAGCGCTGGATTTGCTAACAATGGCGTCTACATTGAAGAAGAGGGTAAATACGATATAACTGCCAAGTGGATTGATCATATTGCCGTTACACACGACGTTCATTATGTTATAGCAGCCGGCAATAAAACGGATAATTCTACGTACCATCTTGCAAATGTAGGAATGGCATATAATGCAATTACCGTTGGCGGGTATAATGATGCTAACAACGCGAGTGGATTTTCCAATTTTACTCTTTACGGTCCGTCAAAATATAAAGAGAGCAGCACCACTCCCAGAGCAGAAAAGCCAAATCTTGTAGCATTAGCTCAAAACGTTTATGTTGGCGACACCAATTATAGTGGTACTAGCTTTGCAGCACCGCAGGTTGCGGCAGTGATTGCTCAGCTATGTGAATATGATAATGATTTGTTAACCAAGCAAACAGCCATGGGAGCGATGCTTGCTGCTAGTTCAAAGAGGAAAATAACCTCAACTACACCCGGCAGCGTTGGTGGGGTTTTCTCATCAACAGCAAGCGTCAGCGGTAGCGGAAAACAAATAAGCAATAAAGAAGGCGCTGGGATGTTGAACGCAAAAGCGGCATATACTATCGCTAAAAAGTCAAATTATTCGAAACACACTATTCAGAGCACGAGCTTCCCTTTCTCAGAAACAGTATATATAAACAGCCAAGAAAACTCCATTATTCGCATAGCAATTTTTTGGTTGAAACGAAATTCACTATCTGGAACGCATGGAGTGGAAAATCATACATATAATTATTCGCCGAATCTAACTAATTTGAATTTATATGTATATGCACCAAATGGAGATTTGGTAGGGTGTTCAAAAACAGAATACGCAAACTTTGAGATAGTCCAATTTGTACCAACTCAAACCGGCAACTATACTATTAAGATCACGAGGGTCGCCGGTTCGAGTGGCTCATCTAAAGAATATGTTGGGATAGCTCTTTGGTAAAGGAGGAACGGTATGAACGCAGTTAAAAAAACCTTCTCGGTGCTTCTGTCGATCGTTCTCATCGCGGCAATGCTCGTATCTTGCTCGGGGAAACCCGCTGAGAGCGCTTCTTCGGCGGAGCCTTCCTCTGCTCCAAGCCCCGAGCCCGAGTCCTCGGCTGCCGCAGACTCCACGCCCGAGGCTTCTCCCGTGCCGGAACTGATTGTTACCTCCGATCAATTCATTATGGATTACGACAGCATGACGATCAACGCATCGACAATACTGTACGATGCGAATATTCTCGCGCTGGATCTGGAAAGCCCTTCGCTCGACGGCTGCGTGCTGCCGGTGAGGCTTATCATTGACAGCGTGGATACTGCCCTTGATAAAGAGCTGTTTTTCGAGGCAAACCGGCCCCTTACAGACCCCAAATACATCGAATACAAAGAAGAACGCATCGCATGGGCTAACAACAGAAGGAATAACAAGACCTCGGAGGAACAGGAACTGCTGAAAGACGCCTCGTATGATGAAGAGATGGAGTACTTCTATCGGTTATTCGATGAAGATTGGCGCAGCAACCACACCGAGGAAGAATTTGCGCTGATCGA
Source organism: Clostridia bacterium (assembly GCA_017541305.1). Classification (GTDB taxonomy): domain Bacteria; phylum Bacillota; class Clostridia; order Christensenellales; family CAG-138; genus UBA3857. Next base: position 9,833 of record JAFXZJ010000015.1, on the reverse strand, counting down.
AGACACCTTAAAACAATACCATGAGGGTATGGAGCGCTATGAGGAGCTGAAAAAACACGGTGAGGATTGGAACGCGTTGTTTAATGAACGCCTCGGGACGGAGATCGAAAGGCTTGAGAGCAAGGGAATAGTAATTCTCGGGACCTGGGAAACGGGTCGGACCTACTATGCCCTCATCCCCATCGAGCGCATGAGGGACTTTCCCGAGAACATCCGTTATGGATATGCAGTGACGTGGCTCACCGATAAAATGGTGGAAAATCCCGATTGGATCGTGCTGATGAAGGAGCACGGCTGCGAGGGAATGCTTGACAACGTAAGGGCGATCTATTACGGAGAGCGGTTATAATGCAGGGTTGATTTGCCGGAACTGACATGAAACGACCGGCGCCCGGGAGCGTGAGCTCGGGCGCCGGTTTTTGCATATATCGGCAGGGTCTTAACGGCGGACGCGTCAGAACACGTCCTTTTCCACCTTCTCGGGCGGCGCCTCGAGCTTTTCGGGGTTGTTCAGGAACCTTCGGAAGCTCTTGAATGCGCTGGCGTAATAGAAGCCGTCGCAGATGCGCTCGTCGGTGACTATGGTGAAATCGATGTATTTCTTCTTGACGGGCGTTCCGTCGGGCTCGATCTCGTTTTCGGAATGCCTTGTGCCGAAGGCAATGAACGCGTGGATATTGCCGAAGTCGTACAGGTGATGGTAAACGGGTGGAATGCCGAGCGAGCCGAGGTCGGTGATGAACACCGAGCCGTGAAAGGGCGAGAGCCGCATCAGCCACGCGGGCAGCCAGCCGAAATAATCGAACACCTTCAATATCCACACGAGCAGCTTTTTGAGTATGCCGGGAACGGCGTTTATCAGCCAGGCCAGATCGTCGAAGCCCGAATCGAGAGGCGTGTTTTTGGCGATCTCTATCTGCTCGCTGACCTTGCGGTAAACGTCGTCAACGGTGTCGTTGGGATCGAAATAGACCTTTATTATGGTTTCGGGCGCGTCTGCGCGCATCTCCTTTTTGACGGCAAGCGCCAGCTCCAGCACGTTCCCGTGGGAATAGATCTTCTGCCCGCTGATAAAGCGGTTGCAGGCGGGGTGCTTTGAAAGCACGCGCACGTACGCCGCGGCGATCAGATGCAGCATACCGAAGCCCGGCAGGCCCTCCTCGCGCTTGCGCCTTATGAATTCTTCCACCTTGGAGCATTCGATAGTGTCGCGGAAATAGGTGGACGAGCCGTTGCGGGTGGGCATTATGTAAACCGCCACGCCGTTTATGGGATCCAGCGAGCGCACAAGGCGGCCGTCGGGCCTGTCGCCCCTGCGGGGACGGTATTCCTCGCTCGTTATGCGCTGCATGAACAGGGCGCATGCCAGCATTGCAAGCAGCATCAGCACGACCGAAAGCGAGGAAAGCAGCGCGGGCGCGCCCGTTTCGGCCCCGGGAAGCGGGGTGAAGAGCGAAACCGCAAAATAAAGCACGGGCAGCGCAAGCAGCATGACCAGCGGCAGCCGGGTTTTGATGCGGGCGCCGTTGGTCGTCAGGTTCCAAACGATAAGCTGCGCGCAGTAAAGCACAAGGCAGGCGACGAGCAGCCACACGGGGCACGCGCCGGCGGCTTCCTTAAAGATGAATATGATCCTTACGATCAGAAACACCGTGATAAGGAGCACCGAAAAGCCTGTTTTGTAAAGGCGGTCGCGCCCGTGGATCCAAAGCTCGGCAATGAAAATGAGCGCCGCTGCGGCGGGGATCGCCGCAAGAAGGAACACCCTGCCGCCGAGAGTCCGGCCCTCGGCTCCGCCCATCGCAAAATAGATTATGCGCAGCGCTGCGGCCGCAAGCATTAGGAGCGATGAGATCCAGAGCCCGGCGTTCTTCCTTGAGATCCCGAATGTAGTGAAACGGTTATCCATATTGTAAATTATATCACTTTACATATGATTTTCAATATGGAACGCGCGGCGCGGATCAAAATTTTTTGCGAAAAACTCAGCCTTCTTCGGCCTTGGAAACAAGCTTTTGAAAGGCCTCGAAGCTGCGCTTGCCCCATATGCCGTCCACCGTCAGCGCTTTTCCGCCCGCGTCGCGGTAATTGCCCGCGTTCAGCGCCCGCTGCATTGCGGCGTATTCATCGCCCCGGCGGCGCGGCACGGCAAGCGCATAGCTTGCCTCGGGCGCGGTGAGCGCGGCAAAATCGATAAAGCTCACGTCGATATCCGCTTCGCCCTCTATGCCGTCCACGCTTCCCGAGCCCTTCTGCCACATCGCGCAGCCAAAGTCCTCATCGGGAAGCGAATCGCGCCAGCAGGCCAGCCATACGTATTCGCCCTTCACCGCCGATTTGGGTATGCGGTTTTTGAACCAGTCGAGGTTGGAATAGATCATGGGTATGCGCCCGCCCGCGCGGACGGCGCCGCAGAAGGCTTTTATCACCTCGCCAAGCTCGCGCTTTTTAAGCTTTTCAAGCCTTTCGTCCTCCAGATCGAGCGCAATGGGATAGCGCAGCTCCCTTCCGCGGGTCTGCTCAAGCACCGCCTCGGCCTCGGCCGCAGCCTCCCCGGGCGTTACGGCAAGGCTGTAAACGTAAGCCCCCGCGTGAACGCCGCTTTTGAGCGCGTCCTTAAAGTTCTTATCAAAGCGCGGATCGGGCCTCGTCCCCTGCGCCGCCTTGATCATGGCAAATCCCACGCCGGCGGCCTTCACCCTTTTCCAGTCTATATCCCCCTGCCAGCGTGACACGTCGATACCGTTTATTTCCATACAGGTCCTCCAAAGCTTTTTGTTCATAATATGCTTTTGAATTCGGTGTTGCTTACTCTCCGCGCGCATGGTAAAATAAAGAGTAATCTGTAATTTGGAGGACAGCATGCAGCGCATTTCAAAGGACGAATACTATCTCAATATCGCGGCCGCCGTGTCGCAGCGCTCCACCTGCTTAAGGCGCAGGTACGGCGCGGTCATAATCAAGAACGACGAAATAATCGCCACCGGCTATAACGGCGCCGCCCGCGGCGAGCCCAACTGCTGTGACGAGGGCGAGTGCTGGCGTGAGCGCAACCATATCCCCCACGGTGAACAGTATGAAAAATGCGTTGCCGTGCACGCCGAGCAGAACGCGATAATCTCGGCCGCAAGGCGCGATATGCTCGGCGCAACGCTGTATCTAGCCGGCTTCGACGACAGGGGCGAGCTTGCCGCCCCCGCGCCCTGCCTTATCTGCTCGCGCCTTATAAAGAACGCGGGCATAAGCGAGATCGTGGTCAAAACCGAAAACGGCATCGAAAGGAAGAAAGTATGCGAGTTATAAACCCGTCCTTTGAAATAATCACCCCCATCGACCGCGAAACGGTCTATCGCCATATAGAGCTTTGCGGCAGGGTGTGCTATAAATCCGAGGGGAATATCGACGAGGGCAGCGCCGAGCGCCTGATACGCAGCATGCTCGCCCGCGGGCACGAAAGCCCCATCGAGCATTTCTCGATAAGCGTGCGCATAATCTGCGACCGCGGCGTGTCGCACGAATGGGTGCGCCACAGGCTTGCCAGCTATTCGCAGGAATCCACCCGCTACTGCAATTATTCCAGGGATAAGTTCGGCGGCGAGATAACCTTTATAAAGCCCGCAAAACTCAATTGCGGCACCCCCGAATACGAGGCCTGGGCCCGCGCTATGGAAAACGCCGAGCGCAGCTATTTCGGGCTGCTCAAAATGGGCGTCGCGCCCGAGACCGCAAGGAGCGTGCTTCCCAATTCGCTCAAGACCGAATTCATATGCACCATGAACCTGCGCGAATGGCGGCATTTCTTCGCCCTTCGCACCGCGCCCGCCGCACACCCCGATATGCGCGCCGTGGCCTGCCCGCTGCTTGAAAAATTCAAAGAGCTGCTGCCGGTGTTCTTCGAATAACAAGACTACTAACCATGGGGACAGATCTTGTGGTTAGTAAAGCAAGCCGTCGATCAAATCTTTCCCACTCTACTAACCACAAGATCTGTCCCCGTGGTTAGTGCATTGGCCGCATAGGAGAAAAAGGATATGTCAAGAACCGCAAGAAGGGTTTCCGAATCGGGGTACTTTCACGTTATAATTCGCGGAAACGGGAAACAGCAGATCTTCGAAGAGACGAACGACTGCCGGTATTTTCTGAACATACTGGAAAAATACAGCAAAGAGACGGGCGTTGGGATCTGTGCTTATTGCCTGATGGGCAATCACGTTCACTTGCTTGTTCACGATAAGGCAAACGTTCTCTCGCTGTTCATGCAGAAGCTCGAAGTCAGCTATGCAAGCTTCTTTAACTGGAAATATGGGAGAACAGGGCATCTGTTTCAGGGCCGTTTCAACTGTGACCCGGCAGAGGATGATTCACAGCTTTTGACGGTTTTTCGCTATATCCTGCGCAATCCCTTGAAAGCAGGCATCGGATCGCCCGCCGGATATCCTTGGAGCAGTTACAACCTTTACGGAAAGGATTCGTTTCTTGACGACGCTCTCCTGCGTGAATTGCTGAACGACTATGAATACTTGGAAGAATTCGTTATGGATCCCAAAGAATCGGGCATAGTCGAGACCGAGCAAAAAAGGCTCAGCGATACTGCGGCAAAGCAGATCATGCGTGACCTGATCGGGGTGGAAAGCGGTTCCATTATTCAAAGCTTTGAACGAAACAAAAGGGACGCTGCGATCAAAGCTCTGCTGGACGCCGGCCTGAGCGAAAGACAAGTTTCAAGGCTGACCGGCATCAGTCGATACATCATCCGAAGGATAGTTTGGTGACGGGAACTAACCACAAGATCTGTCCCCGTGGTTAGTTATGCGGGTATTCGCAATGGTACACACTGTTTACAGCCTCACAGCAAACGAATTATCGGCCCACGGTCTTCCCGGGGCGCGCTTTCAGCTCATCCGCGAGAAGGACGGGGTGGTGCTTGCGCGGGTTTTTGCGGAAGGCGTCCCGCTGATACTCAAGCTGTTTCTTGACGAGCCCTCAAGGCGCGAGATAGCGAATTACCGCGTGCTTCGAGTTCTCGGCGTGCCGACGCTTCGCGTATTCGGGCAGACCTCCCGCTCGATACTGATGGAGGATATCGAGGCTTCGCCCGCGCTCCGCCTGGGGCGGGAGGAGGATCTGCACGATCCCGACGTGATACGCTCGCTCGCAAAGTGGTATCGGCTTCTGCACGGGCGCGGGGAGGAATACGTCAGGGCGCACGGCGCGGGGATGTACGACGAATGGGATCTCTTCACCGAGGAGAGCGTCGACCTTCTGATGAACGCCCTCGGCGGCGAGTGCCGGAAGCCGCTCGAGAGGCTGAAAAACCGCTTTCCCGAGCTGCGCGCGCGCATGGACGCGGCGCCCAAAACGCTCTGCTACAACGATTTTTACTATACGAATATGGCCGTTTCGAAGGATAAGTCCGAGGCTTTGATGTTCGATTACAACTACCTCGGCAAGGGCTGTCCGATAAACGATTTCACCAACGTCACATATTGGTTCACGGGGGATGAAACGGCGCTCTTCCTTTCGGAATACGGCGGGATGGACATGAGCCTTCTTGAACTGCAGGAAACGATCTCGCCCGTGATCGACCTCGTTTCCGCCGTGAAGCGCGGCATATTCCCCGATTGGGCGGAGGAGGCGAAGCAAAGGCTTATCGCGGACGGCTTCGGGGAGAGCGGCGAGCCGATAGTATTCCTCGAAACGAACGATCTGAAAACCGACGAGATATCGCTTCGGCTCGATCACACCTTTGAGGGCGATCCCGTGAGGAAATGGGTTCCGGCGTACTATTTCGACATCATCGCCGCCGGCGGCGAGAAGGTCGGCTTCTGCGACCTGCGCATTGGCCACAGCGAGGGACTCTACTATGGCGGCAACATCGGCTACGCCGTCGATGAGCCTTTCCGAGGGAACCATTACGCGGCAAAGGCCTGCCGTCTGCTGATGAAGCTTGCAAAAAAGCACGGTATGGAGTATCTCTATATCACCTGCCGCCCGGATAATATTCCTTCGCGAAAGACCTGCGAGGCGGCGGGCGGAAAGCTCATCGGGATCGCCGAGCTGCCTAAGGATCACGATCTGCGCGTGAACGAAGGGCATACGCATGAGTGCGTGTATTATTTTGATTTGAACGATCGATGACCAAGGGGGCTGTCCCCATGGTCGGCGCCGGCAAACTAAAACCGAGGGTGAATTGATCATCCTCGGTTTATTCTTTTCACGGTTCGGGAACGTGTGATTTTATAAGGTGCCCTATTCGGCAAGCCGAATAGGCGTTCGCCTATAAATAGGTGCCCTGATCCGACAAGCGGATCAGGCGTAAAACTAAAAACGCCCCACCGGGGCGTTTTTTAAACGTTTTACGCCTTGCAGACTTCTTTGATCCAGCCGTGCGTATCGGGGATGCGGCCCCACTGGATGCCGGTGAGGGTGTTATAGAAGTCCATGGTGAGCTTGCCGATCTCGCCGCCGCCGATGATCATATGCTTATCGCGGTAGCAGAGCTCGCCGACGGGGGATACGACGGCAGCGGTGCCGGTGCCGAAGGCCTCCTGCAGCTCGCCGCTCTCGGCATAGCCGATCAGCTCGTCGATGGAGATATCGCGCTCCTCGACCTCGATGCCCTTTTCGCGGGCGAGGGCGAGTATGGAGCGGCGGGTGACGCCGGGAAGCACGGTGTCCTTAAGATCGGCGGTCAGCAGCTTGCCGTTTACGATGAACATCATGTTCATTGCGCCGACTTCCTGAACATACTTTAAGTGTTCGCCGTCAAGCCAGAGCACCTGGGCAAAGCCTTCCTTTGCGGCCTCGTCGCCGGCAAGTATCGAGCAGGCATAGTTGCCGCCGGTCTTGGCAAAGCCGGTGCCGCCGCGCACGGCGCGGACGTACTTATCCTCAACGCGGATGCGGATGGGCTTCAGGCCCTCCTTATAATAGGCGCCGGAGGGGGAGCAGATAACGAAGTAAACGTAGTTCTTGGCGGCGTGGACGCCCAGCGCCTCGTCGTTTGCGAACATGGTGGGACGGAGGTAAAGGCTGGTGCCGGGGGAATGGGGCACCCAATCCTTTTCGATCTCGACCAGCTTACGCATGGCCTCGACGTTGAAATCGACGTCGATGGTGGGCATGCACATACGCTTGGCGGAATTGTTGAGACGCTCGGAGTTCGCGTCGGGACGGAACATCTGGATGCGTCCGTCGTCGGTGCGATAGGCCTTGAGGCCCTCGAATATCTCCTGCGCATAGTGCAGCACTGAGCTGGAGGGATCGAGGCTCAGGCGGTGATAGGGCTCGATGCGGGGGTTATGCCACTCGCCGTCGTGCCACTCCATAATGAACATGTGGTCGGTAAAGCGCTTGCCGAAACCGAGGCTGCCCTCCTCCTCAAGGGTGGGCTTCTTTTTGAGATCGCAGCTCAGATTAACGGAAATTTCCATAGATTACCTCCAAATAAATTTTTATATTTTTTGCCCCCGCCCCGGGGGCGTTGCTTACAGCGGTATGGCGATGAACCGTTCGCCGGTGACGGCGGGAGCCGCCCTGCCGTCGGTCTTTTCAATGACGGCCCTTATAAAGCCGTCGGTCTTTTCCTCGGGCACGGTCACGCAAAAGCGCACGTTTTCGAGGAATTCGATGCTGTCCACAACCGAATTTGCCTTGACAAAGCCCTCGATCCCGCCATAGCGCGGATAATCGACGGCGAATTCGATCACCCTGCAGGGGCTCATAAGCCCGCAGCCCGCGGCGGAAAGCGCTTCGGAAGCGGATCTTGAATATGCCCTCACAAGCCCGCCGCTGCCAAGCAGTATGCCGCCGAAATACCTTGTGACCACTATCAGCGCGTCCTTTATATCGCGCTTTATAAGCGTGTCCATAATGGGCATCCCCGCGGTGCCGCCGGGCTCGCCGTCGTCGGAGAACCGCTGCGCCCCGCCCGAAAGCGCATAGGCCCAGCAGTTATGGGTCGCGTCGTAATGGAGCTTCCTTATCGCGTTCAGCTTTTCCATGGCCTCCTCCTCGGATTTGACGGGGAAGCAGCGGCCTATGAAGCGGGATCTTTTTTCGGTGAACTCCGTCTCCGAGGCGGTCAATACGGTTTTATAGGGCTTCAGCATTTATGCGCGGTATTCCTTAAGCAGGTCGCCAAGGCGGTGCACGCCCTCAACGATCCTCTCTTCGGGCTCGGCGGAGAAGTTCATGCGGAAGGTGTTGTCGCCAATGCCGGGCTTGGTATAGAAGGGCGCGCCGGGCACGTAAGCCACAAGCTTTTCCTTGACCGAGCGCTGATAGATCTCGGTCGCGTCCATGCCCTCGGGCAGGGTGACCCACACGAACAGGCCGCCTTCGGGTTTATCGTACTTGGCCCATTCGGGGAAGTACTTATCCATGGCGTCAAGCATTATGTTCATGGACTTGGAATAGACGGAGTTGATGTAATCAAGATGCTCGGGCATCCTTTCCTGATTGAGGAATTCGGCGATGAGCGCCTGGTTCAGGTTGGGGGAATGCGTGTCGGAGCCCTGCTTGGCAATGACCATCTTCCTGACCAACTCGGCGTTGCCGCAGCAGCAGGCCACGCGCAGACCGGGCGAGATCGTCTTGGAATAGCTGGTAAGGAGTATCACGTTGTCGGAGGTGTCGAATGTCTTGATAAGGGGCATTACCTGACCGGAATAGCGCAGCGCGGCATAGGGATCGTCCTCGATCACCAGCATATCGTATTCAGCGGCAAGCCTTGCCGTCATCTTCCTGGCCTCAATGCCCATTATGCGGCCGGTGGGGTTCTGGAAGGTGGGGATGGTGTAGAACATCACGGGGCGCTCGCGCTTTACGATCTCTTCAAGCTCGTCGGCATGCACGCCGTCCTCATGCATGGGAACGGAGATTATGTTGGCCTGAGCCATCTTGAATATCTGGATCGCGCCGAGGAACGTGGGCTCCTCGACCAGCACGGTCGAGCCGGGATTGATCATGACCTTGGCCAAAAGATCGAGGCCCTGCATGGAGCCGGTCATGGTTATGACGTTGTCGATCGTCGCATCGGTTATGCCAAGGGGGGGAAGGACCTTTTCAAGATAGGCCCTGCGCAGGGGCATATAGCCCTCTGTGGGACCGTACTGCAGCAGCACGTCGCCCTTGTCGGCGATCAGCGCCTTTGCGGTCTCGGCCGCCCACTCCTTGGGGAAGCATTCCTTGGCGGGATTGCCGCCGCCGAAGCTGATTATGGCAGGATTGCCGAGAACCTTGAACAGTTCGCGGATGGCGCTGCCCTTAACGCCTTTGATACGTTCGGAAAACTGCATAGTGTTACCTCCGTAAAAGTGTATAGTTATACAAGCCTATTGTACAAGCTTTTTTCCTATATTTCAAATATATTTTTAAGTATATGAAATACCCGCCCGCTAACCAATGGGGACGGTTCTGAGCGGTGAGTTCACAAGCTTCAGGGGGTGCCGACCGCCGCAAGACCGAAAAACAGCCTTCCCTTGGGGGAAGGGGGACCGCGAGGAACGAGCGGTGGATGAGGGGATTCATTATTATTGTTCCCTTTGTGATACATAAGCCTTTTCAGTTACCGATCCTTTTAGATACTGGGATATGTCTCGCGGGAGGTCGATTGCCGGTCGCGCAGCGACTTTGACCATCCGGTGAATGGTCAAAGAGGCAATCGACGGGCGGCAGGGTCCGCCCCGTGCATTCCTTTTTACGCCCGCGGTTCCGCGCCTATCCCTCGCAGCATAGCTGCTTCGGCATTCCGCTAAAGGCGCAACACTGTTGCCCCTTTTTAACGCTCCATGTGGCGCGGCGACGGCCTCCGAAAAATTTGCATGCATTTT
>JAFXZJ010000014.1 GCA_017541305.1 Clostridia bacterium | reverse complement strand
GCCGCCTATCGCCACGATCCAGTCCGGTTCAAAATCCAGCATCGCCTGAGCGCCGCGCATAACGGTCTCCACGGAAGGATCCGGTTCGATGCCGTCGAAGATGCGGACTTCCATGCCCGCCTGCTCGAGATATGCCTGTGCACGATCGAGGAAGCCAAAGCGCTTCATCGAGCCGCCGCCAACGCAGATCATTGCCTTTTTGCCCTTGAAGCTTTTCAATGCTTCGAGGGAGCCTTTTCCGTGGTACAGATCACGGGGAAGAGTAAAACGTGCCATAAAAAAACCTCCAACAGTTATTTGCTATATTGATATCGCGCATGATATATCCGATACACCACGGAGCGAAATACCCGATAGGGACGGCGACCGGGAAATCGATCGCAGATGAATTACGCGTTCTTTAGCCCTGCCGTGACGCAGCCGTCGTTTAAGGCGATCAAACACGCGCGGGGATCGAGTGCGCCTGCAATTCACACCCTGCGACTATGATTATACCTTTATTCGCCGAAAAGCAGAATAACCAAAATGTTCAAGCACCGTTATCAAAAAAGATAATACAAAAAAACGCTCATTACGTCCGCGGCGGCGGGAATGCGTTTGCAACGGTTTTCGGTATAGTATGTTGGTCGGCGCCGCAGCGCAAACCGCGTCATGCGCCCTTGGCTTTTTCGATCCCTTTCGGATCATGCGCAGCAGTATGCTATTGCAGCCATTTGCGCTTGGATTCGATCAGTTCCGCGAGAAACCGCCTGTCCAGCTCGGTCATCGCATAGTCGGTCCTGCGAATAAGAACGTCCCGGTACAGCTTGTTGTTGTCCACGCAGACGCGCTGCACCAATCCGTAACGATCCAGCAGCTTTTGCGGAATGGGAGATACCCACATAAAAGTTTCCGGATTCTCGACCAGAAGATCGAACTGCCCGCCGCGTTCAAACAGGAATATCCTGCGGCGATCCTCCTCCGGCAGCTCGGCGCGTCTCACGACGCTGACCGGCAGGGACGGAACGTATGGGTCTCCGTGCACGATCTCGATCAGCGGCTTAAGATCGTCGAAGGTGATCTTCTCCTTTGCCGCAAGCGGGTTTTCGCGGCTCATGACGCAGACAAATGTAAACTCCGCCACCAGCTCGTAGGCAAGCCCCTTTTCTTCCATCATTTCCTTGAAATACCGGTCGAATTCCGTTGCGTAACGAATGATCCCCAGATTGTAATCGGCATTCAGAATGTTGGTGATCGCACGGGAGGAATTGGTCTCCATATAATACACTTCGGCCGAATCCGCCTTCAGGCAATGCGAAAACTGAACGAACGCGTCCGAAATATAACTCGCGCGCGGCACGGATATCGAAAATCGCTGTTTGAGCGGAATGCCGCTTCTGTATTTGCGCTCGATGTCGTTGATCTGATGCAGCACGCCTTTCGCGTAGCGGACGAATTCTTCGCCGTCCGGCGTCAGCGTCATGCCCTTGGAGTTGCGCTCGAAGATCGTGATGCCGAGATCCGCTTCCAATTCCTTGATGCTGCGGCTCAGATTCGGCGGCGCAATGAACAGCTGCCCCGCGGCCTTGTTGAGCGATCCGATCCTTGCAACCTCCACCGCATATTTCATGTGAAGAATGTTCATGTATCCTCCCTTCGGCATGCGAAACGCATCGTCGACTGATCCGGCTGCATTTTTACGCGTATATTCTCTTTTGATTTTAGCATTTGCTAACCGCAATGTCAATAATACAGTTCCTTCGGATCGTGTAAAAAACTTTCGTGAAGAATCAAGCGCAAGGCTCGGGGGCTTGAGCCCGGCGCATACCTTGAGCAGGACGGCAGCGCCGCGGCCGGGATAAACGTCTTAAACGGAACGCCGGGCAGGAACGATCCTCAAGGGTGAACTGCAGGTTGGGGCAGGGCTTGGTGTTGGCGGGCATGTAGGGGGTGACGTAAGCGGTCAGGCGGTCAAGACGAAGCTTGGCGCGGGGCTCCATGTTCACCACTTTGTTCCACGCATATCGCCGTCTACCTATCAATCGGGCAAGCTCAACAACTGTTACGCTCACATGGAGAAACGCGGTTCACGGTATCTGCGCTATGCGCTTTTCAATGCCGCAAAGTATGTCTGCCATTGGGATAATTCCTTCGCCGTATACCTTGCCCGAAAACGATCCGAGGGGAAGCACTACTATGTTGCCGTATCCCATGCTGTAAAGAAGCTCGTTCGCGTGATCTTCGCATTGCTCAGATCTGGAGAAGCTTACAACCCCGGGAAGCTGTCCTGTTCTCTCGGAGCCTGAGCACAGCTTACCAACCAGCCGGCGCAGCGTACCCTTGACAAACCGAAGCATTCAAATGCTATCCTTTTTTGCGAGGGCGATGCTGAGCTTTGTTTGCTGTTCTCCCGTCGCCCTCGCATCCTTTTCAAAAGCATTTGAATGCTGTTTGTCAAGGGCGGCGGGGACAGGATGATAATACCTACACAACTACCAAATTCATACTTGACTTTTAATAGTTAGTCTTCGGTTTTTATATTTTCGGATGCGCGGGGCGCTCCGCAAATATCTTGTATACATTTTTTCATCCTCCGATTTTCGTTGTAGATATTATGTCAATCATTTAATAGCACTTCATTTGCATTCTGTTAATATTTAGTGTTGATTTTTCCCGTTTTATTTTGCATCCGCGCATTCGCGCCCATAAAGCGGTTGACATGATTATCCCGCTTGATTTTCACCGTGTGACTTGATATAATGTGATTGAATAAACATAGTGTAAGGAGCGTACGGAATGGCCGCGAAAAGAGTCACCATGCAGGATGTCGCCGATGCCTGCGGATCCCCGAGGACGTCATGATCACCGGCTTCGACGGCTCGCCCGAGGCTTCTCTCGTCGATCCCTCCCTGACCACCGTTTCCATTCAAAGCTCCGAAATAGGAAAGCTCTCCGCCGACGTGCTCAATTCCAGGATATTGCAGCCCGACCGCCCATACAGGCGCGTATTCGTGCTTTCGACCCCCGTGTTTGCGGAAAGCACCGAACGGAAATAATCGGGCTTAAATCGGATATTATCAAACTATCAGAAGAACCTTTGGAGGAGGGCTCGGAATGACTTATTGCGGAAAGGATCACTGCAAAGAATGTCCGCGGCGGAAGGAATGCGGCGGATGCGAAGCCTGTAAGGGGCGTCCCTTCGGCGGGAGCTGCGTTGCGGAGAGGAACCCGGATTTTGCGGAGTTGAAGCGCCGTCTTATCGCAGAGATAAACGCGCTTGGTATCGACCGTCTTTTTATCGACGATCTCAATCTGCTTCCCGGAGCATATATCGATCTGGAATATCCGCTGGATAACGGCTCATCCGTCAGATTTCTTAACGAAAAGGATATCTATCTGGGAAATCAGATCGAAACGGAGGGCTGCGAACGCTGCTTGGGCGTGGCCGCGAACGAACGCTTCATACTCGTATGCGAATACGGATGCGCCGGCTCGGAGCCTGAGCTGCTTTACAAGCGGAGATGATCCCCTTTTGACAAGCCCGCCGCGTTCAATAACCATGTGTTTTATGCGCGAAAAAGCCGTCCCCGCGGGGACGGCTTTCGGTTTTTATCGTATCACTCCGCCTTCCACAGGCCGTGGAGGTTGCAGTATTCATAGGCTGCCACCACCTCGTCGCCGGGAACGAGCGCGAATACGGCTTCGGGCTCCTCGCTGGGCTTGAGCGCCCTGCGCTGGCGGCCCCGCTTTGTTTCAAGCATTATCCACTCGATGTAGTGCGCGTCCAGCATGGGATGGGTGACGGAGCCCACCCTGACCGTGACGGTCTGTCCCTCCTCGGTTATCACCGGAACGTGCTTTTCGCCCGCCGCGTCGGTGGTGTTGGGCAGCAGCTCCTTCATTTCCTCTCCGCAGCAGCTCACGCGAACGCCGGAGTCATGGATGTAAGCGATGATGTTCCCGCAGTGTGCGCATTTGTAAAACTTCATATCGGTTATCCTCCTTATAATATGATCGTATTCACGGAAGCGGTTTTCGCTCCCTTACCCTGATTATCTCATATGAACGCGCGGCGGTCAAGAGTCCCTTTGCCTTTCGGAGCGGTTTGTTTTTATTGAGCCGCGTTGGAAAAATAATATTGATAAACCCACGCCCGCAGGGTATAATTGCATTATAACAAAGCAAGATCGGAGACCGGCATGGAACCTTACAAAAGAAAAGCGCAGTATTACGAAACCGATATGATGGGCGTTGTGCATCACGCCGATTACGTTCATTGGATGGAGGAAGCTCGGATCGATTTCATGGATCAAATCGGCTTCCCCTACGCTCGGATGGAGGCCGAAGGCGTGATATCGCCGGTGGTGGATATCTCGGTGAAATATCTTAAGCCCTGCAGGTTCGGCGACGAGATCGCGGTGAGCGTGGCGGTAGAATCCGTGGGCGGGGCAAAGCTTGCGCTCAGGTACGAGATGCGCGGCAATAACGGCGAGACCGTATGCATCGCTCGGTCGGAACACACCTTTTTGGATCGTAACGGCCGCTTCGTGCGTTTGAAACGAGAGATGCCCGCATTCTGCGAAGCGCTGGAAAGCGCAATGGAGCCGGCCGAAGACCGCGAGCCTTGAATCCCCGCCCGCCGCATGGCCGCAGACTCATAAAAACAGGAGCATAAAGTGGAATACAGGCATATCGACATGGATACATATGCGCGCCGCGCGCATTTTGATTACTTTCGTTCACTCGAATACCCCTATGCGGGAGTGACCGTGAACGTTGACGTTACCGAAGCGCTCGCTTACTGCCGCAGGCACGGCCGTTCGTTCTTCCTTGCCGTGCTTCACGCCGCGGCGCTTGCGGCGGACGGCGTGCCGGAGCTTCGCCGGCGGATCCGCGGCGGCGGCATAGTCGAATACGCGGAATGCCCCACCTCGCATATCGAGCCGACGGAAAGCCGGGCCTATTGCTACTGCACGCTGCGCCATCACATGGCGCTTGACGAATACTTTGAGCAGGCGGAGCGCGCGCGGATCGGCTGTGCGAAAAACGGCATCAATGAGGAGCCCGAAGTCGAAAGCATGTATTTCATCTCCTCGCTCCCGTGGCTGCATTACACCTCGATCGTTCAGCCCGCCGCGGGCGGTGACGAATCCAATCCCCGCATCACCTGGGGCAGATACGAGCAAAACGAAAAGGGCAGGTATCTGATGCCCGTTTCGATCACGGTGCATCACGCGCTGGCGGACGGAGCGCATATCGCGCGCTTTTACGAAAACCTCGCGGCCGAGCTTGAAAAATACGGCGCGTACTCGTGACGCCCGATATAATACGGAAAGGAACGATGATCCCATGGCAAAGGTACTTTTGATAAACGGAAGCCCCCGCGCAAACGGCTGCACGGCGGCAGCGCTTGAGGAAATGATAAGCGTCTTTCACGAGGAAGGCGTTGAGACCGAGCTTATCCACGTCGGCAGCAAGGATATCCGCGGCTGTATCGCCTGCGGCAAGTGCTATGAGAGCGGCAGATGTGTATTCGACGATCTCGTCAACGAGGCCGCGCCCAAATTCGAGGCCGCGGACGGGCTTGTGATAGGCAGCCCCGTCTATTACTCCTCGCCCAACGGCACGCTTATATCCTTCCTCGACCGTCTGTTTTACAGCACGCGCTTTTCAAAGCATTTCAAGGTGGGAGCAAGCGTGGTTTCCTGCCGCAGGGGCGGCAACACCGCCTCATTCGACGTGCTGAACAAGTATTTCACCATAAGCGGCATGCCCGTTGCCTCGTCCACCTATTGGAACATGGTGCACGGCTTCACCGCCGAGGACGTGAAAAAGGATCTTGAGGGCCTGCAGACCGTGCGAAACCTTGCGCGCAGCATGGCGTTCATGATACGCGCTTTCGCCGACGCGAAGGAGAAATACGGTTTGCCGCTGCTCGAGCGCGGCGCGTTCACAAGCTTCCCCGACGGAAAGTGAAAAGGGGAACCCCGCCATGAACGAATGGGAACGCATGACGACGGGCAGGCTGTACGACCCCGCCAAGGATGAGATAAGACGGCCTCACAGACGCGGGCTGACGCTGTGCGATAAATTCAACCGCACGCCGTTTTCAAGGCGAAGGAAGAAGCAAAAGCTGCTTGAGAAGCTGATACCCTCCTGCGCAGGGAAGGATCTGGGCGTGTTTTCGCCCTTCTACTGCGAATACGGCGTGAATATCCACGTTGGAAGGGACTGCTTCATAAACTACAACTGCACTTTCCTCGACGTCGCGCCCATCACGCTTGAGGACGGCGCGTGGGTCGGTGCGGGAGTGATACTTGCCACTCCTTCACACCCCTATCTTTCCGAAGAGCGCGCGATACGCGTTTATCCCGACGGCGTGCACGATCTGGAATACGCCAAGCCCATCACGCTCAAGAAGAACTGCTGGATATGCTCCGGCGCGGTCATCTCCGGCGGCGTGACCGTGGGCGAAAACAGCATAGTCGCCGCGGGGGCGGTGGTCACAAGCGACGTGCCGCCCGACTGCATTGCGGGAGGCGTTCCCGCAAGGGTAATAAGGAAGATCGACGAAAACGACCGCATCGGCGTGTGGGAGACCTACGTGAACGATGGGTATCCCGCCTCGCGAAGGCAAAAGGAAGGGGTGTAAAAATGTCAGTCATCGCCGCATTCATGGTGCCGCACCCGCCCATGATAGTCCCCGAGATAGGCAGGGGGAGCGAAGAACAGATAACCGATACCACGCGGGCGTATGAGCGCGCCGCGGAAGAGATCGCCGCTTTGAAGCCCGATACCATCGTGATCACAAGTCCGCATTCCGTCATGTATGCGGATTATTTCCACATATCGCCCGGCGTCGGCGCCAAGGGCTCGTTCCGCAGATTCGGCGCGCCGGGCGTGCGCTTTTCGGAGCGTTACGATACCGAGCTGGTCAAGCGGCTTTGCGAGCTGGCGGATTCCGCGGGGCTTCCCGCGGGCACGCTTGGCGAGCGCGATCCCTCGCTCGATCACGGCGCCATGGTGCCGCTTTGGTTCATACGCCGAAAATACTCCGGCGGAGAGATTGTGCGCATAGGCCTTTCAGGGCTGCCGCTGACCGACCATTACCGTCTGGGGCAGCTCATCGCCCGCGCAGCGAATGAAACGGGCAGGCGCACGGTGATCGTCGCAAGCGGGGATCTTTCGCACAAACTGCAGGAATACGGTCCCTATGGCTTCGCTCCGGAAGGGCCCGAATACGACCGCCGGATCATGGACGTGATGGGCAGGGGCGCGTTCGGCGAGCTCTTTGATTTTGACGAGAATTTCTGCGATAAGGCGGCCGAATGCGGGCATCGCTCGTTCGTCATAATGGCCGGAGCCTTCGACGGGCTCGGCGTCAAAGCAGCCGCGCTTTCGCATCAGGACGTCACGGGAGTGGGCTACGGCGTATGCACCTTCTATCCCGGAGGCGAGGATAACGACAGGCGCTTTTTGAAGCTCTACCGTGAAAAAACGGAGCGCGAATGCCGCGATAAGGCCGAAAGGAGCGACGCTTACGTGCGCCTTGCGCGGGCTTCGGTGGAGGCTTGGGTCATGCGGCGCGAACGCATCGCGATCCCCGGCGGCCTTCCCGAAGAAATGCTTGACCGCAAAGCGGGGGTTTTCGTTTCCCTCCACAGGCACGGGCGGCTGCGCGGGTGCATAGGAACGATCTCGGCAGTGCGGATGAATATCGCCGGGGAGATCATCGAAAACGCGATAAGCGCGTGCTCGCAGGATCCGCGCTTCTCCCCCGTCGCCGCCGACGAGCTTTCAAGCCTTGAGATCAGCGTGGACGTTCTGGGCGAGCCGGAGCCCATAGATTCGCCCGACAAGCTCGAAGTGAAGCGTTACGGAGTGATAGTGAGCTGCGGGCGCAGGCGAGGCCTGCTGCTGCCCAACCTTGACGGCGTGGACACCGTGGAGGAGCAGATAGCGATCGCCCGCAGGAAGGCCGGCATAGGCGAAAACGAGCCGTACAGCCTCGAGCGGTT
Organism: Clostridia bacterium; assembly: GCA_017541305.1. Taxonomy (GTDB): domain Bacteria; phylum Bacillota; class Clostridia; order Christensenellales; family CAG-138; genus UBA3857. Next base: position 10,022 of record JAFXZJ010000014.1, on the reverse strand, counting down.
CGAGGTCGTGCGGCATTACTGAGGTGATCCCATGGCAATATGCGGCGTTTGCTTCAGGCATTGCGATATAGAGGAAGGCGGGCTGGGCTTCTGCGGCGGGCGCACGGCAAAGGACGGGAAGGTTATCGCGTTCAATTACGGCCGCGTCACCTCCCTCGCCCTCGATCCCATTGAAAAGAAGCCGCTCTATCGCTTCTGCCCCGGAAGCATGATACTCTCCGTCGGCAGTTTCGGCTGCAATCTTCGCTGCCCCTTCTGCCAGAATCACGAGATATCCTGGTCGCGCCGGGCGCGTGAATTCGCGCACACCGCCGAAACGGTCAGCCCGGAGGAGCTTGCCGCCCTCGCGCTCAAGCTGCGCCGAAGAGGGAATATAGGCCTTGCCTTCACCTACAACGAGCCGCTGATCGGCTGGGAATTCGTGCGAGACGCCGCTCGCCTTATAAAAAACGAGGGCATGAAAAGCGTGCTCGTAACGAACGGCACGGCCGAGCTTGCCGTCCTCTCTGAGCTCGCGCCCCATATAGACGCGATGAATATCGATCTCAAGGGCTTTACCGACCGCTATTACAGCGAAGTGCTCCGCGGCAACCGGCAAATGGTGATGGATTTTATCGAGGCCGCCGTTAAGACCTGCCACGTGGAGCTGACCACCCTTATCGTCCCCGGCGAGAACGACGGCGAGGACGAGATGCGCGTGCTTTCCCAATGGGTTGCCGGGCTCAAAAACCCCGACGGGGACGAAGTGCCCCTGCACATCTCACGCTTCTTCCCCCGCTTTCATATGCGTGACCGCCGGCCCACGGACATAAAAACCGTCTATCGCTTGGCCGATATCGCTGGGGAAAGGCTCAAATACGTTTATACCGGGAACTGCTGATCCGAACGCATAAAAAAACGGCCGCCGGCGCATCCCTTTGCGGATGGACCGGCGGTTTTTATCATATCATTGTAAGCTTCACCCTGAACGCGATCGTTCTGGGCGTGGGGAGCATATCGAATTTGATCACGTAGGCGTTATGCTCCTTATCGATATCGATCACCTTGCCCGGGCCGAGTATGGCGTGGGATACGCGCGTGCCGACGGGGAAAACCTCGGCGTCCGCCGCGTCCGCAAGGCGCTGTTCGGCATAACGGATATAGCCCCTGGCTTCGCGTATCAGCCCCTCCTGCGGGGGCCGGGTGAATTCTAGCAGCTCCTTATCTATATCCAGCAGGAAGCGCGAGGGATAGCGCGGCGTGTTATCAAGATTGCGCCCCTCGGCCTCGGAAAGGAACAGGCGCTTTTCGGCGCGGGTCATTGCAACGAACGCAAGGCGGCGCTCCTCCTCCATCCCCTCGATCGTGCGCACCTTGCGCGATGGGAAAACGCCCTCGTTCATGCCGATCAGGAACACGTAAGGGAATTCAAGCCCCTTTGCCGCGTGCACGGTCATCATTTTCACCTTGTCGCCGGGCTCGATCGCGTCGCTGTTGGTGAACAGCGCAACGTGGCTCAGATAATGCTCCAGCGTGACCTCCTCGCCGCAGGTCGTTTCATATTCATAGACCGACTGCTTCAGCTCGGCAAGATTGTCCAGCCGCTCCTGCCCGCCCTCCGTGCGCAGCGCGGCCTCATACCCGCTCTCGTCGAGTATCGCTGAAAGCACCTCGGACACGGGCCGTCCGGCGTAAGTCGCCGAAAAGCGCTCGATCAGCTTTACGAATTTATCCGCTTTGGTCCCCTTAAGCATGTCGTCGCCCAGGCTTCGCACCAGCGCCTCATAGAGCGAGCAGTTGTTTTCACGCGCCTGCTCCTCCAAAAAGCTCATCCTGCGGCGGCCCATGTTCCGCTTGGGCGAATTCACCACGCGGCGGAACGACAGGTCGTCCTTGTATGCGATCATGCGCAGATAAGAGAGCGAATCCTTTATCTCCATCCGGGCGAAGAACTGCACGCCGCTGTAGATAGTGTAGGGCAGCTTGGCCTTCATGAAAACCTCCTCCACCCGGCGCGTAAGATAATGCGCACGGTAGAGCACGGTCATATCCTTATAAGGCACGCCGCTCTCGTGCAGTATGCTCATCTGCTCCGCCACCCATTTCGCCTCCTCATCCGCGTTTGGCGCGTGGTGGCACAGCACGCTTGCCCCATGCGGCTGCATGGAAACAAGCTCCTTCTTTATGCGGTTTACGTTCTTTCCTATGAGCGAGTTGCACGCCGCAAGTATCTCCGGAGTCGATCGGTAATTCTCGTTCATCATCACCGTTCTCGTCCCCTTGAACTGCCTGTCGAAATCGAGCAGATACTTCACGTTCGCGCCGCGCCAGGTATAGATCGTCTGATCGGGATCGCCCACTATGAAAAGATTCTTGTGATATCCGCACAGCTCCTCCATCAGCTCATACTGCAGGCCGTCGATATCCTGGAATTCGTCTATCATAATGTATTCAAGGCGCTTCTGCCATTTCAGGCGGATATCCTCATGCTCCCTGAAAATAAAGAGCGTGAACTTTATCAGATCGTTGTAATCGAGCCCGAAGCATTTCTTCTGCTGATACAGATATCCGTAAAACAGCACGTCGTTTATGCCCGCGGCGTTCAGGTATTTTTCGCGCAGGGCGTCGAGCGAAAGGTTTATAAGATCAAGATAGTATTCCGGCTTTTTGAAAAGCTTCTGCATCTCGAACATATCCCGCGCGTTCGCAAAGGTCATATCCCGAAGCGTCAGCCCGCGCTCCTCATATATGATGCGCAGCATATCGTCGATATCCGAATTGTCCAGCACAAGGAAGCTCTTGGGATACTGCACCGCAAAGCTGTCCTCCTGCAGTACTGACACGCAAAAGCCGTGGAAGGTGTTGATATAGCCGGTGTCGTTATCGCCCGTAAGGTTATGTATGCGCTGCCGCATCTCGTTCGCGGCCTTGTTGGTGAACGTGACGCACAGGATATTGCCGGGGAGTATGCCGAATTCGTTCACGAGATAGGCAAACCTGTGCGAAAGCGCGCGCGTCTTGCCCGAGCCCGCCCCGGCGATCACCCGCACGAAGCCCTCCGTTGAAGTCACGGCCTCAAGCTGCGATGCGTTCAATATCGTTTCGTCCATATCATGCGCCTCCCCGCAAGTTATTCCCGAACTGATTATAACCCAAAGCGGCGATAATTGCGATACATAAAACGGTACTCAAGCGCACATAAAATAATATATCATCGCTCCGTCCCCCTCCAATACGTGCAAAACCATTGACACGCACCGATCTTTCTGGTATTCTCATTCCGCAATCTAATATATTAAGGAGAATCAGAATGAATACGGTTTATGATTTCACTGTGAAGGACATGATGGGAAACGACGTGAGCCTCGGCCAATACGCGGGCAAGGTGCTTCTGATCGTCAACACCGCGACGGGCTGCGGCTTCACCCCGCATTACGATCCGCTCGAGGCGATGTATAAGGAGCTGCGCGATAAGGGCTTTGAGATACTCGATTTCCCCTGCAACCAGTTCGCCAATCAGGCCCCCGGCGACGAGGAGGAGATACATTCCTTCTGCACCATGAAGTTCGGCACGGAATTCCCGCAGTTCAAAAAGATCGACGTCAACGGCGAAAGCGCCGATCCGCTCTTTGCGTTCCTCGCAACCGAAAAGCCCTTCGTCGGCTTCGGCAAGGGGCTCAAGAACGCGGCGCTCAACAAGTTTGCCGATATGAACAACAAGAAGTTCGGCGACAAGGCTTACATCAAGTGGAATTTCACCAAATTCCTCATCGATCGCGAGGGCCGTGTGATCGCCCGCTTCGAGCCCACCGTCGACATGAAGGAAGTCAAAGCGGCCGTCGAGGCAGCTCTGTGACCGGAGGAAAGTATGATCGTTCTTAACGTTACTTACAAATGCCGTCCCGGCATGCGCGAGGAGTTCCTTGAAAGCATAATTGCCGAGGGCATCGACGACGCTTCGCGCGCGGAGGCGGGAAATATAAAGTATGATTATTACCTGCCCTTTGACGGCGACGACGAGCTGCTCCTCGTTGAAAAATGGCGGGACGAAGCGGCTCTTTCGGCGCATTCCGCCGCGCCGCATTTCGCAAGGCTCGGGGAATTAAAGCCCATTTACGTCCTCGAAACGGTCGTTGAAAGGTATTCCGGGCAGTAATATGAACCTCTTTTCAAGGAAAGTCAAGGCCGCCCCGCGGCCCGCATACGATCCCAAGGCCGAAAAGCCCGTCATCCGCGCGTCGATCTGCACCGGCGAGCGGGTCGCGGGCTTTCGCGATCTGAAAACCGGGCGATTCCGCGAGGAGGTTTTGATACGCGGCAGCAAGGATCTCGATTCCTTTATGGAAAAATACGGGCTCGAGCACATAGACACGGAGTATTGACCTCTAATGTTCAGCATACTTTTCATCTGCCACGGCAACATATGCCGCAGTCCTATGGCGGAATACATAATGAAGGATATGGTCGCGCGGAGGGGGCTTGAGGCCGGCTTTGAGATCGCCTCCGCCGCGACGAGCCGCGAGGAGGCAGGCAATCCCGTCTATCCGCCCGCAAGGCGCAAGCTCGCAGAGCACGGGATAGGCTGCGCCGGTCATCACGCAAGGCAGATGACTGAGCGGGATTACGATCGCTTCGACCTGCTGATCTGCATGGATCGCGCCAATATCCGAAACGCCGCGAGGATAGCGGGAGGAGACCCCGACGGCAAGATAAGGCTCCTTCTCGATTATGCGGGAAGACCCGGGCAGGAGGTTGCCGATCCATGGTACACGGGTGATTTTGACGAAACCTGGGATGACGTGACGAGCGGCTGCGAAGGGCTGCTCAACGCGCTTTTATGAGAGGGATCATGTGCGGACGATATTATTTGGAAAGACAGTTCAAGAGCCCAAGCCTTGAGGCGCAGATGCAGCATGCGGAGCGGGTATCCCAAACGCTCTCCGCAGATATGAAGACCGAGGGCGAGATCCGGCCGACGGATATCGCTCCCGTTATCGCGCCTTCACGCGATACGCGCAGGCCCGACGCCTTTCCCATGCGGTGGGGCTTCACACATCCGCGGCGCGGGATGCTCGTTTTCAACACACGCTTCGAGACCGCGTGCGATAAGGATATGTTCGCCGCCAGCGTCGGCAGCCGCCGCTGCCTGATCCCCGCTTCGTGCTATTACGAGTGGAAGAAGACCGACAGCGGCAAAAAGGAGCGCTATTCGTTCTATGCCGAGGATGGGGAGCTGCTGCTCCTTGCGGGGCTTTACGTTCCCGTGCCGGGCTTAAAGCTGCCCTGCTTCACCATCCTCACCCGCGACGCGGACAGGAGCATCCGCGATCTGCACCCGCGCATGCCCGTGCTGGTTCCGCAAAGCCGCGCGGAGGAATGGCTTTCGCCCGGCACCGATTTTCTCGGCTTCATCGGGGATATGAAGGTGAACGTGGTCCCCGAGCCCTTCCGCGGCTTCGGAGCGGAGCGTCTCTCGCCGTAACCGAAAGCGACCTTCACGGGCGATCGGATCGCGGCAACGTGATTTATCAAACCACACACCATTTCGTCATTTTTGAAGACGCGCGCATCAAGGTGTCCGTATCGCACGATGAATACAACACCCTCAACGTCGGAGATCATTACACGCTCCTGCTGGATGAGACGACGGATCCCCGCAGCATATCGCTTCTTAAGATCTATCCCAGCTCCGATGTCGTTATTCACAACGATATGCAAAGCCATATAAAGCGCCTTCCCCGTGAATTCATGCGTCCCGAGGACCGCGCCCTGATAGAGTGAAAAAACGATTTACATACTCCCCGTCTTCTGCTATAATTTATGTGACAATAAACACTTAACGGAGGTTTTCTATGCCCATTCTCACAAGACCCGAAGCCATGGAACGCATCACGACTCCCGCGCTTGCGGAAAGGTTCATTGCCGAACAGATCGAAGATATCCGCGCCCAGGTGGGCGAAAACAAGGTGCTCCTTGCGCTCTCCGGCGGAGTTGATTCGTCCGTAGTCGCCGCGCTGCTCATCCGCGCGATAGGCAAACAGCTCGTGTGCGTGCACGTCAATCACGGCCTTCTGCGCAAGGGCGAGCCCGAGCAGGTGATACGCGTATTCAAGGACGAGATGGACGCCAATCTCATCTATGTGGACGCCGTCGACCGCTTCCTTGACAAGCTCGCGGGCGTTTCCGATCCCGAGACCAAGCGCAAGATAATCGGCGGCGAATTCATCGAGGTCTTTGCCGATGAGGCAAGAAAGCTGCAGGACGTCAAGTTCCTCGCTCAGGGCACCATCTGGCCCGACATACTCGAATCCGAGCACGGCATCAAGGCGCATCACAACGCCGGCGGCCTGCCCGAGGACTTAAAGTTCGAGCTCGTCGAGCCCGTCCGCATACTCTTCAAGGATGAGGTGCGCGTCGTGGGCAAAGCGCTTGGCCTTCCCGACAACATGGTCTACCGTCAGCCCTTCCCCGGCCCCGGCCTGGGCGTGCGCTGCCTCGGCGCCATCACGCGCGACCGTCTCGAGGCCGTCAGGGAGTCCGACGCGATCCTCCGTGAGGAATTCGCCAACGCCGGCCTTGCCGGTAAGGTCTGGCAGTATTTCACCATAGTGCCCGATTTCAAGTCCGTCGGCATAAAGGACGGCCGCCGCTGCGATGAATGGCCCGTGATACTCCGCGCCGTCAACACCCGCGACGCCATGACCGCCACCGTCGAGGACGTCCCGTTCGATCTCCTGCAGCGCATCACCGACCGCATCACCCGCGAGGTCAAAGGCGTCAACCGCGTGCTCTATGACCTCACGCCCAAGCCCACCGGAACCATCGAATATGAATAATAACATCGATCTCGGAAACCCTGTATTTATGCGGGTTGCAAGCATATTTGCTTAGTCTGTGACAACAAAATGACAACAGCAATCTAGAACTGATTATTCTAAGAACAAAAGGGGCTATTGCATTTGCAAGAGTTTGCAGGCAACAGCCTCTTTCTTATTGTCATAAATTCGAGAATGGGATCAATCGGCTGTGTTCATATGCAATAATCGAGGCATAATTTGTGAAATGTTGTATTTTGGGGCGAACAAAACTAAAGGTCGGTTTACTTATCTGACGATCAGGCGGCTTTTATCTCGAAAAGCGCTTGTCCGAAACGGCCGTTTGCGAGGCTCTTCCCCGCATTTTGTGTAAACGCTGCACGGCATGAATGTTTATGTGATTCGAGGTCGTGATGGACGCATCTGTCCATCGCGGTCTTGGCTGCATATTAGCGGAAAGCCGGCGGTCTGGAGAGCCGGCGCAGCCGTTCATTTTACCCTTGACGAGGCGACGGCTTTGCGCTATCGTCTCAGAGCGGCATCCTGTCCTCGAAGAAGATCTCAAGCTGGGCGTGTATCTTGCCCCAGTCCTTGCGCTTGCCCGTCCACTTACGCGTGATGTCCATCGCGGCAAGGTAGAGCATCTTGATAAGAGCGTCGTCGCTCGGGAAAACCGCCTTGTTCTTCGTCACTTTTCTCAGCTGCCGATTGAAGTTTTCGATGGCGTTCGTGGTGTAGATGATCGTCCGTATCTCCTGCGGATACTTGAAATACGTCGAAAGCTCAGGCCAATGTTCCCGCCAGGACTTGGAGATCTCGGGATACTTGGAGTCCCATTTCGTGGCGAACTCATCAAGGGCGAGGAGGTCGGTCTGCTCATCGACCGCTCCGTATACGGCTTTAAGATCCGCCATGAGCGCCTTGATATCCTTGTACGAAACATATTTTGTGCTGTTCCGTATCTGGTGAATGATGCACTGCTGGACCTCTGTTTTAGGGTAAACGGCCTGTATCGCTTCCGGAAATCCCGTAAGCCCGTCGATACACGCTATCAGGATATCCTCAAGTCCTCGATTCTTCATGCCGTTCAGGATCGAGAGCCAGAACTTTGCGCTCTCATTTTCCCCAACGTACATGCCCAGAACTTCCTTCTTCCCGTCAAGATCGATACCGATGGCGATGTAAACGGCCTTCTTGATGATGCGCCACTCAGAGCGCACATCAGCGTTCTGCTGTTTCAGAATTCTGAATGAGGAAATGGGGCCGTTTTCTGTATGACGGACGGTCAGTGTTCTCTTGTCTTGTTAACAATTTGATCCTTGAATTCCGGCCGGATCTGATCTACACTATGATCGCAGCAAGGTTTCTCTATTTTTGGGGCCAGTAACATCATCCTGAAAAAGGCAAACTACTCCATCCTATAGCCACACATAAAACGAGCCTTGCATATGCATCACCTACTGATGCCATATGCAGGGCTCTTTTCATTTGTATCGGCGCGAGATTATGGCGCGATGTACTGGCGCTTTATATGCCGCAAAGCTCCGGGAAGCCTTGTAAATACTGCGAATTCGCTACTTTTTTGTTGTGTAAAAGTTACGTTTTCTCTCTTCATTTTCGCCGCATATATTCCGTTTCGATAGCTTGCTTAAGCGCGCAATCGCTACCGGATTTGGGGTCATCTGATGGGGCGTTTTCTGACGTCGCTGGAGATCGCTTCAGGATGAAGAAAAGTGCCTCGCGGAGGATGATGAAGAGTGCTCCAAAACAAATATTGTCCACTTATAACGCCCTTTAACGTCCGACTGACACTTAAGCTGGAACTGCCGTGAAGACGTAACAGAGGCATTCAAACCGACATAGCGAAACGAAAGAAAATTAGCCTCGTAGCTACAGAAACACTGTAGTTACAAGGCTTTTTCTATGTCCTGACGCCTTGACAAACCCAAGTTTCGACCCTGACGTAACGACATATAACGGACCGTAAGGAGGTTCAGCGAGAATGTCATTTTGGACCATGAGGACGTTAAGTAATGGTGTCACTGGTTAGGCAAGCCCCGAAAAAGCCAATCAAAATAAGGCTTTTTAAGGCGCCGGCACCGCCTTTGACAACAAATTGATAACAAGCCTTTGATCGGGCATCATTCCGAAAAGCCTGTTGGAAGGATCCGCATCACAAAGCCCTTCGCTGTGGATAAACGAAGCGAATTGGAGGCAGCTTAAGGTCGGCGTGAAGCCCGCATTCATCCCGGAAAAGATTTGATCATATGCGCACAGCCCCTCGCATTCCTGCGAAGGGCTGTTTTGTTCGCATCAATTCAATAGAAGCTCCATTGCCTTCCTGTACTTCTCCGCCCTCTCGAGCGCTTTTTCATCAACGCGATCGAGCCTTGTCAGGTCGCTGTTGTGCTTCAGATCCGCCAGCTTCACCCGCCGGGCGATGGGGTTATCCTTCAGCTTTGAGACGTAATCGAGATACGGCACGTTTTCGTCGTGCGTCATGAGCGCGAGCGCATCCGTAACGGGCTTCGGAAAGCCCATTGCGATCAGATCCCCGATCGTGTAATCCGTATCCTCGACAACGTCGTGAAGCAGCGCGACGCATACTGTCTCCTCCGTATCCATCTGCTCAGCAAGGTGGAACGGATGGAAAACATACGGCAACCCGCTTTTGTCTACCTGGTCCCTGTGCGCCTTGAAGCAGAGCTTCAGGGCTTTTTTCGTGTGTTCTGTATAAATCATGTGTTTAGTTCCTTTGGCATTTTTCCTCTTATAGAAAACCGAAAATTACTATACCATATCGCCATACCGGATTCAAGGAAAAGAGTCGTTTCTTGTTGCTTCTTCGGGGGACTTATGACATTTCAATCCGGCCCCCGCGCAGGGGGCGACTCAGCGAGACCAGCCACAAGGGGATGCTTTCAAAATTTCAATCCACGCCCCCGCGTAGGGGGCGACTCCGACCAAACCACAGTTCCCCATACACGGTCTCATTTCAATCCACGCCCCCGCGTAGGGGGCGACGATAAGCGCTTATAGGCACCCCATTTTTGATTGACATTTCAATCCACGCCCCCGCGTAGGGGGCGACGCATACAACAAATTGCGGCACATCAGAGATCACTCATTTCAATCCACGCCCCCGCGTAGGGGGCGACGGGCCGACGGTCTCCGCGAATACGCGAAGCAGGCCATTTCAATCCACGCCCCCGCGTAGGGGGCGACGGG
>JAFXZJ010000013.1 GCA_017541305.1 Clostridia bacterium | reverse complement strand
CCCAGTCTCTAAAGGAATCGGCAGCTTAAAGGGCTTAAATATCATAAAGGGAACAATAATAAGGAATCCCCTCATCAGTCGTCTTCACTCCGTTCAGCCGACAGCTTCCCCGCCAAGGGGAAGCCTTTTGGTTGACGCCGACCCAAGCCTTCCCCCTTCGCGGGGAAGGTGGCACGAGCGGCGAAGCCGTGAGTGACGGATGAGGGGGAGCCGAAGCCACGATAGTTATTTTCTTTGATTTGATCCCCTCATCAGTCGTCTGATATGACCCTGATGCGGCAAGCGCATCAGGCACTCGGCTGAAAAAGCCAAGCATTTGGCTTTTTCCGGGCGCCTCCTGCCCCGCCGTGGGGAAGCCCTTTATCCTCTTCGCCCGTTCACGCAACAAATATACATGCCCCAATGCCTTGGATTCTATTTACTTTTAGCGCGGTTTATGGTATCATTTTGAGGAATAGGTACTACCAATTATGGGAGGTTTTCACCGTGAAAAAAACAGCGCTTATTATGGGGAGCGACAGCGATCTTCCCATCGTCGAAAAGGCGATATCCGTTTTGAAAAAGCTCGATATGCCCTACACCGTGCATATAATGAGCGCCCACCGCACGCCCGAGAGGACGGCGGAATTTGCAAAGGCCGCCGCGGACAACGGTTACGGCGTGCTTGTGGCGTTTGCCGGCAAGGCGGCGCATCTGGCGGGCGTTATCGCCGCGCACACCACTCTGCCGGTAATCGGCGTGCCGATCAAGGGCTCGGACTTAGGCGGGCTGGACGCGCTGCTTGCCACGGTGCAGATGCCCTCGGGCATACCGGTGGCGACCGTTGCCATCGACGGCGGCGCCAACGCGGCGTGGCTTGCCGCAAGGATGCTTTCGGTTTGCGAGCCGGAGCTTGCTGAGAAGCTTTCCGACGAAAAGCTGCGCATGGCCCAAGAGGTCGAAGCCAAGGAAAGAAAACTTAACGCATAAAGGAGATATTACCATGAAGAGCAGCAGCAAATCCTATGCCGAAGCGGGCGTGGACATCACCGCCGGTTACGAGGCCGTAAACAGGATCAAGGAGCACGTTGCAAGGACCAAGATCCCCGGCACCGCTTCCGAGCTGGGCGGCTTCGGCGGTGCATTCGAGCTGATGGGCTATAAGGAGCCCGTGCTGATTTCCGGCACGGACGGCGTGGGCACCAAGCTTAAGCTTGCATTCCGCATGAACAAGCATGACACCATCGGAATCGACTGCGTGGCCATGTGCGTGAACGACGTTGTTTGCAGCGGCGCGCAGCCCATCTTCTTCCTTGATTACATCGCCTGCGGCAAGCTCCTTCCCGAAAGGATCGAGCAGATCGTAAAGGGCGTGGCCGACGGCTGTGTGGAATCGGGCTGTGCGCTGATAGGCGGCGAGACCGCCGAGATGCCCGGCTTCTATCCCGAAAACGAATACGACCTTGCGGGCTTCTCCGTGGGCGTCGTTGAAAAAGCCAAGCTTATGGACAATTCCAACGTGCGCGAGGGCGACGTGATAATCGCCATGCCCTCCTCCGGCGTGCATTCCAACGGCTTCTCGCTTGTGAGAAAGATATTCGACGTTGAGGGCGACGAGCTCTTCGAATACGTGCCCGAGCTGGGCATGAAGCTGGGCGAGGCGCTGCTGACCCCCACAAGGCTTTACGTCAAGCCCGTGCAGGCGCTGAGGAAGGCCTGCGAGGTTCACTCGCTGGCGCACATCACCGGCGGCGGCTTTTATGAGAACATCCCCCGCGCCATCCCCAAGGGGCTGACGGCAAGGGTCTATCGCGATAAGGTGCGCGTGCTGCCGATATTCGATATCATAGCGAAGCGCGGCAATATCCCCGAGCGCGACATGTTCAACACTTTCAACATGGGCGTGGGCATGATCGCGACCGTGCCCGCGGCGCAGGCCGAAGCGGCGATCGCCGCCCTTAAGGGAACGGGCGTGGACGCTTACCCGGTTGGCGAAGTGATCGAGTCCGACGAGGGCGTTATCGTATGCTGAACAAAACAAGGATCGCCGTGCTGGTATCCGGCGGCGGCACCAATCTGCAGGCGCTGATCGACGCCGAAGGCCGCGGCGGGCTGCCCCACGGCAGCATAGCGCTCGTCGTTTCCAACAAGGCGGGAGCATATGCCCTTGAAAGGGCAAAAAACGCCGGCATACCGGGCGTTTTCATTCCCGGCGGCCCGGATTTCGAGTCGCAGCTTGAAAGGACTCTTGCCGAATACGGCGTCGAGATGATAGTCCTTGCCGGGTTCCTGCGCATACTTTCCGCCGGATTCATCGAAAGCTTTAAAGGGCGCATAATCAACGTGCATCCCTCGCTGATACCGTCCTTCTGCGGCATGGGCTTTTACGGCCTCAAGGTGCACGAGGCGGCGCTTAAACGGGGAGTGAAGGTGACGGGAGCCACGGTGCATATCGTCACCGCCGAGGCCGACGCGGGGCCCATACTCCTGCAGAAGGCCGTTGAGATATGCGCGGACGACACTCCCGAAACGCTGCAGAGGCGCGTGATGGAGCAGGCCGAATGGATCCTCCTGCCGAAAGCGGCGGAGATGATCGCCGAAAAAATCTATCTGGGAAAGGAACAATAACCATGAACGACCTTTATTCCCTTCTTCGCACACAGCAATATTCCGGCCGCGGTATAATCCTGGGCTCCACTCCCTCGGGCAAGGCGGCCGTCGCTTACTTCATAATGGGCCGCTCCGCCTCCTCGCGCGCAAGGCGCTTCGAAAGGAACGGGGACGATCTTGCCATCAAGTATCTGGCCTCGAAGGATCCCGAGCATCCCGAGCTCATACTCTATTCGCCCATACGCATGTATAAGAATATGCTTATCGTAACCAACGGCGATCAGACCGACACCGTTTATGAAGGCCTGCGCCTGGGCGGCAGCTTTGAATCCGCGCTTTCAACGCGCTGCTTCGAGCCCGATCCCCCTCATTTCACCGCAAGGATATCCGGCCTTGTCACGTTCGGCGGCAGGCCTTCCTATGAGCTGTCGGTGCTTAAGGCGGGCGATCCCGAGGGGAAAACCTGCGTGCGCAGCTTCTTCAAATATGAGGAACAGAAGGGAACGGGGCATTTCATACACACCTATATGGGCGGCACGAACGTTCTGAAGACCTTTGCGGGCGAGCCGTGGGAGGTCGATATCTCCGACGACATAGGCGAATTCACCGACGCCGTCTGGAACGGCATAAACGAGGACCACAAGGTGGCGCTTTACACGCGCTTCGTCGATCCCGCCTCGATGGAATACACCGACATACTGATCAACAAATACGAATGATGAACGGAGAATCACCATGAAAGAGCTTAAGTTAAAATACGGCTGCAATCCCAATCAGAACCCGGCGGCGCTCTCCATGCCCGACGGCGGCGAGCTGCCCTTTGAGGTGCTGAACGGCAATCCCGGCTATATCAATTTCCTTGACGCCATGAATTCATGGCAGCTGGTCAGGGAGCTCAAGAGCGCGCTGGGCCTGCCCGCGGCGGCCTCGTTCAAGCACGTCAGCCCCGCAGGCGCGGCGGTGGGCGTTGCGCTTTCCGACGTTATGAAGAAAAAGCTCTTCGTCGAGCAGATCGAAAATATAAACGATTCCCCGCTTGCCTGCGCTTACGCAAGGGCCAGGGGCGCCGACAGGATGAGCAGCTTCGGCGATTTCATCGCGCTCTCCGATAAATGCGATATCACCACGGCCCGGGTCATAAAGCCCGAGGTTTCCGACGGCGTGATCGCGCCCGATTACGATCCCGAGGCGCTTGAGCTTTTGAAGACCAAGAAGGGCGGCAAATACTGCGTGATAAAGATGGATCCCGATTACTCCGCTCCCGAAACGGAGACCAAGGAGGTATTCGGCATAGCCTTCACGCAGAAGCGCAACGACGCAGTGCTTGATGAAAGCACGCTTCAAAACGTCGTCACGGTCAATAAGTATCTGCCCGATAACGCCAGGCGCGACCTGATCGTTGCCATGATCACCCTTAAATACACCCAGTCCAATTCCGTGTGCTATGCGGTGGACGGGCAGGCGATAGGCGTGGGCGCGGGCCAGCAGTCGCGCATACACTGCACAAGGCTTGCGGGCGACAAGGCCGATAACTGGCTCATGCGCGAGCATGAAAAGGTGCTTTCCCTGCCCTTTAAGGAGGGCATAGGCCGTCCCGACCGCGACAACTGCATCGACTGCTACATAGGCGGTCATGCCGAGGACGTGCTTGCCGAGGGCGAATGGCAGCGCTTCTTCACCGAAAAGCCCGAAGCTCTCACCGCCGATGACAAGAGGGCGTTCCTCGATTCCCGCGCGGGCGTGGCGCTGGCTTCGGACGCGTTCTTCCCCTTCTCCGATAATATAACCAGGGCCGCGCGCAGCGGCGTCAAATACATCGTGCAGGCCGGCGGCTCCAAGCGCGATCAAGAGGTGATCGACGAGTGCGACCGCCTTGGCATAACCATGGTGATGAACGGCATAAGGCTGTTCCACCACTGAGGACGGATAAGGCTTATGAATATTATGGTGATCGGCGGCGGCGGCCGCGAATACGGGATTGCGAAGAAGCTTTCCGAGGATCCGAGATGTGAAAAACTCTACGTGCTGCCCGGCAACGGGGGCATGGAGGAATTTGCCGAGTGCGTGAATATCAGGGCGACCGATCTTGACGGCGTGTGCGAATTCGCTTCGAAGCACGATATAGGCTTTGCGGTGGTCACGCCCGACGATCCGCTTGCGATGGGCATGGCGGACAGGCTGCGCGCTCTTCACATACCCTGCTTCGGCCCCTCAAAGGCGGCGGCAAGGATCGAATCCAGCAAGATATTCTCCAAAAAACTCATGGAAAAATACGGCATACCCACCGCGAGGGCCGTTTCGCTCGATTCGCTCGAGTCCGCGCTGGAATACGTGAACGGCGCCGAGCCGCCCATGGTCGTCAAGGCCGACGGGCTTGCGCTGGGCAAGGGCGTGTTCATATGCCGCACCAAATGCGAGGCCGAAGCCGCCGTGCGCGAGCTTATGGAAAACAGGCTCTTCGGCGAAAGCGGAGCCAGGGTGCTGATCGAGGAATTCCTCGAGGGCCCCGAGGTGTCGGTGCTGAGCTTTACCGACGGCAAAACGGTCGTTCCCATGGTCTCCTCAATGGATCACAAGACCGTGTTCGAGGGGGGCAAAGGCCCCAACACGGGCGGCATGGGCGTTATCGCTCCCAATCCCTTCTATACCGAAAGAATCGCCGCCGAGTGCATGGAGCGCATATTCATACCCACCGTGCGCGCAATGGAAAAGGAGGGCTGCCCGTTCACCGGCTGCCTGTATTTCGGCCTTATGATAACAAAGGACGGGCCCAAGGTGATCGAATACAACTGCCGCTTCGGCGATCCCGAGGCGCAGACGGTGCTGCCGCTGATGGAGACGAACCTGCTTGACGCCATGCGCGCCTGCGAGAACGGCGATCTGGATAAAACCTCCGTGCGCTTCTCGGATAAATGCGCGGCAAACGTGGTGTTGACCTCCGGCGGCTACCCCGGCAAATACGAAAAGGGTCTTCCCATCGAATTGAAAGCGCCCGATAAGGGCACAATGATAGTCCATGCCGGCACCAAGAGGACCGCGAACGGCTACGTGACCGCCGGCGGCAGGGTGCTCAACGTGATATCCGTCGCCGATACGCTGAGCGAGGCGGTAAGCAAGGCCTATGAGCAAACTTCGCGCGTGAGCTTCCCCGGAATGTTCATGCGCCGCGATATCGGCAAAACTGCGCTCGATCATATAAATGCGAGGTAATCTATGGTTTACAGAGTCTACACCGAAAGGAAACCCGCCTTCTCCCACGAGGAAGAGGCACTGAAGAACGATTTTGTCACGCTCCACGGCATAGCGGGGCTTGAGAGGATACGCCTGCTGCGCCGCTATGACGCGGAGAACGTATCCGGGGATACCTTCAAAAAGAGCGTCGCGGGCGTTTTCTCCGATCCGCGCACCGAAGAAGTTTATTATAAGCTTCCCGAGGGCTTCGATCACGCGTTCGCGGCGGAATATCTGCCCGGCCAGTACGATCAGTGCGCCGACGCCGCGCAGCAGAGCATACGCCTGATCTCGCTTAACGACGAGGGCGCAAAAGCCCCCATCGTGCGCACGGCGCGGGTGTATCTTGTTTACGGCAAACTGACCGAAGGCGAGCTTGCCGAGATCAAGGCCAGCCTTATAAACCCCGTCGACTCGCGCGAAGGCGAGCTTGGCGAATATCAAAGCCTTGCGCAGACCTATTCCGAGCCGGACAAGGTGGAATTCATAGATGGCTTCACCGCGCTTTCCGACGAGGGGCTTGAAAAGCTCATACGCGATATGGGCCTTGCCATGGATCTTGCCGACGCGCAGTGCTGCCGCGATTATTTTGCAAAGGAGGGCCGCGATCCCTCCGTTACCGAGATAAAGGTGCTGGATACCTATTGGTCGGATCACTGCCGCCACACCACCTTCAATACGCATATCGATTCGGTCGAGTTCGAGGACGAGACCGTGAAAAAAGCGTTTGAGCGCTATATGAAGCTGCGCGAAGAGGTGGGGGATAAAAAGCCCGTCTGCCTTATGGATATGGCGACAATCGGCGGCAAGTATTTAAAGAAGGCCGGCAGGCTCACAAGGCTTGACGAATCCAAGGAGATAAACGCCTGCACCGTCAAGGTCGATATCGATCACAACGGCGAAAGCGAGCCCTGGCTGCTGCTGTTCAAGAACGAAACCCACAATCATCCCACCGAGATCGAGCCCTTCGGCGGCGCGGCCACCTGCATCGGCGGCGCGATACGCGACCCGCTCTCGGGCAGGGGATACGTATATCAGTCCATGCGCATAACGGGCGCGGCCGATCCCACAAGGCCCGTTTCCGAAACCATCCCCGGCAAGCTTCCGCAAAGACGCATAGTGACCGAGGCCGCATCGGGCTTCTCGTCCTATGGCAATCAGATAGGCTTGGCTACGGGCCTGGTCAGGGAGATCTATCATCCCGGCTATGCGGCAAAGCGCATGGAGGTCGGCGCGGTTATCGCGGCGGTCAAGCAGGAAAACGTGCGCCGCGAGGAGCCCGCTCCCGGCGATTCCGTGATACTCATGGGCGGCAAAACCGGGCGCGACGGCTGCGGCGGCGCAACGGGCGCTTCCAAGGCGCACACCTCATCGTCGCTCGAGCTTTGCGGAGCCGAGGTGCAAAAGGGCAACGCGCCCGAGGAAAGGAAGCTGCAAAGGCTCTTCCGCGATCCCAAAGCCTCGCGCATGATAAAGCGCTGCAACGATTTCGGCGCGGGCGGCGTTTCGGTGGCCATAGGCGAGCTTGCCGACGGGCTTACGATCGAGCTTGACAAGGTACCCAAAAAATACATGGGCCTGGATTCCACCGAGCTTGCGATATCCGAATCCCAGGAGCGCATGGCGGTCGTCGTGGAAAAGAAGGACGCCGAAGACTTCATCGCGCTCTGCGCGGCCGAGGGCGTCGACGCGGTGGAGGTGGCAAGGGTATCCGAGGAGCCCCGCCTCACCATGTATTTCAAGGGGCAGAAGGCCGTCGATCTTTCCCGCGAATTCATCGATACCAACGGCGCGGCAAAGCATATAAGCGTTAAGGTGGAAAAACAGCATGCGTATTCGCCCGAAGCCCGCGAGGGAAGCCCCGCCGAAAGGCTCAAAGCGCTTGCTTCCGACCTTAACGTCTGCTCACAGCGCGGGCTTGCCGAAACATTCGATTCCACCGTGGGCGCCAACACCGTGCTCATGCCCTTCGGCGGCAGATATCAGCTGACTCCCACCCAGGCGATGGCGGCAAAATTCCCCGTGCCTGACGGCAAAACGAATACCTGCTCGGTAATGGCTTACGGCTTCGATCCGTTCGTTTCCGAGGCCTCGCCCTATTTCGGCGCCTATATGGCGGTTGTGAATTCGCTTGCCAAGCTTTGCGCGGCCGGCGCCGACATGAGCGAATGCTGGCTGAGCTTCCAGGAATATTTTGAAAGGCTCCGCTCCGAAAAGGCGTGGGGCAAGCCCCTTTCGGCGCTGCTTGGCGCGCTCGATGCTCAGCTCGATCTGGGCGCGGCGGCCATAGGCGGCAAGGATTCCATGAGCGGCAGCTTCGAGAACATATCCGTTCCGCCCACGCTCATATCGTTTGCCGCGGGGCTGGGAAAAGTTAAGGATATCACCTCGCCCGAATTCAAGGCGGCGGGGCATAGCGTTTACCGCCTGCGCGCGGCAAGGCGCGAAAACGGCCTGCCCGATGCGGATTCGGTAAAGGAGCTCTTCGGCATAGTTTCCGAGGGCGTGCGCTCCGGCAATATAGTCTCCGCCTACGTGCCCGAAAGGTTCGGCGCGGCGGAGGCCGTGCTTAAGATGGCAATGGGCAACGGAGTTGGCATAAAGCTCGATACCTGCGATATCTTCTGGCCCGAATACGGCGCGTTTATTATCGAAACCAAGCCCGGCTTCGAATGCGATAAGGCCGAACCGATAGGCACAACGCTCGATAAGCCCGTGATCGTGATCGGCTCGGAGCAGATCGCGCTTTCGGATCTGCTTGAAAAATACGATTCCGCGCTTGAGGGCATATTCCCCACCCGCTGCGACAACGGCGAAATGCTCGATATCCGGTGTGCCGACAGGCCCTACGTCAAGCCCTTCGGCGTAAAGACGGCGCATCCCAAGGCGGTGATACCCGTGTTCCCCGGCACCAACTGCGAGTATGAGACCGAGCGCCGCTTCAAGGCCGCGGGCTTCGATACCCGGCTTGTGATAGTGCGCACCGGTTCGGATGCGAGCCTTTCCGATTCGATACGCTGCTTCAAAAACGCCGTGGATTCCGCCGAAACGCTCTTCATACCCGGCGGCTTCTCCAATGGCGACGAGCCGGACGGCTCCGGCAAATTCATCGCCGCCTTCCTGCGCAATGCCGACTGCGCCGCTTCCGTTGAAAAACTGCTTGCCCGCGGCGGCCTGATCGGAGGCATCTGCAACGGCTTCCAGGCGCTCCTGCGCACAGGCCTGCTGCCCTATGGCAAATTCATGGAGCCCACCGCGGATATGCCCGCCCTCACCCACAACGTGATCGCGCGGCACATGTCCAGGATAGTGCGCGTCCGGGTCGAAACCTCGGCCTCGCCGTGGCTGCGCGGCGTGCGCGCGGGCGAGGTGTATAACGTGCCCATATCGCACGGCGAGGGACGCTTTGTCGCCCCCGCAGAGGTGATCCGCGCGCTTGCGCAGAACGGGCAGATAATCACCCGCTACGTCGATCACAGCGGCAAGCCCTCGATGGATCAGAGCTTCAACCCCAACGGCTCCTTTGCCGCGATCGAGGGCGTGTGCTCTCCCGACGGGCGCATATTCGGCAAGATGGGCCATTCCGAGCGCATCGGCGACGGCCTTTATAAGAACGTCGCGGGCGTCTATGATATGCACCTGTTTGGCTCGGCATTCGATTTCTTCAATTAAATCAACAGTTTCAGGAGGCAGATATGGCACTCATAATCGACGGAAAAGCGATAGCGAACAATGTCAAGGCCGAGGTCAAGGAGGGCTCCGAGGCGCTGGTCGCAAGGTTTGGCGAGGAAGCGCGCCCCAATATGACGCTGGTGCTCGTTGGCTCGGATCCCGTTTCAAAGCGCCTGGTAGAGCTTAAGACCAAGGACTGCGAGGCCGCCGGCATCACTCCCACGGTCATCTCCCTTTCGGAGACCACCTCCGAGGAAAAGCTGCTAAGGCTCATCGACAGGCTCAATAACGACGCCGACGTAAGATCCATACTCTGCCAGCTTCCCGTGCCGGAGCATATCTCCACCAAAAAGCTGCTTGCCGCCATCGCGCCCGAAAAGGACGTTGACGGCTTCTCCGCCCGCATCGATTCCGACGATTACGATATCGCCGCCTGCACCCCCGCCGCCGTGATGCGCATGCTTAAGGAGGCGGGAGTGGACGTGGAGGGCAAGCACTGCGTGGTAGTGGGCCGCAGCAATATCGTGGGCAAGCCCATGGCGATACAGCTTCTGCTGAATAACGCCACCGTCACCGTGTGCCACAGCAAAACGGTCGGCCTTGCCGAGCATACTCGCCGTGCCGACGTGCTGATCGTTGCCGCGGGCAGAGCGCGCCTGATCACCGCCGATATGGTCAAGGAAGGCGCGGTGGTCATCGACGTGGGCATGAACTATATCGAAGGTCATCCCGTGGGCGATGTGGATTACGATTCCGTCGAGCCCAAGGCGTCCATGATAACACCCGTTCCCGGCGGCGTTGGCCCCATGACAAGGGCTTACCTGCTTGTTAACGCGCTGAAATTGGCGGAAAGAGCGGCAAGAGGAAATCAGTAATTGTAAATCGGGAATTGTTGCGAGGATCCCGCGGGAGCGGGATCCTTTATAATAAAGCTCCTGCGTTATCCTTGCGCCGCGTGGCGCATATCGAATGCGAAGCATATCCGGACCAAGCTGCATATAAAAGCCCCCTCATCCAAAGCTTGCGCCGACGGATGAAGGGGCCGAAGAATGCACTGTGGATCAAACTCAAATCTCAGAACTCAAAAACGTGATCGCGCAACTCACGACTTAGCTGCCGCTTTTTCCGCTCGCTCCCCGCTCTCCTTCAGATGCTTTCTCCTTGTCGTCTCGCTGAAAATGAAATGCGTGAGCGCGGTCATGCCCCAGCTTATGGGGTAGGAAAGGTAAACTATCCAAAGCTCGTCCACCGCGCGGCAGACGGTATAGATCCAGATTATCCTGAAAACGCAGGTGCCGATAAGCGAAATAAGGGTGGAGGTGGTGCTTCTTCCAAGCCCCCTCAGTATGCCCGAGCCGACCTCCATGAACGCCAGCAGGAAATAGGGGATCAGCATTATGTTCATCCTGGTCATTGCGGTCTCCAGCGCGAGCGGCGCGTCCACGTAAAGCGCAAGCAGCGGTTTGTGGAAGCCCAGCAGCACCCCGGCGGCGATCACGGCTATCATCGCGGTCAGCGCATAGCAGCATTTCATCACCTTGCCTATGCGCTTATACTGACCGGCGCCGAAATTCTGGCTGGTGAAGGTGACGGAGGCCTGATAGACCGAGTTCTGCGCCACGTAGGCAAAGCCCTCAAGGCTGCTCGCGGCGGCGTTGCCGTCGATCACGTCGCTCCCGCCGGGGCAGAGGCGGTTGTTGAAGCCGATTATGGTGGACTGTATGAGCATGTTCGATACGGAAAAGAGCGCGCCCTGCACCCCCGCGGGCAGACCGTCGCGGATTATCTCCTTCACGGCGGTCTTCTGCAGGCGAAGCTTTTTAAGATACAGGCGGCAGGGGCCGGCGTCCTTCATCAGTATCAGACCGAGTATAATGGTCGACGCTACGTTCGCCATCACGGTGGCTATCGCAACGCCGTCCACGCTCATGCCAAGCACCAGCACGAATATCAGGTTCAGGCCAACGTTCAAAAGGCCCGTGCCCGCAAGCACGGCAAGGGGAGTGGAGGTGTCGCCCTTGGCGCGGAAGATGGCTATGAGGTAGTTGGAAAGCGCGATGAAGGGCACCCCGGCAAAATAGATGCGGGTGTAAAGCGTGGCAAGATCGAGTATATGCCCCTTGTCGCCCAGCATTTCAAGCACAGGACGGCTTATGAAAAAGCCTATCACCGCGCAGATCACGCCGGTTATCAGGCCGACTATCAGCGATGAATGCACGGCGCCCGATATCGCTTCGGGATCCTTCTTGCCTATGTTCCGCGCGACCACTATGTTGGTGCCAACTGAAAACCCCATGAAAATGTTCACGATCAGGTTGATCATCGCGTTGGTCGTGCCGATGGAGCCTATCGCGCCTTCAACGTTCGACATGCCCGCAACGACCATGTCCGCGGCGTTATAGAACACCTGCAGCATGTTGGTGATGATAAGGGGCAGGGCAAAGAAGAATATCTTGCCGAAAAGCGGCCCCTCAAGCATGTTTATATCTCTCGATCTCTTGAAAAAACCCATATTACCCGCCGAAAATCGTTTTTTCTAATTCTAATCCCGCACCTCCTCTTTGTCAACGCCCGCGGCGAATATATACGGATGCGGTCAAAATGCTTTGACTCAACGAAAAACAGTTGCAAAAGCCCGATGAATAATGTACAATATTACATACTGGGGCGGTACGCCCCCATAATCAGGAACAGCAAAGGAACCGCTATGATCAACGATCTGTATTCCCGCCTGCTCAAGGGCGAGGAGAAGCTTTCGGTAATAGGCCTGGGCTACGTGGGCATGCCCATCGCGGTGGCTTTCGCAAGAAAGCTTTCCGTGATAGGCTTCGATATAAACGAATCCAAGGTCGCGCTTTACAAAAAAGGCGTCGATCCCACGCGTGAGGTGGGCGACGAGGCGCTTAAAAACACCTCCGTTCACTTCACCTCCGACGAAAGCGAGCTTAAAAACGCCCGCTTCCATATCGTCGCGGTGCCCACGCCCGTCACGGCGGATCACAATCCCGATCTGGAGCCGCTTAAAAGCGCAAGCCTGATACTCGGCAGGAACCTTCAGCCGGGCAGCGTGGCGGTGTTCGAATCCACCGTCTATCCCGGCGTTACCGAGGAGGTGTGCGTGCCCATACTCGAGCGGGCCTCGGGGCTTGTGTGCGGCAGGGATTTCAAGGTGGGTTACAGCCCCGAGCGCATCAATCCCGGCGACAGGGTGCACAGGCTTGAAACGGTCAAAAAGATAGTCTCAGGCATGGATGAAGAAACGCTCGATATCGTTGCGGACGTTTATTCGCTGGTAGTCGGAGCGGGCGTGCACAGGGCGGGCAGCATAAAGGTCGCCGAGGCCGCAAAGGTGATCGAGAACAGCCAGCGCGATATCAATATCGCCTTCATGAACGAGCTTTCGATAATATTCGATATAATGGGCATCGATACCAAATCGGTACTCGAGGCGGCGGGCACCAAGTGGAATTTCCTTCATTTTTACCCCGGGCTCGTCGGCGGGCACTGCATAGGGGTGGATCCCTACTATCTCACATATAAGGCCGAAACGCTGGGCTATCACAGCCAGGTGATACTGGCGGGCCGCCGCATCAACGACGGCATGGGCAAATACGTTGCCGAGCACTGCATAAAAAGCCTGCTTTCGGCGGGCAGGAACCCGCGCGACGCCAAAGTGGCGATCCTGGGCTTCACCTTCAAGGAAAACTGCCCCGACGTGCGCAATACGCGCGTTACGGATATCGTGCGCGAGCTCAATGAATACGGCGTGGAGCCCCTGATACACGATCCCTGCGCCGATCCGGATGACGCAAAGCGGCTTTACGGGATCGAATTCTGCGGCTTGAACGAGATAAGCGGCTGCGACGCCGTGGTGATCGCCGTGGCGCACGACGCGTTCCGCGGCATGAGCGTGGGCGATATAAGCGCGCTCTTCCGCGGGGAAAAGGGAGTGCTGATAGACGTGAAGGGCATTTTCGACCGCGATGAATACGCCGCGGCGGGCTTTGATTATTGGCGGCTTTGAGCCGCCGGAGGGGATATGGGCTTTGAAGGTGTGAATATTGCCGGCAGGCGCTTCCTGGTGACGGGCGGCGCGGGCTTTATAGGCTCCAACGTGTGCGAGGGCATACTGCGCCTCGGGGGTTTCGTGCGCGTGCTCGACGATCTTTCCACGGGAAAGCGCGGGAACGTCGAGCTGTTTTCGGGACGATCGGATTATGAATTCATACTTGGCGACGTTAAGGATATCGAGGTGTGCAAAAAAGCCTGCGAGGGCATGGATTTTGTGCTCCATCAGGCCGCGTGGGGAAGCGTGCCGCGCTCGCTTGAAATGCCCGTTTTCTATTGCGCAAACAATATCCTCGGCATGGTGAATATGCTCGAGGCCGCAAGGCGGTCGGGCATAAAGCGCTTCGTTTACGCCTCGTCGTCCAGCGTTTACGGCGACGAGCCCACCCTGCCCAAGGCCGAGGGCCGCGAGGGGAACCTTCTTTCGCCCTATGCGCTCACAAAGCGCGCGGCCGAGGAATGGGCCAAGCAGTACACAAGGCATTACGGCCTGCCGACTTACGGCCTGCGCTATTTCAACGTGTTCGGCCCCAGGCAGGATCCCAACGGCGCTTATGCCGCCGTCATACCCAAATTCATAAAACAGCTAATGGCTGGCGAGCGCCCCACAATAAACGGCGACGGGCGCCAGAGCCGCGATTTCACCTATATCGACAATGTTGTCGAGGCCAATCTAAAGGCCTGCCTGGCTCCCGAAAGCGCCGCGGGCGAGGCGTATAACATCGCCTACGGCGGCAGGGAATACCTGATCGACATCTATCACTGCATCTGCGCCGCTCTCGGGACGGATATCGAGCCCCTTTACGGCCCCGACCGCGCGGGCGACATAAAGCATTCCAACGCCGACATATCAAAGGCGCGTGAGAAGCTGGGCTATTCGCCCGAATGGGATTTCGAGCGCGGCATAAACAAGGCGATAGGGTGGTATAAGGAGAATCTGTAAAAATCAAAACCCTTGGGATCGCTCCCAAGGGCTTTTTTTATCATATCCTTCGGTCCTTCCTTATAAAGGGCTCCTCGACCCGCTCGTTTATCAGCCGGCCGTAAAGCTCGGGCCTTCGGTAAGCGTTGCCGTGCACCTCGGACTTTCGATAGGCGCGCAGCATGTCAAGATCGAATCCTCCAACGAAAACACCCGGCTCGCTTCCCGCTTCGAAAACGCAGGTATCGCGCGATCCGTTCCCGTCGGGAAGATAGGCAACTCCATCGAAAAGCGTGGAATGCCCGTTGCAGTCGGGCTGCCCCGAGGGATAATTGCAGGTGGCTATCGCAAGCATGTTCTCGTAAGCGCGGCCCCTCAGCTGCGAAAGGCGGTTTATCTCCATGGGGCAGGCGTTGGGCACGATTATCAGCTCGGCGCCGCCCAGCATTAAAAGCCTTGCGCTTTCGGGAAATTCGCGGTCATAGCAGATCATGGCGCCGACCTTTAAAGCGCCCTTAGAGGTCTCCAGCTCGCACACGGGAAAAACGTTTCCCCTTGCAAGCACGCGCTCGTCGGAAAAATCGCAGGTGTGCACCTTGGAATAATCGAGCGCGCGGCGGCCGTGCATATCAAAAAGAACGAGCGAATTGCGCGAAAACGCCCCGTAGGCCTCAAGATAGGTTATGCCGATCGCCATCTCCAGCTCACGCGCAAGGCTTTGGAAGCATTTTATGAACATGGAATCGGGCCCGAGCGAGGCGGCCTCCAATTCATCCTTGTCCTGCGGGACCGCATAACCGATCGACCACATCTCGGGAAAGAGCGCGATATCGGCGCCCTTCTCCTTTGCCTCGCGGCAGGCGGCCATGCCCCGCTCGAGCTGCTGGGAGAGCGAGCCGCCGGGAAGAAGCTGCAGGAACGCGATGTGCACGATCGTCTCGCGCCCGCGCCTGCTTTCAAGGTACATCCGCGCATAGGCCAGCCGGTGGGGATCGGATTCCTCATAGAATCCCTTCATATCCGGGCAGGGAAAATCCCCGCATTCGCCGCAGCAGGTTATGCCGCGGCGCCTGCAGCAGGAAACGGGCATGCACTCATCGCCCTTTTGCCATTCGGTCTCTCTGCAGCCGGGGCATTTTCCGCCCGTGCGATCGGGGCAGGCGGAGCAGTCGACCCCGCAGTATGCGATATTGCTTTTATCCATAGCGCCTTGCAGCGATCCTTCGATCGCGTCGTTTATAAGCGATAAAAAACGGGAGCCGTATCATGCGGCCCCCGCGGTGATCTCAATCAGTCGCCGAAAAGTTTTGCGTTGCACTTGGGGCAGATGGGATCCGCCTCGTCATGAAGCATCTCCTCGTCGACGGGGACTATCTCGCCGCACTCGGGGCAGGTGAAATAATCGAAGTCGTCCTCCCAGTCAAAATCCTCTTCGTCGTCGTCATCGTCATCATCCTCGTCCTCGAGGAGGAAGCCGAGCACCTCGTCAAGCTCGTCGAGATCGTTATTGATCTCCTCCACGTCGCCTTCAAGCATATCGACCCTGGCGGATTCGTCCTCGACCTCGTCGGAAATGGCGTCAAGGCAGTCGGCAATGGCGCGGAGCAGCTTGGTGTTGTCGTCATTGGGCAGCTGCATGCCGTCCATCAAACCGCGCAGATAGGCTATTTTCTCTTTCATGATCAGCAGCGCTCCATGTATTCGCCCGTGCGGGTGTCGATGCGGATGCGGTCGCCCTCGTTAACGAAGAGGGGAACGTTCACGGTATAGCCGGTCTCAACGGTCGCCTGCTTGGTGACGTTGGTGGCGGTATCGCCGCGTACGCCGGGCTCGCATTCGGTGATGGTCAGCTCAACGAAGTTGGGAGCGGCAACGCTGAACGCCTTGCCCTTGTAGAAGCGGATGGTGACGTTCATGTTCTCAACGATGAAGTTGATAGCGTCCTCGACCTGATCGTGATTGAGCTCGAGCTGCTCATAGTTCTCAATGTCCATAAAGGTGTAAAGATCGCCGTCGTTATAGAGATACTGCATCTCACGGGTCTCGATATGGGCAAGAGGATACTTGTCGGTGGGGGAGAAGGTCTTTTCAAGCACGGCGCCGGTCATGACGTTCTTCAAACGGGTGCGGACAAAGGCCGCGCCCTTACCGGGCTTAACGTGCTGGAAATCGGCAATGGACCAAACCTGACCGTCTATCTCAACGGTGACGCCTTTGCGAAAATCGCCTGCTAAAATCATAAAATACCTCCGAAAATGTAATGGTTTTTTGCTTTATTCTAAAGCGGACGGTCCCGCATTAGGTCAAATGATGATCATATCCTTGCGGGTGTGCGCAAGGTCGATGAAGCCATCCTCGGTGAGCACGCAGTCGTCCTCGATGCGCACTCCGCCCAGGCCCTCCACGTAGATGCCGGGCTCGACCGTGATGGTCGTGCCGGGGATCAGGGTATCCTCGGAACGGGTCGAGGCATAGGGCGCTTCGTGGATATCAAGGCCAAAGCCGTGACCCAGGGAATGGCCGAAGGTGGGGCCATAGCCCGCTTCGGTGATGACGCCGCGAGCCACGCCGTCAAGCGCTTTGGCGCTCATGTTGGGCTTTAAAGCCTCAAGCGCCGCAAGCTGCGCCTTCAAAACGATGCCGTAGATCTTTTTAAGCTCGTCACAGGGCTCGCCTATCGCGATAGTCCTGGTCATATCCGAGCAGTAGCCCATGTATTTGCAGCCGAAGTCTATCACGACCAGGTCGCCCTCCGTCAGCTTTCTGGGGCCGGGGGTGGCGTGGCAGAGCGCGCCGTTGGGACCGGAGCCCACGATGGTGTCGAACGAATTCTCATCGGCGCCGTGAACGCGCAGCAGATGATCCAGAAGATTTGCGACCTCCTTTTCGGTCATGCCGGCATGGATCCTGGTAATAAGGTCGGCAAAGGCTTCGTCGGCGATCGCCTGCGCCTTCTTAAGGCACTCGATCTCGTATTCGTCCTTGACCAGCCTTGCCCCGTCGATCGCGTAAGTCATGGGCACAAGCTCCACGGGGAGCTCCTTATAATTATTGAATGCGCGCACGGTAAGATAGCCGTCCTCAAACGCGCATCTCTTCACGCCCATATCCTTCAAAACCGCCGATATCTCGTCGGTGGCGATGGCCCTCGAGGTCTCGATTATCTCGAAATCGGGAGCGGAAAGCTCCTTTGCCTGGATGGTGTAGCGGAAGTCGGTCATAAGCACGCGCCTGTTGGCGGAAATGACCAGCACGCACTCATCGCTCGTAAAGTTGGAAAAATAGCGGATGTTGGTGCCGTGGGTGATTATGGCGCCGTCGACGCCCTCCTTCTCAAGAGCGGCCATCAGCTTCGAACATCTTTCTTTCAGCATTCGATCTCCTTTCCGCCGCGTTTGCGCGCGGCAGACACTCTTTTACAACAATACATTATAACATAAACGTATCACCGAAAACAAGAGCTGATTTGGCATTTGCGGCAGTTTTCGCGATTTTTTATTGCACTCACGCCGAACTGCGGGCCTGATGGACGCATTTATGCAGTCATATTCCCGGCTTTGCGCGCATATAATTGTTTATGGCATTTAGACGGGGGAGGGGAGAGCGTGCGCAGGACGGATGAAAAAACGAATAAGGGGACGAGCCCGGAGCTGCGGCGGCTCATATCGCGCGCGTCGGCGCTGCTTGCGGCGGTGGTGATAATGCTGGGGCTGCTCGTTTCGTCCGCGCTGCCCGATAAAGCGGCCGAAACGGTCCGTGCGATCTCGGGCCCCGTTTCGGTATTCCCGTCCGTCACGGCGCTTCCCTCCGCCGGGCCGCAGGCCGGGCCGCTGCAGACGGCGCCCGTCACGATACGCCTTGCCGACGCGGACGGCGACGTCGGCCCCGAGGTGATAATAAGGCTTATAAACACCGAGCGCGTGGAGCCCATGACGCTTTCGGACGGCGAGCCCAGGATACTCATCTATCACACGCACGATTCCGAGGCATACAGGCAGACGGAGGGTTCGCGGTATGAGGACACGGGTGGCTTCCGCACGGAGGACAACGATTTCAACGTGTATGCCGTGGGCGAGGAGCTGAAAAGGATACTCGGCGAGCAATACGGCATAATCGCCGTGCACGCGCCCGAAAAGCACGAAAAGCCGCTGATCACAACGGCCTACACGCGCTCGCTCGAGACCATGATGAGCTACAAGGAGAGGTATCCCTCCATCGAGATGTTCATCGACCTGCACCGCGACGGCGTTGCGGATACCGGCTATGAGGACGATTTCGTCACGGTTGACGGGCGCGAATGCGCGCGTATGATGTTCGTCGTGGGCACGGGCAAAAGCGGCAGGACTTCTCAGTTCGGGCCCGTCGAGACCGAGGGCATAGCGGCGGAAACGCCCGATTTCGAGGCCAATTTCGCCCTGGCGCAGAAGCTTACGGAGACCCTGCTTTCATACAATGACCGCTTCATGCGCAATATCAATATCAAATCGGGCAAATACAATCAGCAGGTGTCGGATAAATGCCTGCTGATAGAGGTGGGCCACAACGGAAACACGCTCGAGCAGGCTAAAAACTCCATGGCTTGGCTGGCAAGAGCGATAGCGGGACTCGGCGGAGAACTGCAGCCGTGAGAGGCCGGTAAAATAAGGGCCGGGGATGCAGCTCCCCGGCCCTTGCGCGTTACAGCGGGATCAATACAGCTCTTTGCAAAGACGCTTGAACTCGTCGACCTTTTCGCGGTAGGAGGCAAGGCTCATGCGCCAGAAATCGGGATCGGTGATGTCGATGCCGGCGATCAGGGCGGTATCCTCCACGCTCTTCACGGGGGTGGCGTGAAGCAGCTCGCGATACTTCTTTACAAAGGAGGGACCCTCGGCAATGTACTTGGCATACAGGCCCCTTGCAAACAGGCCGCCGAAGGCATAGGGCCAGTTGTAATAGGAGAGGCCGCTGGAATAATAATGGCTCTTGCAGACCCACATATAGGGATGCAGCGTTTCGGGATCGAGCCCGTCGCCATAGGCTTCCTTCTGCGCGTTCAGCATCATTTCGCAGAGCGCGTCGGGGAACATGAACTCCTCCTCGCGGTGCTCGAACACGCCCTTTTCGATGAGGAAACGGGAATAGATATCGAGTATGATCTGAGTGGTGTCCATAAGCTGGCTCTCGATCAGGGCAAGCTTCTCCCTGGGATCGGCTGCCGCGGCAATGGCGGCGTCCATCACAACGTGCTCGTTGAATGTGGAGGCGGTCTCCGCAACGGGCATCGAATAATCGTCGTTCAGGGGACGGTGATCCTCGATATTGAGGTTGTGGAATGCGTGGCCAAGCTCGTGCGCAAGGGTGACTATATCGCTGAACGAGCCGTCGAAATTGGTCAGCACGCGGCTCTGCCTGAACTCCTTCAGGCCGGAGCAGAACGCGCCGCCCACCTTGCCCTCGCGGGGGTAGAAGTCGATCCAGCTCTCGTCGAACGCGCGCTCGACCATGTCGTGCAGATCTTTGTCAAAGCCCGAGAATATGTTGAGCAGATATGCCTTGGCGTCCTCGGTGGTATAGGTCTTGTCGTTTGCGCCCATCGGAGCGAACATATCATACCAGGGGCAGCCGTTCTTATGGCCCAGCGCTTCGCCCTTTGCGCGAAGGTATTCGCGGAACATGGGCATATATTCCTTCATCGCGGTGAAGAGCGCGTCAAGCGTTTCGGGCTTCATGCGCGAATAGTAAAGCACCTGGGCAAGCGGGGATTCAAAGCCGCGCAGCCTGCACTCGTTCAGCACCTGAAGCTTTATGTTGTTCAGCGCAAAGGCAACGGGCATCTTGATCTTGTCATAGCAGGCAAGCTCGGCCTCATAAGCCTCCTTGCGCACCGCGGGATCGGGATCGTAGGCCTTGTTGCGGATGGCGGAAAGATTTACCTTCTCGCCCCTGTAATCCGCCGTGACGGAGGAGGTGAGCATGCTTTGCAGATCGCTCCACGCGCCGCCGCCGGAGATGTCGTAAAGCGCCATGACTTCCTCGACCTCCTCGGAGAGCAGATGCTTGCTGTCCTCCTTGATGTTGCGCAGCATATAGCCGTAATCGGCAAGCTTTTCGTCGGATGCGATGACGGCGTCAAGATCGTCTATCGCAGCGACGTATTTTTCAAAGGCCGTGCGCGCCTTGGTCATCGCACTCGAGCGCGCCTGAAGCTGGCCCATGTATGCGGCGGCCTTCTCGTCGGAGGTGTTCACCGCCTGCGAAAGCCCGCAGAACTGATAGAGGCGGCCGAAGAGCGAGCTTGTTTCCTCCATCATGCCTATCACCTTCAGCAGCATTTCCTTGGGCTTTGCGGGATCGAGGTTCGCCGCGGCCTCATTGAAGCGGTCGACTATATTGCCGACCTCCTTCATGTCGTTTTGGAATTCGGGAGTGTCATATCCCTTGTAAAGGATGTCAAGCGACCATTCGGAATTCATTGGTTTTCCTTTCCGCCCTTGAGGGCACATAAATTTACATATACATTATAGCAGACAACGGGATGGATTACAATAAAAAACCCGCTGAAAACAGCGGGCGTAAAACGAAAAAGCGGAAGATCATTCTTTCCCTGCGTACTTCAGCAGCGCGTCAAAGGAATATGAATCGAAGGAGATCGCGGTAAAATCCGCACCGACGATGATCCGGCCGACTCCGGGCACTTCGAACGGAACGCTGTCGCGTTTTCCGATGATCCTTCCGTCGGGCGCCGCATAGCATATGTGTTCGCTTACGTGGGATCCGCCGTATCTTTCGATGAGCTCGATACACTCGTCAAGCTCATATTCAAGCTCGGGATTAGCGTAATAGCGTCCCGTAACGGGGCTTCCGAATACGTCGTCAAACATGGCGCAGGCCTCGGAAGGATCGAGCGTTACCTCGGCTTCACCATACTTAAGGGTCAGGCTGTAATTATCATAGCCGGATACGTCTCCCGAGTAATTGAGCAGGAGCGTCCGATCTCCGGGGAGACGGAAGTATTCGGAGGCTATGACCGCGGCGTGAAGCAAAGCTTCGTCGTCGATCACGGCATAGGACGACGAACCGTCTGCGGTACGCTTTTCGAGGGTGTGGTCGAGATAAAATACGTATTCTGCGCGGCCTGCGCCGTCGCCGAAGGTGAGCATGCAGATCTCTCCATAGAAGCTCTCGGGAGCTTCGCTCTTGAATTCGGAGCTTTCTATGAGCTGCTTAAGATATTCCGCGTCGGCGGGACGGGATACGGGATATGCCTCGTAATATGCGGCGGTGGGATCGCGCATTTGAAGGATCATTCCGAAGGGATCCGATTCGGATCCATCCCTGGGCGTGCGGACGTCGGTAAACTCGTACGTATCGCCATACTCTATGCGGTTATCGCCGCTCGGGTGCATGGCGTATGCGCAGGCCTTTCCCGATGCCGGGTCGGGAACGAATACGTAATCGTCCGCGTTTTCAACAGGTACCCCATAAGATATTTCGACCTGCGGCTCGGGAGTATCGGCGGGCATGGCTGTGCTCTCGGGCGCCGGATCATCCGTGTCAAGCGGCGATCCCGTGAAGGAAGGAGCTTCGGTGGGCGCGGGCGAATCGGGCGAATGCGTGCATCCGGTCAGGATGACCGCGGTGCAGAGCAGAATGATAAGGATTTTCGATTTACTGGATGACATAGGTTTTCCTTTCCGCACTTATATGCTCATAAATATTACGTAATTATTGTAGCATATAACCATGAGGATGTCAACTGGAACCGGTTAGAGTGAGTTCGGAGTTGTGAGATCACGGTTCTATGGTCTGTGTTCTGAGGGATGAGAGGAAAGGATGTCTGAGTCGTTTTGTATATGCAAATAAAATTTACCGAATAACAACAAATAACTATTGACAAATAGATCGTGCAATGCTATACTGCTCTCAACGGGGGATGATACTGACCATGGTCAAGAACTCCAATCTCAGAACTCAGAACTCAGAACTCAGAACTTAGAACTTAGAACTTTCACAAGAAAGGAGCACAATATGAAAAGAACGCTTGCACTCATCACCGCCCTTCTCACGCTCATGCTTTCCCTTGCCGGCTGCGGGACGGGCAGGGACGCGCTCTCTCGCATAGCCGGGGCCCTGGAGCTCGACCTTGACGGGGCGAAGATCGAGGCTGACAGGGACAGCCACGGCGGCTTCCATGGCGACGGCACCCGGTTTGTGATAATTGACTGCGCGGAATGCGATATCGCGGCGCAGCTCGAGGGAAACGCGCATTGGAAGCGCACGCCGGTCGAGGGCAATATCGCTGTGCTGTTCTATGGCGGCGAGGGCCGGAGCCCTGTGCTGACGGAGGACTTCGACGGCGAAAGGCCGTATGAGCCGCTCTTTCCCATGATCGAAAACGGATATTACTACTTCTTTGACAGGCATGATAATGCCCGCGATCCCTATTCCGACGCCTCGGTGCTTAGCCGCGCCTCGTTCAATTTCACCGCGGCGCTTTACGACTGCGATACCCAAACGCTGTATTTCTGCAGATTCGACACATGAGAAGATCGATAATAATAATGCTGATATGCGCGCTTTGCGCGGTGTTCGCGGGCTGTCGGAAGCTTGCGGAAAACCTGCTCGAGAGCCAAAGCGCGGCGCAGAAAGGGGAATTCCTCGAAAAAACCTCGCGTGAGCTTGGCTTTGATATCGAGGCGTATCCGTTCGTCACCGACGATTACGCGATCGATCATCAGGGGCAGGGGAGCTGGTTTGCCGTGCTCGACTGCTCCGAAAGCCCACCCGCGATTGCCAAGGGCGGTAATTGGACGAGCCCCATACCGGATTCGTCTGAGGTCAACAAGCTGCTCAGCAAGCTTGGCAGACGGCCTTCGGATGAGGAGGGCGCAGAGGGCATGGACGGTCTTTGGTTCGATGACCGCAGGGAGCCTTCGGACGGGCTGCGGCTCACCGCCCTGTATGATAAGGACGCGGGCATACTCGCTTTTATGTGGGGACGGGAATAAAAAAGGAGGCGGAGCGGGGCTCTGCCTCCTTTTGGATCAAACGTTATACCTGCGGACTCGTGATATCCTTGCTCACCCTGTGCAGCACGATTATCATTGCAAGGCCCTCGATTATGAGCGCTATGCCTCGAAGCTGCACCATGAACGAGGCAAAGCCCGCGGGGTCGATGAAAATTATCACCGCCAGCACGAACGTTATCGCCGCGAACACCAGCGAGAGCACGAAGAACACACCCTTGTGCTCCCTGGTGATTATCGCCTGGGCAAGCATCAGTATCGCGCCGTAGGCAAGCATTATCGCAAGCACGATGTTGAAGAACTCGATGAAGAAATCCGACTTGACAATGAACGCAATGCCTATCGCAAGCTCTGCAAAGGCCAGCACCAGATCCGACGGCTGACGGCCGGCGGAATTTGCAAAGAACATTATGATCTTCACAAGGCCCATAATGCCCACCGCCGCGCCGATGATTATGAAGAGCGTCTTTAACGCTCCGTCCGGCCAAATGAGCATTGCCGCGCCAAGCAGTATGAGCAGCACGCCGTCGAAAATGTAGCTTTTGAAGTAATCCTTGATCTTTTGTTCCATAGTATAGCTCCTTTCTCAACATTCTTTCAGTGTATATTATAATACTTTTCGGATCGAAGCACAAGCATAAATTTCGTGTCAAATATATTATTAAAATGCATTGCAAATTATTTATTAGGTGGTATAATACAGTCGTAAAGTACAGATATGATGATCACGGAGGTGATGATCCCATGGCAAAAAGCATTTACTCACTCGTGCTGGATGACGACGTGATCGCCCTTGTCGACCGCATGGCATATGCGCAAGGGGCGTCCAGGTCGGCGCTGATCAACCGCATATTGGCCGAGCACGTGGGCTATTCCACTCACGAGATGCGCACGCGCGACATATTCCGCCAGATGGAATACATGCTTGCCGATACGCTGCTGCCCATGCTGGGCGAATCGGGCGACACGACGATGCGCCTGCGTTCCGCGCTTTCCTATAAATATAACCCCACGGTCAAATACACCGTGGCGCTGGGGCCCGAGGGCGGCTCGATAGGCGAGCTGCGGGTGCAGGTCAGAAGCCGCAGCGACGGCTTTACCCTCATGATGCTGCAGTTCTTCCGCCTGTGGGCAAAGCTCGAGGAGGCGTATATCGGCAGGACGGATATCTCGTTCGAGCCGGGCAGGCTCACAAGAAAGCTGGTGCCGCATTCCCGTGAGGACGGGCGCATAGTCGAAACCGTCGACGGCAATTCCATCGCGGCATACATCAACGCGCTCGACGGCGCAATGAAGGCCTTCTTCGCAAGCGTTGACGACGCCAAGGCCGCTGCCGCCGCGGCGGAAAGCTATATTTCGGATTACGTTAAAAACAATGAAGTGATAATGTAATACCCCGAAAAGAGGTGAATATTATGAACATGAACAAGCTTACTCAAAAATCCATCGAGGCGATCAACCGGGCGCAGACGCTCGCGTCCTCGAATTCCAATTCCACCGTGGAGCAGGCGCATCTGCTTCACGCCCTTGTTTCGCAGAACGACGGGCTCATTCCCGCGCTTTTGAAAAAGCTGGGCGCCGATCCCTCCATGCTGGAGCGCGACGCGATGAGCGCCGTTTCGGGCCTTGCCCGGGTATCCGGCGGCTCCGAGGCGGGCTATGCCTCGCCGCAGCTTTCGGCGGCGCTCGAGGCGGCCGAAAAGCGCGCAAAGGATATGCGCGATGAATACACCAGCGTGGAGCACCTTTTCCTGGGCCTTATCGACAAGGCCGATCAAACGGTAAAACCGCTCTTTAAGAAATACGGCGTCACCGAGGCGGGCTTCCTTGCGGTGCTCAAGGAGGTGCGCAAGAACCGCCCCGTGACGGGCGACGATCCCGAATCCACCTATGACGTGCTCAAGAAATACGGCTCCGATCTTGTGGAGCTTGCCCGCGAGCAAAAGCTGGATCCCGTGATCGGCCGTGACGACGAGATAAGAAACGTCATCCGCATACTCTCGCGCAAGACCAAGAACAAACCCTGCCTGATCGGCGAGCCCGGCGTGGGCAAAACCGCCATTGCAGAGGGCCTGGCCCTTCGTATAGTGCGCGGCGACGTGCCCGATAACCTTAAGGACCGCAGCGTTTTCAGCCTTGATATGGGCGCTCTGGTAGCGGGCGCAAAATACCGCGGCGAATTCGAGGAGCGTTTAAAGGCCGTGCTTTCCGAGATCAAGCAGTCCGAGGGCCGCATAATACTCTTCATCGACGAGCTGCACACCATCGTCGGCGCGGGCAAGACCGACGGCGCGATGGACGCGGGCAATCTGTTAAAGCCCATGCTGGCGCGCGGCGAGCTGCACTGCATAGGCGCAACGACGCTTGACGAATACCGAAAGTACATCGAAAAGGACGCGGCTTTGGAAAGGCGTTTCCAGCCCGTCATGGTCGACGAGCCCTCGGTTGAGGACACCGTATCCATACTTCGTGGTTTAAAGGAAAGGTACGAGGTGTTCCACGGGGTCAAGATAAACGATTCCGCGCTGATCGCCGCGGCGGAGCTTTCCAACCGCTATATCTCCGACAGGTTCCTGCCCGATAAGGCCATCGACCTGGTGGACGAGGCCTGCGCGCTTATCAAGACCGAGATCAATTCCATGCCCTCTGAGCTGGACGATATCAGAAGGCGCATAATGCAGCTTGAGATCGAGGAGACCGCGCTCAATAAGGAGACCGACCGCATATCGCAGGAAAGGCTTGAGCAGCTCAGGCGCGAGCTTGCCGAGGAGCGCGATAAATTCAACGAGATGAAGGCCAAATTCGACGAGGAAAAGAGCGCGATAGAGGCCGTGCAGAAGCTTCGCTCCGATATCGACGCGGCCAACGCCAGGATGCAGAAGGCCGAGAACGAATACGATCTTAACATGGTGGCGCAGATACGCTACGGCGAGCTGCCCAAGCTTAAGACCGAGCTGGAGCAGAAGGAAAAGGAGCTTGCCGAAAAGGACAACAACCTGCTTCGCGACCGCGTGACCGACGACGAGATCGCGCGTATCGTCGCCCGCTGGACGGGCATTCCCGTTACCAAGCTTATGGAAAGCGAGCGCGAAAAGCTTTTAAAGCTGGACGATAAGCTTCACGAAAGGGTCATCGGCCAGAACGAGGCGGTGGAGGCCGTTGCGGATGCGATACTCAGGTCCCGCGCGGGCATACAGGATCCCAACAGGCCTGTGGGCTCGTTCCTGTTCCTGGGCCCCACGGGCGTGGGCAAGACGGAGCTTGCAAAGGCGCTTGCCGAAGCGCTGTTTGACGATGAAAAGAGCATCGTGCGTATCGACATGAGCGAATATATGGAAAAGTATTCCGTGTCGCGTCTGCTGGGAGCCCCTCCGGGCTACGTCGGCTATGACGAGGGCGGTCAGCTTACCGAGGCCGTAAGGCGCAAGCCCTAT
>JAFXZJ010000012.1 GCA_017541305.1 Clostridia bacterium | reverse complement strand
CTCGCTCTTTTTGCAAAAGACGCTTTACTCATTCGGGCTTTCGGCGATCAACATACTGATCGCGCTGTTTCTGCCGCTCAAATACCCGTTCGAGCCGATACATCTGACGCTTGTGAGCGCGGTGACGGTGGGCATACCCTCGTTCTTTCTTGCGCTGGAGCCGAGCTCCGAGCGCGCAAAGGGGCATTTTCTCAACAGGATAATACTTAACGCGCTGCCGGGGGCGGCGGGAGTCTTCCTGTGTGCGCTGGCGGCAATGATCGCCGAATACTGCGGCGTGAAAGCGCACGCCGCCTCGACCATGGCAGTGGTCTCGGCGGGCACGATAGGCCTTGCCAATCTTGTGCTGACCTGCATGCCCTTCTCCCGCCTGAGGATCGCGGTATGCGCCGCCATGTGCGCGGTGTTCGCACTGGCGCTCGCGTTCCTGCCGGGCGTGTTCGCCCTGCACTTCAATGAAATGACGCGCGGGAATTGGCTGATGCTGTTCGTGATGACCGCGTGCGGTCTGGGCGTGCTTATTGCGGGAAAGCTTGCCGTGAAGCCGCTGCTTGAAAAGCTCGACAGGAGGTAAACGATATGAAAACCGAGGAAGTAAAAGAGATATTGGATCGGGGCGGCGCCGAAGCCGCGGGAGCCCTGCTCGGGCGATTTCCCATAACGGCAGCGGCGGTCATCGGGCTTGACAAAAAGCCCAAGGCGCACGCGGTGGAATTCTGTTTTGAGCAGGACGGCGCGCTGTATTTTGCCGCCGCCAAATGCGAGACCTTTTACGGCGAGCTGAGCCTGCGGCCCGATTTTTCGCTCATCGCCTGCGATCCCGAAAGCGGCGCGTGCCTGAGGCTGCAGGCAAGGGCCGAATTCACCGAGGATAAGGATATAATCGCGCGCATTGCGGGATCCGGATGCGGGCTCGCGAAGAAATACGGCGACCCGAATATGCTCATCGCCTTCTTCCCCGTTGGGATCACCGCGGAGGCGGAGCTTGCGGGCGAAACGGTGCGGCTGGAGCTTGCCCCCGCTTCGGCGCTCGTCGGGATCACGCTCAAAAAGAACAGCGAGCTGCGCGACAGGATATCAAAGCTGATCGAGCGAAGGGCCGACGGAGCTCCCGCTGAATGCTGCGAAGATCCCGGCCGTATAAAGCTTTATGACGGAGCGCTGACCTATTTTGCCGAAAAAGCGAAGGAGCTGTGGCCGCGCATGAACGTTATGCCGCTTGAGGCCGCGCTTTGCTTTGAGACCTATGACGAGCGGGAAAGATATGTGCTTCTTGCCAAAAAGCTCATCGGCAACCGCGAGATCACAAAGCCCGAGGATCTGACTCACTATATCAATATCGAGACCCTTGAGGAACTGAATGGATAGCTTTGCTCCGAATGCGAATAACGTGCTGGGCTCGGTCACGCGGGAGGAATTCCGCGCATGGCTTGCCCGCAGCGCCGCCTTTGAGAGCGAATGCTGGGTGGAGGTCAAGCGCGGCAGGGAGCCATCGGAAGGCGTGCTCCCCCACCTTGACGCGGTGGAGGAAGCGATCTGCTTTGGGTGGATCGACAGCGTGAGCGCCATAATAGACGGGCGGCGTATGCAGAGATTCTCGCCGAGAAAGAAGAACAGCCCGTGGACCGAGCTGAACAAGGAGCGCGCGCGCAGGCTTGAAGCGCTGGGGCTGATGACCGACGCCGGCCGAAGGGCGCTCCCCAAGATGGGGCCACGCAGCTTCCGCATAGACCCGGATATCGAGGCGGCCATGAAGCGCGCGCGGGCGTGGAGCCGATTCCGCTCCTTCCCTCCGCTCTATCAGAGGGTGCGCGCATACAACGTGCAATTTTATAAGAAGCGAGACCCGAAGCAGTATGAAAGAGCGCTTGCGCATCTGATCGATACGGCCAAGCGCGGCGAGATGTTCGGGGATTGGAACGACAACGGAAGACTTACCGATTATTTGAAAGGAGACGCCATGGAGGATTACAGGCTGCAGGGACAGGAAAGGTTTTTGAAGGGGCTGACGCTGTATCGCGTCGAGTTCCCCGCCTTCTGGAAGAAGTCGTATGAGGAAAAGAACCCCTTCTTCGAGAAGATATCCGAGCACGCGCATATGTACGTTCGGGTGATGCACGAGGGCGAAGAGTTCCTCGAGGGTGAAAAGATACAGCAGTTCTGGCACGAGCACTGCGAATTCTGCATGGAGAAGGCCGAAGCGCTGAAGGAATGCGTTTTCTACTGCACGAAGGATCTGAGGCGGTGGATCTGCGCGGAATGCTTTGAGGATTTCAAGGAACGCTTCGGATGGGAGGCAAAGCCCTCCGACGAGCTTTTCGACGAATAACGGGAGGACGTCATGAAGCGGGAGTTCGAAAGATTCGATATGACGGCGCCGCCCGTGCGCACAAAATGGTACCTGCGTCCGCTGACCATTGCGATCAGCCTGCCCGACCTTATAAAGCACGGGTGCAGGATAGAAAAAAAGGGTATGGAAGGCATAAAGCCCCCCTACGTGCTGCTGTGCAACCACAACGCGTTCCTGGACTTTAAGGTTGCGACCAAGGCCATGTGGCCCGCGCGCGCGAATTACGTTGTGGCGATAGACGGCTTTATAGGACGCGAAAAGCTGCTGCGCGACGTGGGCTGCATATGCAAGCGCAAATTCACATCAGATACAAGGCTGGTGCGCAATCTGTCGAGGACGGTGAAAAACGGCGATATCGCCGTCATTTACCCCGAGGCGCGCTATTCCCTTTGCGGCACCACGGCGGTGCTGCCCGAATCGCTTGGAAAGCTGTGCAAGCTTTTGAAGGCGCCCGTCGTGACGCTCATTTGCCACGGGCATCATATCAATTCGCCCTTCTGGAACCTGCACGACAGGGGCGTCAGGCCCACCACCGCCGAAATGACGCTGCTGTTCACCCCGGAGGAGCTTAATGAAAAGCCCGTTGACGAGCTGAACCGGCGCATAGTTGAGGCGTTTCAATACGACGACTACGCCTGGCAGAAGGAGCACGG
Organism: Clostridia bacterium; assembly: GCA_017541305.1. GTDB lineage: Bacteria > Bacillota > Clostridia > Christensenellales > CAG-138 > UBA3857. Next base: position 57,296 of record JAFXZJ010000012.1, on the reverse strand, counting down.
CGTGCGCATAACCTACAAGGGCCGTGCGGAAGGCCTGCACAAGGTGCTGTATCAGTGCCCCGCCTGCGGGAAAGAATTCCGCATGGCGTCAGAAGGAACTAAGCTCTTCTGCCGCGAATGCGGCAAGGAATGGGAGCTTACCGAGCTTGGCGAGCTTCATGCTTTAACCGGCAATACGGAGTTTTCGCACATACCCGACTGGTATGAATGGGAGCGGGCAAACGTCAGGCGCGAGGTGGAAGCCGGTACCTATTCGAGCGGCGAGCTGCCGGTGCACGTTGACACCCTGCCCAACGCAAAAAGGTTCATACGCCTTGGGAACGGCACGCTTGTGCACGACATGAACGGCTTCCGCTGCTTCGGAACGGACGCGGACGGCGATCCCTTTGAGATGATAAAGCCCGTGCCCTCGCTGTATTCCTGCCATATCGAATACGAATATCTGGGCAAATTCGGCGACTGCGTGGACCTTAACACGCTGGAGGACACCTGGTACATATACCCCGAGTGCGAGGATTATGCCGTGACCAAGATGGCGCTTGCAACCGAGGAGCTGTATTTCGATCACATGCGCAGAGCGGGCAGACCCTGCGGGAAGGGTCTGGCCTGAATGAGCGCGTATGACGATTATCTGCTCTATTATGCCTCGAAGCTGGGCCGGAAGAGCTTTATAATAAAAAAGGGCGAAGGCAGGGTGATGCTATCGGCTCCGCACGCGGCTGAGCAGACCCGAAACGGGCACAAGAAATACGGGGAATTTTTGACCGGCGTGCTTGCCAACATGCTGCACGATTCGACCCTGTGCCCCATCATAGTCAAGGAAAAGAACTGCGGCGACGACGCCAACCGAGATGAGAAATGCAAATATAAGGCGAAGCTTGTTAAATTCGCCGAAAAGAACGGGATAGAATACCTCATCGATCTGCATCAGATGAACCCCGAGCGGGACGAGCTGATCGACATAGGCACCGGCGAGGGAAAAAACATCGCGGCCGCGCCCGATATCGCGGAGCGCGTCAAAGCGCGGTTCGAAGCGGCGGGGTTAAGCGGAGTCTCGATAGACGGGCGCTTTACCGCCGTGCATCCCTTCACGGTTTCGGCTTACACCGCGCGCGAATGCGGCATTGCGTGCCTGCAGATCGAATTCAACACGCGCCTTCTTTCGAAGCGCTATAAGGAATGCCGCTATGAAGACGTCATGCGGACCATGGAGAGCATTATAAAGGATCTTAACGGGGGCTGCCTATGAGCTGTATCACGACCGTTACGGGAAAGCATTTCGATCCCACGGAGCCCAACGACGGGCTTATCGACATATTCGACATCGCGCACGCGCTTTCGCTCATATGCCGCGCGAACGGGCATTTTTCGCGCTTTTATTCGGTCGCGCAGCATTCGCTGGCCTGCGCGCGTGAAGCAGAGGCGCGGGAATATTCCGACGATCTGGTGCTGGCCTGTCTTCTGCACGACGCTTCGGAGGCCTATCTTTCGGACGTGACGCGCCCCGTAAAAGCGCTTCTCCCCCGCTATCTTGAGGCGGAGGAGAAGCTTCAAAACATGATATGGGAGCATTTTATTTGGCGCGGGCTAACGCCGGAGGAAAAGGAGAAGGTGTTTGAGATAGACGACGCTATGCTGTCTATGGAGTTTCACACGCTCATGCCCGAGGATATCGACGGGCGCTACGCCGAGCTTGTTTCGGACGTGGACTTTTCCGAAAAGGCGCCCGCCGACGTGCGGGATGAATTCATTGATCTCATCGACAGATACGGAAGATGAGCTTTCGCTCACCTTTCCCCGCTCCATTCGGATAAAAACTCATCGGCAAACTCATGCAGGAACCTGTCACGTCCCTCCGCTAAAGCCTTGGCGGAGGGCGTATTCATCATGTCCTTCAGCTTGAACAGCTTTTCGTAAAAATGATTGAGGCTGGTGGAATCGCTTTTGCGGTATTCCTCGGCGTTCATATCCGTCTTGGGCGGGATATCGGGATCGTACATCGCCCTGCCGCGGCTGCCTCCGAATGTGAACGCGCGCGCCGCGCCTATCGCGCCTATCGCGTCGAGCCGATCGGCGTCCTGCACGCATTTGCCCTCGATCGAATCGGGCGTGACCGAATCGGAGCCCTTGAAGGATATCTGACGTATGACGCCGAGCACCTTTTCGATCCCGGCCTCGTCCATCCCCTGCCCCCTCATGAAGCCCCTTGCGTTATCGAGATTTTTATTGGTTTCGGGAAACAGCTTCACGTCGTCCGCGTCATGCAGCAGCGCCGCCAGGCGCACCGTGAAAAGCTCGGCGCCTTCCTCCTTTGCGAGCCTTTCGGCCATATTGAGCACGCGGAAGGTGTGGTGATGATCGTGCCCGGAGCCCTCGCCGGCGAGGAGCTTCTTAATAAACGCCTTGGCGTTTTCGACTATCGCGCCTTCCCGGTCAAAAACGCATTCGCCCGCAAGATAGGTCGCCATGACGGGTATCTCGTGGAGCTTTGAGGGCTCGGTCCCGAAGGGATCGGCGCCCCAGATCACAAAATCGGCCTTGAAGCCCTCGGCTATAAGGCCCTTTTCATGCTCCTCGAAGCTCGCCTCCGCGCCGTTTATCGTGAAGCTGTCGATGGCCTCCTCCAAGGTGAACGCCTGATCGGGGTTATAGGGGCCGGTGCCGTCGATGCTGCGCCTGGTCACGGCGCACTCGACGCCGCGCATCACGTCGGGCAGCTCGACGGGGCAGTCGGAGCCGTTGGACACCGAAAGGCCTCCGTGCAGAAGCGTCTTCCAGTTATAGCTCGACGCCGCGATATCGGGCGGCAGGAGCTTGTGCACTATGTGATTATCGTAATCGAGGAATATGCTCTGAGCGTAAACGTGCACGTTAAGGCGTATCATACGCTCGAGCTGATCGGGACGCGATACCTGGCAGTGCACCACTCCGTGGCGGTGGTCGTCCCGTGGGCATTCCTCAAGCGCCGCCTCGATCGCGTCCAGCACCTCGTCAAGACACGCGTCGCCGATCGCGTGGATCGCAGTCTGCATGCCGTGTGAATGAGCGTAAGCGACCATGCTTTTCATATGCTCGGGGGTGAAGAGTGAAAAGCCGCAGCCCTGCGTGCCGGGATACGGCACGGACAGATGCGCCGTGCGCGAGCCGAGTGCGCCGTCGCCCAAAAGCTTGAGCGGGCCGATCCTGAACCGGTCGCTGCCGGCGCCCGTGACGTTCCCCGAGGCTATGAACGCCTTGAGGTCGGAAAGCTCGGTGAAATTGCACTGCTCGTAAACGCGCACGCTAAGCGCGCCTTCGGCCTCGAGCTCGCGGTAAGCCTCGTTTATCGTTTCGGGCGGGAGCTCGCGGAAAACGCAGTAATCGTCGGTCTGACTGCTCGTTATACCATAGCGGTTGAGCTCCCCGCAGGCGGAGCGGAGCATGGCTTTGAGCTCGTCCTTATTCGGAAGCGGGATAACTCCGCGAAGCAGATCCATTGCGTTATCGAAAAGCCTGCCGTCGACCGTTCCGGAAGTTCGGCCTATCGAGCCGCCCATGGGCGAAGGCGTGCGGTCGTCGATGTGCGCAAGCTCGAGCGCTTTGGAATTGAGCACGCAGCAGTGCCCGCAGGCACGAGTTATGCAGATGGGGATATCCTCGGATACGGTATCGAGCTGCCATCTGGTGGGCATGACCTTTTCGCCCGCGAAATTATCCTGGTTCCATCCCCTGCCGCGCAGCCAGCCGCCCGGCAGCGCGGGATGCTCCTTCAAAAATGACCGCAGGCAGGAGAGCAGCTCGTCCATACTGCCGGTGTGCGCGTAGAGCGGCGCGAATGAAAGCACCTGCCCGTAATTGAGAAGGTGCATGTGCGAATCGATAAAGCCCGCGCTCACGAAGGCTCCCTTAAGGTCGTGCGTTTCCGCTCCTTTGAAGCGTGAAAGGATCTCCCTGTCCGAGCCCGCCGCCAGAAAAACTCCGTTATCAACGGCAAAGGCGGACGCTCGCCCGCCCCTGCCCGTATAGACTTTTCCGTTATGGAATACGGTCGTCATTATTTCATTCGTTCTCCTTTTCAGTTATTGCCGGGCTTAAGGCCGCCCTTAAGCACGACGCTCGTCTGCCCGCCGATGGTGAGCGTGCTTCCGTCAAGCTCGGCGCTTTCCATGCCTATCACCGCGCGAAGCTCTTCCGCAGCAAGGCCGTTGGCGTCAAGATCGATCGTCTGCTTACTGAGCGTGGTGTTATGGATGACGATCACCGACGAACGGGTCGTATCATACGCAACGAAGCCGCCCACCTTGGTGCCCTCGAAGCTTAGGGCGATATAATGCCCGGTCGCGATCTCGGGATTGGCGTTCCTTATCATTATAAGCTTCTTATAATGATTGTAAAGGCTGTTCTCGTCCTTTTTCTGATCGGCCACCGTCGTTTCGACCTGGCTGGAGGCTGGATAGGTGGTGCCCGTGGGATCCTTGACGTAATCGCCGTCGCCCCAGAGCATTGCAAGGCGGCGGTTGGCGTCGGTCTGAGCGCCGCCGCGGGAACCGCGCATGCCTATCTCCTCGCCATAATAGATGAAGGGTGTGCCGGGGCCGAGTACGTACAGATTGGCGGCCATATGCATGGTGCCGCTGGCCACGGTGAGGAAGCCCGCGGCCCTGTCCATATCATGGTTGGTCACAAAGGGCGTGAAGGATGAGCCGGGACGGATCGAATCGACTCTGCTTATATAGCTTTCAACGTATGCGGTGTAGCGGTTGACGTCGCCCTTCTTGGCGGTCTCGGCAATGAGGCCGTTCGACTGGGAGATGGTGAAATCAAAGCAGTTCATCGCGGGATAATACTGATCGGTCACTCCGTCGGAATCCCACACCTCGGCAACGGCATAGACGTCGGGCTTGATATCGCGAAGCTTGCCCATGTACCATTTCCAGAATTCCACGCTGCGCTTGTGATCGCCGAAATACACGTATTTCGCCGCATCGAAGCGGAAGCCGTCCACGCCCATATCGAGATAGTGCTTTGCGACGTCCACAACGGCTTGCCTGACGTTCTCCTGATCGAAATCGAGTTCGGGCATATCGCCGTCGAAATTGCATTCGAAATAATGATTCGTGCCGGAAAGCTGGGCGAAGGTGCGGCCCGCGGGCGCTCCGCCGGCGTCGCCGTCATACCAGGTATAGAAATTATAGTATTCGCTTGCCGTATAGCCCTGCCTGTGCGCGATTATGAATTTGTTGAACCATTCGCAGGCGCGGGCGGTGTGGTTTATGGGAAGATCGAGTATCAGAAGCACGTCGCGCTCGTGGCAGAGTGCGATGAGCTCCTTGAGGTCCTCCTCGGTGCCGAAGGCGGGATCGACCTGATAATAATCGGTGACGTTATATTTGTGATAGGATGAGGATTTGAATATGGGCGTCAGCCAGAGGCCCTCAACGCCGAGCGAAAGACCGGAATCGGGATCGCCGTCGTTAAGATAATCCATACGGTTAATAATGCCGCGAAGATCGCCCGTGCCGTCACCGTCGGAATCGGAGAATGAGCCCACGAATATTTCATAGAAAACACGGTTGTGGCCTTCGTCCGCCCGTGCGCTCTTGAGCAGATCGTCCTTTACGGCGTATTCGTCGGCGTTCTTTTTGCCGCCTTCGCCCGCACAGCCGGTCAGAAGCGCGGCAAGCGCAAATATGAGCGCCAGCATAACTGCAAGGAACCTTTTCATACATAAGCCTCCTGTTGTTCGTATTATATATATTTTACAGAAAGCTCGGTTGATTGTCAAGCCGAATATAAGCGAAACCTTGAAAGAGGGCTTACTTGATGTTATAATGTATATATGGAAAACTGCGTCAGAGAATTGTATGATGAAGGGGAGCTTTCGCGTCTTAAAACGAAGCTCGTTATTCAGTGCGCCGCCGCCGTGCTGATCGGCCTTGCCGTGATCGGTCTGTGCGTGTGGAGCCTGCTTGAAACCGACAGGCATTACCCCGCCCCCGGGCTGATACGCACGATCGTGATATCCACGCTTGGCGGTTGGCTGATCATCACGCTGCGCCTTCTTGTGATAAAGCGCACAGGCTATGCTTACGCGCACGTCAAGGCGATACTCGAGGGCAGGCGCGAGGCGGTCGAAGGCGCTTTTACTCTGACCGGGCATCGTCTGCTGCTTGAAAAGGGCGTGAACATGCGCACCGTGACGGTCACGGGAGCCGAGCGCACGGATACGCTGCGGCTATGGGACAGTAAGGCAAAGCTTTTCGACGACAAGAACGCCGTGAAGGTCTATGCCGTGTACGGTTTCATCGCGGCATATGAGATCGGAGAGTGAAGCAATGCTTGTAAAGACCGTATTAAAAAGCTTTCACAGATATCTGCTCTGGCTGCTCATATCGGTATTCCTGTGGTCGTGGACGTTCATGCTGATTTCCGACGCCCCGCGCGAAAAAAAGGTGAGCGTCTATTATCTTGCGCCCGACGCGAACGACACCGAAATGGCGATCGAGCTTGAAAAGCGCATCCCCGAGGGGATCGAGATCATCGACGTCTATCCCTTCTCGCACGCGGCGTTCACGTCCGGCGCGCCAGAGCAGGCCGATATCTACATAGTTTCGGAGAGCGATCTTGATTCCGTCCTGTATCAGCTGCAGCCCATCCCCGCTCGCGGCGGGGACGATTACGTAAAGGACGGCCTGGTTTACGGCTGGCGCATCTATTCGATTGACACCGGCGAGGGCAGAGCGAAAAGCTTCATACGCTACTCCGGCGAGAAGGGCGTGCCCGAAGGCGCGAAGCCCGATCCCGAAGCCCCCGGCTCGATACTTTACCGCGAGGACGAGAACTACTACCTCTGCTTCAACAAGGATTCGCTGCACACAGGCGATTGGAACGGCTCGAAGGATTCGGCCGCGCTGTCCGTCGCCGAGAACATATTCTTACTGCCGTAAAGGAGAATATCATGAAAAAGTCCGTTATTGTTTCCTCTCTGCTTGCCGCTCTAATGCTTTTTGCCGGCTGCTCCGGCAGCGGGATAAGCATTGAAAACGCCGTTCCCGACAAGAAGATCGAGGGCAGCTCGCTTTACGTGAAGAAGGTCGAGAACATGCCCGAGGACTTCATACTCGGCATGGACGCCTCGTCGGTAATCGCCGAAGAGAAAAGCGGCGTGAAATACTATGATTTTGACGGCAACGAGCAGGACGTGTTCAAAACGCTTGCCCAGGCGGGCGTTAACACGGTGAGGGTGCGCGTGTGGAACGACCCCTTCGACGCGGAGGGCAACGGCTACGGCGGAGGCAACAACGATATCGAGACCGCCGTCGAGATAGGCAGGCGCGCGACCAAATACGGCATGGGCCTGCTGGTGGACTTCCATCTGTCCGATTTCTGGGCCGATCCCGGCAAGCAGATGGCTCCCAAGGCCTGGAAGGAAATGGATATCGAGACAAAGACCCGGGCCGTTTACGAATACGTTAAGGCTTCGCTTCAAAAGCTCGTTTCCGAGGGCGTGAACGTGCGCATGGTGCAGATAGGCAACGAGACCAACGGCGCGCTCTGCGGCGAGAAGACCTGGTTCAACATCCAATACCTGATGCAGGCGGGATCGAAGGCCGTGCGCGAGATATGCCCCGACGCGCTCGTGGCGCTGCACTTTGCCAATCCCGAAAAGGCGGGCAGCTATGAGAACTATGCCTCGAAGCTTGCCTATTACAACGTGGATTACGACGTATTCGCCTCCTCCTATTACCCCTATTGGCACGGCACGCTTGAAAACCTGTGCGCGGTGCTGAACAAAGTAGCCGCCGACTACGACAAAAAGGTCATGGTGATGGAGACCTCCTATGCCTATACCGCCGAGGACACCGACTTTAACGGCAATACGATATCCGACGGCGGCACTATTGCCAAGGCATATCCCTTCACCGTGCAGGGGCAGGCGAACAACGTGCGCGAGATAACCGACGCGGTGGTGAACGGCATGCAGAACGGGATCGGCGTGGTCTATTGGGAGGGCACATGGATCTCCGTTGGGCAGAACTCGTGGGAAGAAAACCACGCGCTGTGGGAAAAATACGGCTCCGGCTGGGCTTCGAGCTTTGCCGCGGCATACGATCCCGACGACGCGGGCAAATACTACGGCGGCTGCGCGGTGGACAACCAGGCGATGTTCGGCCCGGACGGAAAGCCGCTTGAATCGCTGCGCGTATTCAACCTGATGCGCTGGGGCAACGAGCCCGAGCTCAAGGCCGACGCCGTGGAGGATACGGTGCTGTTCATAGACCTTAACGGCGAGATAATCCTGCCCGACACCGCGAACGCGGTCATGAGCGACAACTCAAAGAGCGCCGTGCCCGTTACCTGGAGCGTGACAGACGCCGATATCGAGCGCATGAAGGCGGGCGGCGAGAAGACTTATGAGTTCGAAGGCGACGCGGACGGGCTTGCCGCAAAGCTGTACGTCAATATGGTGGAATACAATTTCCTTGAAAATTACAGCTTTGAGACGGGCGAGCTTGCGCCCTGGCGCGTGACCGAGCGCGGGAAGGCTTCGGAGCTGTACGTTGAGGACAAGATAACCGACTCGCTGACCGGTCAGTGGCATATGCACTTCTGGAGCAGCGATAAAAACAGCGTGGACTTTTCGCTTGAGCAGGAAGTCGCGGATCTGCCCGCGGGCGAATACAAGTTCTCGATCTCGATCATGGGCGGCGACTGCGGTAATACCGATATATACGCATATGCGCTCGTGGACGGCGTCGAGGCCGGAAGGGCTCCCATGAGCATAAACGGCTACGGCAACTGGGACGCCGGCGAGGTGACCGGCATAACCGTTGCCGAGGGACAGACCGTGACGGTCGGCATATTCGTTAAGTGTGAGGGCGAGGGCAGCGGCGCCTGGGGCAAGATCGACGACGCCAAGCTGAATTCCGTTAAAGGACGATAAGGTGACGATAGATGGAAGTCGGTAAAAACAAAAGCGGGGCCGCGGTAAAGGTGCTTCAGTACGTCTCGGTGCTGACCGCCGCGGGAGCATACGCCATTTACGTATTCAAGCATGAGAACGAGTATCCGTGGTATGATTTTCTTGCGCCGCTGCTGACGCTTGCGCTGTTCGCGGGGGTGCTGATAGCGGCGATGCCGAGGCTTGTTTCGCTCTTTTCACAGGGGAACGAATTCGATCCGGCCGAGGCCCGATACGGGAAGCGCCGGGGGAATTTCTTCCTTATCGTGCTCGGCGCGCTTGCGCTGCATGTATTCACTTATCTTCTTGGCATATGCGTTTGCGGCCTGTGCCGCGGCGTTGAGTCCTCGAAATGGTTCGAATACTTTTCGCGCATTGCGTGGATGAAGGAAAACACCGACGCACAGCATTATATCAACATTGCCGAAAACTGGTATCAGACCACAGGCAACGACAGACTGCTGCTGGTGTTCTTCCCAATGCTGCCGCTTTTGATACGCTGCTTCAACCTTGTGCTGCACGACAGCTATCTTTCCGCGACGCTCATAAACACGATCGCGACGGCACTCGCTTCGGGCATGACGTACCTCACCCTGCTGCCCGTGCTTGGGAACAAGCGCTCCAAGGCGGCGGCGTTCATCGCCCTGCTGCTGCCCGGCGCGATATTCTTCAATTCGCCCATGACGGAGCCGCTCTTCCTGCTGTTTTCGGTGTGCGGGTTCTTCTTCATGCAGAAGAGAAACTATATCATGGCGGGCGTATTCACGGCGCTTGCGGGCTTTACAAGGTCGCTGGGCGTGCTGCTTGCCGTGCCCATCGCGATACTGGGCCTTGCGCACGTAATAAGCCTTATAAGGTCAAAGCAGAAGGTCGGCGGGACGATCGCAAAGCTCATTATCGGCCTTGTGATATCCACCATGGGCACCCTGGCTTATCTTGCAATCAACTATTCGCTCCACGGCGATCCGTTCAAATTCCTGGAGTATCAGTGGAACAACTGGCATCAGGCGGCCTGCCCCTTCTTCGACACGCCGCGCTATATGATAAGCTACATAATTTACGACATGAGCCGCGATCCGATGCGCATATTCTTTATGTGGATACCCGAGCTGGTCGTGATAATCGCATCGCTGGGGCTGATGCTGGCAAAGGGCAGAAAGCTGCCCTTCACCTACACCGTTTATTTCCTCTGCTATTTCGCGGTCTCGGTGGGCTGCACATGGCTCCTCTCTTCGGTAAGATATCTGTGCGCCGCGCTGCCGGTGATCGCCGCCGCCGCCCATTCCTGCGATAAAAAATGGAAGACCGCGGTGATATTCTCGCTGACCGCGGTGATGTATATCTTCTATATGGTGCTCTATATGAAGCGGTTTGCCGTGTATTGATTGTGAAAATATCTTTCTCGGCGGTTATGGCGCGTGTTAACATATAATTTGCTAAATTAGTTATTGACAAATTGAACAAAAAGTTTTATATTTATGTCGTATGGGATGGGGCAAGTCCCCGCTTTCGTCTGCCGAAAGGCAGTTTCCCTACAAAAAAACTTTTCATCAAATTATAATTTAGGAGGATTAGGAAATGAAAAAGTTTTTGGCTATCATGCTGGCTCTTGTGATGGTCCTCGGTCTTGTTGCCTGCGGCACCACCGAGCCCGCTAAGCCCGACGACAACCCCGGCGGCAACTCCGGCAGTGAGCTCGCGGGCGAGTACACCGCTAAGATCTGGGTCGCCGAGGCTGCTGCCGAGCTGACTCAGAAGCAGATCGACAAGTTCAACGAGACCAACACCGACGGCATCAAGATCAATGCCACCATCGAGAAGGTCTCCGAAGCCGACGCCGGTACCAACATGATCACCGACGTTGAAGCGGGCGGCGATATCTTCTGCTTTGCGCAGGATCAGTTCGCTCGTCTCGTACAGGCCGGCGCTCTTGCCAAGCTGGGCGAAGGCGCTGCCAAGACCGTCAAGGACGCTAACGACGCGGGCGTTGTTGCCGCTGCTTCCGTTGGCGATGAGCTCTGGGCTTACCCCCTCACCTCCGATAACGGTTACTTCATGTACTACGACAAGTCCGTCATCCCCGAGTCCGACGTCGACTCCCTTGAGAAGCTGATCGCCGACTGCGAAGCCGCTCAGAAGTACTTCGCTTTCGAGATGAACACCTCCGCCTGGTATCTTGCTTCCTTCTTCTTCGCCACCGGCTGTAAGTCCGAGTGGGAGACCGACGCCGAGGGAGGCTTTGTAAACGTCAACGATACCTTCGATTCCCCCGAGGGCCTCATCGCCGTCAAGGGCATGAAGAAGCTGGTCGATTCCGATTATCACCTCAGCTCCTCCAAGGCCGCTGAGTTCGCCTCCGGCGCCGCCATCGTAGTCACCGGTACCTGGGACTATGAGGCCGCTAAGGAAGCCCTCGGCGACAACATGGGCGTTACCGATCTGCCCTCCTTCGAGGTAGACGGCAAGGAGTACCACCTCGGTTCCTTCAACGGCTGCAAGCTCATGGGCGTTAAGCCCCAGTCCGACGCCAAGAAGGCCGCCGCTATGCATAAGCTTGCTCAGTACCTCACCGGTGAGGAGTGCCAGATGGAGCGCTTCAACGAGCTCGCCTGGGGTCCCTCCAACACCAAGGATCAGGCTTCCGAAGCCGTTCAGGCCAACCCCGGCCTCGCCGCTCTTCTGAAGCAGGCTCCCTATTCCGTACCTCAGGGCCAGATCCACGGCTCCTGGTGGGATATCGCCAAGGTCATCGCGGACGACGTTAAGGCCGCTACCGACGACGCCGGTCTGCAGGCTGCTCTTGACAACTACAAGGCCAAGATCGACGGTCTGTTCAACATGAGCGACGACGAGAAGAACGCGTGGTCCGTTATCGGCGCCATCAACGGCACCAACTGGGACACCGACTTCGACATGAAGGAGACCGAGACCGGTATCTTCCAGTCCGAGCCCATGGAGCTCCATGCCGGCGAAGAGCTGAAGGTACGCCAGGGCAAGAACTGGGACGTCAGCTTCGGCAACGGCGGCGACAACTTCGTTGTTGAGGCCGACGGCAACTACATCGTCCAGTTCGACTCCACCACCGAGACCGTTTCCCTTATCGCGCAGTAATTTAACAGCATGAAAACCGGTTGGAGCCCGCATTTTGCGGCTCCAACCCCTTTTTATAATTTGAGACCAAGGGGGATTGATCATGAAAAAATACAGTGATCTCGAATACCTGAAGCTCTCAAAATTCAAACGGTTCCTATACCGTTTTCTGAGCTTCTTTGCAGGCATCCCCGGGGCGATCTGGAACTTCCTGAAAAAGATCGGCAACGGGATCAAGAAGGGGGCGCTCGCCGTCGCGAACGAGGCAAAGGATATCGTTACCACGTTCACTCAGGGCGATTGGAAGACGAAGCTTTCATACCTTGTGATGGGCTTTGGCTGCCTGGCGCGCGGTCAGATACTCCGCGGCATACTCTTCCTTCTCTTTGAAATCGTGTTCATAGGCTACATGGTGATCGCCGGCGGCTATTGGCTCAAGATGCTCCCCTCGCTGGGCGTCAAGGGGCCAAGCGTCGAGTACAACGAGGTTTACGACCAGTACGTCACCACGTATAACGACAACTCATTCAAGATACTTCTCTACGGCGTGCTGACGATATTCTTCATCATCGCGTTCATCTATACATGGCGCGTGAATATCAGGCAGAACAAGATCGCAGAGGGCATACTGAAATCGGGCAAGAAGCTTAAGAGCGGCAAGCAGGATCTCCACTCTCTCGTGGACGATCAGTTCCACAAAACGCTCCTTGCCCTGCCCATGACGGGCATCATCATATTCACGGTGCTTCCCATCGTATTTATGATACTCGTCGCGTTCACGAACTACGACGGCTCGCACGACGGTTACTATAACAACCTGTTCTCGTGGGTCGGCCTCAAAAACTTCAACACCCTGCTTTCATGGGAATCCGCGGGCGGCGGCCAGTCATACGCCGCGACCTTCGGCGAAGTGCTTGCGTGGACGCTGATATGGGCGTTCTTCGCCACCTTCACCAACTACTTCCTCGGTATGCTCGTTGCCATGATGATCAATAAGAAGGGCATCAAGGTAAAGAAGCTGTGGAGGACGGTGCTGGTTCTGACCATTGCGATACCGCAGTTCATTTCGCTGCTGTACGTTTCAAAGATGTTCGCCAAAAACGGATTGATCAACCAAGGTCTTATTAACATGGGGCTGATCACAAAAGCGCTCCCCTTCTGGGAGGACGCCACGTGGGCGAGGATCATGGTAATAATCATCAATATCTGGATAGGTATCCCCTACCTCATGCTCATGGTCACCGGTATATTGATGAACATTCCCGCGGATCTTTACGAATCCGCCAAGATCGACGGCGCAAGCGGATGGCAGCAGTACAGGAAGATCACCCTTCCCTACATACTCTTCGTCACCGGCCCGTATCTTCTGACGAGCTTCATAGGAAATATGAACAACTTCAACGTCATATTCCTGCTGACCGGCGGCGCTCCGACGAACAGAGCGGCGTCTACCGCGGCGGGCTCCGTTGGCTATACCGACCTGCTGATCACGTGGCTGTTCAAGATCACCACCGGCGCCGAGGCTCAGTACTACATGGCTTCTGTCGTTGGTATCATGGTATTCGTGGTCGTGGCCATCATAGCTCTGATCGTTTACAGCGCTATGCCCTCGGTCAAGAATGAGGAGGATTTCCAATGAGTACGAAGAAAAGATATACCGGTTCGATCGTTTCGATCCTTGTCGGCATAGTTCTTATCGGGGTATGCGTGCCGCTCCTTATGGCGGTCAGGTCCATACTCGCAAAGAACATCGTCGAGATGAAGACCGCGGGCCTTATGGAAGTTCTCGCCTCCGTCTGGCACAGGATCGTGAATCCCTTCCCCATCAATCCGGACAATTTCGGTGCGGTGGCGCTCTCCGTGCTGGGGTTCCTGCTCTTCATCGCAGGCGTGGTTCTCCTGCTCTCCGGAATATGCAAGCTCTTCTCGAATATAGCGCATAATTCCACCGGCAAGATGAGCTATATCCCCCCGTTCGTGTCGTTCATCGTCAGCGTGTTCCTGGGCTACGGCGTATACCGTCTGACCTCGAAGGCGATCGGCCGTATGAACACCGGCGGAGATCATTACACTCACCTGTTCGTTTACGCTGTCATAGTATTCGTGATATGCGTGCTGCTCTTCATATCCGCCATCAAGAAGCTCAAGAAGGCCTCCGCTCACAACAGCGCCGTCAATATGGGCACCTTTAACGAGGGCGTCGAGCGCTCGATGGGTATAAAGGCAAGCAACATGATCGTCAACGGCAGTCTGCACATGCTGCTGGTCCTGATGAGCATCATCTGGCTCATCCCCTTCGTATGCATCATACTGCAGTCCTTCCGAGTCGAGACCTCAATGCCCGTCGGCTACGTGTGGCCGGAGACCTGGGGCTTTGACAACTATGCCAAGCTCTTAAAGACCGACTTCCCGAAATGGTATCTGAACACGTTCATTATCGCGATATTCACCGCCGTGCTTCAGACCGTGATCGTGCTTTGCATGAGCTACGTGCTTTCGAGATTCCGCTTCAAGATGCGCAAGCCGCTCATGAAATTCATGCTTGTACTCGGCTTCTTCCCCGGCATTCTTGCCATGATCATTCTCTACCGCGTATTGAAGGACCTTGGCCTGACTCAGGAGAACGCCGTTCCCGGCCTGATACTCGTTTACGTGGCCTCCTCCGGCATGGGCTATTACGTATCGAAGGGCTTCTTCGACACACTGCCCAAATCGCTTGACGAGGCGGCTCTGGTCGACGGCGCCACGAGGGCGCAGATACTGTTCAAGATCATACTTCCCTTGGCGAAGCCGATCGTCATTTACACGGTATTGACCGCGTTCATGGCCCCCTGGGGCGACTTCGTATTCGCAAGGTATATCTCGATGAACACCTCGGCGGGCATGAACGTCGCAGTCGGCTTGAACAGCTGGCTCTCGCTTGACCAGATCAACAGCAACTACACCATGTTCTGCGCAGGCGGCGTGGTCGTTGCGATACCCGTCACGATACTGTTCTTGTGCCTACAGCGCTACTATGTTGAAGGCGTCACCGGCGGCGCGGTCAAGGGCTAAGCCGTCCAATCGATCGAAAAGGAGCAATCATTATGGCAAGTGTAAAATTAACTAACGTCAAAAAGATCTACGATAAGAAGGTCGTTGCCGTTCACGATTTCAACCTTGATATCAAGGACAAGGAATTCGTGGTATTCGTAGGACCTTCCGGCTGCGGCAAATCCACCACCCTGCGCATGATCGCCGGCCTTGAGGAGATCAGCGAGGGCACCGTGGAGATCGACGGCGAAGTCGTCAACGATCTGCAGCCCAAGGACAGGAATATCGCAATGGTATTCCAGAACTACGCCCTGTATCCCCACATGACGGTCTATGAGAACATCGCCTTCTCGCTCCGTCTGCAGAAGATGCCCGAGGACGTTATCTACAACAAGGTCACGAACGCGGCCGAGATACTCGGCATAACAGATTACCTTATGCGCAAGCCGCGCGCACTCTCCGGCGGTCAGCGTCAGCGTGTTGCGATAGGCCGCGCAATGGTCAGGGACTCCAAGGTGTTCCTGATGGACGAGCCGCTTTCCAACCTGGACGCCAAGCTTCGCAACCAGATGCGCGCCGAGATAATACTTCTGAGGCAGAAGCTGGACACCACGTTCATCTACGTCACGCACGATCAGACCGAGGCTATGACCCTGGGCGACAGGATCGTCATCATGAAGGACGGCTTCATCATGCAGGTCGGCTCCCCCACCGAGGTGTTCGAGATGCCCGAAAACCTGTTCGTTGCCGAATTCATAGGCGCTCCCAAGATGAACATAATCAGGACCGAGCTCCTCAAGGAGGGCGGCAGGTATTACGTCACCCCGTTCGACGCCAAGATCGAGGTCGACGGCGTAAAGGGCGATATGCTGCGTGAATTCAACGTCGCCCCCGGCTCTGTGATACTGGGCGTGCGCCCCGAGCACATAGTGCTTGCCAAGGGCCCCGCCGCAAACACCATCCCCGTTACCCTGGAGGTCAATGAGATGATGGGCAGTGAGCTGCATCTGCACGTCTACACCGACGACGGCACAAGGCTGATCGTCCGCGTGCCCACCATCGACCTTGAGCCCGAGCAGAGGAAGGGCCTTGTTAACGGCGCCAAGCTCAACATCACCTTCGAAGGCAAGGTCATGCACTTCTTCGATCCCGAGAACGAGAAGAACCTGCTCGTTCCCAAGGAGAAGCAGACCATGGTCGAGGAAGACTGATAAACCGATCGGATCCAATACCCCGGGCAACCGTCCGGGGTATTATTTTACTTGTGCTTTTCGACTTTTTATGATATCATTATGATGTATAAATATGTGCGGGAGGACGGTATGGACAGAAGCGCGCTTCAAAGCAGGCTGCATATCTCGTCGATAGACGAAAACTGCCGGGAGCATGCCCTTCCCTTCGGCCTTGGGATAGAGATCGCCGAGTTCTGCTGGGCGTATTACATCGACTGCGGCCGTGAGGAGCACATTGAAAAATGCCGTGATATGATGGCCGGCTGCGACCGATTCGTATTTCACGCCCCGTTCGCGGAGCTCGCGGCCTGCGCGATAGATCCAAGAGCAAGGGAGCTTGCGCGAACCCGCTACACACAGTCGGTCGGGCTTGCGCGGGAGCTTGGGATAAGCCGCATCGTGATACACGGCGGATACATCCCTTACGTCTATTATCCGGAGACTTACGTAAGCGAATCGGTGCGCTTCTGGAAGGAATTTCTGAAAGAGCTGCCGCAGGGCTTTGAGATAATGCTCGAGAACGTGATGGAGCCTTCCCCCGCAATGCTCGTTGACATAGCAAAAGGCGTCGGCGACGAACGCCTGGGGCTCTGCCTCGATATCGGGCACGCGAACACCGTGGTTTCGGAAACGCTGCCCATGGAATGGATAGAGCCTATGGCGCCGTATCTGAAACACGTGCACATACACAACAACCGCGGTGAACGCGACACGCACAACTGTCTTGGCGACGGGAGCATCCCGATGGAGGCGCTTCTCGACAAAGCGCTTGCGCTCCTTCCCAACGCGACATTCACGATAGAAAACATGTATTGCGCCGATTCGCTCGAATGGCTCAAGGCGCACGGGTATATTGAACAAAGATGACCGAAAAAGACTTTGAAACGCTTATAAACCGCATTCAGCCCGCGGACGGCGCGGCTGTGGAGAGGGCAAAGAAGCGCCAGGCGGAGCTTGCGAAGCCCCCGGGAAGCCTGGGAAAGCTGGAGGAAATTTCGATACGCATGGCGGGGATCACCGGCAGTGTGAAGAACACGATCGCATCCTGCCGCGTGCTCGTTTTCTGCGCCGATAACGGTGTGGTGAGCGAGGGCGTTGCGGTGACGCCGCAGTCGGTCACGCTCGCTCAGGCGATCAACATGACCCGGCACATGACGGGCATGTCGTCACTTGCAAGCTATTTCGGGAATGGGATCGACGTTGTGGACGTCGGCATAATGACGTGCTTTACACACCCCGGCATAGCCGACAGGAAGGTGCTTCCCGGCACGGGGAATATCCGCAGAGGCCCCGCGATGACGCGCGAGGAAGCCCTGCGCGCGATAGCCGTTGGCCTCGAGCGCGCGGAAAAGGCCAAGCTGGAGGGCATGGACATAATAGGCGTGGGCGAGATGGGCATAGGCAACACCACCACCTCTGCCGCGGTGCTTGCGGCGCTGACGGGGCTTGCTCCCGAGGAGGTGACCGGGCGCGGCGCGGGGCTGACGGATGCTGCTTTCGAGCTTAAAAAGCAGGTTATCGCCGACGCGCTGAGGGTCAATTCGCCCGACGGGAACGACGTTGCGGACGTTATCGCAAAGGTCGGCGGGCTCGATATTGCCGCAATGACGGGCGCGTTCATAGGCGCGGCGAAAAACCGCATGCCCGCCGTTGTGGACGGCTTCATTTCAATAGTCGCGGCGCTCTGCGCGGTGCGGCTCTGCCCCGCCGTAAGGGACTACATATTCCTCTCGCACGCATCCCGCGAGCGTGGCTATATGGCGGCGGCGGAGGCCATCGGCCTTGCCCCCTTCCTGCTGCTGGATATGCGGCTGGGCGAGGGGAGCGGCTGCCCCATTGCGTTTGAGGTGATAAAGGCCGCGTGCGCCGTCATGCGCGATATGGCGACATTTGGCGAGGCGGCCATTGACGACGGCTACCTTGACGAGATAAGGAAGCGCCGATGAAGGTACTTGTGCTGGGCGGAAGCAAGAGCGGCAAGAGCATGTTCGCGCAGAGGCTCGTGCGCGCGCTTGCGCATGGAGGGCAGATGCTTTATTGGGCGACCATGATCCCGACCGACCGCGAGGACGAGGAGCGTATAGCAAAGCACCTTTCCGACCGCGCGGGCTGGGGCTTTGAGACGGTGGAATGCGGGCGCGCTCTTCAAACGGCGCTCCCCTTGAAGGAGGGCGCTTCGGTGCTGTTCGACAGCGTGACCGCGCTGCTTGCAAACGAGATGTTCTTGGGGAACGAGCCCGACGCCGGCGCTCCGGCGAGAGCGCTTGATGACCTGATCGCGGTTTCGGGCGCGGCCGATAACTTCGTCTGCGTGTGCGACGACCTTTTCAGGGACGGGAGCCGTTATGAGGACTGGACGGATGAATACGTGCGCGGGCTTGGACGCATCTGCTGCGGCCTTGCGGAACAATTCGACGTGGTATGTGAGATCGAAGCGGGGCTTGTGAAGCTTCATAAGGGCACGCTTGCTCCGGAAACGCTTTTTGAGATAAACGGTGCGGTAAAATGAAGGCTTGGCTTTATGGTTTTTTCATGGCATGGGGGATGTTTTTGAGCATACCCTGCCCCGCGAAGCTTTGGGATGAGAGCGCAAGGCGGCATATGCTGGCCTGCCTGCCGCTCGTCGGCGCTGTGGCGGGCGGGCTGTGGGCGCTTGAAGCGTGGCTTTTGGCGCTGACAGGCTGTCCCATGCCAATACGCGCGGTGCTGATCGCGTTTTTCCCGTGGCTTTTGACCGGTGCGATCCACGTGGACGGGTTTATGGACGTATCGGACGCGATACTTTCCCGACGCGACCTTGAAACGCGCCGCAGGATATTGAAGGACCCGCACTGCGGCTCGTTCGCGGTGATAAGCATTGTGCTGCTGAGCGCGGCTGTGTTCGCGCTGTGCATGACGAAGGAGATAAGCGGCCTCGCGCTGGTTTCGCTGGGGCTGATACCCGTGTCAACAAGGGCTTGTGCGGCCATCGCGGTGAGCGTGATGCGGCCCATGAGCACGAGCCAATACTCTTCCATGGGTGAAGGAAAGCGCTTTGGGATGCTCATCCTGCCCATACTGCTGCTTGCCGCGGCCTGCGCCGTGCCTGCGGCGCTGTGCGGCTGCCGCGGGCTTGCGCCGCTTGCCTCGGCGGCTGTTTACTGGCTTGCCGCGCTTTACGGCTTTAAGCAGCTTGACGGTATGAACGGGGATATCTCGGGCTATGCGCTGACCTTGGGCGAGGCGGCGGGACTTGCGGTGCTTGTATTGATCTGATTTGGGGGGGACAGGATGGATATCATAATCGGAGGGGCTTATCAGGGCAAGCTTGCCTTTGCCAAAAAGCATTACCGCCTTGGGGGGAAGGATTGCTTTGACCTTGCTTCCGGTGCGCCGGAAAAGGCTTATAAATGCTTTTATCATTTCGAGGCGCTTACCGCGAGCGCGGCGGCCGACGGCGTGAGCATAGACGATTTTGTTGAGGAATTCTGCCGTTTTGCAAAGGATTCCATCGTCATTTCACGCGAGATAGGCTCGGGAATAGTGCCCATGGACGAGGAACAGCGGCATTGGCGCGAGTATCACGGCATGGCGCTCACGCGGATGGCTAAGCGGGCCGACCGCGTTATAAGGGTGTTCTGCGGACTTCCGGAGGTGCTGAAATGAAGCTCACACTGATCCGCCACGGTATAACCGAGGGCAATCTGAAGCGGCTCTATTACGGGAGCACGGATCTGCCGATCACCGACGAGGGGCGCGAGGCGCTTGAAAAGCTATCGAGCGAGCTGGATTATCCCGGGGCAGCGCGGTATTTTACCAGCGGCATGCTGCGCGCCGAGCAATCCTTTAAGGCGATCTATGGGGATATCCCCCACGAGGCGCTGCCCGGCATACGCGAGGTGGATTTCGGCGATTTCGAGATGAAGACCTATGACGAGCTGCTTGACGATCCCGCCTATCAATGCTGGATCTCCGGCGACAATGAGGCGAATCTCTGCCCCGGCGGTGAGAGCGGGAACATCGCGACCGAACGGGCGCTTTCGGCGCTTGCGCCGCTGATCGAAAGCGGCGAGGACGCCGTGTGCGTGACCCACGGCGGCATAATAGGCGGCGTCATGATACGCTGGTTCCCCGGGGAGGGCGGCAGATATCGGTTCACGCCGCTGCCCGGTCACGGCTTCACGGTGGAGTTTGCGGACGGCAGACCCGTTTCATATAAAGAGGTCCCGTGATGGACGGAGTGTTCGCGCTCGTTTACGAGCAGGTCAAAAGGATCCCGCGCGGCAGGGTCGCAACTTACGGCCAGATCGCCGCGCTCATAGGCAACCCGCGCCTTTCGCGGGCGGTGGGATATGCGCTCCACGTCAATCCCGAACCGGGCGTGATACCGTGTCACAGGGTGGTGAACCGTGAGGGCCGCCTTTCCCCCGCGTTCGCGTTCGGCGGGGTGAATATGCAGGAAAAGCTTCTTGAGGACGAGGGCGTGCGGGTCGAAAACGGCTTTGTCGACCTGAGCCAATACCGATGGGAGCCGATAATAGAATCTTCGGAGGAATAAAAATGTATCAGGAAAGCGACGATAAGCTCAAGGGCTCGGGCAAAAAGGACGCCCTGCTGTTCATACTGCTGATAGTCTTCTTCCTTGCGGCGGGCACTTTGGCGACCGTACTCAAGACCAGATTCAACAGCAACGTGCCTCTTTACTTGCTTGCGCTCGTATTCGGAGGCCTGCTCATACTCGTTTACAAGCTGAGGATATGCGGCTGGCGCTACACGGTGTTCTACAAGGAGCCCGAAACGGAGTATGACGCAAGATTCGACGAGTACATAAAGCACGATGATCACCCCTATCCCGTCGGCACGGTGGTGGTCGAGCGCACAATAAGCGCCAAGGGCGAGATACTTGCCGTGATAAACCGCGAGGATATGATCGCCCTGCTCGAGCCGGGCGAAAGCTGCTCATGTGACAGCGAACTGCACTTTTCTCCGCGAAAAAAGGAGCTTTGCTCCTCGCTCGTGTTCAACAACGACGGCAAAAAGGTCAGGCTGTATTTCTCTCCCACGGAGGAGTTCAAAAACTATTTGAAAGGATTGCTTGAAAATGAGTGAGCTTCCTATCAGGAATGCGGCGTCAAAATATGCCGAAGGCTCTCCCGCCAGGTTCCATATGCCCGGGCACAAGGGATTTTGCGGCGAGCTTGACGTGACGGAGCTGCCCGGCACCGACAATCTGCATTCCCCGCACGAGGCGATACTTAGATCCGAACAGCTGGCGGCGGTATCGCAGTGGGCGTCAGACGCATTCTATATCGTAAACGGCTCGAGCGCGGCGAATCTTGCCATGCTATTTGCCGTCGGCGCGGGCAAGCGCATACTGCTCGGCCGCAACTGTCATAAATCCGCACTAAACGCGCTCGCGTTTGCCGGGCAACATGCCGTTCCGCTCTTTCCGGACGACGGCGGCGTATTCTCCGCCGAGCAGATAGCCTCGGCGCTAGACCGCGAGCCCTGCGACGCCGTGTTCATCACCTCGCCCACATACCGCGGGGCGGTATCGCCCATTGACGAGATCGCGCGGGTATGTCACGAGCGGGGCGCGCTGCTCCTTACAGACGCGGCGCACGGGGCGCATTTTGCCTATTCGCCCCAGCTTCCGCCCATACCCAAGGAGGCGGATATGTGGTGCGTGAGCTGTCACAAGACGCTATTTGCCAAGACGCAGACCGCGCTGCTGCTGCTGGGAAAAAGCTGTCCCTTAACGCGCGGCGAGGTGCAGAGAGTGCTCAATATGTTCCAGTCGACGAGCCCATCATATGAACTGATGCTCTCGATCGAGCATTCGGTGCTGGAGCCCCTTGACTGGGACGCGCACATAGAAAGGCTCCGCGGCGTTCGCGATCGCATAGAGGTCGTTCCCGGCGTGAAGCTGCTTGGCAAGCGCGGTATAAAGGAGCAGGACTTCACAAGGCTTAACATATCCCATTCGGGCATGACGGGCTATACTTTAGGCGCGGAGCTCGAGGCAAGGGGCGTTTTCCCCGAGATGGCCGACCGCGAATGCGTGACGCTCATCACCTCGCCCGCCGATCCCGACGAATGGTATGACAGGCTTATCGGCGCCCTGGCGGCGCTCGTACCGGACGGAAATATCTGCGATACCGAGGCTTTTGACATAGAGCCGCTTTGCGGGGAATGCGCCGTGACCGTGCGCGACGCCGTGACCGGCAGGCGCGAATACATTCCCATCGAGGAGGCCGGCGGGCGCATTTCCGCAGGCGCGGTGGGCTGCTATCCTCCCGGGGTGGCGATACTGTTCCCCGGCGAGATCATAAAAAACGAGGCGGCGGAAAGGCTGCTGCTTGAAAGGGACGCCGGCGCGGAGCTTTTCGGGCTTCATGACGGGCTTGTTCCCGTGCTGACCGAGAAATGAACGATACGCTGAAAAGGCTTGAGGCTTCCATAGCGGCGGGGCGCACCCTGCATTCCTACCTGCTTACCGGCAACGATCCCGATATGACGGATAATGCCGCGCGCGCCGCGGCGGCGCTGATGCTGACGGGCTCGCGGGAGACCGCAAGGCTTCGTGACGACCCCGATTATATGGAATATGAGGGCTCGGTCACGATAGGCGAATTTCGCGAGGTGATACGCCCCGAGATCTATCGCGAGACCTATGGCAAAAACGGGCGCGTGGTGGTGCTGCTGAGGGCCGATCTGCTTTCGCCCATCGTGCAGAACGCCATGCTTAAGGTGCTTGAGGAGCCTCCCGAAAACACGCACTTCATTCTGACCGGCAACGAATACGGCATCCTTCCCACGATCAGATCGCGATGCATGGTGATAAGATGCGCTTCGCAGGACGTGCGCCTTATCGAGGCGGAGCTGATCGGAAGAGGCGCGAACGAGCGCGAAGCCGGCAGCTTTGCCGCATATTCGGGCGGCGTGACCGCGCGGGCGATAAGGCTGTATGAGGATCAGGCCTTCCGTGAAATGCGGAACGGGGCTATAGAAGCGTTCTATAAGGCGCTGCGCGGCGTGCCGGAATTCAAGTGGACCAAGCAGAAGCGCGACAAAAGGGATTATATGGAGGCGAACGAGCTTTTGCTGTTAGTCTGTCACGACATGATGCGCGCCGCCTGCGGCATGGAGCCGGAATACTGCCCCGATCATGCGGAGGATATAAAAAAATCAAGTTCCTACTTTACAATCGGTCAAATAGGTTGTATTATAGATAAGTTGACCGAGAATGCGGCAAGGCTTTCGACCAACGCATCCGGCGGCGCGGCCTTTGACAGACTGTTTGCCGGGCTTGCCGGGATGACGCTTGAGATCAGAAGCAGGCGCAGAAACCAACAAAGTATCAGGAGAAATAAATGAGTAAAGTCATTGGCGTACGCTTTAAGGAGGGCGGCAAGATCTATTATTTCGATCCGCTCGATTTTGAAATAAAGGTCGGCGACGGCGTTATTGCCGACACCGCGCGCGGGCTTGTATTCGGCGACGTTGCCGAGGCCCCGCATTTCGTGCAGGATGAACAGCTTGTCACGCCGCTCAAGCCGGTGCTTCGCGTGGCGACCCCCGAGGACCGTGAGCAGAGAGAGCTGCTTCGTAAAAAAGAGAAGGACGCCTATGCCATCTGTCAGACCAAGATAGAGGAACACGGGCTTGTGATGAAGCTGGTCGAGGTGGAATACGCCTGGGGCGCTTCTAAGATCATGTTCTATTTTACCGCGGACGGCAGGGTGGATTTCCGCGAGCTTGTCAAGGATCTTGCCGGCATATTCAAAACGAGGATCGAGCTTCGTCAGATCGGCGTGAGGGACGAAGCCAAGATGCTCGGCGGCTTGGGCGTGTGCGGCAGGCCCATCTGCTGCTCGTCCTTCCTGACCGATTTCATACCCGTTTCCATCAAGATGGCCAAGGAACAGAACCTTTCTTTGAACCAGACCAAGATATCGGGCATTTGCGGAAGGCTTATGTGCTGCCTTAAATTCGAGCAGGCGGGTTATGAATCCATGCATAAGATAATGCCGCGCGTTGGCAAGGAGGTCATCACCCCCGACGGCGCGGGCACCGTGCTTGACAACAACGTGATCTCGGAGACCACCGCTGTGAAGGTGCAGCTTGAGGACGGCACATTTGAGATGCGCAGCTATCCCTTCCGCGAGCTGACGAACAAACAGGGCAGGCCCTTTGGCGAAGAGCCCGAGGAAAACTGCGCCGAGTGCGAAAAAAACTGCCCCATCCGTACACAGGATACGTATGAGGCAGAGCTTGCGGCTTCTTCGGATCCGGCGCCCTCACCCGCGGATGCAGGCGACGGCCCTGACGGTGATACACTCTGAGTTCCCCTCCGGCCCGGTATGCTCCGGAGTGGTGGCCTTGATACCGATGCGATCTATGCCGACGCCCAGCGCGTCGGCTGTTTTTTTGCGCATTTCGTCGATGAAGGGCGCAAGCTTGGGCTCCTGCGCTATCACCACCGCGTCGATATTGGACACGGCGAATCCGTTTTTCTTAAGCATTTCATTGACTTTTTCAAGGAGTATCAGGCTTGATATGCCCTCATATGCCGGGTCCTTATCCGGAAAATGCCTGCCTATGTCGCCCATGGCGGCGGCGCCGAGCATGGCGTCCATGACGGCATGAATGAGCGCGTCGGCGTCGGAATGGCCCAGAAGCCCCAGACGATAGGGTATATCCACCCCTCCGAGTATCAGCCTGCGTCCCTCGACCAGCCTGTGAGTATCCTCGCCTATGCCGATCCTCATTTCACTTTCACCCCTGATAAGTCTTTTGAAGAATCCCACGTCGTCCCTTTCGGTGAGCTTTTCATTAACGGGACTTCCCGCAGTCAAGCGCACCTGCCCGTAAACGCCCTGCCATATTGCGGCATCGTCCGTCACGCTGCCGGCCTGCGCATATGCCTCGATAAGCTTTTCGCGGTCGAAGCACTGTGGAGTCTGCATGCGCACGAGGCCGTCCCTTTCCACCGTTTCACCCGTGCCGGCGCGTCTTAACGTGTCGCGCACGTTTATCGCGGGCACGCCGCTGCCGTATTCCCGGGCGGAAGCTATTGCCTTGGCGATAACCTCCTCGGTCACAAGGCAGCGCGCGCAGTCGTGTATCGCGGCGATCTCATGCTTTGCCGCTTTCAGTCCGTTCAGCACCGAATCCTGCCTCCTCTCGCCGCCGGGCACTATCGTGACGGGCACGGATGAGAGCAGAGCCGCCTTTTGCGCGGCGAAAAGATTCTGTTCGGAAGCGGCTATCACCAGCTCGTCCGCAAGCGCGGCAAAGCGCAGCACGCAGCGCTCTATGGCGTTCATGCCGCAGAGGGGCTCAAGGAGCTTATTTATCCTTTTGCCGTCGGCATCGAGGCCCATCCTTGTGGAACCGCCCGCGGCAAGGAGTATAGCGCTGACCTTCTTTTCCATATCAGTTGATCTCTTCGCCCGATATCACGCGGTACATCTCGCTTGCCGCTTCCTTAGCGGCGTACTCGCGCACAGAGACTATCTGCGCGGTAAAGAGCTTTGCTCCCATGCGGATGGAGATGATATCCCCCTCCTTGACTTCTGTGGAGGGCTTGGCGACCTTATCGTTGATGCTTACACGCCCCGCGGAGCAGGCCTCGTTAGCCACAGTGCGGCGCTTTATTATCCTTGAAACCTTTAAAAATTTATCCAAACGCATATTATTTATCCGCCCTTTCGTCGTTTTCCTTGAGATCCCCCACGCCCACCGATCTGACCAGATCCATATTGACCTTGAGCTCGGGATCGTTCTTCCATTCCTCGAGCAGAGCTTCCCACTGCGAGCCCTGCACTCCGTCGAGGCAGATGGACTTGATATCGTCATATATGCTGTCCATCCCGACCACGCCCGCCTTTTCATCGGAGGCGTAATAGATTATGTGATAGCTGCCGCCGTCCATGAACACCTTGGAATACGTGCCCTTGACGAGCTTTGCGAATTCGCTCTTGATCGTCTCGCTCCAATCGCCGGGGCCGTTATGCACGGTGCTTATCAGCTCACCCTTCTCACGGAAGGCTTCGCAGCCGCCTGTGCCGTCGCGCCCGACTACGCGTTCGTCCTCGGTGTATTTAAGCATTACCTCGGCAAAGGGCTTGCCCTCTTCCAATTCGCCGTAGGCCATATAGATCTTGTTGCGCGCCCCCGCGACGAACGAATCGAATTCGGTATCCGTCTCGGATTTGAGACCCGAATACTCATCGAGTATCGCCTGAAGCCGCTGTGCGTGCGAAGCCTCGCCGGAGAGCGCGTCGGAGAACGCCAGCTCGCCGTATTCGGCCTTGAGCTCCTCCATGCGGTCGAGCTTCTGCACGTATTCGTCGGAAAGCTCGCCCTCGGGCGTTACGATAATATGCATCATGCGCGAATAGCCGTCCGGCACATAGGTGATGGGATAAGCGCCTTCGATCACTCCGAACGAGGTCTCGTAAAGCTCCTCGTCCTTTCTGTATTTTTCGGGAGAATCCTCATAATTCGCTTTGTCGGCGGCATACGCGCTCTCATACCAGCTGCGCACGTCGGCTTCGGTGGGCTCGAATTCGCGGCAGACGAACTCCTTATATGCCTTGACTATGTAGGCGTCGCGCGCCTGCTCCTCGTAATAGGCCTTGTAATCCTCCCATCCGAGGGCTACTCCGGTGTAATACTCGGATTCGCTGTTGACGAGTCCGTCGAAATAGGTTTCAACAGAGGTATCGGGATCATCCGCAAAGCTCTGCTCCGCATACTTCATAAGCCTGTCGTAAACGGTTTTGATCTCCTCATCGGTCTGCTTTTTCAGCTCCTCCTCCTGCTCGTCGGTGAGCTTGAAGCCCGCCTCCTTGGCCTGATAGCGGGTGACCAGATCGTTTGTGAGTGAATCGAGTATCCAATCCTGGAAGCTTTCGAGCGCGGCCGCGGAGCTCAGCGGATCCTGCCCGTAATACTGCATATAGGGCAGATAGTTATCATAGAGCGCTTTGAAAGCGGCAAGATCGGCCTTCTCATCGCCGATAGACACGACGACCGTGGTGGGATCCGAGGTGTTTTTTTCACTGAGCGAACAGCCGAAGAGCGCAAGGCAGAGCGTGCCCGCGATCAGCGCAGCCATAAGCTTTTTCATAAGCACAATGCTCCTTTTAACCGTTTTATCTCAATTTATATTATAGCATTATTCGGCGGCATTTCAATAGAGTTAACCGAATCGTCACAGTTCAAATGCGTTTTTTGAGAAAATATTTTCTCCAATCGACAATATTATACTTGCTCTTGCGGGGCATAATGGGTTATAATAAAGGGTGAACGACCATGCGAAAGGAGTTTGCACCTTGAGTAAGTTCTCAAAAAAGATAATTCCGCTGCTTGTGATTGCGGCGTTCATATTTGCACTTATCCCCACCGTTATCAGCGCGGGCAATTCAGCTCACGTTTCCATTTCGGTCAGTCCGCGCGAGCTGGCGGAGAGCGGTTCCGTGACCGTTACCATAACCATCACGAATACCAATTCGTCCTCGGGGCCTTCCAACACCACGCCCCCTTCGGTGACGAATCCGCCTTCGACTCCCACCGATCCGCCCTCCCATCCCACCGAGCCGCCCGTTGAGCACACCGATCCGCCCGCTCCCACCGAGGAGCCCGGCGAAGGCGGCGACTCGGCGATCGACGCGCCCGCGAATTTCTCGGTGCTTTCCGCACCCGAGGACACCAGGTCCGGCGGCAGCTATACGAATATCCACATCTCCAATTCCTACGGCGTTTCCTTCTCCACCCAGGGCGTTTCGATCTCCCCGGGCTCCAAGAAGACCTTCACCGCAAAGATGCAGGTTTCGTCAGGCATGCTGGGCGTGGAGCTTCCCTTCACCGTGTCGTGGACGGATAACGGCAATACCGTGACCGAGACCGTCACCTGCAAGGTGAGCCGCCTGAGCGCTTCGCCCTATCTGTCCGTTGTGCGCACCGCTTCACCGGTGAACGCCTCGGAGGGCACCGAAGTCACCGTTACCTATACCTTCACCAACTCCGGTTCCGTCAAGCTCACGAACATTTCGCTCGTGGACCGCTATGTGCGCGGCTCCTCTAGCGCGATGCTCACCCCGTTCTCGCTTGAACCCGGCGCAACCAAGGAATACATTTACACGTTCACGATGGGCAACAAGACCATCGTTTCCGCGCCCGTGATCACGTTCAACGCGCAGGGCAGCAGCGCCGCGCTGGTCAAGAACGTGTCGCCGCTTACGATCGGCCTTATCCAGTCACAGCTGACCAAGGAGATAGTCAAGGGCAATCCCACCCCTGAAGGAGTGCAGTTTACCATCTATCTCACCAACAACGGCAATCAGAAGCTTAACGACCTTGAGGTGACCGACGATCTGGGCCATCACGTCTCCTCGGAGAAATTCTCCCTGGCCGTCGGCGAATCCAAGATGTTCGAATACTTTGTTTCCAATCCCAAGGAGGTCAGGTACGTCGTATTCAATATCGAGGGTGTGGATTACAACAACACCGCCTTTAAGGACAACACCAAGAGCTATATCGTGCGTCCCTATATCGACACCTCGCTCTTCGGGCTGACCTTTACGGCCGTTACCGCTTCCTCCGTCAGCGCCGACAACGTGATCGGTATAGATTTCTCGCTTGAGAACAAGGGAGAGCTGGACATCTACAATCTCTCCATCACCGAAAAGGAGCTCGATTACGAGATCTGCACTTGGGAGAAACTGCCCGTGGGCGAGACCGAGAAGAAGACCGTTGAAGTCAACCTCGGCGACCTGAGGGATCTGGTGTTCATACTCACCTCCGAGGATTCCTCCGGCAACACTTACACCTATGAGGCTTACGTCACCGCCGATCAGATCGACGTGGGCTCGATGATCCCCTCGCACGATCCCTCCGAAAATTCCGACGGGATCGACGTCATTAACGACGATTCCGGCCTTGGAAAGCAGCTGGACAGCCTTGTCACCTCGACCGGTGAAAAGCTGATGGTCGGCTTCCGCGTGCTCGGCATAATCGCCGCGGTCGCCGCCGCCGCGATGCTTGCCCTGGGTATCGCCGAGATCGTTATCCGCAGGAACAAGCGCAGCAGGATAAACGAGGATTGATCCGAATAGAAAATTCAGCCCCCGGATACAGCTTCCGGGGGCCGTTTTTATGCCTTGCTTCAGATCCTGCCGCAAAATTTGCCCAGGGCAATGAGATCCCCTTCAAGCACGGGCTTCAGTTCGCTATTGTAGATGCATGCGGCCGGATGGTAGAGCGGGAATAGGATGACGCCAAGGCCGCCTATCACGAGCCGGGCGGGCTGCCCGTGGGAAGCTCCTATCCCCATAGCGTGCGCGTCTCCCGACGACAGCAGATTCACCGCGGAAAGCGGCGTGTTGCCCAGGGTGGCGATCACGCGGGGATTGACCGTCTCTATTTCGTATCGAAGCAGCTCCAGCCCCGCGCGGATCTCGGGCAGCTTGGGCGTGCGGTTGCTCGCACGGCCGTTTTTAAGCTTTATGGGACGGTATTTTACCGCATTTGTGACGAATACGGCGCTCCGATCGATGCCTGCAAGCGCAAGCATCTCGTCAAGCTGCTTTCCCGCCTTGCCCACAAAGGGGCGTCCGCAGGCCGCCTCGTCCTTCCCCGGCGCTTCGCCTATGAACATGATCACGGGGCGCTCGCTGCTGCCCTCGCCGAATACGGGGTGCTCACAGTCGCCCTCGTTTCCGTTGACCTCGGCAAGTATCCGTGCGCGCTCGACAGCGTATTTATCCTCAAGCATGGCCTTCCTCCAAATATGTTGCTGAAAAAATTATATGGCATGAGGCGCCGAATGTCAATCAAGCGCAGATATATTATGAAAAAGGGGCAAAATAACGGCTTTGGCTGTTGACAAACGGGGGCTCGGTAAGTATAATAGATGGGTATTTTGGGTAAACCCAAACGAAACGGATGTCCCGCATAAGAGAGGGGGGAAACAGGTCAATGGAAATTCATGTTGGTGAAAACGAATCCTTGGAGAGCGCCCTCAAGCGTTGGAAGCGTAAGTGCGCCCGCTCCGGTATCCTTGCTGATGCAAGGCGTCGTGAACACTATGAGAAGCCCAGCGTAAAGCGTAAGAAGAAGGCTGAGGCCGCCAGGAAGCGCAAGTATTAAGTTTTAAAGCAATAAGCTCATCCTCGGGGATGAGCTTTTTGTTATCATGCTTTACGCTGTGCTTCTCAAAAGAAGGAATTGCCCGGGGCGGACTTCCCTTCGCTTTCGCCGGGGAGGCAGCCCGTTCTCATCCTTCACTAACCAATCAGAACCGTCCCCATTGGTTACCTTTCCCCTCGTCCGGCCCGGCGGCCTGCCTCCGATCGCGATCTCATTCCTGCGTGAACAGGCGGCAACGTTCCCCGTTGGTCTCCTCCACCCTTTCGATATAGGTGGCGATATCCTTATTGTTAGGCACGCGCTCGATGCGCGAGCCCTTCGCCCAGACGCGCTTGGTCATTGCGCCTGCGCCATGAGCCAATATGCTCATGCCGTCCTCCATCATATCGATATTATAAATGCAGACGGAGCCGGGGCGCGAATAGCCCACGTTTTCAAGGTTGCCCGCCATGTATTTCTGGCGGTACATGTAATAGGGCTTCATGCCCATGCGCGCGGCGGTATCATAGCCCATATCCACCATGCGCTGCACGCTTTCGACCGAAGGGAGCGTGTATTCTTCCATATGCTCGTGGAGGCGCGAGGCGCGCTTTATTGCGAGCGTATGCACTGTGAGGCAATCGGGATCCAGGCGCTCTATGACCTCGAGCGAGTGCGCGAAATCGGGCTCGGTCTCGTTGGGAAGGCCCGCGATAAGGTCCATGTTTATCGAGTCGAAGCCCAGGGACTTGACCTGCTCGTAGCAGCGTATGACGTCTTCGGAGGTGTGATCGCGTCCGACAAGGCGGAGCGTTGCGTCGCACATGGTCTGCGGATTTACCGAAACGCGCGTGACGCCGTGCGTCTTTAGCACGCGAAGCTTTTCTTCGGTAATGGTATCGGGACGGCCTGCCTCGACGGTGAATTCCCTGCCGCAAGTATCATAACAGGAGCGTATCTTTTCAAGGAGCGCGTCGAGCTCTTCCGCCGTGAGTATGGTGGGAGTGCCTCCGCCCATATAGAACGAGCGGGGAGAGAGCCCCATATCCTTCACCATACGGGAGCCTAGCTCTATATCCCTGTGCAAAGCGGCCAGATATGCCGCCATATCGGTCTTTTTGGTGCGAAGCTGCGATGCGAACGAGCAGTAAAGACAGCGCGTGCGGCAGAAGGGTATTCCGACGTAGACTCCGATTTCGTTTTCACGCGCGGAGCGTATGATAGGGAGCTGTATGGAATTTATCTCGTCCGCAAGCGCGATCTTGCCCTCCTCGACGTCGAATTCGTCGCGCATAAGGCGCAGGGCCTCTTCCCGGCCCTCGTTCTCGGCAAGCTCGCGCAGGAGCCTTGTAGGCCGAATACCAGTGAGCGAGCCCCAAGGAATGAGCTTTTCGGGGAACGCTTTGCGCATCGCGCGGAATACGCACGCCTTCATACAGCGCTTGGCATAGCGCTTTTCGATCATATCGTTTTCATTGCGAAGCGGCGAGGTGTGGGTGTGGTAATGCACGCAGCCGTTTTCCTCGAATACGCATTCGGCGCGGAAAACGCCCTCGGCATAAAGCATGACCGAAAGCGAGCCCTCCCCCGCCTCGTCGGAAAGGACTATCTCCTCGCGCGGGAGAAAGAGCCTTATCTCCTCGCAGAGGTCGTTATAGAATTCGGGTCGGTTGGTCAGAAGCCTCATTCGCAGATACCGTTCATTATGCACATATTGTGTATGCGCTCGAAATCGAGCGTCGTTTCCATCTCGTGCCCGGGAAGCACGCGGTAATCGCCGTGCAGGGTGAAAAGGCGGTAGACGATGGAATCGTGAAGCGCCGCGGCGTCGCCTCCCGGCAGGTCGGTGCGGCCATAGCTCATGTAAAACAGGGTGTCGCCCGAGAATATGACCCGCTCGGATTCGACGATATAGCACACGCCGCCCTTGGTGTGGCCGGGCGTGTGGATCACGCGGAACTCTATGCCCGCCTCGGTAAACGTCATATTATCCTCGACGAACACGTCAACCTGTGCAGGATCGACGCGGAAGCCGACCATGGAGGCAAGATTCACGCCGTCGTCATTCATGGCCTTTGAATCGAGGCGGTTGATATAGACCTTGGCGCCGGTGGCTTCCTTGAGCTTTGCAACGCCCATGATGTGATCGAAATGCCCGTGGGTGATGAGTATCGCCTTTAACGTTAGGCCCATTTCATTGAGCGCGCGGACGATCTTGCCCGAATTGGCGGGGTCGATCACGACGCATTCATTCGAGCCTTCATTCCAGACTATATAGGTGTTGACCGCCAAAGGGCCGGTTGGGATTGAACGGATATTCATGAAAATTCCTTTGCTCAAAAGAGTTTTTTGCTGTCGATCAATATTGTGACGGGGCCGTCGTTGATAAGCCCCACCTGCATTTCGGCGCCGAAAACGCCCGTCTGCACCGTGAAGCTTTCGGAAAGGCGCTTAACCGTGTATTCATAAAGCGGTATCGCCTTATCGGGCTGCGCGGCCTCGATGAAAGCGGGACGGTTGCCGTGCCGCACGTCGCCGTAAAGGGTGAACTGCGAAACGATCAGCAGCTCGCCGCCGACTTCGGACAGGCCGAGATTCATCTTTCCCGCCTCGTCCTCGAACACGCGCAGTCCGGATATCTTTTTGATGACGTAATCCGCGTCCTTCGATTCATCGGACTCGTGCACGCCCAAAAGCACAAGAAAACCCCGCCCGATGGCGCCGACTCTGACGCCGTCAACACTAACGGAGGCTTCCTTTACTCGCTGGATAACTGCTCTCATACTTATTATAACTGGTTGGAACGCTCCACCTCGAGCACGGAATCGAGCTTCTGCAGATTCTTGATAAGCGTCTGAAGCTGCTCGGAATCCTTTATGTCGAACGTGAGGTTGACGTCCACCGTAGCCCCGGCGGACTTGGCGTTCAAGTACTTGGTATTGATCTTCATGCTCAGGAGCAGCTGAGTTATCTCGAGCATGAGGCCCGGGCGCTCCTCGGCAAGCACGTGTATGGTCACGGGGAAGGTATGCGATTCGGTCATCACCCACTCGACTGGCACTATGCGCTCGACGTCGAGCTGCAGCGCTTCGGAATTCGGACAGTCCTTCCTGTGGATGGACACTCCCCTGCCCCTTGTGATATAGCCGAATATCTCGTCGCCGGGAACGGGCGTGCAGCATTTTGCAAAGTGCACGACCATATCGTGCTGACCCTTGACTATCACGCCGCGGCCCTGCTCGTCAAAGCTGGCCTTCTGCTCCTCCCTGCGCTGCTGCTTTTCCTCCAGCTCATGCAGCTTCTGCTCCTTGCGGTATTCCTCCATAAGGCGGTGGAGCACCTGCCCGGTGGTCATGCCGCCATAGCCTATCGCGGCATAGACGTCGTCCATGTCGTTCAAGGTGAAGCGCTTGAGAAGGGGATTATAGTATTCGGGCTTGAGCAGATCGGAGAGCTTCTTGCCCTGGCGTTTGCAAGCCTCGGTGAGCATATCGCGTCCGCGAACAATGTTCTCCTCGCGGTTGGCCTTCTTGAACCACTGACGGATCTTGGTCTTGGCGTGAGAAGTCTTGGCGTAATTGAGCCAGTCGCGGCCGGGGGTGGACTGCTGGTTAGTGATTATCTCAACAACGTCGTGCGTCTTGAGCTTGTGATCGAGCTTTACAAGCGCGCCGTTTACCTTGGCGTGCTGGATATGGTTGCCGACGTTGGAGTGGATGCGGTAAGCAAAGTCGATGGGCGTGGAGCCCGCGGGCAAGTCTATTATCTCGCCGTTGGGAGTGAGCACGTAGACGTAATCCGAGAAGAAATCCTTTTGGATATTGTCGATGAACTCGCGGGTGGAATCCGCGTCGCCCTCGTAATTGATCAGATCGCGCACCCACGCAAGCTTGCTGTCAAGCTCGTCGGGCCTTGCGCGGCCTTCCTTATAGAGCCAATGCGCCGCGACGCCGTATTCGGCCGTCCTGTGCATCTCCAGCGTTCTTATCTGCACCTCGAAAGGCATGCCCAGATCGGAGAAAAGGGTGGTGTGCAGCGAACGGTACATGTTCGTTTTGGGCATGGAGATATAGTCCTTGAAGCGGCCCGGCATGGGCTTCCATATGGAGTGGATGACGCCGAGAGCCGCATAGCAGTCGTTCACGGTGCCGACTATCACTCGCAGCGCGACAAGGTCGTATATCTCGTTCAGGCTCCTGTTCTTGCCCTTGAGCTTGCGGAATATGGAATACATATGCTTCCTTCTGCCGCTGATCTCGTTCTTGATGCCGGCCTGCTCGAGGGCTTCGGTGATGGTCTTCATCGCGGAATTGAGCAGACGCATACGCTCATCCTGCTTGGGCTCGATGAGTGAGCACAGATGCCGCCATTCCTCGGGATAAAGGTACTCAAATGAAAGATCCTCAAGCTCGGCCTTGATCGCGCCCATACCGAAGCGATCCGCCAGAGGAGCGTAAACGTCAAGCGTTTCCCTTGCTATCCTCTGCCTTTTTTCAAGACTGCAGTTGCCAAGGGTGCGCATATTGTGCAGACGGTCGGCCAGCTTTATGATTATGACGCGCACGTCGTTTGCCATGGCAAGATACATCTTGCGCAGGTTCTCGGCCTGACGGTCCTCCTTGGTCTGCATATCGCTGGTATGGCCGGTCTTGGTGAGCTTGGTGACTCCGTCGACCATCTTTGCGATATCGTCGTCGAAGAGCTCCGCAAGCTTTTCGACCGTTATCCCGTCGCCGTCCTCTACCACGTCGTGCAGCAGGCCCGCCGCAACGGTATCCGCGTCCATATCCATTTTGGCAAGGGATATTGCCACGGCTTCGGGGTGGGAGTAATAAGGCTCGCCGGATTCCCTCTTCTGCCCATCGTGCACGGTGCGCGCAAAATCGGCGGCGCGCTTGATGAGCTCCACCTTTTCGGGCGAGTATTTCTTTTCACAAAGGGATATCAGGCGATCCATGCTCTCACCTCCTTCTGTTCATCGTGCGTTTATCAGTATTTTATAACGGAACGCACGTCGTAATCCTTAAGCTTTTCAACGCCGTTCAGATCGGTAAGCTCAATCGCGAACCTCAGGCCCACGACTTCGGCGCCCATGGACTCGAAGAGCTTTGCGGTGGCAAGCGCCGTGCCGCCGGTGGCAAGCAGATCGTCGGCGATCGCAACGCGCATGCCGGGCTTGATGGCGTCCCTGTGTATCTCAAGGGTGTCGCTGCCATACTCGAGGCCATAGGAAAGGCGCTCCACCTCGGAGGGGAGCTTGCCGGGCTTCCTTGCAAGCACGAAGCCCGCGTTTAGCGCATAAGCAACGGGAGAGCCGACTACGAACCCCCTTGCCTCGGGGCCGACTACGACGTCAACGTCGAGGCCGATGAGCGAATTCGCCATCTCGTTTATAAGCGCGTTATAGGCGGAAGGGTTCTTGAGCAGCGTGGTGATGTCATAAAAGAGTATGCCCTCCTTGGGAAAATCGGGTATCTCCCTTATAGTGGCCTTGAAGTCCTGTTCGGTATACATGGTATCGACCTCCAAATTGATTTCAGCAGGAATGTTGAATTTCGGCAACGGCGGAATAGAGCGCGCTCTCGGTGAGCTGTTTCTGCTCGGTGCGCAGCACGCGCACTCCCTGCCCTTCGCCATAGGTTATAAAGCCGAGCTGCCTGAAAACCTTCAGCGCGAATATGGTCTGATGGAGCGGGCGGTTCAGTACGTCTGAAAGGGTGGAAGCAAGCTCTGTTATTGAATACGTTCTGCTTCTCAAAAGCCCCACGATGGTCTTGTAATAGAGCCCCATTTCCTCACGGCTTATGGAGAAGCCGCTGCAGATATCAGAAAAATCGCTTTCCGCGCCCGTGCGCATGAGCTTGGCTCCGGGCATTTTGGCCCGTATTTCGGAATAGATCTCGCCGCAGTAAGGCTCGTCGGCAAACAGTATGGTGTTATAGCCCTTTTCCGGCAGCTTGTCGATCCTTGGCGCGATCATAAGCACGTTGCCCGAGAAAACGCCCTCGGGCAGGGTGCCGAAGCATACCTCGAAATTCTCGACGCCGCTTCCCGCAAGCTCCCTTATGGCGTTCTCCGCGCCTTCGGACGAGAAGGCCAGCACCATCAGCCCCGCAAAGGCCTGCCCTATCGCATCCGAAACGGTGCCGGTATAGAGCTCGGGCAGCTCATCGGAGCTTGCCGTGCCAACCCTGCCGCTTTCGCCCATGCCGAACAGGAACGAAACGTAGAGCGCGGGCATATTGCTCTTGATGAATCTTGACGCGCAGCGGGGCAGCTCGGGACGGAGCGATATCACGCGCATCTGCAGACTCTCGTTCCCGTTCCAGTTGTTGATATAGGGGGAATAGAGCAGCGAGATGCTTTCGGCGCGCATGATGCTGTCAAAATGCCTGCCTCCGCAGAAATAGACGCTCTCGAAGCAGTAGCGGTTCTGCCGCAGATCCATGCGCAAATGCTGACCGTCGCTTCCAAAGCGCCTTATGTGATAGGGGCTGACGTTGGAAACGTGGAACACCGGGCAGGGATTGCCCTCGCCGAAGGGCGCGAGCATATCGAGCTGACGGGTGAGCTCCATGGTGATCTCGGAGAATTCCTCGTCGAATTCATAACAGCGGCGCGGAACGAATAGCTCCGGCGCGCAGGTGGAGGCAAAATGCTCCTCCATGACCCTTACGAACTCGTGGAATTTTTCGCGCTCCATAGTGACTCCCGCGGCCTTGGCGTGACCGCCGAACCTTAAGAAGAGCTCGCTGTGAGCCTTGAGCGCGTCGTGGATATTTATCCCGTCAATGCTTCGCGCAGAGCCCTTGAGCGCGTTATCATGCAGGGAGAAGAGTATGGTGGGCCTGTGGAACATTTCGGCAAGGCGCGAGGCGGCAATGCCTATCACGCCCGAATTCCAGTTCTCGGAGGCCAGCAGTATTGCGTGCTTATCGGAGATGTCAAGCTTTTCGACCATCTCCACTGCCTCGTCGAGTATGCTTTGCTCCTCGGCCTGACGGAGCTCGTTGAGCCGGTTGAGCTCGGCGATTATCCTTGCGGCCTCGTCGCAGTCCTCGGTCATGAAAAGCTCGACTCCGAGTGAAGCATCGCCCATCCTGCCCGAGGCGTTGAGGCGAGGCGCGACTCCGAAGCCTATCGTATAGACGGAATAGGGTTTTCTTGCGTTGGGAAGCGCTTCGAGCAGCATCCGCATGCCTATGCAGCAGCGGCCCGAATTGAGCGCGTCAAGCGCGTATTTGACCAGCAGGCGGTTTTCATCCAAAAGCGGCACCACGTCGGCAACTGTGGCAACGCCTGCCAGGAATATGTATTCTTCCGCCGCTTCGACTCCGCCCAATGCCTGAATGAGCTTTAACGCCGTGCCGGCGCCGCAGAGACAGCGGGGATAGTTGCTGCCCTCGACGGAATGGCATATCACGGCGGTGCATTTGGGGATCTGCTCGGGAGGTATATGATGATCGGTGACGATCACGTCGATGCCCAGCTCGGACGCGTAGGCGATCTCTTCATAAGCCGAGATACCGTTGTCAACGGTGATGATGAGCTTTACGCCCGATTCATACAGCGCGTCGATCGCGCGGCGGGAAATGCCGTAGCCCTCGTCGTGACGGGAGGGTATGCGGTACATGACCTCGGTGCCGATGCTCAAAAGATAGTGCAGGAGCATCGTGGTGGCGCAGATGCCGTCCACGTCGTAATCGCCGTAGACGCAGATGCTTTCGAAATTGGCGACCGCGTCCTCGATCCTGTCGACGGCCTTCTGCATATCGGGCAGCTCGAACGGATCGCGAAGCAGTGAAAGATCGGGGTACATGAAGCGAAGGCGTTCCTCCTCCGTGGTGATGCCCCTTGCCCTCAGCGCACGCATGACGATAGGGAGGAAGGCCGCAGAGCGGTCCGCCTCGGTTTCGGGCGTGTAGTATTTTGAAGGCGAGTAGATGATCATTTCCCCGATCCTTTAAAAAATCAGTCCTCTTTGACCGTTGCCATGCCTATGGCTATCTCGGTCCTCTTTTTCAAAAGCTTGCAGCTCACCTCGGGCGGCTCGGTGATGGAGCCGTTGAGCTTGTGAGCGTTGGCCGCGCAGCCGCCGGAGCAATAATACTTGGCCCAGCAATGCGAGCATTTTTCCTTGGTGAAGATATTGCAGGCGGCAAAGCGTTCGCGTATTTCGTCCTTCAAGGGCACGTTGCCCTGCTCATCGGTTTTAAGCACGTTGCCGAGCAGGAAATCGTTATCGCCAACGAACTGGTGGCAGGGATAGATATCCCCATTGGGAGCGACGGCGACGTATTCCACGCCCGCTCCGCAGCCGAGAGCCCTTTTGGCAAGGCAGGGCGAGCTGTTCATATCCACGTAGAAGTGGAAGAAATTGAAGGGCCTGCCCTCTTTTTTGCAGTCGATCACGTAATCGGCAAGGCGGTCGTATTCCTTGAGGGCGATATCGACGTTTTCATCGTTTATCGCGTGAGGCTCATCGGGCTTTAACACGACGGGCTCGACGGAGATCTGTTCAAAGCCCAGATCGTGCAGGGCTTTTACGTCCTCGGTGAAATCGAGATTTTCCGCCGTGAAGGTGCCGCGGATATAGTGCTCGCCCTCGCCGCGCAGGGCGACGAGCTTCTGCGCCTTGGGCACGATGATATCATAGGAGCCCTTTTTGTTGGGCGTGACGCGGAGGGCGTCGTGCACCTCCCTGCGGCCGTCGATGGAAAGCACGACGTTGAACATTTCCCGATTGATGAAATCGATCTTTTCATCGTCGAGCGCAACGCCGTTGGTTGTGATGGTGAAATTTATGTGCTTGTGATGCTCTCGCTCGAGCTCGCGCCCGTAGGCGACGATCTGCTTTACGACGTCCCAATTAAGGAGGGGCTCGCCTCCGAAGAGATCCACCTCAAGGTGATATCTGCCGCCGGAGCGCTTTACGAGCATGTCCAGCGCGGCCTTGGCGGTCTCAAAGGGCATCAGCATGCGCCCGCCGTGGAATTCGCCCGTTTCGGCAAAGCAATAGGCGCAGCGCAGATTGCAGTCGTGCGCGACGTTCAGGCACATGGATTTGATGGGCGAATACGCGCCGGAGGCCTTGGGCGCTTCGGGCGCGGGGGTATCGAAAAGACCCTCGGCTTTAAGCTCGTCGATCTCGCTCAATATCTCATCGATCAGTGAACGAGAATAGGGCAATGCGTCTAAGGCATTGCCCTGCTCAATTGCGCTTATCACATCGAATGAGGGTTTGTCCACCTCATGTACGGCTCCGCTCTCAACATCCAGCACAAGGTATGTGCCGCGATATTCAAATGCGTGGATCATTATTATTTAGCCGTCTTAACGCACTTCTGGTTAGCAACGGTGCAGGAGGTCTTGCAGGCGGACTGACAGGACGCCTGGCACTCACCGCAAGCGGTGTTCTCGCCGGAACGGATGCAGGGCTTCTGGATATTCTTGATATGCTTCATTTACTTATCCTCCTAAAGAAGAATTGTCCTAAAACCAGACTACCCCGTTATTATACAACCAAATCGGCGATAATTCAATAGCTTTTTTGAATATACGCGTGTTAATTGATGAAAAATGTTATTCAGGCTTTCTGTCGCTTAAGGTTTTCAAGCATTCCCACGACCGCGCCTATCGCCGTACATATGACGAGGTCGGTCAGAAGCGCCGTATCGAAAGCGAATTCGCCCG
This sequence comes from Clostridia bacterium, assembly GCA_017541305.1. Taxonomy (GTDB): domain Bacteria; phylum Bacillota; class Clostridia; order Christensenellales; family CAG-138; genus UBA3857. The sequence goes on along the minus strand of JAFXZJ010000012.1, from coordinate 17,192 downwards.
ATATCAGCGAGAAAACGACGAACGAAAGCAGCATGCAGAGAAGCCCCGCCGCGGCGCCGACGACAGGCCTCCTCTCCCCCGCGCTTCTGACCGCGATGAGTGCGGCAACGGCGCCGGATACGGCCTTTACGCCGAGGTTTATATAGGTCACGCTCTCCGGCCCGAGCCATTGCTTTAGGAGTATGAAAGCAAAAAGCGCCACAAGCGCCGTTCCCGCCGCCGTGCCGATCAGCGCGCCTTTTGAGCAATTGATAAGGAATCCGCCTTTTGATCTGCTCTTATCCATTTTGCACCTCCGATCGGTAAAGGATATGCGTTTGGCAAGATCATAATGCAGTCGTTAATTCCGCGTTGAAAATATATCATCAAATAAGACATTTTTATTTCTTAAATTCTCTTGACAAAGCATCTCCTATGTGTTATATATAGTATAATGGTATAGAAAGAGAGGTTGATTTTATAAATCTAATTAAGAAAATCGTTGCTATATTACTATCTATTGTCTCCATTCTTTCTGTTTGCAGTATTGTCAGCGCAACAGCATCAGATGTTGCTGGCATTGAAAGCAATACGATATACTATCTTCGGAATAAAGACAGAGGTATATAATCATGAAAATTAAATTTTTTGTACTTGCGGTGCTTTGTTTGGCGTTGATAATTGTTCCTGTCAAGGGAATAATCAATGCCGAGGAGGAAGAAATTCAACTGACCGAAGATGATGCCATTGGGTGCTATATCGAAGATGAAAAAATAGATTCCCAAATGGTGCTCCAGGATTTTTATCCTATCGACCATACCTTGACCTATTCTCAGACCGAAAACATCGTTCCCTTAGCTTATATTGGCAGGAATGATCCATACGGAACATACGACGTCTATGTTGATACCGACGGTACTGAGTTCCAATACCTAACCAACACTACAAAACTATGCGGTTTTATTAACTACGACTTTGAGGGTTTCATTCCTCAGGAGGATGCTATTACCGAATCAGAGTGTATTGAAGCGATGGAAGATTTTGTTGAAGATAAGCTTCTTATCAACAGCAACGTATTTCAGAACTATGATCTTTCATCCCTTGAATACCGCGAGCTCGATGGTATTTATGTGGCTGAGTACAACAGATACGTATCCGGATTCAAGACCGACGATGTGTTGTGTATTTGGACTGCTGCTGACGGCGAGGTGGTTTCATTTTCAGAGTTTAATCGCGACAGATACGATAATCTAACTATCTCCGCAACAGACTATAATACAGCTAGTGCAGCGATTGATTATAATCTAAATGAATCCTCGCGTTCATTTGAGATCGTAGATGAATATGTTTCAAAGGATTGGTTGGGAGTTATTAAGCTTGTCAAGGTCGTCGATTTTACCGATAATACCGAGGGCTTCATTCAGAGGGAGTTAATCTCCGAGCCCCTGAACTAAAGAGGCGATGATGGTATGAATAAAGGTAAATGGGCGCTGATAAACATTGCAGTCGCCATTGCGCTTGTTCTTTTGACGCTGCTTGGCCGATTTATCATTGGCGCCGTTATAGACAGTGACCGGGCCGCGGCAAAATACCGTTTCTCGGCGGAAAACATAGATTTTGTCGAGTTTTGCGTCGACGAACAGATGCAGGCTATCACAGGCTTGGGACAGCCGTCCCACCTTATCAAAGTGGAGGACAGAGACGCGATCGGCCTGTTTGTCCAATGCCTTGGGGAAGCCGAGGAAAACACCAAGCATATAGACAACGAGATTATGGCGGAACCCCGTGATTACACGTTCTCGATCTCTGTTGACAGGATTGTGCAGGAATACGAGTACCGCATCAGCTATGATAACAGGACGCATGAAATGAACGATCCCTTTGAGAAGTTCTTCGAGCATCCCGCAGTTCGGGAGCAGATAAGCCTTGAACAGGAAAAGGACGGCCTTCATTAAAAAACAGGCATGAATAAGCCGGAGCCCTGCCCGGGCTCCGGCTTGATTTTGTTATAAGCTTATTTTACGTCCTTCACGTCGCCGTCGATGGTGGCTTCCACGGGAGCGTCCTCGATGGTGGCGATGGCGGCCCTTGCGAACACGAGGCGGGCCTTATCGGGACCTACGCTGACGGTAACGACGTCATCCTTGATGCTGGTGACGGTGCCGTACATGCCGCCGATGGTGCGCACGCGGTCGCCGGGCTTGAGGCTGTCAAGCATTTCCTTGACCTTCTTTTCACGCTTGCGCTGGGGGATGGACATAACGAGGAAGAGGCCGACCATCAGCACGAGCATGATTATGAGAGTCCAGCCGCCGAAGCCGCCCGCGGACTGCTGCGCGTTGCCGGAGGCGTCACCGCCGCCGCAGGAGACGAGGCTTGCCATCAAAGTGGGATCGAAAAACGAGAACATATTCTATTACCTTTCATGTTTCGGCATTGCCGTATTCTTACAGCATAATATTATAACAATGCGTGAAAAAAGTCAAGAGGAAAATCCGCTTCAATACCTGTCGAACCCATACATGGGGCCCGGGCCCATGCGAAAATCGGGCGAGAGGGGCTTTATCATGCTGAATTCCTCGATCGCTCCACCGCTCCCCTTGGGCGGAACGTGATCGGCAGGCAGCGGGAAGGAGTATCGCGCAAAGCCCCCGGGCAGAAGATACGGCAGCGCTTCATTCGAAGTGAAGAAGAGCTCGGTCGCATGAAATTCGCCGCCGGCCGCATAACCCGCGCAGCAGCCGTACCGCGTGACTTCAAGGCGCGCGCCGTCCATGGAATATTCCTTTATGAAGCCGCGGAAGTATTCGGGGCTGCGCACCGTGCAGCCCGAGAAGCCGAGCATGGAATGAGAATAAAGCTTGAAAAGCATGTCGGGATCGGGTGCGATACGCTCGCCGTACGGGCGTCCGACGGTCTCGCTCGGACGTACGACCGACTCCGCCGCAAGCTCGGCCCTGCGCCTTAAAATGAAGGTCCTGTAACCATAGCGCTCGTAGAAGCGCGGATCGAAGGGCTGAAGCACCGTGGCGGCAAAGCCGCGCTCACGCATGATGGGGAATGACCTGTCAAAGAGCGCGGAACAGAGGCCGCGTCTGCGAAGCGTGCTTTTCGTACTGACGCCCGAAACAAGGCAGACCTTCTCGGTCCTTCGCATGAAGCGCATATCGACCGGGATCATATGCAGCATCGAAACGGGCGTATCCTCGCCTTCGGCGAACGCGCCGAGGACGTATTCAGGCCGTGAGCGATCGGAATAATACCAATCGACGAATTCCTCCCCGTCCTCGGGAAAGCATTCGAGCCACAGGCTTTTCGAAAGCTCGTATTCGGTTTCGTTCAGAAGGCGTATCTGCATGGCAATAATAAACCGACCACGGAGACGGAGCTTGTGGCCGGTCATGCTTTGCTTTATTCCGAGGGTATCGGAACCGACCGTAAGCTTCTTCTCCGCGATCGGCGTCGTGTCGTTAATCGGATGTGGATATCTTGACGAGCCTGGAGCGGTGATCCTCCTTGATCATGCCGTACTCATAGGCCTGCACGAGCATTTCGAGGGAGGCGATCTGCTCCTCGAGATCCTTGCCCTTGTCGGTATCGCGTATGGTCATCTGACCCTTGGTGGCAAGGATATCCTGGACGTCGATGGTGGCCTTGATATCGGCATTGTCCTCAATGGCCTTCTGCAGGCTTACGAAGGGCTCGTGCGCGACTATGTAGAGGCCGCGGGAGTCATAGGTGAGTGTGTAGCCGGCGATGCCGGTGGTCTTCTGATAATATCTGGAGAAGCCGCCGTCGATAACGATCAGCTTGCCGTTGGCCTTTATGGGATTTTCGCCGTTGATCTTTTCAACGGGGATATGGCCGTTGACTATGACGGAGTTCTCGGTGTTTTCGATGCCGAACTCGTGCATTATGTTGATCGCCATATCCTCGGTATCCTGATAGGAATAATACGCGTTGCGCTTTTCCTTGTGGGTCTTGGAATCGTCGATCTCCACGCGCTCGAAAGTGGTCATCTTGTTCTTGCCGAAGAAGGGCGAATCGGGACCGCACCAGAGATACCACATGAGATCGAGCTCCTCGGGAGTCCTCTCCTCGGGATCCTTGTGATAGATGCGCTTGACTTCGGAATCGAGATAATCGAAGAGCTCCTTGCCGTGGCGCGCCACGCCGCCCAGCTCAACGTCCTTGAACGTGCCGTCCTCATTCATGGGAACGAGCGCATGATAAAGCAGGTTGTTGTTGACGATGAGATACATGCTGCCGCGCTCGATGAAGAAGCGCATATGCTCCTGCAGGCGCGGGCTCTTGATGAAGGACTGCTGCAGCTCGTCGATTATGGTCTGCTCCTCTTCGGTGAGCTTGTAGGGATCCTTTAGATCGATGGTGGGGAAATCCGCGTCCTTGATGGGATGGGCAACGCCCTCGATCGTGATGGTGGAATGCTCCTTGTTGATGCCCTCGAGCAGGAGCCTGTGATCGAGCTTGAAATTGGGGTTGCGCTTGATCATCTGGCCCTCGAGCTTGTGCATTATGACGAATATCGCCTTGTGCAGCTTGGCTCTGATATTGGTCTCGGGATTATCGTAATAGGCGTCGACGGAGGTCTTTCTGGGCCTGAAAACGAGCGCGGATTTATAGGTCTCCTGCGCGAACATGAGCAGATGGCGCAGATTTATGCCATAGACGTCCTCGATAAGCTCAAGGTTGCCGTGACGGAAGGAGTTGGTCAAAACGCCCGAGATGCAGGTCTTATCGCCCATTGCGGCGCCCATCCACAGGATATCGTGGTTGCCCCACTGGATATCGACGGAGGGATGATCGAGAAGCAGATCGAGTATGCGGTGAGGCTCGGGACCGCGGTCATAGATATCGCCGACGATGTGCATGCGCTCGACGGCAAGACGCTTGATGGCGTCGGTCAGCGCAACGATGACGTTTTCGGCATAATCATAGCGGATGATGGAATCGAATATCTCGTTATAATAGGCGTCGAGATCGTGGAAATTGATTCGCGCGGTGAGCAGCTCTTCGATGATATAGGCAAATTTGGGGTCGATATTCTTTCTCACCCTGGACTTGGTGTATTTGCTGGAGACCTTGCGGCCAAGCTGTATCAAAAGGCGAAGCGTGCGCTTGAGCCACGCATCCTTATCCTCGATGTTCTTAAGCTCCAGCGCGATCTTCTGACGGGGATAATAAACGATGGTGGCAAGGGTCTCCATCTCGTCGAACGAGAGCTCGTCCTTGAAGAGCCTGGTGATCTCGTTCCTGATAACGCCCGAGCAGTTGTTGAGGATATGCTCGAAAGCGTCGCCCTGACCGTGAAGGTCGCTCATAAAATGCTCTGTGGATTTGGGAAGCGCGAGTATAGAGCTGAGATTGACGATCTCGGTGATCGCGTCTTCCTTTGTGGGGAACGATTTTGCAAGTTGTTTCAGAAAGCGGAGATCGGCATTGATCTCCTGCTCTGCCAGAAGCTTCTTCATAAATTGGTTTCCTCCCTAAAGCAATATAGTTTGATTATACCACCTTATATCCCGTTTTCAAGCGCAACGGGAAAATATTTTAATTATTATAGAGCTCCGCCGCTTCGGTCAACCGTTTTTTTACAGCCTCGCGCACGGATGCGGGTGAAACGACCTCGGCCTTGGCTCCGTACTGGCACACCCAATTCGTAAAGCCCTCGGACGCGGCGGCCTCTATACGGGCTATGAAATGATCTTCCCCGTCCTTTTTTACGGGTATATCCTCGCCGAAGCGGTCGAACAGCTCGTTCAAAAGATCCATATGACAGCGCAGAGTGATGCGCATTATCTCGCCGCCGAACATATTCAGGCATTTTGAGGCGTAATCGACGGCGTTGAACTTTTCGCCGTACTCGCTCACCTCGCACACGGGCCTGACCGGAGTATTCTCAAGGCATACGTCGCGTATGCGGTCAAGGCGAAAATGCGTAAGCCCTTCCTTGCCCTCCATATTCGATATAAGATAATACCTGTCCTGCACCCACACCATGGCATAGGGGCTTACGACATAGCGTTTCCCCCGCCTTTGCACCACGTCCATGCGCATTATGCTGCGCTTGTAATACAGGAAGGAGATCGTCTTGCCTGACGCGATGCCGTAATTGATCATCTCGATGGTGCGGTAGACCTCCTCGTTGCCGAACTTCACTCCGCGGATATTGGAGGCGTTCACAAGGCCTTCGCGCTGATACACGCTTAGGAAGCTCTCAAGCTTTTTCATAAGAGCGTTCGTTTTGCTCTCGGTCACAAAGGGCGCGGCCTGCACGGCTGATATCAGCAGCATGACCTCCGCCAGGGTGAATCGGCGGTTCCTCAGATAAAAGCCCTTGGGAGTGGTGACGATATCGAAGCCGTATTCGGCGAGCCCTTCGATATCGCGATAGACCGAGCGGCGGTCCATGGTGTAACCGCGCTTGGAAAGCTCGGTCATGAGATCCTTGCTGTTGAGTATGTGCTCCTCATCGGACAGCTCCTGCAGCAGGTCGAGTATAACGAGCATCCTTATCTTGAGCATCAGTCGAACACCCTCCTGCCCCATGCGAAATGCGAGGTTGCCCAACTGCCCCAGCTGCTTATGCACACCTGGCCCTGTGAGCTGGATGCGTGTATGAACCGGTCATTGCCGAGATACACCGCCGTGTGGCTGATATAGTTGTGAGAATCGTTATAGAAGAACAGCAGATCGCCCCTTTGCAGGTTATCCTTGCCGTCGATCCTCTCCCAACCGGTATAATTCGCATAGCCGTTGGCGTTCATGCGGCCTATGCTGATGCCCATGCGTTTGAGCGAGTAATAGACCAAGCCCGAGCAGTCGAAATGATCGGGGCCGTTGCCGCCGAGCACGTAGGGTTTGCCAAGCTGCGCCTGCAGCACCGATATGAAGCCTTCCACACCGGAGCCTACCGGCTCGGGCGGTTCGGTATATGAGGGCGCGGGACTGGGCGTGGGCTTGGGCGTGTTGGTGGGCTTGGGGGTGTTGGTGGGCTTAGGAGTCTTTGTAGGCGTGGGAGCCGGAGTGGGAGTCGGCGTGGGCGTGGGAGTCGGCGTCGGCGTGGGGGTCGGGGTGGGAGTCGGAGTCGGCGTGGGCGTCGGCTTCGGCGTGTTCGTGGGCTTAGGCGTACGCGTCGGCTTCGGCGTATTCGTGGGCTTAGGCGTGTTCGTAGGCCTCGGCGTGTTCGTGGGCCTGGGAGTGTTTGTGGGTCTGGGAGTATTAGTGGGCCTCGGTGTGTTCGTAGGCCTGGGCGTATTAGTGGGCTTAGGCGTATTCGTGGGCCTCGGCGTGTTCGTAGGCCTGGGAGTATTCGTGGGCTTCGGCGTGTTCGTGGGCCTTGGCGTGTTCGTCGGAGCGGGCGTGGGCTTGGGGGTGTTGGTGGGCTTGGGAGTGGGCGCGGGTGTGGGCTCGGGCGTGGGCGCGGCGGTGGGCTCATAGATCGGGGCGACCGTTTCATACGGCGAATCGCCGGGCTCGGGCGTGTCATACGCGAACGGATCGATCATGAGCGGCTCGCCGTCGGAATCGAGCGCGTCATAGGAAAAGAGCATATCGCGGGTGAAGATATCCGCCTTGCCGTCCGCCTTGAGGCTGTTGACCATCTGGAATTCCTCGAGCGCGCGCTCGGTGGCATGGCCGAAATAGCCGTTCTGCTTGTCGTTATAGAAGCCCAGCGCATGCAGACGCTGCTGCAGGGTGGAGACGTCCTCGCCGCTGTTGCCGTATTCGAGCACGTATTCCTTGGCGGCGGACGAGAACAAAAGGTCGAGCAGCGCTTCATCGGCGTTGCCGGTCTGTGTCAGATAATGGGTGCGCTGAAAGAGCTTGATCGCGTTGGAAACGGAAGTGTTATACACGTTGCAGGGCTCGTCCGACGCCATATAGAAGAGTTCCATCAGGCGGGATTGAATGTCTATCACCCTGTCATCCACGTCGCCGACGTGGAACACCTTGCCGTGCTCCTCGGGCTGCTCGCTTTCATCGGGCAAGTCGGTATCGGCGGGAAGCTCGCGCCCGGTGTCCTCGGTCGGCGCGGCGGTATTCATTGCAACGGGCTCGACGCCCGCCCTGTTTCTGAGTATTATGGGCAACGCGATAAGCGCCGCTATGAGCGACGCGGCGATGGTTATGATCGGGACGCGCAGCCATCTGAAAAATGCCTTGGCAGCGCCGTTTTTGCGTGACATCGTGCTATCCTTTCAAGTACCGAATTTCGGTCAAACAGTTTTTATCCCCATCATTATAGCACATATCTCGGCATTTTTCGACAGCAAAATACCCGATTTTGTGAACAGTCTGTTAATATTTCGGAATCCTTACCGCGCCGACGCAGCAATATCGACCGCTCTCGCCCAGCCCTCAAGCACGTACTGCAGGCGGAATCTGAGGAAGCCTTCGGGATTTATGCGGCTGCTGCTTTCAAGAAAGTCAAGCACCTCCGCCGAAACGGGCACGATCATGTGCGCGCTGCCGGACAGCATCAGCGCCGCGGGCAGTATGCGCCGCTTATCGCGAAGCGTGACCGGCAAAAGATCGACAAGCCGCGACAGCTCGAAGGGTCTTAAATCAAAAAGCATCAGCTCGGAAAGCGCGAGGGCCAGCGCGGGAAGCTCGCCCGAAGAAAGCTCGATGCGCATGCCGCACCCGGCATCCGTCAGGCCGTAAAGCCCGTGCTTTGATGCGCGCCTTTCAAGGAGCGGCGCAAGCTCCCCTTTGTAATCGATGCTGGAAACGGTCAATACAGGCATGAAAAAAGCTCCGAATAAAAAACTCACTACTAATATGTTCAAAAATATTATTTTTGTGATTGACAGTATTTAGTCTGTATGTTATAATGGCATTTAGTTGAATATCGGGATGAACGGGAACAAGACCTTTTTTCACACGATTCCAAGAGAGCGCCGCCTTTGGCTGTAAGCGGAGCAGTCGGGAAATAAGGCTACCGCCCCGCGACCGAAGGCGCGATCGGCCTTTATCGATCGGATCGAGTGGGGATCATTCCCAATCGAGGTGGAACCGCGGTTCACAGCCGTCCTCGGATAATATCCGGGGCGTTTTTATTTTAAAAAAATATTACTTTCAAGGAGAAATATCATGATCCACATCACACTGCCCGACGGCTCCGTTAAGGAGTTCGAATCCGGCGTATCCGCCTTTGACGTGGCGGAATCCATCAGCCCCCGCCTGCGCAAGGCGGTGCTTGCCGCCGAGATCGACGGCGAGAGGCACGACGCGTTCGCGCCCATCGAGCACGACTGCAGCCTGAAGCTCCTCACCTTCAACGATGAGGACGGCCGCTGGACCCTGCGTCACACCGGTTCGCACATACTCGCGCAGGCCGTCAAAAAGGTAAGGCCCGAGGCCAAGCTTGCCATCGGCCCCGCCATCGACAACGGCTTCTATTACGACTTTGACGTTGACGAGCCCTTCACTCCCGACGATCTGGTGCTGATCGAAAAGGAGATGGCGAAGATAGTCGAAGAGAAGCTTCCTCTTGAGCGTTTTGAGCTGCCCCGCGAGGAGGCCATAAAGTATATGGTGGACCGCCATGAGCCCTATAAGGTGGAACTGATCGAGGATCTGCCCGAGGACGCGATAATAAGCTTCTACCGTCAGGGCGATTTCGTCGACCTCTGCGCGGGCCCTCACGTTGAGAACACCGGCAAGGTCAAGAACTTCAAGCTAATGAGCATCGCCGGCGCATACTGGCGCGGCAGCGAGAAGAACAAGATGCTGCAGCGCATATACGGCACCGCCTTCGAAAAAAAGGCCGACCTTGACGAGTACATCACCCGCATCGAGGAAGCCAAGAAGCGCGATCACCGCAAGATCGGCAAGGAGCTTGGCCTATTTGCGATAATGGACGAAGGCCCCGGCTTCCCCTTCTTCCTGCCCAAGGGCATGGTTTTGAGGAATACGCTGATCGATTACTGGCGCGAGGTGCATAAGCGCTACGGCTACGTTGAGATCTCCACCCCCATCATACTCAACCGCACCCTTTGGGAGCGCTCCGGTCATTGGGGACATTATAAGAACAATATGTACACCACCGTCATAGACGATGAGGATTACGCCATAAAGCCCATGAACTGCCCCGGCGGAATGCTCGTTTACAAGACCGAGCCTCATTCCTACCGCGAGCTGCCCCTGCGCTGCGGCGAGCTGGGCCTGGTGCACAGGCACGAGCTTTCCGGCGCTCTGCACGGGCTCTTCCGCGTGCGCTGCTTCACACAGGACGACGCGCATATCTTCATGACCCGCGAGCAGATGAAGGACGAGATCAAGAACGTGGCAAAGCTCTTTGACGAGGTCTACTCGCTCTTCGGCCTTAAGTACACGATCGAGCTCTCCACAATGCCCGAGGATCATATCGGCACCGAGGAGGAATGGGAGATCAACCAGGATATCCTTAAGGCCGCCATAACCGAGATGGGCAAGGATTTCGTGATCAACGAGGGCGACGGCGCGTTCTACGGTCCCAAGCTTGACTTCCATCTTGAGGATTGCCTTGGCCGTACATGGCAGTGCGGCACCATACAGCTTGACAGCCAGCTTCCCGAAAGGTTCGAGCTGGAATACATGGGCGCGGACGGCCTAAAGCACAGGCCCGTTATGATCCACCGCGTGGTGTTCGGCTCGATCGAGCGCTTCATAGGCGTTATCACCGAGCATTTCGCGGGCGCGTTCCCCACGTGGCTCTCCCCCGTGCAGGTAAAGGTCATGGCCATGACAGACCGTACCGCCGAGCAGGCTAGTCAGATCGCCGCCGAGCTCGAAGCCGCCGGCGTAAGGGTCGAGACCGATCTGCGCAATGAGAAGATCGGCTTCAAGATCCGCGAAGCGCAGCTGCAGAAGATACCCTATATGCTCATAATCGGCGACAAGGAAGTCGAAAACGGCGTTGTCGCGGTACGTTCCCGCAAGGGCGGCGATCTGGGCACCATGCCCCTTGCCGATTTCAAGGCAAAGATCGTTGAAGAGATCAAGACCCGTTCAAGAGACTGATAAATCATTAAGGAGGTTCATATGCCCGTTCCCACTCCCCATATCACCGCCAAGCTCGGTGACTTTGCAAAGACTGTGCTTATGCCCGGCGATCCCAAAAGGGCTAAGTTCATTGCCGACAATTTCCTGACCGACGCTGTGCTCGTTAACGACGTGCGCGGCGTGCAGGGCTACACCGGCTACTACAAGGGCAAGCGCGTTTCCGTAATGGCAAGCGGCATGGGCATGCCCTCCATAGGTATCTATTCCTATGAGCTCTTCAATTTCTATGGCGTGGAAAACATAATCCGCGTTGGCTCCGCAGGCGCCCTGCACAAGGATCTGCATATCCGCGATATAGTGCTCGGTCAGGCCGCGTGCTGCAATTCGAATTACGTTTCCCAGTATGAGCTGCCCGGCACCTATGCCCCCATTGCGAGCTATAAGCTCCTGAGGAAGGCCGCCGAGACCGCCGAGAAGATGGGCCTTCGCTATATGGTGGGCAACGTGCTCTCATCCGACACCTTCTATGACGATTCCATGGGCACCACCAAGTGGTGTAAGATGGGCGTGCTGGCCGTTGAGATGGAATCCGCCGCGCTCTATATGAACGCCGCGCGCGCGGGCAAGAACGCCCTGTGCATCTGCACGATCTCCGACCACATCGTCAACGACGAGCCCCCGACCACCGCTGAGGAGCGTCAGCTGAGCTTCACCGCCATGATGGAGCTTGCGCTGGAGGTTGCGGAGTAATAATTTAATGCAGCAAAAAGGAACGGCACGGCGCCGTTCCTTTTGTGTTGCCGTCATACTACCAGAGCAGTTTAATACCCTCGCCCGAATCTGTGTTTTCGATGAGCGCGCCGTTCTCCGAGAATACGTAGTTCCGGATATTAGCGTCGATATCGCTGGATCTGGAGCCCAAGAGCGGGTTGAATTCGGCCGAGGTGATGCTGTAAACGCGCCAATTCAGCCGGCCTTCGTCGATCTCAAGATCACCCGCCATCGCGCCGCTGACGCGATAGAATTCCTTTGGCTTTCCGCCGTCCTTATCGCACACGAGCATCACTGCGGTGAATATCCGCTTCGCGATCGGGGTGAATTCCTCCGCGTCCATTCTCCTCGGCTCGCCGGTATAGAGCGAATCGACGATCTCGCCATCCTCATATTCGGCAGAGATATAGATCCTGCCTCCGAACGCAGTAACGCCCTTGATCCTGTAATCGTTCCCGTTCTCGCTGTATGCGAATTCGCCCGCAAGCTTTCCTTCGCGGTCGACCTTGACCACGCGCTGCTCCATGCTTTCGTTATCATAGAGTATCGCAAGATAGCCGTCCTCGAAGCCCAGCATATCGCACACCCACGCGTTGCCGGTGGGATTGGCAACGGAGTCCAAGTATTTGCCGTCCGCCGTGATCCTGCTCACACAGAGGGCGAAATCATTGTTTTCGTAATCGCGCTTGGAGGAGAATACCGTGAGCGAGCCGTCCTCTTCCTCGAACACGCTCGATATCTGCTCCTCGGGCGCGCCGTTGTCCCAAGTGACGAACCAGAGGGGCTCGCCGTCACTGCCGAATCTGGTGAGCGCGGGGGTGAATCTGCGCTGATCGACCTTGTTGATCGGCACGTCCTCCGCAACGACGCCCGTTCCCAGCGAGCCGTCCCTGAGCTCGTACCCGAAGTAGAAGCGCATTTTATCGCTTGTATAGCTCCATTTCACGTCGCGTCCGACGCATTTATCGATCCTGCCGAGCTTGTGGCGGAGGTACTCGACGCCGTTCTCCGTATGCTTCTCGTCCTCCCAATCGACCGGGAAGTTGATCTGCGCAAGATAATGCTTCTCCATATCCGCCCATGCGTCGCGCACATCCTCTGCGGTGGGATCTTCATGCAGTATCTCCCAACCGGGAATGCTGTTCGTTTCAAGATTATGCGAAATGACCTCGGCGGTCTTGCCGTAGGTGAAGCTTTCGGTGGTGATATCGCGGTAAACGGCCTTGATCTCGGCCCTCGTCAAGCCGTCCGTCGAAATGTCATGCTCCTCGAAAAAAGCCTTTGCTTCGCCGAATTCCCTTGCCTCGGCTGCGTATGCGAAGCCGCCCGCGCCAAGCGCCGCCAGCAGGACTATCGCCGCGGCAAGTCCCCACAGCAGCCTGCGGGGTACGTGCGCGGCGGGCTTTTCATTTGTCACGTTCCTTCCCGCAAGCGCCATCGCGCGCTCATATACGCGCCCCGCGCTCTTCCCGTCCGTTCTGACGGTCCCGAGCCCCGAAAGGAGCTGCTCCGTTTCCTTTTCATCGAACGTATCGAATACTTCGTCTAACCTTTTATTCATTGTCGTTACCTCCCAGGGTGGAACGAAGCTTTTTGATCGCTCTGTGCGCTCTGGTATCGACGTTGGAAACGCTCATGCCCAGCGCTTCCGCCGTTTCCTTCGAGGACTGCCCGAGATAGTATCTGCGAATGATTATCTCGCTGTCGGGCGGGCCGAGAGCCGTGACCGCGTCGATCAGCTCCTGCCGCTCCTCCTTCTTCTCGAATTCACCCTCCAGTGAATAATCGGCGGCAAGCTCGGCCGCATTCTCATCATCCGCGGAGAGCGTGTCGGGCTGCCTGTAAAGGCGGCGGACCCGATCCAGAGCGTTTCGCTTGGCAATGACGCAGAGGCGGGCACGGATGCCGCTTCCCGGGCAGGGCGCTTTTTCAAACCCGCGCCAGAATTCGAAGAAGGTCTCAGCGGCGCAATCCTCCGCGTCCTGCACGCAGAAGCGCGCCGATCTGAGCTTGCCCGCTATCACGGCGGAAACGAGCCCTCCGTATTCGTCAATCAGCTTCTTCATGCCCCTGTCGGGATCTGACAGAAGCAGCTTTGCCAGCTTTTCGTCGTTCATAGTCGTTCCTTTTTTATCGATTTGACCGCGATCACCCTATACTTCGCGTGATCCCGCCGAATCTTACACGGTATTTGACCGATCTTCCCCATCCTCTGTATTATCTTACATCAATCTGAAAATTTTTCAATATGTTTCGTATATTTTCACTTGACATTCCGAGATATTTTATGTATACTAATTGATGGGGGAATAAGTGCCTTATGCGCTTATCGACATCCTGTATCAACTGATCGACCACGCTGTCAAATCATTTTCGGAGGGATACCGTGTTTTCCATAGGCGATCTGATATGCTACCCCATGCACGGGGTGGGAACAGTCGAAGGGATCCTCGCTCAGACCGTGTTGGGTGTGACCGCGGATTACTATTCGCTGCGGTTCATGAACGGGAAGATGACTGCGCTCGTGCCCGTTGCCACTGCAGAGCAGGTGGGCTTGAGACGGCTGATCCACAGGGACGAATGCGATTCCGTATTCGCCTATATGGAAAAGCCCGGCGACAGAGGCAGCGACAACTGGAACCAACGCTATCGTGAGAACATGGACAAGATGCGCTCCGGCAGCATATACGACGTTGCGGACGTTGTCAAATGCCTGAGGCTGCGTGAAAGCGAAAAGGGCCTTTCCGCGGGCGAGCGCAAGATGCTTGCCACGGCCAAGCTCATAATATCGGGCGAGCTTGCCACCGTGCTGGGCGTGGATCAGGCCTCCGTCGAGGAAAAGATCTGCTGATACATTATCAAGGAGAATGCTTTGGCCAGAAAGCTTTTTAGATTCCTTATCACCGCGATAGGGATGCTCCTGGGCTTCGGCATCGTTTGGCTCGTGCTGAAGAACCAGGCAGATCTGGGGCTTGCCCCTATTTTTGAAAATATGCTCCCATGGGTCCGCACAGTGCTTTACGGGGTTTCGACCGTCGTCTTCGGTACTGTGTTTTTCTTCCTTGCGCCGACCATCACAAACGGCGTTATGAAGCTCACGGGCAAGGTCGAGCGCATCACAAGGGAGCTGTCCATGTCCCAGATATTCGTGGGCGTGATAGGCCTGCTTTTGGGCCTTGTGATCGCCGCGCTCATAAGCCTGCTCATTCAGAAGATTCCCTTCACGTCGATCGTGATATTGCTTGACGTGATTGTTTTCGTTGTGTTGGCGTATCTCGGCTGGAAGATCCCGACGAGCAGGATACGCGAGATCAATCTGCCCAACTGGTTCAAGCGCGGCGAAAGCGCGCAGACGCAGGAGGTCTCCCCCGTTGCCGCCTGCCCAAAGCTGCTCGACACATCGGCGATAATCGACGGGCGCTTCTTTGATATGTTCAGGACGGGCATAGTCGAGGGCACGCTTTTGATACCGGCCTTCGTGCTTGACGAGCTGAGGCATATCGCCGATTCCGCCGACGCGCTCAAGCGCTCGAGAGGCCGCCGCGGGCTTGACGCAATCAACCGTGCGCAGGAGGAATACCCCGACCGCTTTGTGATAATCGAGACCGACTATAAGGATCTTGACGAGGTCGATACAAAGCTGCTTCGCCTTGCTTCGGAAACGGGAGGCGTGGTGGTGACGAACGATTATAACCTCAGCAAGGTTGCCGCAGTGCAGGGCGTGAAGGTGTTCAACATAAACGATCTGGCAAATTCACTGCGCATAAACGTCGTTGCTGGGGAACAGATCGAAGTCACAGTCGTCAAGGAGGGCAAGGAGCCCGGGCAGGGCGTGGCATATTTTGACGACGGCACAATGATAGTGCTCGACGGCGGCGGAAAGCTCGTCGGCGAGAGGGTGAACGCCACGGTCACCAGCGTGCTGCAAACCTCCGCCGGGCGTATGGTGTTTGCCAAGGTCGATCCCGTTTAACAATATTATATAATATTGTCCGGCAAAAACGGTGTTGACAACCGGCCCCGGCTTTGGTATAATTCATCCGTTGCGATACTTGGAGAGATGGCCGAGTGGTTTAAGGCGCCGGTCTTGAAAACCGGTGATGTCGCAAGGCACCGGGGGTTCAAATCCCTCTCTCTCCGCCAACAAAAGAATAATGGAGAAGTACCCAAGAGGTCGAAGGGGCTCCCCTGCTAAGGGAGTAGGATCTGCGAAGGGTCGCCAGGGTTCAAATCCCTGCTTCTCCGCCAAAATAATTAGGACGCCAAAAGGCGTCCTAATTATTTTGACAAAGAAAGAAGCAGGGATTTGAACGGGCGCGGTTGCAAGCGGTCGCGATGAGCGATTTCAAGCATCCTGTGGATGCTTGAAAAGCGAGCAAAGGTCGGCAGGGTCCGACCGTCCCGCCCTGACCGAGCGCGGCGAGCCGCGCGAGAACAAATCCCTGCTTCTCCGCCAACACAAAGGGATTTGAAAGGCGGTTAAGCGAAAGTAACGGTGTTACTTTCGCCCGCCCCGGGTTTTTGTCACGGCCGATGCTGCGCAGTGCGGAGCACAAGCAGCAAGAGCCAATGTGCAAAAACCAAATCCCCGCTTCTCCGCGAAATTAAGCGAAGCAGGGATTTGAACGGGCGCGGTTGCGAGCGGTCGCGATGAGCGATTTCAAGCATCCTGTGGATGTTTGAAAAGCGAGCAAAGGTCGGCAGGGTCCGACCGTCCCGCCCTGACCGAGCGCGGCGAGCCGTGCGAGAACAAATCCCTGCTTCTCCGCCAGAAAAGGATTGCTATCTTGACAAAGGCAGCGATCCTTTTTCTATTTCTTCGACAATGGCAATTAGTATTATTTCTGATTGTTTTTTGCTGCATTTGCATGTATAATACAGAAGAACTCCATGAAAGGTGCGTACACCAATGATTATTACTATCGCCTGAAAACTGAACAGAGGTGCAGAACACGGGGGGTATACCCCTTTGGTTTGGTGCGCCGTTTTTGAGTAACTTTCGGATAGTGGAACCGCAGGACGCAGCCACGACGGAAGCTGCTTGGCTGCGGTATTTTTGCGCCTTTTTCAGGCGCCGACGCCACACAGGAACGATTACATATTTAATCTTACATTCAAGGAGAAAAACCAATTATGATAATTAAACTGCAACCTATAAATGATAATAACAGAGATGCTGTTTTGGCCCTTTCCGTACGAGAGGATCAGCCCTTCGTCGCAACAAATGAAGTTTCGCTGCGGCAGGCGGACGAGGCCAACGCGGAGCAGCCCGGCGTGGCCCGGCCCTTTGCCATCTATGCAGATGAGAAGCTGGTGGGCTTCTGCATGTTCGCATTCGATCCTGAAGACGAGGACGAGGACGACCGCTACTGGCTCTGGCGGTTCATGATCGACAAAAACGAACAGGGCAAGGGCTACGGTCAGGCCGCCCT
>JAFXZJ010000011.1 GCA_017541305.1 Clostridia bacterium | reverse complement strand
GGCGGACCCTGCCGCCCGTCGATTGCCTCTTTGACCATTCACCGGATGGTCAAAGTCGCTGCGCGACCGGCAATCGACCTCCTGCGAGACATATCCCGGCCTCTTATGGAATCAGTAACTTAAGTGGTGTATGTAAAACAATCCCTCAGTCAGCTTCGCTGACAGCTCCCTTTACACAAGGGAGCCTAATAACCGCCCTCGCCTTCTTAACGCTTCGTGTCTTTACACAAGGGAGCCTCGACTGACGCCGACCAAAAGGCTTCCCCTTGGCGGGGAAGCTGTCGGCTGAACGAAGTGAAGACGACTGATGAGGGGATTTATAAAGCCAAGCTCTTAAGGCCGCTCCTGCGAGACATATCCCGGCTTCTCAAGGAATCGGTGACTAAAAAGGCTAATGAATCACAAAGGGAACAATAACAATGTATCCCTCATCCACCGCTCGTTCCTCGCGGTCCCCCTTCCCCCGGGGGAAGGCTTTTTTCAGTCTTGCGCCGGTCCGGCAAAGCGTCTCAAGCTTTAACCGGTTAGAACCGTCCCCATTGGTTAAAGGGAGGTGGATTTTCGACCGCAGGGAGAAAAGCCGGAGGGATCGTCGTTTCACGTCAATCATACGCTCCGTACTTCCTGAACCTTGCGATCTGTGCGGCGGTGACGGCGCTGGCCCCGAACGGGGCGTTATAGACGCACGCCTTGAGATAGGCGGGTTTATCCGCGGCGGAGGCGGTTTCGGCAAGCAGCGCCATGACCGAATCTATCGCTTCGGTATCCAGCGCGCGCAGTCTTTCGCGCACGCGGGAGCGCGGCACCCGCTCGCCCTTGAAGCGAAAATTTTCGGAATACCACAGCTCGCTTATCGCAAACTCCACCGCCTTTGCGGCGGGCTTATCATAATACCTGCCCGAGATATCAAGCCTTTTCAGAAGCTCCCCGAGCCCGTCGTCCTCTGGTTTGGGCTTATCGTCCGTGACAGGCTGCGGCGCGGGCTTTCGTTCGCCGCGGGCGGCGAGTATGCGGTAAAGATTGCTCGTTTGGCGCAGGCCTGCGCCGGACCCCGTTATGCGCGTTTGCCTTGATATCAGCCCCGCGTCCACCAGCTCGCTTATCGCCCTGATGACCGTGTTGCGGCAGAGCCCGCACTCGTTTGAGATCCTGCGTATCGAGGGAAAGCATTCGCCATCCCTGTTCGCGCAGCAGCTTAAAAACATAAAAACCGTTCTTGCGGCGCTGCCCAGGGGCTTTTTGAATACTTCGGAAGCTACGTAAAACTCCTTTCTCGCTGTTTTCATTCGTTTTCCTTTCGAAGGATACGATCGAGCGAAGCGAGATCGTATCCGTATTTATAATTTATATTTATATTGGGGTGCAAAAAATGAACCACCCCCATACCAAAAAATGAACCGTGTTCATTTTTTGAACACTATTATTATAGCACATTTGTTCTTATTTGTCAAGCCCCCCGAAAAAGGGGGCTTAAAAGCGCGCTCCGAAAATAAATATATGGAATATTTTGCCCTGTTCGGCTTGACATTTTTCGCCGCATAGCGTATTATACGCGCAAGTGGATATTGTGGAGTTATATCGGGTTTTGAGCGCCCGGGCTTACGTATCCGCGGGCCTGACCAACTAAAAAAATGCCGGTTCAGCGAGGTTTTAAAATGGAAAAGAAAACAATAGTCATCGGCGTTATCGGCGCGGACGTTCACGCCGTGGGCAACCAGATACTCTATCACGCCTTTACCGATGCGGGCTTCAACGTGATCAACCTGGGCGTTATGGTATCCCAGGAGGAGTTCATCAACGCCGCTATCGAGACCAACGCGGACGCGATACTCGTTTCCTCCCTTTACGGGCAGGGCGAGCTTGACTGCCGCGGTCTGCGCGAGAAGTGCGACGAGGCGGGCCTGGAGGGCATACTGCTTTACGTCGGCGGCAACATCGTCATAGGCAAGCAGCCCTTTGAGGAGGTCGAAAAGCGCTTCAAGGCCATGGGCTTTGACCGCTCGTTCCCTCCCGGAACCGCTCCCGAGGTCGATATCGAGTGTCTTAGGGAAGATCTGCACATTCAGGACTGATGCTCCGAAGGGGTTAACATGAGACCCGTATTATTGATTGATTTCGGAAGTACATACACAAAGGTCACGGCGGTCGATATCGATTCGCCGCGCCTTTTGGGGACAGCAAATTCATACACCACGGTCCAAACCGACATTAACGACGGGCTTGCCGACGCGCTTTTTCAGCTTGAAAAAAAGACGGGCAGGCTCGATTTTTGTGAGCGCTACGCCTGCTCCTCCGCCGCGGGGGGATTGAGGATGCTGGCTTCGGGCCTGGTTCCCGAGCTGACGGCCGAGGCCGCCAAGACCGCCTCGCTGGGCGCGGGCGCCAAGGTTTTGAAGACCTATGCCTTCAAGCTGACCGAGGACGACGCGGAGGAGATAAAGGCCACCGATCCCGATATCTTCCTGCTGGTGGGCGGCACAGACGGGGGCAATTCCGACTGCGTGATACATAACGCTCACGTCCTGAAGGAGATCGGCGGCAGCTATCCCATTATCTACGCGGGCAACCGCAACGCCGCGCGCGAATGCGAAAGGATACTTTCCGGGCGCGAGGTGCATATCTGCGAAAACGTGATGCCCAAATTCGGCACCCTGAATATCGAGCCCACGCAGAAGCAGATACGCGAGGTGTTCCTGAACCGCATAGTGCAGGCAAAGGGCCTTTCGAAGGCCTCGGAGCTGATAAGCGGCATTATGATGCCCACCCCCAGCGCCGTGATGGCGGCCATGAAGCTGCTTGCCGAGGGCACCAAGGCGCAGAAGGGCATTGGCGATCTGGTTGCCGTGGACGTGGGCGGCGCCACGACGGATATCTATTCCGTGTGCGAGGGCCTGCCCGACGATCCCAGGACTTCGCTGCGCGGGCTGCCCGAGCCTTACATCAAGCGCACGGTCGAGGGCGATATCGGTATGCGTTACAGCATTCACGGCATAATCGACGCGGCCGGGCTCGACCGTGTGGCCGAGACCGCGGGGCTTTCCCCCGAAAGGCTTTCGGAAATAGTCGAAATGTTTGCCGCAAACACCGACATGCTTCCCTATGACGACGAAACCGCAAGGGCCGACGAGGCGCTGGCTTCGTGGGCGGTGCGCGTTGCCGTCACCCGCCACGCGGGACGGCTGGAGGAGATATTCGGCCTGGGCGGCTTAAAGCTTGTTCAAACGGGCAAAAACCTTGTGAACGTCGATAAATTCATCGTCACGGGAGGTTCGCTGATACACACCGAACACACCGGGCGCATCGCCTCCTACGGCTTCTATGACGAGGAGGAGCCCGAATCCTTAAAGCCCCGCGCGTGCGACGTGCTGGTTGACAGAAGCTATATTATTGCCGCAATGGGCCTGCTTTCGGAGCATTATCCCGACGCGGCGCTGACCATATTAAAAGAAGAATTACAAGAGGAGAGAGCATATGAACAATCTTCAAAATAAGCGCATTCCCGACGATGAGTTCTACGCCATCCGCGAAGAGGTTTTAAAGCAGTGGCCCACCGGCGCCGCCGTTGACCTTGCGGAAGCGATCGAATTTCACAAGTCCCTGCCCGACCACAAGATATTCTCCAAGAAGCTCGTCGACGCCAAGAACCGCGGGATCACGCTGATACAGCCCCGCGCGGGCGTTGCGCTGATAGACGCGCATATAGAGCTGCTCACCTATCTGCAGGATAAGGGCGAGGCGGATCTGCTGCCCACCACCATCGACAGCTACACCCGTCAGAACCGCTATCAGGAGGCGGAAAACGGCATACGCGAATCCATGAAGGAGCGCCGCTCCATGCTTAACGGCTTCCCGGCGGTCAACCACGGCGTTGACGGCTGCCGCAGGCTGATAAAGGCGCTGGACACCCCCATACAGGTGCGTCACGGCACCCCGGACGCAAGGCTGCTGACCGAGATCACCTATGCGGGCGGCTTCACCAGCTATGAGGGCGGCGGCATTTCATACAACCTGCCCTACGCCAAGAACGTGCCCATGGAAAAGACCATCCGCGACTGGCAGTACGTCGACCGTCTGACCGGCATATATGAAGAGGCGGGCGTTTCGATCAACCGCGAGCCCTACGGCCCCCTGACCGGCACCCTGGTGCCCCCCTGCATATCCCACGCCGTTGCCATAATCGAGGCGCTGCTTGCCGCCGAGCAGGGCGTGAAGAACATCACCGTGGGCTATGGCCAGTGCGGCAACCTGGTGCAGGACGTTGCGGCGATACGCGTGCTTGAGGAGCTTACCAACGAATACCTTGAAAAGAACGGCTATAATGACGTGTGCGTTACCACCGTGTTCCATCAGTGGATGGGCGGCTTCCCCGCCGACGAGGCGAAGGCCTTCGGCGTGATAAGCTGGGGCAGCGCCACCGCCGCGCTTTCAAAGGCCACCAAGGTCATAGTCAAGACCCCGCACGAGGCCGCGGGCGTTCCCACCATGGAAGCCAACGCGCAGGGCTTAAGGTGCACCAAGCAGCTCATCTCCATGCTCGCCGACCAGGTGTGCACCGCCGCCAACCTTGAGGAGGAGAAGGACATGATCCGCCGCGAGACCCGCTGCATCGTGGACAAGTGCTTTGAGCTGGGCGAGGGCGACATCGCCGACGGCACCGTGAAGGCCGTTATGAGCGGCGTGCTCGATATTCCCTTTGCTCCCAGCCGCTTCAACGCGGGCAAGATGCTCCCCGCGCGCGACAACTCCGGCGCCATCCGCATACTCGAAATGGGCCATCTGCCCTTCGATAACGAGATCAAGGCATATCACCGCGCAAAGATCGCCGAGCGCGCCAAGGCCGAGAAGCGCAGCGCTTCCTTCCAGATGGTCATCGACGACGTTTACGCGATAAGCAAGGGCAGGCTCGTCGGCAGGCCCAGGAACTAACAAACGAATACTTTTAGAAAGGTTTTGAATAATATGAAGATCACAAACGTAATCTGCTCCGCAGGCCGTACCGGCTTCTATTTCGACGATCAGCGCGCCATCAAGGCGGGCGCCCGCAGCGACGGCGCCGCCTATTTCGGCGAGCCCAAGACCCCCGGCTTCACCTCCGTCCGTCAGCCCGGCGAATCCATCTCCGTGATGCTCGTTCTCGAGGACGGTCAGATCGCCACCGGCGACTGCGCCGCCGTGCAGTATTCCGGCTGCGGCGGCAGGGATCCCCTCTTCCTTGCCAAGGATTTCATCCCCGTTATCGAGCAGCATATCGCTCCCGCCCTCATCGGCCGCGAGGCGGACAATTTCCGTCAGCTTGCCGCCGATCTGGAGGCCATCACCGTTGACGGCAAGCGCCTTCACACCGCCATCCGCTACGGCATGACCCAGGCTCTGCTGGACGCCGTTGCCAAGGCCACCCACAGGATGATGTATGAAGTCGTCGCCGAGGAATACGGTCTCACCTTCGAGCCCAAGCCCCTTGACATTTTCACCCAGTCGGGCGACGACCGCTATACCAATTCCGATAAGATGATAATAAAGGGCGCTCAGATACTCCCCCACGCCCTTATCAACAACGTGAAGACCAAGCTGGGCGAGCACGGCGAAAAGCTGCTTGAGTACGTCAAGTGGCTGCGCGACCGCGTGCTCCAGCTCCGCACGAGCGAGGATTACAACCCCATTTTCCACATCGACGTTTACGGCACCATTGGCGCGGCCTTCGGCAACGACAATTACAAGGCCATGGCCGATTACCTCGCCACCCTTGAGGAGGCCGCAAAGCCCTTCCACCTTCGCATAGAAGGCCCCATGGACGTTGAGGACCGCGAAAAGCAGATGCTGGCGCTCAAGGCCATCACCAAGGAGCTTGACGACCGCGGCATCAACGTTGAGATAGTTGCCGACGAGTGGTGCAACACCCTTGAGGATATCAAGTACTTTGCCGACAACAAGGCCGGCCACATGGTGCAGATAAAGACCCCCGACCTGGGCGGCATAAACAACACCATCGAGGCGGTGCTCTACTGCAAGGAGCGCGGCATCGGCGCCTATCAGGGCGGCACCTGCAACGAGACCGACCGCTCGGCTCAGGTGTGCGTGCAGTGCGCAATGGCCACCCGTCCCGACCAGATACTCGCAAAGCCCGGCATGGGCGTTGACGAGGGCTACATGATCGTTTACAACGAGATGCAGCGCATACTCGCTTACGCGAAGGCGAAGGCGAATAAGTAAGACAGATTTCAAAAGGGTGCGGTGGGACATTCCATCGCGCCCTTTGTTTTTTTCGCCGATCCGCACGGGGATATGTCTCGCAGGTGCGGATGAGGGCTGCATGATCGTTCACTAACCACGGGGACAGATCTGATGGTCAGTTAAGTTCCCGCCGCCAAAGCGATACTATCGGAACTGACCGGCAGATCTGTCCCCGTGGTTAGTATCGTCACTTAAGAGGCGACCGGGCCAAGCACCCCAAACAAAGGGGGGTATTAAGCGAGCAAAGCGAGCGCCGTAAGGCGTCGCAAAACCTTCGGTTTAGCTAATCGAAAAATGCATGCAAATTTTTCGGAGGCCGTCGCCGCGCCACATGGAGCGTTAAAAAGGGGCAACAGTGTTGCGCCTTTAGCGGAATGCCGAAGCAGCTATG
>JAFXZJ010000010.1 GCA_017541305.1 Clostridia bacterium | reverse complement strand
TGCCGGTCGCGCAGCGACTTTGACCATCCGGTGAATGGTCAAAGAGGCAATCGACGGGCGGCAGGGTCCGCCCCGTGCATTCCTTTTTACGCCCGCATTCCGCGCCTATCCCTCGCAGCATAGCTGCTTCGGCATTCCGCTAAAGGCGCAACACTGTTGCCCCTTTTTAACGCTCCATGTGGCGCGGCGACGGCCTCCGAAAAATTTGCATGCATTTTTCGATTAGCTAAACCGAAGGTTTTGCGACGCCTTGCGACGCTCGCTTCGCTCGCTTAATACCCCCCTTAGTTTGGGGTGCTTGACTCGGTCGCCCCAGAAGCTTTGGGGTGCTTGACTCGGCCGCCCCTTTTGTTTTGGGTGTTCGGGAAGGCAGCCGTTCTTGACATATACGAACATATGTGCTATAATATAATAAAGGAATCGAAAGGAAGTGATATTATCGAACAGGATGAGCTGCGCATAGTGAACGCCCCGCGGCGCACGGGGACGCAAAAGCTTTCACGCAGGATCAACAAGCTGAGCTTTACCGCGCTGGACACGCTTGAGGAGGTGCTGACCGACGATTCGGCAAAGGCCGCGGACAGGCTTTCGGCGGTCAAGCTGACTTTTGACATACTCCGTCAGCAGGAAGCGCATGAGAGCGAATTCCCCGAGGGGCCCTTCCGCGCGATAATCATCGACGGCATAGAACGAAGTCTGTGCGAATGATATTGCATAAGTCGGGCGGAAGTGGTATAATATACACGGAATAAAATGAACGGAGCCTTTATGGAAAAACCATTCAACCCGAACGGAGCGCCCTTTGAGGCGGAAATACAGCGCCTGGAGGAGCTGATACTTGCGGATTACGGCGGCGGGCGCGTGATCGACCGTCTGGAGCTCTTCATGCAGCCCGACGGCGCGGTGATCGAGGAGCTTATCGAAAAGCTCTTCCGGGTGGTGTTCCCCGGGTATTTTCGGGATCACACCTATCGCATCTACAATCTTAAAAACAGCATTTCGAATCTGCTTGAGGACATTGCGATACATTTGAACGAGCAGATCGCCATCGCTCTGCGCGGCGCCGAGGGGGCCGATCCCGCCGATTCCGAGCGCATCACCGCGGAATTTATGGCCGGTCTGCCGCATATACGCGGCCTTGCGGACATGGATCTTTCCGCCGCCTATGACGGCGACCCTTCGGCCTCGAGCCTTGAGGAGATAATCATATCCTATCCCGGGCTTTACGCGATAACCGTCAACCGTATCGCGCATCTGCTGTATGAGCTGCGGGTGCCGCTGATACCGCGAATAATGACCGAGTGCGCGCACTGCAGAACGGGAATAGACATCCACCCCGGCGCCCGGATCGGCAGGCATTTCTTCATCGACCACGGCACGGGCATAGTGATAGGCGAGACCACCGTGATAGGCGATAACGTGAAGATATACCAGGGCGTGACCCTGGGCGCGCTCTCGACGCGCGGCGGGCAGCGCCTGCACGGCAAAAAGCGGCATCCCACCATTGAAAACAACGTTACCATTTACGCGGGCGCTTCCATACTGGGCGGCGATACGGTGATCGGGCACGATTCCATAATCGGCTCCAACGCATTCATAACCCGCTCGGTGGAGCCCGGCACAAGGGTGAGCGTGTCCAACCGCGAGCTGCAGTTCAAGAGCGGGCAGAAAAACGAGCCCGCCAAGCAGGAGGAACCCGGCGGCGAGCCCGTGTGGTACTATATTATTTAGGGATCGTCGGTTTAAGGCCGATCTATGCGGGGCAGCCATACCCATCAATCAATAAACAAGGAGGCAAATATGCGAATTTTCACTTCCGCCGAACAGCTTATCGGGCGCACGCCCATGCTGGAGCTTAAAAATATCGAGAAGGAGGAGGGCGTGCGGGCAAGGCTCTTTGCCAAGCTTGAATACGCCAATCCGGGCGGCAGCGTGAAGGACCGCGTTGCGCTGAATATGCTTGACGACGCGGAGGCCCGCAGGCTGATAAAGCCCGGCGCGGTGATAATCGAGCCCACCTCGGGCAACACGGGCGTGGGCCTTGCCCTGATAGGCGCGCTGCGCGGCTATCGCGTGATCATCGTGATGCCCGATACCATGAGCGTGGAGCGGCAGAAGGCGATACGCGCCTATGGCGCCGAGGTGGTGCTGACCCCCGGCTCCGGCGGCATGACCGCGGCCATCGAAAGGGCGGAGCGCATAGCGGCCGAAACGCCCGGCAGCTTCATCCCCTCGCAGTTCGAAAACCCGGCCAACCCGCAGGCGCATATCATCGGCACCGGCCCCGAGATCTGGGACGATATGGACGGGGATATAGACGTATTTGTCGCGGGCGTGGGCACCGGCGGCACGCTGACGGGCGTGGGTGAATACTTAAAATCGCGCGATCCCTCCATCGCCGTGGTGGCGGTGGAGCCCGCCTCCTCCCCCGTGCTCTCCGCGGGCGTCGCGGGGCCCCACGGCATACAGGGCATCGGCGCGGGCTTCGTGCCGAAGGTGCTGAAGCTGGGCATTTACGACGGCGTTATGCCCGTGGCCGACGAGGACGCCTTTGCAATGGGCCGAAGGCTTGCGCGCGAGGAAGGGATACTCGTTGGAATATCCTCGGGCGCCGCCGTATCCGCAGCGCTCGAGCTTGCGAAAAGGCCCGAAAACACGGGCAAAAACATCGTTGCGCTGCTGCCCGACAGCGGAGCCAAATACCTTTCGACAAAGGAATTCGAATGAGCAACAGCGCGTTGCTTGCATCCGCGCCGCGGGCGGTTTATACTGGTCTCAAGCAAAATCGATCGAGGTGAAACATGACCGCAAATGAAGTGCTGCGCGATCTGCGCATATCAAAGGGCATCTCACAGGAGGAGCTTGCCGAAAAGGTCTTCGTGACCCGCCAGGCCGTTTCACGCTGGGAGACCGGCGAGACCCTGCCCAACACCGAAACGCTCAAGCTGCTTTCGAGATTCTATGACGTTTCGATCAACACGCTGCTGGGCTCCCCGCGCAAGCTCTTCTGCCAGTGCTGCGGGATGCCGCTTGAAGACCCGATCTTAAGCCGCGAGCCCGACGGCGATATAAACGAGGATTACTGCAAATGGTGCTATTCGGACGGAAGGTTCGTCTATGAAACTCAGGAGCAGCTCATAGACTTTTGCGTGAAGAACCTTGCAAACGATAATTGGCCCCCGGAGCAGGTCAGAGCGCATATGGAAGCCGTGCTGCCGCTGCTTAAGCATTGGAAAAACGACGGCCGCTGACCGCATCAGCCGCATAACGGCCCGAATTGAAATATATTTCGTTTCGGGCCGTTCTTTTTGTGATTTAGGTAGTGACAAAGGGCTTTGAATCTGTTATAATGAATAACTGTGCAAGCCAATGTAGCTCAGCCGGTAGAGCAGCGCATTCGTAATGCGCAGGTCCAGGGTTCGAATCCCTGCATTGGCTCCAAATCTTATCGGCTCAACGAGCCGATAAGATTTGGTCTTTTTTGAGGGGACTCGAAGGCCCGTTAAGAAAACGATCCGGTGGATCGTTTTTAGGACCCGGGTTTTCGTCACGGCCGAAGCTGCGCGGCACGGAGTGCAAGCAGCGAGAGCCATGTGCGAAAACGAGTCCCTGCATTGGCTCAAGATAACGGGACTCGAATCCCTTATATAATTCAATATGTTTTCGGGGTGTAGCGCAGCTCGGTAGCGCGCCTGGTTCGGGACCAGGAGGTCGCGAGTTCAAATCTCGCCGCTCCGACCAACACAAAAGGGAGTGCGTCCGCACTCCCTTTTGTGTTGCCCGGAATGAAAGTGATTTAGAACTCCGAGAATTCGCAAAGCGAATTCTCACAAAGTTTCGCTCACGAAAGTTACATCAGGCGAATGTTACTGCGAAACTGGAGTTCTAAATCTCGCCGCACGTCGCGATTGTACGATCTTAGTTGGGTACATATCTCCGAGAATTCGCAAAGCGAATTCTCACAAAGTTTCGCTCACTCAAGTTGCTTTTCGTGACCATTAGATCTGTCCCCGCGGTTAGTGCTTTGATGACAAAAAAGCCTGCGCCGAACAAGCCGTTCGACGCGGGCCGATGAAACTATTCGGTTGCGTGCCGATCAATCCTCGAGCTTTACGATGGGGGAATCGACGGCGTTCCTCTTGACGGAATCGATGCCGTTGAGGCAGGAGGGCATGGACTTATAGCCCTCGGAGGTGGCGATGATCTCGCCGTTGCGGGCCTTGAGGCGGAAACGGAACTCGCCCGCCTTATCGGTGTAGACTTCGAACTTGGGGTGCTTCTGCTTCTCGAAGCCCTCGACGGTCTGATCCTCGACGGGAGCGATGGGAGCGTTCCTGATGACGCTGGCGATGCCCTTGCGGCAGGAAGCTTCGGCCTTGTAAACTTCGCTGGTTGCTATGACCTCGCCGTTATTGGCCTTGAGATCGAATTTAATACCGGTGTTGGTATTCTTGATTATGAACTTACCCATATAACTTTCCTCCTGTTACTTGGTGCGTAATTAATATACAACATTTCATTCCCGTTTTCAAGCCTAATTTTGCTCTTTTTGCAAAATTCATATGTTTTTCGGCTCCCGAAAAGGTACAAAATTATGAACGTTCCGTTAACCCGCGCTTTTTGCGCGCAAAATGCGGCGGCATAACGGGGCGCGCGCTTGATTTTTATTCACATTTCTGTTATAATATATACGTAGGAATTTTACCACCTGACCGAAAGGCGATAATCGATATGAAAAAAACGAGCATTATAAGGATCTTGGCGGCGCTGACGCTTGCGCTGCTGATGCTTCTTCCCGGGAGCGCGCTTGCCCGTGCGGCAAAGAGCCGGCCCCTTGAGGAGCATATCTCGCGCGACGACATAACGAGTCTCGATCAGATCAAGGCGCCCTCGCCCGATCTGGACTTCACGTTTATGCGCGTCATGATCACCACGGGCACGACGAGCTATATCGACCTTGACCTTTACTGCAAATATCATTTCGACGGCGGCACATTCATTTTCGGAGACGAGGGCGGCGAGCCGTATCTTATAAGGGTGTCGGTTTCGGGCGGCAGCGTGACCGTTACCGAACGCACCACGGGCGAGGTGATGGCGCAGGGCGGCACGGTTTCGCTCATAAGGGTGGATCCCTGCTATGAGGCGGGCTATGCCAAGCTGACCCGCAGCGGCAGCAGCAGCACGCAGGACCGCATGTATCTGGGCGATTTCAAGTTCTCGTCGGAAAACGGCAGCGTGAGGATGATCAACGTGGTGCCCATGGCATATTACCTCTTTGGGATAGTGGGCTATGAGCTGAACTCCTACTGTCAGCCCGAGGCGCTCAAATCGCAGGCCATTGCTTCCAAGGTGTTCGGCATGTATTTCATGGATCCGAACGAGCCCTATGACGTGCAGGACGGCTACACGCGCGCGGTGTATCAGGATTACCGCGGCTATAAGGAAAACCGCCTGCCCACGATGCCCTATTGCATAGCCGTGACGGGCGAGGCGCTGAGCTGGAACGATATGATTCTTTACACCAGCTACGGGCATTCCAACGGCGGCGAGACCAGCCTGCCTTCGCACCACTCCTCATCGGGCAACACCCAGTATGACGGCGCATACGAGGTCACGCTGGACGATATCGAGTTCGACAATTACACCGAATGCACCGAATACGTGCACGTCACCTTCGGCGGAGTGGGCGACGACAGCCGCTTTATCGACTTCATACTCAAAAAGGCCAAGCTCGAGCTTGGCATAGATCCCACGGCGCTGCTTTCCATAAGCGAATTTTACACTTACGATCCCCTGCCCGGCACGACCCGCGCCATGCAGAAGCTGCACGTAAAGGCAAGGATCGAATACCGGGCCGATGGGAAGGACGGCGAGGCCGATCCCAGCCCCGCGCCCACTCAGGAGCCCGCGCCCACGCTCGCTCAGCTGACCTACACGCTCGACTGCCCCACGAGCGAGCTGCGTTCGCTGGAGCTTTCGGATATCGACGGCAGCGGCGACAGCTATTCCTCGTGCAAATACGCCTTTGAGGAGAACTACCGCATGTATTGGGGCGAGGCGCGCGAGAACGGCTATGACATGTACTTCTGCCGCTATGGCTATGGCACGGGCCTTTCGCAGATGGGCGCCGAGATAAGGGCGAATCCCGAGACCTATGCGATGAATTATCACGACATAATCTCGTTCTATTACCCGCATTTCGATTTCATAAGCATCACCGAGGAGCCCGTTCCCTCCGGCGCGGAGATTCCCGTCAACGAGGAGGACGTTGCGGCATATGCCGAGTGCATTACCGCGACCAATTTCAAGGTGGGCCCCTCGGCCAGCTTCGGCACGATAGGCCTTGTTCAGCCCGGCGACCACGTTGACATACTGGGGTTTGAGAACTCGTATTATTACCACGCAAGATGGCGCGGCGAGGACGGCTATATACTTATAACCAGCCTGCGCATAACGCTCTTCCCCTCGCCGATCGACGGCATATTCACGCTTTGCGACGGGCGCACGACCGCCGCGGCGAATCTGCGCAGTCAGCCCATCAAGGACGACGCCAACATAATAACACGCCTGGCCAAGAATACTCGGGTGACGGCCTGGATGCACTTTGATAAATGGTATTTCATCACCACCGAGGACGGTTGGGCGGGCTTTATGAGCAATCTTAACATCGAATTCGGCGATCCTTACGAGAGCTCGGGCATATGCCCGCTCGTGCCGCAGACCCCGCCGCGGCTAAGCTCGGTAAGGCCGCATATCCCGCCGCAGGATCCCGAATTCGGCAGGATAGATCCCGAATGATATGAAAATAATCGCTTTGATCAAAAGGGCCGCCAAAATGGCGGCTCTCTGCGCGGCGGCGCTGACGCTTTGCGCCTGTGTGAGGGAAGCCCCGCCGGGCGAGGTGATCGCGCCGACTCCCGTGCCGACCGCCGCGCCCGCTCCCACGCCGGTCCCCACGCCCGCTCCCACGCCGGAGCCGACTCCCACTCCCGAGCCCGAGGATCAGAGGCTCATACGCGAAACGCTCGAGGGCATGAGCCTTGAAGAAAAGATAGGTCAGCTTTTGCTTTTCGGCGTTGCGGGAACGCGCGCGCCAAGCGCGGAATACGCAGCGTTCCTTGACAAATACCCGGTCGGGAACGTGATACTCTTCGGCGACAATATCGACAGGGACGACGGCGCGGGCGGCTTTGAGGCGGCAAAGGCGCTAATAAGCTGCCTGGAGGAGACGCATCCCCTCCCCATCCCCCGCATATTCGCCGCGGACGTTGAGGGCGGAAGCGTCGTGCGCTTTGAATGGGAGCCGCCCATACCCTCGGCAAAGAAGCAGGGGCGTATGAGCCCCGACGAGGTGCGCGGCATATTTGCATCCGTCGGCGCAAGGCTGCGCGAAACGGGCATAAGCCTGGATCTTGCGCCGGTGATGGACGTAAGCGGCGATCCCGCGGCGACCTTTTTGGGCAGCAGGATCATCTCGTCCGACCCGGCGGCGGTGAAGTGCATAGGCTCCGCCGTGATAGAGGGGCTGAAGGAAGGCGGCTGCGCCTCCTGCGCAAAGCATTTCCCCGGGCACGGCAGCTCCGACGCCGATTCGCATTATGAAGCGCCCGTTTCGCACCTTAGCCGCGAAGAGCTTTATTCATGCGATATCGAAGCCTTCCGCGGCGCGGCAGAGGCGGGAGCCGACTGCGTGATGACCGCGCACGTGCTCTATCCCGCGCTGGATCCCGATAATATCGCAACTCTCTCGCCCGCCGTAATAACGGGAATACTTCGCGAAGAGCTGGGCTTTTCGGGCGTTGTGATATCCGACGACATGCGCATGCGGGGGCTTGCCTCCGCCGCCTCCCCCGGCGAGGCGGCCGTGCGCTTTATCGAAGCCGGGGGCGATATGCTGCTTTGCGGCGCGGACGTTTCCGCTCAGGAGGAGATAATACTCGCCCTGCGCGGGGCGCTGGCCTCGGGTGAGATATCCGCGGAGCGCATAGACGGGAGCGTGCGGCGCGTGCTTGCGCTGAAGCTTGAGCTGGGCCTGATAGGCTGATTCAGGGCAGCTCGTTCGGGATGAGGTTGAGCATATCGTCCTCGTTCGCCACGTTAGTATAGACCTGGGGCGTTTGCCCCACCAGCACCATCCTTTGAAGCGGGACGGTGCTTTCTATTTCAAACTCCTCGTCGGCCCCGGCGATGAACACGCGGATGCGGGCGGTCAATACGAGCTCCACCGAAAAGAGGCTCTGGTTTATGCCCGCGCTTTTGAGCGAGGCCGTGACGCGCGAGCCCACCGAGCCCACCGGCGAAAAGCTGACAGCCACCTTTGCCCCGCTGCCCGCAAGCGGCACGAAGCCGCTGGCGGCGCCCAAATCGACCTCCGCCCGCTCCGCGGCAAGGCCTTCGATATTCCTTTGCGCCTGCCTTGTGACGCGGGCCGCGGCAATATTCAGCGCCGTCTGATCGGAGGTTATCGCAAGCACGCCGCCGCTGACGGTTTTTTCAAGCTCGGGAAGGCTGATCCCGCCGCTTTCGAAGCAGCTTGCCGCGGCGTCCGCAAGCGCCTGCTCGGCCATGGCGCGCGCCCGCTCCATTGCGCAGGATATCGCGGGAGCGCGCACCGCCGAATTCACCAGCGCGGCGGCGGTCACAAAGGCCGCAATTATCAGCGCGCACCGCAATAAAAGCCTTCTTTTGACCGGCCTGCGCCGTTTTCTCTTCATGATCATTCCGTCCATGCTGCATAGTATGCCCGGGCGCGGATTTGGGTGAAGCCGCTAATTTCCTGATGACACGCGCGCAAAAATGTGGTATAATCAATAAAAAGGACCGAAAGGACCACGCATCATGACCAACTGCACAGATCGCTATATGCTCTTTTTCGATAACTGCGCCGCCTTCCGCGAAGCGTTCCGCTTTTCGGACAGGTTCCCCTATTCCCTTGCCGCGGCGCGCCTTGCCTCGGACGATATAGCCGTGACCGCGGAGGAGCTTGAAAACCTGCATTCCGAAATGAAGGAGAACTTCCGTTTCTTCTCTCCCTTGCGCGACATACAGCCCGCCGTTATCGCGCTGATGGTGGAAAAGGGCAGCACCGAAGCGGTGCTTGGGCCCCTTAAGGCCGCCTATGAGGCCATGCGCGAGCATTTTGCCGCATCGGAATACGTGGCGCTCGCCTCGCTGATGCTGTCCGTGACCGTGAAGGAGGATGAGCTGGCCGCCAAGGCCGCGCACGTGCGCGCCATTTACGACGCGTTCCGCTCCGAGCACCGCTGGGCCACTTCGCATTCCGAGGTGCTTGTGTGCGCGATACTCGCAATTCGCGGCACGGAGCCCGAAACCGCCGCCGCCGACGCGCAGGCCTGCTATGAGGAAATGCGCAGGTCGCACCGCTTCCGCTGCGCCTGGTCGCTCGCGGCGAAGATGACCATCGATCCGCGCGAACCCGAAAAGAAATGCGCCGACGTGGCCGGGATACGCCGCCGCCTTAAAAAGGAGCGCCGCGCGCTGACGCTGTATTACGCCCTTGCCTCGCTGGTCTCCTGCCCCGACGCGGCGCTTTGGAACGCCGACGAGGCGCTGGCCCTGTTTGACACGCTGAGGAACGAGAAGGGCTTCGGCTCGCTGAGCATGGATTCCGACGAGCGTCTGCTGCTGGCCTATATGCTGATCGAGCCCACCGACGAGCTGTTCATACTTGCGCTTTCCGGCTATTACGAGAAGCGCGCCGCAATCGCCGCGGCCGCCGCGGCAACATGATCACAGCCCGAACGCGCCGAACGCAAGGTTAATAAGCGCGCAGAGCGAAACGCCCGTAACGACAGGTATCAGAAACGCGATAAAGCACCATTTGATGCTGCGCGTTTCTTTTTTTATCGTGAGGAGCGTCGTGGCGCAGGGCGAATGAAACAGCATCATCAGCAGCATGCACACGGCGTTTTTGATCCCCCAGCCGTTGGCGGCAAGTATCGAAGCCATGCCGCCGCCCCCGCCGTAAATGCTCAAAAGCAGTGGCATTATAAGCTCGTTCGCGGGCAGGCCCAGCGCGTATGCCACCAGCACGCCCCCGTCGAGCCCCAGCGCGCGGCCTATGGGATCTAGCCGGCCGGCGATCACGCCCATCACGCCCGTATAGCGCAGCGCCCATATAACGAGCCCCGCCGGGAGCGCCGCGAGCACCGCCCGCCCGAGCACGAAAAGCGTGCGGTCGAGCATGGAACGGACTATCACCCGCCGAATATTGGGCCTGCGGAAGGGCGGCAGCTCGAGCACGAACGACGAGCTTTCGCCCCGAAGCAGCGTGACGGAAAGCAGCTTTGAAGCCCCGAGCGCCGCGCCAATGCTCAAAAGTATCGCTCCCGCCATTATCACAGCCCTGACCGCGCCCGCAAAAGCCCCCGCGCCAACGGTAAAAAACGCCGTGATGAGCGCGGCGAGCGCGGGAAAGCGCCCGTTGCAAGGGATGAGCGAATTGGTGAGTATGGCGATCATTCGCTCGCGCGGGCTTTCGATTATACGGCAGCCCACAACGCCCGCGGCGTTGCAGCCCAATCCCATGCAGAGGGTGAGCGCGCTCCTGCCGCACGCGCCGCAGCGGGCAAAGCCGCGGTCCATGCCGAAGGCGATGCGCGGCAGCAGGCCCAGATCCTCGAGCAGGGTGAACAGCGGAAAGAATATCGCCATGGGCGGCAGCATCACCGATACCACCGTGAAGAGCGTGCCCAGCATGCCGTCGCAGAGCGCCGAAACGAGCGTTTCCGAAACGCCCGCACAGAGCAGGCCCCGCGTTATCGAGCCAAGGAGCCGGTCGGAAAGCCGGGAAAGCAGGCTTGACGGCGCCTGCGCTCCCACCAGGGTGATGAAGAGCGACAGCGCAAGCAGCAGGAGCATTATCGCCTTGCCCGTGAAGCGGCCCGTAAGCAGCCTGTCGAGCTTGAGCCGCTTTGCCGAAACGGTATCCGCATCGAACGTGAACGCAAGCTCCGCTATGCGCTCGGCCTCGGCCCAATGCGGGCCCGTTTGCGGCGAAAAGTCCCTATCCTCTGCTTTTTCGTTCTCCACCGTCCCGATTATGGCCTTTTTCAGCTCGTCAAGTCCCTTTCCCTTTGAAGCGTCGGTCAGCACCACCGGCACTCCCAGCTCGCCTGCAAGCGCACTTCCATCCACCCTTATGCCCCGCTTTGCCGCCTCGTCGATAAGGTTGACGCAGACTATCGCGTTCCTTGTGACGGAAAGCGTCTGCAGTGCGAAATTGAGGCTGCGCACCGGCGCCGAAGCGTCGCACACGATCACGACCGCCGAATGATCGGGGCTTTCGATCGCCTCCCGCGCGATCTCCTCCTCGGGCGAGCCCGCGTCCAGCGAGTAACAGCCCGGCAGGTCGCAGAGCACGAGCGAGCTTCCCCGCATCACGCCCTCGGCGCAGTCGACCGTCTTGCCCGTCCAGTTGCCCGTGTGGCGCGAAAGCCCCGTGAGCGCGTTGAATACGGTTGATTTGCCAACGTTCGGATTGCCTGCAAGAAGCACCCTCGGCGCGTCCTGCGCCCTTTTCCTTCGGCCCTCGCGCTCCCTCGTCAGGCCCATACGATCACCCTTTCCGCATCGTGATCGCGCAGCGCGATAACGCTTCCCCTGATCGAATAGGCCGTGGGCTCGCCCGCCGCCGCGCTGAAAAGACGGACCGCCTCTGCCCCCGGGGTAAGCCCCAGGCTCTCAAGACGCCCCTTTAAGGCATAGTCCTCCACGTGATCCACCCGCCCCGCGCAGTAAGGCGCAAGCTCCGTAAGCCGCATAAGCTTCCTTTCCATTCCTTCACCCCGCAATGCCGCATAATCCGATGTTATAATATGCGAAGCAGCGGGATGTGGTGAGTGCCGATCGGCCCGTTTCCGTCCGGGCATTTATCGCCCCTTGACCTTGCGCGATCGTTATGTTAATATATAGTCATTAAACGGGCGGGGGCTGTTCCTGCCTGTCGATTTTGGAGGCATTATGACGGATTATTTTGCAAGCAGCGGGCTTTTTGCCTGGCTGATGGAAAACCTGCGGGCCATTGCCGGCCTGCGCACGCCCTTTATGAACACCGCCATGAGCGGCGTGACCGTGCTTGGCGAGGAGATGGCGTTCATCGTGGTCGGCCTGCTGATATTCTGGTGCTTTGACAGGCGTTTCGGCTACAAATTCCTGTTCATGTATATCAGCGGCACGTTCCTGAATCAGCTTGTGAAGGCGATATTCATGATCCCCCGCCCCTGGGTGATCGATCCCGATTTCAAGATAGTCGAATCGGCAAGGGCCGGGGCCACGGGCTGGTCGTTCCCCTCGGGGCACGTTCAGTCGGCCACGGTCATGTACGGCGGCATTGCCCGCAGGCTGAAAAAGGCCTGGGCTTACGCTATCGCCTGCATCGTAATACTGCTCGTGGGCTTCTCGCGGATGTACCTGGGCGTGCACACCCTGCTCGACGTGGCCGCGGCGCTGCTGCTGGGCCTTTTGACCCTTGCCGTTTGCGGCGCGCTCTTTGAAAAATTCAGCTCTCCCAAGGCATATTCCGTCATGAGCGGTATCGTTGCGCTGCTCTGTCTGGGGCTGGTGATATTCGTTGCAGTGACCCTGCCGGGCGGCGACGAAACGGGCGCTTTGAAGGACGCCTGCGTGCTTTTCGGAACGGCCTTCGGTCTTTTTGCGGGCAGCTTCGTTGAGATGCGCTTTGTTAAATTCGAAACGAAGGCCGCATGGTGGGCGCAGATAATCAAGGCCGTGCTCGGTCTTGGCATAATAATCGGGCTCAGGGTGGCGCTGAAATCCCTTCTTGGGCTGATATCCGATTCGCCTTTTATGGACTGTGCAAGGTATTTCATAATGAGCTTCGTGGCGATAGCGGTGTATCCGCTGCTTTTCAGGCTGTTTGCAAGGACCGCAAAAAAGGCGTGAGGGAGTTTGCATGAACTGTTATCTGATCGGCGAAAGGCTGACTGAATGCGATATATCGGAGCTTAGAGCGGGGCAGTACGTTGCGGTGCTGACGAGCGACGAATGGCGCGAGAGCGGCGAAGGCTTTGATCTGGGCATCGATATGGAGGCCGAGTTTTACGACAGGCACGAGACCAAGGCGATTTCCAACGTCGATTCGCTGACGGGCAGCTTTCTCGTTCCCGACCGCAAAAACATATCGGAGATACAGCACAGCTTCACTTTTGCCCTCGATGAAAAAGGCATAATCATAATCGACGACGAGGGCTTTGCGCGCGATATGGTGAAGCGCCTCAGCCAGACCAAAAAATGGCGTCTGCCCAGCCTTGAGCGATTCATTTACGACCTGCTTGAGGAGATAGTGGCGGACGACCTTAACATGCTTGAAGCCATTGAAAAGCGCCTGGATCTTGCCGAAAAGGAGATACTGCGCGGGGATATCGACGAATTCCCGATGGAGCTGAACGATATCCGCGGCGATCTTTTGGATATGAGGCTGCACTATCAGCAGCTGATCGACGTCAGCCAGGAGCTGGTGGAGAACGAAAACAACTTCTTCAAGGAGGAGAACCTGCGCTATTTCCGCCTGTTCACCGACCGGGTGATGCGCCTGAAGGATACCGTGACGGGCCTGCGTGATTTCGTCGCTCAGCTGAGAGACCTGGTGCAGTCGCAGCTGACCGTGCGTCAGAACAAGATAATGACGCTGCTGACGCTGATAACCTCCATATTCCTGCCGCTGACGCTTATCGCGGGGTGGTATGGAATGAACTTCCGCTATATGCCCGAGCTTGACAAGCCCTATTCCTATCCCATCGTGATAGGCGTGTGCCTGCTGATAGTCGTCGGGTGCATCGTGTGGTTCAAGAAAAAGAAATGGATGTGAAAATGCCTTTCGGGGCTGAACAAAATGCGCCGTGTTTATCGCACGGCGCATTTTGATTTTACTTGTAACTCAAACTGTTTTCATTCACTGCGGCATCTCGGAAGGAGCGACGCGCTCGAGTATGAACGAATTGGAAACGAAGCCCATCTTCATATGCACCTTCATGCATACGTAGGGATCCTCGGGGCTGAGGCGAATGACGGGATCGTTGCACTTGCGGTTCATGCCGCAGACGATGTGCATCTTATACTCGCCGTAGGGAAGCGGGATAATAAGCTGCTCGCGGTTGCCGATCGCGCCGTATGGCTGCTCGTTGATATAGATGCCGAAGCCGTTTGCCGAGCCCATGAAGTTGCCCATACGGTAAAGGGCGATGGCGGCGGGCTGCTCCGCGATAAGCTGATTGCCGCACTTTTTGCAGGGACCGGAAGCCTTCATGTTCTGGACCTCGCCGCAGGCGGGACACTTCATGCGATAGATATTGGCCACTGTGTTGATCCTCCTTGAATTTCCTTGGCAGGCATGACCTGTATATTCATTTTATTGCAGAAAAGCGGATTTGTCAACAAATTTATTATACTGCCGCAATTTTCCTTCACGCCTGCGGCCATGATACGGGCTGTGGAAGGATGTTATTTCCGCTTGCAGAAAAGGGACCGGGGTTTTGCCCGGTCCCTTGATCGTTTCTGTGCTTATTACGCGAAGAACTTGCCGATGATGTCGACGATCTCGGCGCCGATACGCTTCTGAGCCTCAACGGTGGAAGCGCCGATATGGGGGGTGCAGCTTACCATGGGATGGTTATAGAGCGCCTCGTTCTTGGAGGGCTCCTCCGCCCAAACGTCCAGACCCGCCGCGCGGACCTTGCCGGATTCGAGAGCTGCAAGAAGCGCGTTCTCGTCGATGTTGGCGCCGCGGCTGGTGTTGATGATGTTGACGCCGTCCTTCATCTTGGCGATGGTCTCCTCGTTGATGAGAGGCTTGCCGTCAAGGGAGGGGGTGTGGAGGGAGATGAAATCGGAATTGGCAAGCAGCTCGTCCATCTCGACGTACTTCATGTTCTCGTTCTCGATGCCTTCAACGTGGAAGATATCATAAGCGAGGACCTTCATGCCCAGGGCCTGCGCCTTGCGGCCGAGGCTCTGACCGATGCGGCCGTAACCGATAACGCCCAGGGTCTTGCCGGCGAGCTCGATGCCCTTGGCATAGGCCTTCTTCTCCCACTTGTTCTCACGCATGGAATGACCGGCGGCGGAAACGAAGCGCGCGCAGGACAGCATGTGAGCAAGAGCGAGCTCGGCTACTGCGTCGGAGGAAGCGCGGGGGGTGTTGCGCACGGCAACGCCCTTTTCCTCGGCATACTTATGATCGATGTTGTCGATGCCTACGCCGCCGCGGATGATGAGCTTGAGCTTACCGGCTTCGACAGCGGAGTCGATGGCGGGCACGCGGACCTTGGTCGCGGAGCGAACGACGAGAACGTCGAACTCCTTGACGAGCTGCATAAGCTCATCGGGGGTGGGGGTGGTCTCGGGAACTACGACTTCATGGCCCTGCTCGCGAAGCTTCGCGATGGCGCCTTTTTCCATACCGTCGGATGCTAAAATACGCATGATTGAAATCTCCTTTAAAATTGTAATTGCAGATTATGCCATGTGCTCGGCTTCGTACTTCTTGAGGAACTCGACGAGCGCGACGACGCCCTCCTCGGGCATGGCGTTGTAGATGGAGGCGCGGAGGCCGCCAACGGACTTATGACCCTTGAGGTTGTCGAAGCCGGCTGCCTTGGTGGCGGCGACGACGTCGGCGTCCTGCTCCTTGGAGGGAGTGACGAAGGGAACGTTCATAAGGGAGCGGAACTCGGGCTCGACGGTGCCGCGGAAGAGCTTGGATGAATCGAGGAAATCATAGAGGATCTTGGCCTTGTGCTCGTTCATCTTGGCCATGACCTCAAGGCCGCCGATGCTCTTTAAGTACTTGAAGACCTGACCGCATACGTAGATCGACCAGCAGTTGGGGGTGTTGTACATGGAGCCGTTATTGGCGTGGGTCGCATAGCTCATGTATGTGGGCACCCAGGTGGGAAGCTCGGCGGAATCGCGGATGAGATCCTCACGCATGATTACGATTACCATACCGGCGGGGCCGATGTTCTTCTGAACGCCGCCGTAGATCATGCCGTAATCGGACACGTTGCAGGGCTTGGAGAGGAACATGGAGCTCTGGTCGGAAACAAGGATCTTGCCCTTGGTGTTGGGCAGCTTCTGATAGGTGGTGCCGTGGATGGTCTCGTTCTCGCAGATGTAGACGTAATCGGCGTCATCGCTGATGGGCAGATCGGAGCAATCGGGGATATAGCTGTAATTGCGGTCCTCGCTGGTGGCGACAAGGTTGATCTTGCCGTACTTCTTGGCCTCGGTATAGGCCTTCTTGGACCAGTTACCGGTCACGATGTAATCGGCAACGCCGTTCTTCATGAGGTTCATGGGGATCATGGCGAACTGGAGGGTCGCGCCGCCCTGGATGAACATAACCTTGTAGTTATCGGGGATGTTCATGAGATCGCGCAGATCCTGCTCGGCCTCGTCGATGATCTTCTGGAAGACCTTGGAGCGGTGGCTCATCTCCATGACGCACATGCCGGAGCCCTCATAATTCATGAGGTTGTCGCGAATGCCCTCAAGCACCTTCTCGGGGAGGATGGAGGGACCTGCGGAGAAGTTGTAAATACGATCGTATGCCATATTGATACTCCTTTATCTTGCCCGTATTAGGGCATTTTTTTCTAATTGCATTATAACACAAAGGAAAAATCATTCAACCGTTTTTCAAGGTTTTTTCGTGATATATTTATTTGTGTGAAAAGAAAGCGGGCTTTTTTGCCCGCCCCGCAGTATGAGCATGAGTCAATGCGTGTTTTTAAGGTTTTCGAGCCACGAGAAGCTTTCCTCCGGCCAGATATCGAAGCCCAGTGAGACCCACTCGACCTCCGTCACGGCGCCGTCGCTGCCCTGATAGCTGTCGTGCATGACCAAATGGACGCCGTCATCATTCGCCGTCGGATATCTGAGCCCGTCAAAGTCCCTGTCCTCGGTCAGGAAGAGCACATACTCCTCTCCTTCGGTCAACGTGAGCGGATGCTCCTCGAGGGCGATCCTGCCGCCCTGCTCCATACCGCACCAGATCTCCACCCTGATTGTATCTCCTTTATTCGTCTCTCCCATATAGGATTCGACGATCTCCGCATCATAGATCGCGCAGTAAGCGGTATAATCGGCGCCGTTCTCCGTGGGATACACGTGCTTTTCATACCCCTTCCCGCCGATCCTGACGCGCACCACGTCGGCAGATCTTTCAAGAAGCTCATCCATTGATGCGGGATACCAATACTCGGGTATCAGGGTGCCGGCGTTCTCCGCAGTGCCGTCCCACGGTTCAATGCGCGGCAGCTCGGGCTCGGAAGCATTGCCGCTGAGTCCGTCGAGCCACTCCCAGGTCATATCATCAAAACGGCTGCGAAGTATCCGGGCTCCGCTTCCGTCATGCTCTATCTTGCCGAGATCATAGGCGTCGCCCGCGGGAACGGCTATCTCGGGCCAGACCCAGCTTTCTCCGTATTCCGGTCTGTTAAGGAACAGCACGTACTCGCCGCCGACCTCGTACGGCTGAGTGCGGGGGGCGTCGTCGCCCGGGGCGATGAGGTCTCCGCCTTCCGCCATCATGCGCTTTATGCCTGAAGCGGCTTCCTCGCCCTTATACACGTGAAGTATTTCAAGATCGTAAACGGTGTGCACCCATTTATATGCCGATCCGTCCGGATACGGCTCACCGGCCTCATCGAACAGCAGCCTGACGGGGACCTTGACGCAGACGCTTTCGGTGATCCTGGCAAGCACTATGCATTCGGTAAGCTTTTCGAGCTCAGCAGCAGACGCGATCGGTTCGATGTAACATATCTCCGAGGAGAACGATACTGCAGGCGTTCCGGCCTCCGGCGTGGGCAGCACCTCCATGCACCTGTACGGCTCGGGCTCCGCCGTGGGCGCGGGGGTATCCGTCGGCTCGGGCGTAGGAGCTTCCGTCGGAGAAGAGGTCGGCTCCGACGCAGGGGCGTCCGTCACGGATAAAGCCGCTTCGGGCACGCCCACGGCGCAGGCGCAGAGCATAAGCGCGGCAAGTACCAAAGCGATAAAGGCGATTCGTTTCATATTCATGCTCCTCTCTGAGCCGTCCCCTCTATACCGCTCCTTCGGAAAGCGATTCGAGCCAGTCGAAGGTGATCTCCGGGAAGCGGCATTTGATCACGCTGACTCCTCCGTCATATTCTATATCGCAGCGGTCCTCGTTGAAGCCCATGGGGACCGCCATATCGCTCCATATCCACCCTTGGCTCTCCTCGGGCAGATTGAGGAAGAGCACGCATTCGCCGCCCCTGCAGTACTGCGCGTAATCGGGGTAGCCTATGCTTTGAACGACGCCCTCAACTATGCCTCCGGGCACCATCACGCGCTTCACGCTCTCCGCCGTCTCTCCGCCCTTGTAGACCTCGAGCACCTGTATCCCGTAGATGGTGTGAAGCGTGCTCTCGCCCGTCTTCACGGGCATGAAGCGCCCCTTCGCATCCTTTACGAGATCGACGGGAACGTAGGCGCAGATCGAATCGACTATCCTTGCGCGGACGATTATATCGGCCTTCCCCGCAAGCTCGCGCGCGGAGGCGAGCCTCACGTAGTCCTTCTCGGAGGGGACCGGCTCGTTCTCCCAGCCGGGCACCTCGGTCGCTCCCGGGGGAAGCGTGGACACCACGTTCAGATAGAGGTCGGTATCGCTCTGCGCGGGATCGGAGGTCGGGATCTCCGCTGCCTCGGTCG
This sequence comes from Clostridia bacterium, assembly GCA_017541305.1. Taxonomy (GTDB): domain Bacteria; phylum Bacillota; class Clostridia; order Christensenellales; family CAG-138; genus UBA3857. The sequence goes on along the minus strand of JAFXZJ010000010.1, from coordinate 14,211 downwards.
CCTCGGGGGCGTTTGCCGAATGCTCCGGTCCCTCTCCCTTTTTGCCGAGGAACAGCATGAGCGCGGCCGCGGCGGCGAACACCAGAACGAACGCCGCGGCAATGGGCAGTATGCGCAAAAGTGCCCTGCCGCGCGGCCTTTCGCTGCCTTCGATAAGGTCGTCGTCTATTTCGCCCATCGCTTTTATGAGATCAGCGGGATCCATCTATCAGCCCCTCCTTTTCCAAGTATGCCCTGAGTTTTTTGCGCGTGCGCGACAGCCTTGCGTCCGCCGCGCCGCGGCTTATTCCGTATCTTTCAGCAATATCCGGGACGGCCTCCGCAAAGAAGCATCTTCGGATGAACAGGTTTCGGTCGAGCTCGGGAAGCGTCCGCAGGAACGCGTTCACGGCCGATGCAAGCTCTTTCGCCTCGAGCTCGCTCAATGGATCGCGCCCGTCGGACGCCGTTTCGCGAAGCTCGTCGAGCACCAGCGGCAGCTCCCCTCCCCCGCGCTTTAGGGCGTTGTTGAGGTCGGCGCGGTCGAGGCTCGCCCGCCGGGTGAGCTTGGCAAGGTAGAGCTTTAAGCTGCCCGGCCGGTTAGGCGGGATGGAATTCCACGCCTTCAAAAGCGCGGTGCTCACGCATTCCTCGGCGTCCTCGGCCGAGCCCAGTATGTTTTTGGCAACGGCAAAGCAATAGGGGCCGTATTTATCCTTCGACTCCTTTATCGCCTGCTCGTCCCTGTTGAAATAGAGCTCGATTATCCTCCTGTCGTCCACGGGGCCCTCCCAAGAACAGTTATTCTGAGGATCTTCATACTATAAGACGGAAAAAAATGGGAAGCCTTACACTATAAAAAGCAAAAAGGGAGGAATATATTGTTCCTCCCCGGATGATCAATCCAAAAGCACCTCGTCGCGCACCTGCGCGTGATCGCGCCTGCGCTTCTTTTTGACGGGGTGGCGCATATAGACGTTTAAGACGATGCCCACTCCTATCATGTTGGTGAGCATATTGGAGCCCCCGTATGATATGAACGGAAGCGGTATGCCGGTCATGGGCATAAGGCCTATCGTCATGCCGATGTTTTCGAATACGTGCGCGATGAGCATGCCCGTCACGCCGACAGCAAGCAGCATGCCGAAATTGTCCCTGGCCTTGACGGCGATATAGAGCCAGCGGAAGGCCAGCACGAACAGCGCGACGATCAGTATCGCGCCGCCTATAAAGCCCGCGGCCTCGACTATGCCGCTGTAAATGAAGTCGGTATGGCGCTCGGGAATGTACTTGAGCTGGGCGAGCGTGGCCTGATTGAAGAACCCCTTGCCCATGAGCTGCCCCGAGCCTATCACCAGCTTGGACTGGCTGACCTGATAGCCCGCGCCGAGCGGATCGTATTCGGGATTGAGGAACGAGATTATTCGGTCCTGCTGATATTTTTCAAGCACGAAGAAATACGTCAGCGGGAGCGCCGTTCCCGCGAGCACCGCCGCACCCACCATCCAATACCATTTGATCCTTGCGGCAAACAGTATGAACACGAGTATTACGATGAGCACGAACGCGCTTCCCATATCGGGCTGCAGCGCGACGAGCGCAAACGGGATTACCGTGAGCACGATGCACAGCGCAATGTCCTTGAAGCGCAGTATCCTTCCGTCGGCGTCCATCCCTCGCGAGGCGATCTTTGCCAGCATCACCACAAGAACTATCTTTGAAAGCTCGGCGGGCTGAATGTTTCGCTGGATCGTATCGAAAACGAACCAGCCCTGCGCGCCGCCCCTAACCTTGCCTATCACGAACAGCAGGGCGAGCAGCCCCACGATGGCGATATAGGCGTAAGTGATGAGCGGCTTGAAAATGTTGTAGTCGAACAGCATGAAGACTATCATTCCCGCCAGGCCGACCAGGAAGTTTATCACCTGCCTCTGCACGTATTCGAGGTTCAGCCGCGAGAGTATGCCCGTAAGGCCCTGCTCCGTCCCGTCAAACGGCGTCGCCAAAACAGAGCACAGGGCGATAAGCCCAAAGCCCACCAGTGCGAACACCATTATTATGGTGAACCAGTCTATGCTGCGGAGATCTTTTTTGTCGTATAAGCTCAAACGGTCCCTTTCACGCGCCGAAAGGCGCAGTTCACGCCTTCGGGCAATTCACGCTTCTCGTTATGAGGAAGGCTCAGACGAGCTTTCTCTCGGCGGAATCCTTCATTTCCTCGAGCTTGGCCTCGTAGCCCTTTTTGCCGAGCAGGGCATAGGTCATGTTCTTGCCCTCCTCAACGCCGGGCTGATCGTAGGCATTTATGCCCAGAAGCTCGCCGGCATAGGCGGTGGCAAGCTCGAAGAGCATCATCAGCTGACCTATCGTGTTTGCGTTGACCTCGGGCAGGAGTATGGTCTTGTTCATATGGCCGGAGACGGTGACGGCGTGCGCGGTGGCCTTGCGCTCGGCGGATATAAGCTCGTTGAAGGTGTGGCCCGAAAGGAACGCCACGTTGGGGTTTTCATCGACCGCGTGGGGGATCATGAATTCGGTGCGGTATTTTTCAACGCCCAGGAAGGTGACGGTCTTGTCGAAGGGGCCGTCGGTGTAAAGCTGCACCTGGGAATGCTGATCGGTGACGCCCAGCGCCTTGACGGGAGTCTGACCGAAGCGGAGGCCGTCCTTCTTTTTGCCGAGGGATTCCGCCCAGAGCTGCGCGTACCAATCGGCGAAATACTTTAAGCTGTCGGCATAGGGCATCAGCACGCCCACGTTGGCGCCCTTTTTCATGGCGATGGTCTCGAGCAGGGCGTACATCAGCGCGGGGTTTTCTTCTATATTATCATTATCGCAAAGCGCGTCCATCCGGGCGGCGCCCTTCAGCATCTCCTTTATATCGATGCCGCAGACGGCCGCGGGCAGAAGGCCCACGGGGCACATTTCGGAGAACCTGCCGCCAACGCCTTCGGGAACGTAGAAGGTGGTGAGGCCGTATTTCTTTGCTATGCCGATCAGGTTGCCCTTTTCGCGGTCGGTGGTGGCGATGAGGCGGTCCTTAAGATGCTCCTCGCCGTAAAGGTCTATGAGCGTGCGCATGACGGTGAGAAGCTGCGCCATGGTCTCGCTGGTGGAGCCGGACTTGGTGATGACGTTGAAAACGGTGGTCTCGGGATCGATCACGTCGAACAGCGCCGCCATGCGCTCGGGATCGACGTTATCCTCAACGTAGAGCCTGGGGCCGTTTCGCTTGGCCTTGGGCAGCTCGTTCCAGCGGGGATGGTTCAGCGCCTGCTGCACGGCGATGGGGCCCAGGGCGCTTCCGCCGATGCCCAGCACAACGAAGCTTTCCGCCCTTTCGCGGACGTCGTTTGCAACGGCAAGTATCTTTTCAACTATCTCGTCCTGATTATAGGGCAGGTCGCGCCAGCGGATCTGATCGCGCTTTGCGCGGAGCGTGCGTATGGCCTCGCTCCCCCTGCCGAATTCGGCACGGAGCTCTTCTTCGGTGACGCCGTGCGGGCCGCAGGCCGGTGCGAGCATATTGGTATAGTCGATGCTTATGCGCATAAGTGTTTACCTCCAAGGGGTTATTTGACGCTATTATACCATATAATCGAGTGTTCGGGTACCGTTTTTTTGCATAGAATGTGACATGTTCGGAAAAAAGCTTTGTTTCTGTTTGATATTTCTGCTCTTTCTGCCCCTTGCGGCCTGCGCGAAAGGCGCACCCTGCGGCCGTTTGACCGTGCGCGTGCTCGACGGGTTCACCGAAAGGCCCATAGAGGGCGCCCGCGTGACCGTGCCCGAGGCGGGCGTCTCCCTTTTGACCGACGCCTGCGGCGAGACCGAAAGCATGCGCGTGCCCGTGATAAGCGACCGCGAATACGACAGGCTGCTGCCCTCCCCAAGCGGCCGCGCGACGCTCATCGTGACCGCTCCGGGATACACGCCCTATCTGCTCCTTTACGCGAGGATCGTCCCGGAGAGCGGCAGGCGCATAGACGCGCTGCTCTTTCCCGCCGACGGCAGCATGGACGTCTTTCCTGTTATAGAGGCGCCGGACGAAGGCTGGTGCGGGGAGCTTGTGAGAAAGTTTGCGAAATAAAAGACGGCCCCCGCGCGCAGGCCGCAGAGCCCGTCATTTGCGTTTGAATCCCAACGAGACTTCGCCTTTCCCACCGCCGCCCGCAAAGAGCATTTCCTTAAGGATCGCGGGCTTTCAACGCACTATCATGCTGACGATATCGGCCGCCTCGCCCCGGGGCTCGAAAACGGAGGCGCTGAATATCCTGCCGCCCGACTGCCACGTGGCGAACACGCGGCCCAGGTCGTCGGTCTGATAGGCGGCCTTTATGCCTTTCACGGTAAGCTCGTAATACGCGAATTTTTCATTCATGCCCCACACGGAAACGGGGCTTGGGTCGTTCGCCTTGGCGATCATGCGCACGCGCACCGTGCACGAGCCGCTGCGCAGAGTGTATGTGGCGTAATAATCCTTGGGGGTGGAGCGCACGCTGCCTTCGACAAAGCGGTAATCATCGTTTTCGACCGCAAAGGGCGCAAGGCCGTCCTTTTCGAGCGCGGCGTCAAAATCCCATTTGGAGAAGAAGCTGTATTCGCCGTCGTCCCAGCCCTTGTAGACCTCGACGGGAGCGGAGGTGGGCTCGGGCAAGTAATCGACCCGCAGATAGCCCGCGTCGCGCTTTATTATCGCCGTCCACACGCGGAAGCCCGCCGCCTCGGAAACCGAGGCGAATGCCGCGAAGCTGACTATGAGCACGAGCAGAGCGACGCCCGCCCTGCCCAGCGCGCCAAGCGAGAACCCCCGCGCGGCCGCTCCTTCGCGCCCGAGCTCGGAAAGCTCCTTTTCGCAGAAGGCGATGCTCTCGAGGCATTCGTCGATAAGCTGCATATCCTGCTCTTCTTCGGGCTTTTTCAGCTCCGCCTTTAGCTGCGTGTTCGATATGCGCAAAAGCTTTCGGTATTCTTTTTTGAGGCTCTTATACTTCATGCTCATACCCTCTCATACATATATCCCCAAAGTCCCCGAAATTCTCAGTTCTCCAAAAAATATATTATTCGCTTCTTCAGCTTCAGCTTTATTCGGGCAAGCTTGGCCCTTGCGGCCTTTTCGGTCATGCCCGTTATTCGGGCGATCTCGGCAAAGGGAAGGTTCTTAACAAAGCAGAGCTCGTAAAGCTCGCTCTCCTTGGGATCGAGCCCCGAGAGCACCCGGGCGGTTATCTGCCTTATCTCCTTTTCCGAAAGCTCCACCGCGTCGAAGGGATCGCGCGGATCGGGCAGCGCCGTGATCAGCTCCAAAGGCACGCTTTTTGAGGACTCGCGCGATTTTTTCGACCAGTTCTTGTGCACAAGGTGCTTTGCAGTGACCATCAGCCAGCCGAGCACGTTGGGATGATCCTTAAGCTTTTCATACTGCTCCCCCGCCCTGTCGAAAACGGCGTGCGCGCAGTCCGCCGCGGCCGATTCATCGAAGCCCAGCTTTGGAAGGCAGTATTTTGTTATCGCCCCGAAATACCGTTCATACAGATCGCGGAGCCATTCCTCGCGCATGACCGCACCGCCTTTTGAAGTGTTCGTCGATTTTATGATACACCCGAAAAACGCGCTTTGCAATAGGCGCGGGCAAAACCGTATATTACAAATATGAACCCGCGGGAAGGCAGAGAAAATATATTTTTCGTGAAGGTGAGAATCCGGGCGTTTTCGGGGATGTATATGCAGAAGGGCAAGGAAAATCCGCCGCCCTTGACCTGAAAAACGAGGTGATAGCATGAAGATCGCAAAATATCTGCCGGCAGCCGCCGCGGTGCTTTTATGCCTGCTGCTTTGCGCCTGCGGCTCGAGCGTGCCGCACGGCCCCAACGCGGACGACGGCGCGGAAGCAACGAAGCCGGCCTTCGTTACCGCCGATCCCGCGGAGGAGCCCGATGAATCGGAGGCGCCGATCTCGACGGAGGAGCCCGGCGAAACGCAGCCTTCGCTTGAAGACGAGCTGGTTTTTACGGACAGGAGGTTCGAGATCGCAATACGCAACACGCTGGGCATATACGCATCCGAGCCGATCACGCGCCTTGAGGCAAGCCGAATAACCGAGCTGAGGCTTTCAAGCATGGGTCTTGAAAACATAGAGGATATCCGCTATTTCACGGGGCTTCAAAAGCTCGATCTCACCGCCAACAGCATTACAGACGTATCCCCCCTCGCCTCCCTCAGGCATTTAACCGAGCTTGTGCTTGCGCTGAACGACGTGAGGGATCTTTCGCCGCTTGCCGGGCTTCATGGCCTTCGCCTGCTCGATCTGCGCGATAACGGGCATTTTGCCGATATCTCGGCGCTCAACGGCCTTGATTCGCTGGAAAAGCTTTATCTGTGGGAATGCGAGGTGAGCGATATCTCGGCGCTTGAGGGCATGCAGGCGCTTTCCGAGCTGATCATACGGTCGGAAAATCTCGATGATATTTCGCCCATCGCGGGGCTGAGAGGGCTTGAAAGCGTGACCGTAAAGGGCAGCTTTACCGATCTTGCGCCACTTGCCGGCATGAAGCAGCTGCGCCATCTGATGCTCGACTGCAAAGCCTCGGACGTAACGCCGCTCGGGTCGCTTACAGGGCTTGAATCGCTGTGGCTCATATGCCCGGCCGGGGATATTTCGGCGCTTTCGGGCTTGACGGAGCTCACCTCGCTCACGCTCAGCGTTGAGGGCCTTTCGGATATCTCGGCGCTCGGGGGCTTAAAATCGCTCTCCGAGCTTGACCTGCACGGCACGGGGCTTGCCGATATCGCTCCGCTTAATAGCCTGAAACGCCTGGTCGATCTGGATCTGGGCTGGAATTCCATCACCGACGTATCGCCGCTTTACGGCATGAACCGGCTGCTGTTCCTGAATCTTTCGGGAAATCCCCTCACGCAGGAGCAGATAGTTAAGCTGCAGGATAAGCTGCCCGACTGCGAGATAAGCTTCTATCAGGGTTAAGGAGGAAAAAAACATGAAAGCGCTTAATAAAACCCTTTGCTTAATACTTGCTTTGGCATTTGTTTTGCCGTTCGCCGCGTGCGGCGAAAGCAGGCCCTCCGACGCTTATGCATCGGATCAGCCGACGGAGGCGCCCGTCGTCACCGAAGCGCCCGCTGTGACCGACGCGCCGACCGAGGCGCCCGCCGAAACGCCCGCGCCAACAGTCATTCCGGAGCCCATTCAATACGACTTCGCAAGCTGGGCCGAGAAGGTGATGGAGCTGCCCGTTGGCGAAGGCGACAGCGAGATCAAATACTCCTACAATGAGGAATCCGGCGTCTGGGCCCCCTATCAATTCATGGTATGCGGCAATGAGATACATATCCGCGAGGGAGCCTCCGTGCACGTCGTCTATAATATGGAAACGGGGGAAATGAAAAAGGAAGAAGCCCCCTTCGGCATGATCGCCGCGATACTCGACGACTGCCTGGTGCTGCTGGAGGGCGAATACGACAGCGCCCCCTATGACACCGCGCTCTATTATCCCGAGACGGGCGAGCGCGTGCGGCTCCCGCAGCTTACGGGTGATTTCGATACTATGATACACAGCATATTCGTACGCGAAGGCAAATGCTATGCGCTGGCCATAAAGGAACATGAATTCGAGGACGTTGACAGGGCCTACGGCGACGACGTGATACTTTTCGAGCTCGACGTCGAAAACAGGCTGTGGATAGGCGTAAAGCTGCTCTGCGAGCCCAGGGTGACGGACGAGATCGAAGAGTGGTCGGGCTATCATTTGAACGAGACCTATTTCCCCGAGACGGACGTCACGCTCGATACGCACTGCGGCGGGCTCATGGGCATAACGGACGACGGCAGCATGTTCTTCGAAAGATTTGATCGCAGGGAGATCGGCGGCAGCACCGAGTTTATCCACCAAATCAAAAAGTATTCGCCCTACGGTTATCTGCAGGGATACTTCGATATCCCCTTCGGCCGGGGGGATCTTGCGGGAACGAGCAGCGAATCCGTATTCCTTGCGGAGGACGGCGGCGTTTACGTCACCGAGCCGCTTGAGGATTCTTTCATCATATGGCGCATAACACTGTGACAGATCGGAGGTAATTATGAAAAAGCTCATCATTATCGCATTTGCGCTTGCGCTGATGCTCCTGCTCGCGGCCTGCGGGCAGGAAAAGCCCATCGAGGCGAACGTGACCGAAGCGCCCGCTGTGACCGACGCGCCGACCGAGGCGCCCACGCCCGCGCCGACCGAGGCGCCCACGCCCGCGCCCACCGAGGCGCCCACTCACGAGCCAACCGAGGCGCCCACGCCCGCGCCCGCCGTGGAATACGCTTTTGAGGACTGCGCCGAGGTGATCGCCCGGTTCACTCCCGGAGAGGCCGACGATCAGGTGCTCTACATTTATGACGACGGCTTTGAGGACGGCGAAGACATGGGACCCGAATACTTCTCGGTGTCCGACGGCAGGCTCTATATCTTTGACAGATACGCCTCGATGCTCGTTTACGATATCGAAGGCGGCACCGCCGAGCGCTGCGTTTTTCCCAATGGCGCCGCAAGTCAGTTCTTAAGCCCGCATTACCCGTTCATAGTATCCGGCGGCAGGGCGATAGGCGTAAGGGATATGATCGATTTTGAGACGGGAACCCGCACGTCCCTCATGCCGCCGAGGAGCTTCGTCGACGCATGCAGCGTGTTGTTCCTTGCCGAGCGCGAAGGCCGGATATACCTTTACCTGTTGGAGGACGAGGAGCATTCCCCGACCGGCGACAGATATTTGGAATACGAGCTCGATACCGAGCTGAACGCATGGATCCTCAAGCGCTCATACTGCTACACGGGGAAAAGCGGAGCCCTCTTTATGGAGGGGCACAGAGGGTATTACATGAACTGTGAGCTTCGGGGAGAAGACGGCGAGGGCAATTTTTACATGACTAAAATGGAGCTCGTCGACGAGTCGAACGAATATGACAACTACGAGTACACGATACTCAAGTACACCTCGGAGGCCGACCTCATCTCATCAACCAAAGTCCGCTTCAATGAGGATGAATACTTTTGGGGACCTCACATGATCGTGACCGAGGACGGCGGCCTTTACATAATGGTCGACTACAGGAATGAGATCGTGGTCTACAAGGTAAATCTGTAAGCTCGTCATAAGGAGGAAACCATGAAAAAGCTTGTTATTATTGCAATATCCATCGTTCTTATGCTGCTGCTCGCAGCCTGCGCGGAGAATAAGCCCATCGAGGCGAACGTGACCGAAGCTCCGACGGACGCGCCGATAATCACCGACGAGCCGACGGCTGCGCCCGCAGAAAGCGGCGAGCCCACGCCCGCGCCGACCGATGCGCCCACTCCCACGCCCACCGAGGCGCCCACGCCCGCGCCCGCAGTTGAGTACGCTTTTGAGGACTGCGCCGAGGTGATCGCCCGGTTCACTCCCGGCGAGGCCGACGATCAGGTGCATTACATTTATGACGACGGCTTTGAGGACGGCGAGAACTGGGGGCCCGAATACTTTGCGGTGGACGGGAGCAGGATCTATATTTTCGACCGCTATAACGAGATGCTGATATACGATACCGCAAGCGGCGAAACGAGCCGTCATAGGATGCCGCGGGGCAGCCGCAGCCAGGAATTCAGCTGCTTCGAGCCCTTCACGGTTTCGGGCGGAAAATACGTCGCTTCGTACTGCACGTATGATTTCGAAACGGGCGAAAGCGCCTCGCTGCAGCCCCCGAGGAGCCTGCTGGGCGCGGTCGAAACGCTGTTCATCACCTCGCGCGGGGGCGAATACTATGTGTACGCCGAGAAGGAGGAATACCGGCCATACGGTTATGACGATATCGAAGCTCTGGAATACAAGCTCGATCCCGAGGCCGGTGCGTGGATCGCAAACGGTCCCTTCTGCCGTTGGGAGCGCACCTCAAACGGCTATGGAGACGTGACGCTTGACGGCTGCGGCAGGAACATGGGCCGATGCTCTATCATAGGCATGGACGGCGAGGGCTGCATTTACCTGAGCAGGTACTTGTTCGGCGGCGTGGCCGATCACCGAAACGAGTCCGTCTATACCATTGAAAAATACTCCCCCGCGGGCGACCTCATTTCCTCGACGGAGACGAAGTTCAACGAGGGCGAATACTTTTACGATCAATACATGATCGCGGCCGAGGACGGCGCGGTTTACGTGATGGTCGATTATAAGGAAGAAACGGTAATAATAAAGGTGGTCCTTTAAAGATCGAGCCGGGCTTTGCGATGAAGCCCGGCTGTGTTTTTATTCCGACTTGGGTATAAGCACGTATCCTTCGGGATCGGTCGGCAGGCCGTCCTTTATCACCTCGAAGTGCAGGTGGCTCTCCTCGGCGCACTCGGATATGGCGGTATCGCCCACATAGCCCACCAGCGCGCGGGGCTCGAGCCTGTCGCCGTCCTTGACGGGCGGCTCCTTCTTAAGCCCGCAATAGAGCGTTTTGAGGCCGCTGCCGTGATCGACGAGCACGCACGTGCCGAGCAGATCGTCGTCCGTCACCCATTCGACCGTGCCCGCGGCCACGGCGCGCACCTCGGCGCCTATCGGCGCGGCGATATCCACGCCGGAATGCGTCATCCACTGATTGAGCGTCTTTGAATAGATCAGGCAGTCCATCGCATAGGGCTTGATCAGCTTTCCGTCAACGGGCGAATCGAGCTTGGCTTCCGAAGTGGGCATGGGCTCCTTCGAGGGCGCGGGAGTCATATCGGGCATCACGGTGGGCAGGGGCGAAAGCCCCTCGCTCCCGGCGGGAGGAAGCGTCGGGAGCGGCCTTCTTGTGGGCAGGGGGATGGGAGACGCCGAGCTTTGCGCGTCCTTCAGGCGCTCATCCATCGAGTTTTCGGCGGGCGCGCCGGGATCGGCCTCGCTCCTGTCAAAGGGCATGACCGCGATCAGCCCGCCCAGCGCGCACAGCGCCAGGGCTATCGCGATGAACGCGCCGTTCCTTTTGAAAAACGCCCGCGCGATCAGCCTTCTTTCGACGCGGCTCCTTGAGAATTCCTTTTTCTTCATATTATCAGATCCTTTCATGCGGTTCTATCGCAAATAGCATCTGCCGCGAAAGGGAATCTCATACTTGAAAATAAGGCAAAATTTTGTTATAATATGGATTTGGGGGGATTTGTCCGCACACGCGGGCATTCAATATATATTGAAGGGACTCCGCATTTTCGGGCGGGGATGTGATGATCATGAAGTTTTTGAAGTGCTTGGGCTTTTTTCTGCTGGCTGTACTGGTGTTTTTCGGCTTTGTCGTTCCTTTTTTTATGGTGCCCCGAAGCTATGAGAACAAGGCGCGCGAGCTTGCCGAAGCGCGCGTTGCCAACGCCGCTTCTCCCGTGGATCAGCATTACATAGACGAGAGCGTCAACGACGCCATGACGGGCGATATAAACAACATCTTCAAAACCTGCGCGATCATCGGCGCCGCCGCCGCGCTGATCGTTTTCTGCTTCTCGCTTCGCGCGCCGCACGACTGCGGAGGCTTGAACCTTTTCAACCCCATCTATCTTGTATTTATCGCGCTTATCTCCATATTGACGAGCGTTTCGCTGAGCCTCTTCTTCGGCGCCCATCAGAGCGCCCAGGCCGAGGGCTTCCTCATGTTCGTTCGGGACGTCAGCCGCGCGTTTGCCGATAAGCAGCTCATACTCATGCTGCTGGTCCCCGCCGTGCTCGAGCTCATATTCCGCGGCGTGATATTCAGCTATCTCGAAAAGATACATTTCTCCGTGGCAATGGTGCTCTCCACCGTCGCCTATGCCGTCGCCGCCTATATAATGGTCTTTACCCACGCCAAGTGGAGCCAGGGCAATACCGAAGCCGCCTCGTGCGCGTTCTTCATCGCGTTCTTTATCGGCGCGGTGCACGGCGTTTTGACCTGGAGGCTGCGCTCGGTGATACCCGCCGTGCTCTCGCACATGCTGATGGCCGTGACCGCGGGAGGAGTGACGGAGTTCTGCTCACGCTCCGCCATCCCCTACCCCGCCGCGCTCGCCGCGCTTGCCGTGGTGCTTGCCGCGTTCATACTCCTGCCCGCGCTGTTTTCAAAGAAATGCCGCGCGCTGGCATTCGACTATCCCTTCACCGCGCTCCATCTTTTGCGCGACGATTGGCTTTACAGCCGTAAAAAAAAGGACCACGCCCAAAGGAAGAACCCCGACGGCAGCATAAAGCCCGAAACTGCGCTGGAAAAGGCCGGGGATAAGGCCGACGCCGCCGTGGAAAAGATCGAATCCAAGGTCGACACGGTCGAGGAAAAGGTCGACGCCGCCGTGAAGAAGGTCGAGGAAAAGGCCAAGGCGACAGTTGAAAAGGTCACGGGCTCGGCCAAGAAGAAGTCTGAAAAGGCCGAGGAGAAGGTAGAAGAAGCGGTCGAAAAGGCCGAAGAGAAGGTCGAAGAGGCCGCCGAAAAGGCCGAAGAGAAGGTCGTAGAGGCCGAGGAAAAGGCCGAAGAGAAGATCGAAGAAAACGCCGAAAAGGCCGAAGAGAAGGTCGAAGAAACCGCCGAAAAGGCCGAAGAGAAGGTCGAAGAAACCGCCGAAAAGGCCGAAGAGAAGGTCGAAAAAACCGCCGAAAAGGCCGAGGAAAAGCTTGAGGAGAAGGCCGGCGAATGAGTCCGAGGGAGCGCATAACAGCGGCGCTGCTGCCCGCGCTTCAAAGGGTATTCCCCGGGGCCGGCGCTTCGGATATAACCTTTTTCGGAGCCTATGCCGACGTAAGCTCGCCTCTGCCGCGAAAATACGGGGTTGACATTTCCGAAACCGTGGTATATAATATCCGTGATGAAGTGTGTTTGGGCGGGCGCGCCCTGTTTTCCGAGGCATGGGTCTCGGGCGGCTTCATCAATTTCGGCATCTCGGAAGAAGCTTTTTTATCGCTCTGCGAAGGCTTGGGGGATGCGCCCTCAACCCCTGCCGAGGTCATCGGGCTTTCGCCATGCGGCGTCGATTACGCCGTGGCAAGGCTGCTCGACACGGCAAACGAACGGCCCGACGCGCCGTTCTCGCTCCCCGAAGGCGGGCTGATGAGAAGGGCCTTCCGCATGGCGGTCTTCTGCGATTCCCCCGCCTCGCGCAATCTGGCGGCGGACGCATGCTTAAAGGCGCTTGCGCTTGACAGGCGCGAAAGGCTTCTCGGCCGCAGGCCGGCGCTGTTTATGGCGGCGGCGCTCTATAATATCGAAAGGCAGACTTTATAGTCTACAGGTCAAATTTATGAATATCAAATGGTTTGGTCAATCCTGCTTCCTGCTCACGAGCGAGAACGGCACTTCCGTGCTCGCGGATCCGTGCGCGCCTTCGACGGGATATGACGTCAAGAACGTTTACTGCAGTGCTGTGACGGTGAGCCACATGCACTTCGATCACTGCTATATCAAGGCCGCGGCGGGCGAGCCCGTTATAATCACCGAGCCCGGCGAATACGAGGTCGGCGGCGTCAGGATCACCGGCTTCCCCGCCTTCCATGACGAGGCCGGCGGCGCAAAGCGCGGCAAAAACATAATGTTCCTCTTTGAGATCGACGGCATACGCGTGCTGCACGCGGGCGATATAGGCCATCAGCTCTCACGCGAGCAGGCGGCCGCGATAGGTCTTGTGGACGTGCTGCTGGTGCCCATTGGCGGCAAATACACGATCGACTATCTCGGCGCAAGGGAGCTTGCCAACACGCTTCGCCCCTCCGTGGTGATACCCATGCATTTCAGGACGCCGCTCTGCGCGCTGTCCGAGCTGGACGACTGCAGCAATTTCGTTTCCACCGCACAGGATTGCCGCATACACAAGCTCAACGATTTCGAAGCTTCCATATTCAAAAACACCCTGGGAGAGGATCGCGTGCTGGTGCTCGATCCGTTCGTTCCCGCAGAAGAGGCATGACCCGCCTCCCATAAACACGCCAAGTTCACAGTTCCGTCTTTTTTGTTCCGGCGTCAGGCCGCTCCGGTGATCGACCTCCTTTCATCACCTTCCCGGAGCGGCCTGTCGCTTTTTGGGAAAGGGAAACGAGGTCTGCCGCATCAGGAATGAGCAAGCACGGTGCGTTCGAACTGCGCACCGGTTCCGTTACTATTCCGTTACTTGTTTGCGGGAATTACCGGGATATGTCTCGCAGGAGGTCGATTGCCGGTCGCGCAGCGACTTTGACCATCCGGTGAATGGTCAAAGAGGCAATCGACGGGCGGCAGGGTCCGCC
>JAFXZJ010000009.1 GCA_017541305.1 Clostridia bacterium | reverse complement strand
GGCGCGCACGGCTATCTTGTAAGCCAGTTCCTCTCCCCCCACACCAACAAGCGCACGGATAAATACGGCGGCAGCTTTGAGGGCCGCATGCGCTTTGCGACCGAGATCATAATGGGCATACGCGCCTATTGCGGGCCCAAATTCCCCATCGGCATACGCATAAACGGAAACGACTATCTTGACGACGGCATAACCGAAGAGGACGCGATCGCCCAGGCGAAGTATTTCGAAAAGCTGGGCGTGTGCTATATCAACGTCAGCTGCGGCACTTACGATTCCGGCGCGACCATTATCGAGCCCAATTACTTTGCCGAGGGCTGGAAAAAGCATCTTGCCGCCAACATCAAAAAGGCCGTATCCGTGCCCGTGATAGCCGTGTGCAACATAAAGCATCCCGCGGTCGCCGAACAGCTTCTTGAAGAGGGCTTTGCGGATTTCGTCGGCATTGCGCGCGGGCAGCTGGCCGATCCCGAATGGGGCTTAAAGGCGCAGCGCGGCGAGGATAAGCTTATCAGGAAATGCCTTGGCTGCATGGAATGCTTCCGCATACTGAACGACGGCCTGCCCCTGGGCTGCACGCTGAATCCCGTGCTGGGGCGCGAATTCGAATGGGGCGATGAAAAGCTGGTAAAGAACGGCCAAGGCCGCACCGCGGCCGTGATAGGCGGCGGTCCCGCGGGGTTCGAGGCGGCGCTGACCTTAAGGAAGCGCGGCTTTAACGTGGTGCTGTTCGAATCCAAGGAGCGCATCGGCGGCACGGTGGAGCTTGCCGCGGTGCCCCCCTGCAAGGGGATGCTGGCCGAATTCATAGACACCATGGAGGCTCAGCTTGAGGCCGCGGGCGTTGAGGTGCGCGTGAACACCCCCGCCACGCCCGAGGAGGTCATGGCGACCGGCGCCGAGGCCGTGTTCATGGCGGCGGGCGGCAAGCCGATAATGCCCTCCATTCCCGGTATTGAAAGGGCCGTCACCGCCGAGGACGTGCTTGCCGGCAGGGCATGCGTTACCGGCTCCGCCGCGATAATAGGCGGCGGCGTTACCGGCCTTGAAACGGCCGAGACGCTCTCCGCGGAGCACAAGGTGACCGTGGTCGAAATGCTCGATAAGGTGGGCGGGAATCTTTATCCCAGCATCACGATGCACCTTGCGCAGGAGATAATGAAGCACGGCGGCGCGATCGCCAAGGGCATGCAGCTTGTTGCCGTGACCGAGACCGGCGTGACCGTGAAGGACGTGAAGACCGGCGAGGAATCCCAAATCCCCGCGGATACCGTGGTGCTTGCGATGGGCGTGCGCTCGAACCGTCCCGATATCGAAGCCTTCCGCAAGGCTTACGGCGACAGGCTGATACTCGTTGGCGACGCCGCAAAGCCCGGCCAGATATACGACGCGCTGCACAGCGCGCATGACCGCGCCTTCGTTTACGGCGTCTGATCCCCTTCAATAAATCTTACCTTTGGGCATGCATCCTTTCCCTGCATGCCCTTTTTGATCAAATTCGATCGAAATTATCTCAAAAATATGATCGATCGTGCTTGACTTTGATCGAATATGGGTATATTATAACAGTGAGGTGATCATATGCTCGCACAGGAAAGATATCAGATCATACTTGAATACCTGGGTTCGGAGGGCACGGCGACGGTAGCCCGGCTTTCCGAGCTTTTGGGCGCCTCGGAGGCGACGGTAAGGCGCGATCTTTCCGCGCTTGCCAAGGAGGGCAGGCTTAAAAAGGTCTTCGGCGGCGCGGCCTCGGCGCCCCAGATGGGGCTTTTTGAGGAGCACGTAAGCTCCCGCGAGGCCGTGATGTTCCGCGAAAAGGATCTGATCGCCGCCTATGCCGCCACCATGATACAGGACGGCGACTTTGTCTATATCGATTCCGGCACCACCACCGCGCGCATGATACCGCATCTTACCAACCGCAGGGCAACCTATATCACCAACGGCGTCGCTCACGCCTATCGGCTCCTGCGCGAGGGCTTCACCGTGTATCTCATCGGCGGCAGGCTGCGGCCCGAAACGGAGGCGGTAGTCGGCACGGAGGCCATACGCAGCCTTCTCAAATACAATTTCACAAAGGCCTTTATGGGCACCAACGGCATAACCGTTGACGAGGGCTTTTCCACGCCCGACGTGGACGAGGCCGGCGTGAAATCCGCCGCGATAGAGCGCAGCTTTGTTTCGTTCGTGCTTGCCGATCACACCAAATTCAACAGGGCGTTCCCCGTGACTTTCGCGCGGGTGAACGCCTGCTGTGTTTTGACCGACCGTTTGCCCAAGGGCAAGCTTAACGAATCCACCATAATAAAGGAGGTGCAGGCATAAAGCTTTGCTTTTACGAGCTTTCCGGATCCGGCTTTGCCGCAGGGCGGCCGGGAGCTGACACCAACCCGTTAAAATCAATACGAAAGGCGGACCTTGCGCCGCAGGGTCACAGGACTTGAATCATGATCTACACCGTAACTTTGAACCCATCCATCGATTACGTAGTGCACATAGGCAAGCTTATAAGCGGCATCACCAACCGCACGACGAGCGAGGAATACTACTTCGGCGGCAAGGGCATAAACGTTTCGCACGTGCTGGCGGAGCTGGAGCTTGACAACACCGCTTTGGGCTTTGTGGCGGGCTTCACGGGCGAAGCGATCGAAAAGGGCACCAAGGCGCCGCGCATCACCACCGATTTCATACATCTTAAAGAGGGCGTGTCGCGCATCAACGTCAAGATCAAATCCGACGAGGAGACCGAGATCAACGGGCAGGGCCCGCATATCGACGACGCGGCGCTTGAGGAATTCATGGCAAAGACCGACGCCATAAAGGACGGCGACACGCTGATACTTTCGGGCAGCATACCCAAGACCATGCCCGACGACGTTTACGAGCGCATACTCGAAAGGCTTTCCGGGCGCGATATACGCATAGTGGTGGACGCCACCAAAAAGCTGCTCGTCAATTCGCTCAAATACCGCCCGTTCCTGATCAAGCCCAACCGTCAGGAGATATCCGAGATATTCGGCGTCGAGGTCAACGACGAGGAGACCACCCTCTTCTATGCCAAAAAGCTTCAGGAAATGGGCGCAAAGAATGTGCTGGTTTCGCTTGGCGGCGACGGCGCGATGCTGCTTGACGAATTCGGCAAAGTGCACAAGCAGGGAGTGGCAAAGGGCAGGGTGCTCAACACCGTGGGATCGGGGGATTCGATGGTGGCGGGCTTCGTTGCCGGCTGCATACTCAAAAACGATTACGCCTATGCGCTGCGGCTCGGCAGCGCGTGCGGCGGCGCAACGGCTTTTCTCCCCGGCCTTGCCACAAGGGAAAAGATAGATGAACTAATGGACCAATTTGAACCAAAAAGCAATTAGGAGGACAACATGCGTATCACTGACCTGCTCAAAAAGGAGGGCATAAGGATCGGCACGGCTCCCGCCGACAAGTCGGAAGCCATCGAAATGCTGATAGCTCTTCACGAAAACTGCGGCAGCCTGACCGACGCCGCCGCTTACAGGGAGGGCATCCTGGCCCGCGAGGCGATGGGCACCACCGCCATCGGCATGGAGATCGCCATTCCCCACGCCAAGAGCGCGGCCGTAAAGGCCCCCGCGCTGACCGCAATGACCGTGCCCGGAGGAGTCGATTACGGCTCTCCCGACGGCATGCCCGCAAAGCTGCTGTTCATGATCGCCGCCACTCCCGACGGCGACGTGCACATGGAGGTGCTTGCCCGCATGATGCAGCTGCTGATGGACTTCGACCTTACCGACGCTCTTAAGGCAGCCAAGACTCCCGAGGAGTTCCTTGCTCTGATCGACGCTGCCGAGGCAAAGAAATTCCCCGACGAGGTGAAGGCCGCGCCCGCGCCCGAAAAGAAGGGCTATCGCGTGCTTGCCGTCACCGCCTGCCCCACCGGCATCGCTCACACCTATATGGCGGCCGAAGCGCTTGCCAAGGCCGGCGAAAAGCTGGGCATTCCCATCAAGGTCGAAACCAACGGCTCCGGCGGCGCAAAGAACGTGCTCACGGCCGAGGATATCGCCAACTGCGACGGCATTATAATCGCCGCCGACAAGAGCGTCGACACCGCGCGCTTTGACGGCAAGCCCGTTTATTCCACCAAGGTGGCCGACGGCATACACAAGCCCGAAGAGCTGATCAACAAGATAATGAACGGCGAAGCGCCCGTGTTCAAGGCCGACAAGAAGGCCGAAACGACCGCCGCCGTCGGCAACGAAAGCTTTGGCAGAAAGCTTTATAAGCACCTTATGAACGGCGTTTCGCACATGCTTCCCTTCGTCGTGGCGGGCGGCATATTCATTGCGATCGCGTTCCTGATCGACGCCGCTAACGGCGTGCCCATGGACGGCAATTTCGGTTCCGTCACCCCCGTCGCCGCCTGGTTCAAGGCAATGGGCGGCTATGCCTTCAACTTCATGCTTCCCATACTGGCCGGCTTCATCGCAATGTCGATAGCCGACAGGCCCGGTCTTCTCGTGGGCGTTGTGGGCGGCTTCCTGGCCTCCAACGGCGCGACCTTCGCCGATCCCTTCGCGGCGGCCACCATCCCCTCCGGCTTCCTCGGCGCGCTGCTCGCCGGCTTCCTCGCGGGCTGGCTGTTAAAGCTCTTCGAGCGCCTTTGCGACAAGCTTCCCCGCGCGCTCGAGGGCTTAAAGCCCGTGCTCATCTATCCGCTCGCGGGCCTTGGCATAGTTGCCGTTATGATGTGCGCGGTCAACCCCATAATGAGCGTTATCAACACCGCGCTTTCCGACGGTCTGCTCTGGCTCAACCAGCATAACCTGGGCGTCGTGCTCGGCTGCATACTCGGCGCAATGATGTCCATCGATATGGGCGGCCCGCTCAACAAGGCGGCCTACGTATTCGGCACCGGCATGCTTGCCGCGGCCACCACCGAAGGCTATATGGTAATGGCCTCCGTCATGATCGGCGGTATGGTGCCCCCGCTTGCCATCGCGCTTTCCACCATATTCTTCAGGAACCGCTGGACTGCCGACGAGCGCAAGAACGGCGTGGTCAATATCGTAATGGGCCTTTCGTTCATAACCGAGGGCGCCATCCCCTATGCCGCGGCATATCCCCTTAAGGTAATACCCTCCTGCGCGATAGGCTCGGCGGTCGCGGGCGGCCTTTCCTGGCTGTTCGGCTGCACCCTCATGGCTCCCCACGGCGGCATATTCGTTGTGCCCACCATCGGTCAGCCCCTCTTATACCTGCTTGCGCTGGTGATCGGCGCCGTTGTCGGCATGCTGATGCTTGCGCTTTTAAAGCGTCCCATCAAGGATAAGGAATGATCCGCATAAAATAACAGGAGGAACAAAAAATGGTTCAGAAACACTTCACGATCAAGAACGCGCAGGGCTTCCATATGCGCCCCGCCACCAATTTCGCAACCGCCATGGCCGCCCATCCCTGCACCGTGACCATCAAGTTTAACGGCAGGGACGTCAACGCCAAGAGCCCCATGTTCATCATGGCCGCCTGCATCAAGGTGGGCAGTGAGATCGACGTCGTTTGCGACGGCGAGGGCGAGAACGAGGCTTTGGCTGCGGCCGCCGCTATGATCGAGAGCGGATTCGGCGAATAACCAATCGGGAAAAGCAGGGCCCGCATGAATAACGCGGGCTCTGCAGTTTAAGAGGTGATTGTTATGTTTAAAGGCACCCCCGTTTCCGACGGCATAGGCATTGGCAAGATACTGCTTCTTGAGGAAGCCAGCTTAAGCTACACCCCCCATTCCGTCAGCGATCCCAAGGCCGAGGTCGAAAGGTTCCGCAGGGCGATAGACGCCCTTACCGATCAGACCAAGCGCGACGCGGCTTCGCTTCGCCAGACCGCCGGCGAAAAGGAAGCGCTGATCATGGAGGGGCATATCTCGCTGATCAACGACCCCGCGCTGAAGGGCGAGACCGAAAACCTTATCATGGGCGGTCAGTGCGCCGAAGCGGCCTATGAATCCATGTGCGATATGTTCATAGGCATATTCTCCTCGATGGAGGATGAAATGATGCGTCAGCGCGCGGCGGACGTGCGCGATATCAAATCCGGCCTGCTGCGCATACTGCTGGGCGTAAAGGAAGTGCGCGTGAGCGACGCGCCCAAGGGCACCGTGATACTCACAAGGGAGCTTACCCCCTCCGTCACTGCGGGCATCAAAAAGGGCAATATAGTGGGCATCATCACCGAAACCGGCGGCAAGACGTCGCATTCCGCGATACTCGCCAGGGCGCTCGAGATCCCCGCCGTGCTCAGCGTGCCCAACGCCGTGAGCATATTCAAAAACGGCCAGCCCGTAATAGTCGACGGCAGCACGGGCATAGTGATCCCCGATCCCACCTTCGACGAGCTTAACGAATACACCGAAAAGCGCGCCCATTTCATAAAGGAGCGCGAGGAGCTCAACAGGTTCCGCGGCTTAAAGACCGTGGGCGCCGACGGCGCGGAATACGAGCTGGTATGCAACATCGGCAAGCCCGACGACGCGGCAAAGGTGATCGAATTCGACGGCGAGGGCGTGGGCCTTTTCCGCACCGAGTTCCTGTTCATGGACAGGAGCGCCGTGCCCTCCGAGGACGAGCAGTTCGCGGCCTATCAGAAGGCGGCCCTGATCCTAAAGGGCAAGCCGCTCATAATCCGCACGCTCGATATCGGCGGCGACAAGGAGATACCCTATATGGGCCTTGAAAAGGAGGATAACCCCTTCATGGGCTTCCGCGCCGTGCGCTATTGCCTTAAAAACAAGGAGCTCTTCCGCAAGCAGCTGCGCGCAATGATCCGCGCAAGCGCCTTCGGCGATATCCGCATAATGTTCCCGCTCATCACCTGCGTAGAGGAGCTGCGCGAGGGCAAGGCGATGATCGAGGATATCAAGAAGGAGCTTACGATACTCGGCATACCCTTCAACAAGGATCTCAAGGTGGGCATTATGGTCGAGACCGCCGCGGCGGCCATGATCGCCGACGTGCTTGCCAAGGAATGCGATTTCTTCAGCATCGGCACCAACGATCTTACCGGCTACACCATGTCCTGCGACCGCGGCAACGCAAACGTCGCCTATCTCTATTCCGCGCTTCAGCCCGCGGTGCTTCGCATGATAGAGCGCACCATCCGCTGCGGCCGCGAGGCGGGCATACCCGTGGGCATGTGCGGCGAGGCTGCGGCCGATCCCAGGCTGATCCCCCTGCTCATATCCTTCGGTCTTACCGAGTTCAGCGTTTCCGCGCCAAGCGTGCTGCGCGTGCGCAAGTGCATATCCAAATGGTCCAAGGCCGAGGCCGACAAGGCCGCCGAAAAGGCCATGCGGCTTACCACAAAGAAGGAAGTCGAGGAATACCTTGCAGGCCTTGCATGATAAAGAACGGAATGGAATGAGCCGGGCATACCGCCCGGCTTATTTTTAATTCGCTTATTTTTCGCTCACGTTCACCACGTTAAGATAGTTATACGGTATCTCCACGCCGTTTGCGTTCAGCGCCTCGCGCACGCGGGTGTTCACCTCGTCGATCAGGCGCTCGGTGGGGGTCGTGTTCTCATAATAGACCGTGGTCTGCATCATAAGCGCGCTGTCGGCAAAGCGCATGAAATAGACTTCGGAATACACGGGCTCGCCGTTTGGGCCCTCCCTGCCGGGTATTGTTTTGGGGCAGGCTTTGATCGCCTCGAGTATCACGCTTCTTGCAAGCTCAAGGTCGCTGTCATACCCGATGGGAAAAACGAATTTGGCCGATCTGCACTTCCTTTTGAAGCAATAGTTGGTTATCATCATCGCGTTGATCTTGCTGTTGGGCACTATCACCCTCAGCGTGTCCACGCCGATCAGCACCACGTGGCGGTTGGTCATATCCTCCACCACTCCCACGGTGCCGTCCTCCAGCTCGATTCGGTCGCCTATCTCAAAGGGCTTCTGCAGGGAAATCATAAGCCCCGCGATTATGTCCTTCACAACGTCCTGCGCGGCGAATGCGGCCACAGCGCTGATCACCGCGGTGCCGCCCAGCAGCGTCTTCCACGCCGACGAGCCGCTGTCGAGCGCCGAAATGGCTATAACGAATACGCCCACCACGATTATCGTCTTGATGAGCCTTTCGAAGAACGCAAGGTGTATGCCCTTTTGCCTGCGGCTCACTATCTTGAATATCTTGGAATTTATTAACGTCAGCAGCCATGCGATCAGCCCCGCCGCCACAAGCACCAGCGCGATCCACAGCACCTTTGTCCAGGTATTGTCGTCAAAAACTATTTTGGGCATTGCGATACTTTTCCTTGAACGATCGTCGGGGCACGGCGTCTGCCGCCATGCCCCGAATATCATTTTACTTCATTATCTTCCTGCACTCAAGGTAATAGCGCTTCTCGTGCGCCTCGCCCATCGAGAAGGTCTTCCTGGGCAGCGCGCCGTCGAACACGACGGTCTTGAAGAACGCGGACTTATCCATGGAGGGAAGCAGGAAGCCGATGTTGTTCACCTTGGAGCCCAGATCGTTTACCACGTCGGCGCCGTGGATGTAATCGATGGTCGCTCCCTTGGTCTCCTTGAGCACCACGTCGAGCGCGGCCTGAAGGGTGCCGACCTCGAGCTGTGCGGAGGGACGCTTTACGGCGATGAAGCCGCGCTTGCCCTGGATGATGACGGGAATGATATGCCCGCCCTCGGCAACCGCGCGCTCATAGCAGCGGTTGAACCTGCGCTCGGATTCGAAGAGCTGTATATCCACTATGCCGCCGGGATTCTGCGCGGTAAGCCTGTTCTTCAGGTCGTTCAGGAACTTCTTGACGCTCACGCCAAACACAACGCGGTGTATGGGCTCGAACACGATGCCCTCGTCATGCACGTTCTCAAGCTCGACAAGCGCAAACCTTGCGGGATGGTTTTCGCGCTCCTCCTCGGGCAGGGTGGCCTTCAGCTTTTCCCAGTTGGCCTTGGCGGTGGCAAAGGAATGGTTGCCGTCGCCCATGGCAAAAAGCAGGGGCGCCATTTCGCGGCCGTACTTCATGGGATCTATCAGCGCGGTGATGGCGGCTATGGCGTTCTTTATGGTCTCCTCGTCGTTTATGAACCAGCCCTCGATATGACCGCCCTTCTGCATAAGCTCGAAATCATAGAACTTGGGGGCGTTCTTCACGGCCTCATAGATGGGCTCGATAACGGTGCGCTTTTCGTCGTCGATGAGCACCAGTATGTGGGGCAGCTCAAGGGGCGCGCCGTCACGGATGCGCAGACGCGGAGGAATGCGCTCCACAATTGTGCCCTCGGTGGCGCGGATCAGCGTGGTGGAGCCCTTGTTGTAATCATAGCACTCAAGATCGAGCGCCACAACAAGGCCGTTCCTCGTCTTGCCGTCCACGGTGCGGCGGGTGAGCATAAAGCCCTGACCCAGATTCCTCAGGGTGCCGTTGGCCATGTAATCGTCCATCGCCTTGCGGATGGCGACTATGCGCTCCGCCTCGCCGGGCTTTTCAAGATATATCTCGGGCAGCATTATGCGAAGTGTGGAGGGCGCGTCGCCCACGACCTTTTCGCAGCCCTCCCAATAATCGGGCTGAGAGGTGTACTGATCGCACGCAACGCAGGCCCATTTGGTCAGGTCCACGCCCTCGGCGGGGAACATGATCTCCGGCACGCATACGCCGGCTTCATTTGCAAACTTAGGATCCATAAAGAAAACCTCCAATTATTAGTCAGACATAGGCGGCTCATGCCGCAATATTCATTATAACGCTTTTATTTCGTCATTTCAAGAGCAAAAATGCCCGCGCGGGCATATGATAAAGGAAAGAGAATAGAGGCCTTCCTTTCGGGAAGGCCTCTCAAAGCTTTCTTATTACGGCTCCTCCTCGCCCCCGGTGGGCGCGGGCTCGGCGGTCGGCGCGCTCGTGGGCGCGCTCGTGGGCGCGCTCGGGGGGGCGCTCGTGGGG
>JAFXZJ010000008.1 GCA_017541305.1 Clostridia bacterium | reverse complement strand
GTGCGCGCCGTGGATCTCCACGCCGTCGACGCCCGCCTTTTGACAGAGCACCGCGCCCACGACGAATTTCTTAACAAGGCCCTCGACCTCCTCGGTGGTCAGCGCGCGGGGCTGCTCGCCTATCACTTTGCAGGTGACGTCCGATGCGGAAACGGGCTGCTTGCCGCCTATCAGCCTGGACGGGGTCTGATTGCCGGGATGGTGCAGCTGCACGAACAGCTTTGTGTCATAGGCGTGCACGGCTTCGGCAAGGCGCGAAAGCTGGCCCACCACAAAGGGATCGGTCACGGCAAGCTGATTCGGCGTGCCCACGCCGGTGTCGTTGTCGATGCGGGTGATCTCGGTTATGATCAGCCCGGCGCCGCCCCTTGCCCTGTCGGCATAATATTTTATCATGCGCGGGCCGGGCTCGCCGGAATGCTCCGCAAGGGAGCAGCCCATCGCGGGCATTACGATGCGGTTCTTAAGCTCGAGATTCGCTATCCTGCCCGGTTCAAACAGTTTGGTGTAGGTCATAATTAACTCCTTTCAGATATCGAATTGCATATATATCATATCATATCCGAACGGCTCATTCAATAACCGCACGGAAAAGAAGAAAAAAAAGCCCGCGTTTGCGCGCTGAGAGCGGTATCCGGGGCATAAAAAAACGAGGCCTGCGCCCCCAGACCCCTGACAAAGTCTCTGCAGAGGAATAAAGCTCCGCATGAAGCAAACCCGGTGCGACCTTTGGGAGCCGCGCGGGTCAGCGCGCACGCGGCGCGACAGCCGCGGAACGCGGGCGTCAGGTAACTGAGGCCGCTCCTGCGAGACATATCCCCGAAACTGACCTGCTCGGCAGCTTCGGGGATCGTATCCGCATATGGTTTTTCAAAATGAATCATTCCCATTTGGCGGGTTTGTCAGTAATCTGAGGGGCCTGCGCTCCCGCTTGCGGTATTCGTTAATAGAAATCGGATCGGGAACGGTCCTCTTTCCTGCGCCTTGACATCCATTCGGGCTCCGCCGCCCTGTCCGCCGCGGCGGGATAATCGAGCTCCAGGCGTTCCGAAACGTTTATGATCCTTGTTCCGCCGCATTCGTGCTCGCGGGGGATGGCCGGGCCGTAATTCAGATGGACGTGCCCATGAAGGAAATATTTGGGCCGGCAGCTTTCTATCAGCCGCACGAAGGCTTCGAAGCCCCTGTGTGCGGGATCGTCAAGATCGCCAAGGCCCCTTGGCGGGGCGTGAGTTATCACGATATCGACTCCGCCCGCCTTTTTTATCGCGTGCTTCAGGCGCGCGATGCGGCGCCGCATCTGCCCTTCGGTGTATTGATGGGGGCCTTCGTGATACCAAAGACAGCCCCCCAGGCCGAGTATGCGCACGCCGTTATACACCACAAGGCAGCCGTCGATATCGTCGCAGCCCTCCGGCGGGAAACGGGAATAGCCGCCGTCGTGATTCCCGTGCACGTACATAAGGCGCGCATGGCTCATCGTGACGAGGAAGGTGAGGTAATCCGCCTTAAGATCGCCGCAGGACAGTATCAGATCGAAGCTGTCGAGCCTGCCGGGGATATAGTGATCCCACAGCGCGGGGCATTCATGATCGGAAACGGCAAGTATCTTCATATCATCACAGGCGTTCGTCAGGCTCTGGGGGGAGCTTTTCTTTATAAATTCCCAGCGAACGCACGAGCGGGCGTGAAAGCGGCAGCAGCTCGCCGTATTCGGGTATACGCCCCTGAACGGACGCGGCAAGCTTGTCCATCCTGAGTATCTCAAGCCAGGAGAGCTTCCTTTCGCCGTCGGAAATAAGGCTGCCGTCCTGCGCGTAAAGCTTGCGGCCGAACACGTCAAGCTCGCCCTTCTTCAGCCTTTCCATAAGCAGGTCCGCAAGCGCGCGCACGCCATCGGGAACGTTTTCGGAAAGCGCAACGTCTATCACGCCCGAATCCATTCCCCACAGATAGTTCACCGCCTGATCCTTTTTTTCGGTGCTGCCCGAAAGCGCGGCGCTCACGATGTTTTCGTAAAGCCTGCCCCACATCCACACCGGCGAAGCAACGGGGACCGGGCTTTCGTTTTCATCCAGCACGAACGTGCCGTAATAATCATGGCTCAGATAGCTTAAGTCCGGGGTGGGTATATCACGGTTCGATATCACCCTTGCGCCCTGCGCGCGCAGCTTCTTGACGCAGTCGATCTCGGTGCAGCTCCACTCAAGCAGTATCCTTGCCCGCGGATTGGTCATGCTTACGCCCAGGGCAAAGGCGTTTATCGAAGCGGGCACGCCCATTATGGGATACGAGCCTATGTAGCCCACCAGATCGTTTTCGGCCAGAGCGCCCGCGATCGCTCCCGTGATGAATTTTCCCTCATAGGTGCGGCAGTAATAGCTTATCACGCTTGAAAGCGGCTGGCACGCGGAGCAGTTGTAAAAAACGGCCTTCGGATATTTTACGGCCGCCTTCAAAGCGGCGTCGAGCAGCGGGGGAGTGGTGGTGAAAACAAGATGGGCCCCGTCGTTCACGGCCCGGTCGATGAGCGCCTCGGCTTCCTCGGGCGTATCCGCGTGACAGTATTCCCTGACGGTCACGCTGCCCGAAAGCGCCTTTTCAAGATGGGCGGCGCCCTCCGCGTGGCCGCGCGTCCACGCGCTGCTTTCGGTATCGCCCTGATAGATGAAGGCGATATCCAGGTGCTTGGGCACTATTGAGATCAGCTTTTGTATCACGCCCTTTTTTTCGCCGCTCTCCGCCTCGGCCTTTACGGTCAGGGCCTCGGGATCGGACGCCGTCCTTATGTCGTTCCAGACGGCCGAGAGCGCTTTTTTAAGCTCCTGCGGGGACATTTCGGCAAGCTGAGGATAGGTGTAGACCTTTAAAAACAGCAGCAGCGCGTTTTCGGCAACGAGCGACCTGTCGCCGCCCACGAGCGAGTTGAACGCCTCCTTGAAGCAGCAGAATACCGAGGCAAGCTGCTTGCTCTCCCTTTCCGTCCACTCCTCGCCGGGCTTTTTGCCGACTGCCGCGGCAAGGCGCGCGTAATCGCCGGGGGCGGTGAACTGAACGTCGTATATCCCGGTCTGCTTATAAAAATCGATGAACTCGTAATAGGCCTCCACGCGGGGCTCGCCGGTGCGCGGCGGAAGCAGCCTTCTGACCCTTGCGGATATCCTGACCGCGCCGAAATACCGCATCACGCTGACGCGCTTGTTGCCCTCCTTCACGTAAAAGCTGCCCAGATATTCCACGCAGTCGATGGGATCGCGTATGCCCGTGTCGGAAAGATTCGCCTCGCACAGGGCGATCCATTTCGCGCCGAACTCGGTGTTGGGCTCGGGCAGCGGAAGGAACGAAGCGGAAAACGCGCTCACCCTGCCGGGGGAGACGGCGCCGACTATGCGGTCAGTCGGAATCTCCGTCACGGGCAGATCCACGCCGGACGCGTGCGCCGTTTCGGGAAAAAGCTCCTCGAGCACGGCGGGATTCGGGTTTAGCCCCATGGCCTCAAGCGACTTCTTTTCTTTTATCGCAAGGCGGTTGGCCTTTATGTATTCGTTTATGCCGGATGAGTCGGAAACTGGCATTTGACTTCCTCCTGTGAGAAAACGCGGCGCACGGGATATAACGGCCGCAGCCCCCGTGTTGACCGTCGACGGTTCGGAGTATAGCATAACGCGGGGCATAAATCAAGCGAAGCCGGGCAAAAGCCCGGACGCCGCCGGAATGAAACGAGCAGGGCGGCTGCGCTCTGCTCGTTTGAGTTATCGTGTATTTGCCGCGCCGGGGGCTCAAAGCTTTATGGGCTCTTCCTCCCACATCTTGCGCTTTTCGGCGTTGGTCATTTCGGCGGGCTTTTTTTGAGCTTCTCCCCCCCAAGAACGGGCGGTTTCGGGTTCATCGGGCCGGCATCAGCGTCTTATACCAAAAAACGGTGCTCGATTCCGTTTGAAAGCCGGCGGCGGTATAGAAGCCGTTCCTCCGGCCGAAGTTGTCCACATAGCATTTTTCAACTCCGATAAGCCCGCATCTTTTGATCGCTCCCCGCATCAGGGCCGTTCCCAAGCCCCTGTGCGTGTATTTTTCCCTGACGCCCACGGGCTCGATCAATGCCGTTCCGGTTTTTTTGTCAACGTAAACGAAGCAGTATGCGCACACGTCGTTCATTTCGCCGCAGGCCTCGTCCGCGATCACGCACTCGAAGCTGTCGCGATACATCGAAGAGCTTTTCCTTCCGTTATACGGGGCCATCGACGCTCTGTAACCGGGCGCCTCCCAATCGGGATGAAAGCTCAGACGAAGCGCGCTCCACTTGTTTTCCTCGTTCGGGTAATCCTCTCCGTAAAGAAACCGGAATCCTTCGGGAAGCACGGGCTCCGCGGCCGCCTCGGCCGGAATGGCAAAGCTCATATACTCCCGCTCCGGATACCCGGAATAACCGCGCGCTTTAAGCGCTTCCTCCATATAGGTCTGCGCGGTATCGACCGCGAACCAGAATTTGACCGATCCGTCGGCCGCCCTGCCGAAAAGAGCCCGGCAGTTCTTTTCGCTGAAATCGACCATGGAGGGGAAGAGCCCTTCACAGCCGCCGGCTATGCTGACGTAAACGTTCTCGCCGTCCGGAAGGATGCACGCCGCGATCTCGTTATTATCCTCCCACAGATATATGTGATCGGCGGATATCTCCCTGCCGTCGTCCGATTCCTGCCTGCCCACCCTGAATATCAGATCGTGAAGCCTTGCCGGCAGCCATGTGGCGGCCCTGCGGCTTTCAAGACAGCGATCCGCAAGATAGGCCTCCAGACGGTCAAGGTCCCTGTCCGGCACGAATTTCACTATACGCATATGAATACCTCCGAAGCATTATGATCATAAGGACGCAAGGCGTCAAACGTTCCCGCACGGGCCGGCTTCAGTCCCGATCCCCGCGCTCGATAATGACTTTGCCCCTGAGCTCGTCGGGCAGCCAGCTGTCGTCCCCGATATGCTTCGATCTTATGACGACCCGCTTAAGGCCCGTGCAGCCCAGAAAGGCTTCATCGTCTATGTACTCCACGTTTTCCGGGATCTCGATCTCCTCAAGGCTGCTGCAGCGCTGAAAGGCGTGATCCCAGATGGCCGTAAGCGTAGAGGGAAGAACCACGCGGCAAAGGCCGGTATCGTCGATCAGCGCACTGTTGCTGAGCTCGGTCACGCCCTCGGGGATAACGAGCTCCTTCAGCCGCGCATTGCCTCCGACGGCGGCGTAATCCAATTGGGTGAAGCCGGACGGGAGCCTTAATTCCCCAAGGTGCGGGCAATTGCAGATGGATTCATATCCCAGATACCCGATCCTCTGCGGCAGTATCAGCCGCTCCAGGCTTTCACAGCAGAAAAAGGCGTAAGGCGGGACGCCCTCCACGGTTTCGGGTATGATAAGCTCCTCGACGTGATTGCAGAAGCTGAACGCACCGCTGCCGAGTATCCTGAGCGATTCGGGAAGCTCTATCCTGTGAAGATAATTCGTGTGTGCAAACGCGTCTTCGGCGATCTCGGTCACGGTCGCGGGCACCCGGTATTCCGCAGCGCGCTTTGCAGAGGGGTATTTTATCAGCCTTGTCATATCCCTGCTGAAAAGCACGCCGTCCGCGGAAGCATACGCGGGGTTTCCCGCCGCGGCTCGAACGGAGTGCAGTCGGCTGCCGCTGCCGATATACAGCGCCTGCTCTTCAAGCACGGTCAGGGAAGCCGGTAGCGTCAATTCCCTAAGACCCGGCGTATCCTGAAAAGCATAGCCGCCAAGCCTTTCCAGCCCTTCCGGCAGGTCGATCCTCTTCAGCGAATCGCACTGTGAAAAGGCGGAGCGGCCTATCCTTTTAAGCGAGGACGGCAGACGGATATCCTCCAGGCGCCTGAAGTATTCGAACGCTCCGTCGGGGATCTCGGAAACGCCCTCGTCTATGACGAGCGCCGCGATCCGCTCACGCCAAAGTTCGCTGCTGCGGTAATCGAACCTGTCTTTGAAATCGTGTATAAACAGCTTGTTTTCTTGTATGGTATAGCTTGAACTCATTTTCCCGTTCCTGTTCCTGACCGGCGCCCGGCTGTAATTTGCGGATCCGCCTTGATCATTCGCAAACCGCGGCGCCGCTGTTCAGCACCCACGCGAACGCCCTTGCCGTTCTCAGATCGGGGTCCTTGAAGTGATTCCCCTCGTTCCATTCGAGAACGCAGTTCACGCCCTGTTCCTTAAGCAGAGCGTGCGCCCGGCGTATCCTGTCGCCCACGGCCGCCATAACGGGGCTGCGGGTTTTTTCCTCCCGGTCTCCGAGGCTGAGATAAACGGCGTCGGTGCGGGGCCTGTTCTTTTTCATGTATTCGTCAAAGCCCGGGAACCACACCGAAGGAGACGCCGCCGCCGCTCCCCTGAAAGCATCCGTCTGATACGCCGCCCACAAGGCGAAAAGCCCGGCAAGCGAATAGCCTCCGATATAATAGGCCCTGCTTTTGTCGCCGCACAGCTCAAGCAATCCGTCAAGCGTTTTGCGCGCTCCGCCGCCGAAGCCGTCCCCGCCGAATACCGCAGGCGCTTCCCACGGCGAAAGGTCGTTGTTCCAATCGCCGATCCTTACGGCGATCAGGCGAAGACGCTTATCACAGCCGCTTTCGATCGCGGCAAACTCGTTTTCGATCCCTTCAAGGTCGTGATCGTCAACGGGCTGGATCAGCACGGTGCGCGATTCCGGGTCGCCCAATTCGTATGTTTTCATTTTCACAGATCCTTTCCGATCGGAGCCGCGCGCCTTTCCGCTTCGAAGCGTTCAAACCGTTTCCTCCGCAGATCCCGATCTTACGGGATGATTTTACCATAAACGCTCATCATGTTCAACCGCGGGCCTTCGCGCAGACACGTTCCCGCATTTTTGCCGAAAAAAGGGGTTGTTTGTTGACTCGGGGGAGCAAATGTGGTAAATTATTATTATTGGTTTATACTTAAAGCCGATTATTTACAAAGAAAGATGGGGTACCGATATGGGCAGGAGCTTTGATGAATGGAAGATTGGCGATCCTATGATAAACGAGCGGGACTACTGGCAGGACCCGAACTACGTTCCCGAGGATCCCGAGAAGGAAAAGCTTGTTAAAAAGCTTGCGGAGATGATAACCGACAGGGTGAAGAAAAAGCTGCTGCACAAGATCAACAACCGCGACCCCGAATACTGGATACTTGACATGATCCTTTCCAAGGAGCAGGTCAAGTTCCTTTTGAATTTCAAAAAGACCAGGGTGCCCTATTCCGTGCCCGAGCTTGCCGAAATGAACGGCATGAGCCTTGAGGACACGCAGAAGATGGTCGAGCGCCTGCGCTGGATAGGCGTTATCGAGCAGAACAGGGCCAAGACCCCCGATAAGCACCTGCAGTACGAGCTGCCGATCTTCGTTCCCGGCAGCGCCGAGTTCATGATGATGCAGGACAGGCTGACGGACGAGTTCCCGCAGCTTGCGACCTTCTTCAACCTGATGACGCAG
>JAFXZJ010000007.1 GCA_017541305.1 Clostridia bacterium | reverse complement strand
CCGAGCCTTCCCCCGCCGCGGGGAAGGTGGCACGAGCGGCGAAGCCGTGAGTGACGGATGAGGGGGAGCCGAAGCCCCGATAGTTTTTTTGTTTGAAATATTCCCTCATCAGTCGTCTGATATGACCCTGATGCGGCAAGCGCATCAGGCACTCGGCTGAAAAAGCCAAGCAGTTGGCTTTTTCCGGGCGCCTCCTGCCCCGCCAAGGGGGAAGGCCTTTGGGTTTTTTGAGCGGTACTTCTTCCCCTCTGCCGGGTAATGAGCTGATGCAGCGTGACGCACGACTTTGCGCTTCAATCAGAGCGCCGTTTGCACAGTATTAAAAGGAGCCTTTATCCGGCTCCTTTTTGCTCTGTTTTTCACTCGCCGAATCGAAGGTCGAAGAACTTCCTTTGATCGAGGCCGTCGATCAGCACTGTATTGCCCCTGACTTCGATCTCCTTACGGACGACCGCGCCGCTTTCGAGCTTGAATTCTATCCAATACCGGCCGTCGGTGCGGTAAGGCAGGAGCTTCGTTCCGGCCTTACAGAGTATCGCATCGGTATCATGGCCGGGATCGCACGGCGTAACGGATATGTCGCGTTTGAGCGTCAGCCACGAATTGCCGTCGGAATCTCCGTCATAGCTCATGGGCTCCAGCATCATAAAGCCCTCGTTCGTAAGCGTGATGCGGGTGGGCAGGTACCGATCGCCGAGTACCGAAGTATAAACGCTTACCGGAATGCCGTTTTCCGCATCGAATTCCCACGTGGGATCGGTCTTATCGGGGCTTCTGCCCTCGACGGCCACGGGCCTGCCCGGCCAATATTTGTTTATGCTTCCTCCTTCGGGGGCGACGCGATAGCCCACAAGCTGTGTGAACCACTCCTCGGTGTTGTTGAAGAATATCAGATCGAGCCTGCCGTCCTGCGTGTCGCAGTCGAGCACGTATACCGCACAGGAGAATACCTCCGTGATCTCGTCCGTATAACTCTCGTTCGGGTTCGATCCGAGCGTTATGTTTATCCTACGGCTTTCAATATCAAAGCCCTCCGCGGGAGGTATCCTTTCGAGCCTTACCGTGTCCTCGAGCCCGTCAAAGTCGAGATCGCAGGCATAGGGCGTGTATGGCGCCTCGTCGGGGATCAGGGCGATAATGCCGGAAGCCTTAGGCGCCTCGCCCTCATACATCGGTATGAGGTTTTCCTTACGGGCAAAGCTCACCTGCAGCACGAACTCGTCGCCGAGCGGAGGCTGAGTCTCCGTTATATCCAGGTAGTTTTCCGACGAGTAAAGCTCGCTCATCTCATCGAACCAGCCCGTGAGCCGATAGCCCTCATCGGGTATGGCCGCGATCATAAGCCGGCGTTCTTCGGCCGGCGCGTCCGCAAAAATGGCTTTATCGAACATCACTTCAACGTGTCCGCTGCCTTCGGGGATGAGGTTCAGGCGCTTCACTTCCCCTCCCTCCTCTATCCTGCCGCTGAACAGAAGCTGAGTGAAGGAGCCGAGCCACACTTTATAGAACAGGTTATCGGTACGAACGTCCACCGTGCCGCTCGCGGCCCACTCAATGTTTATATAATTAAGCTTGGGGCAATCGCGGATGGTCAGCTCGTCGAACCGCACCGCGCCGCTGAGTGAAACGCTCGCAAGCTCCGTGAAGCCCGTAAGATCGAGCCTGCCGGCAAGCGTATCCTCGTTTGGGAAATCGTTCATTCCCCGAAGGCTTAACGAAACGAGCCTGCCATCCTCGTTCCATACCATTTCGGGAGCCGTCAGAGGATCCCCGCTCTGCCAGGAAACCGGATCGGCGGGATCGTAGTTCTTAAACAGCTTTGTGCCGTTCCGCACGCCGTTTTCATCCGCCGTGTGGAAGAACGAAACGAGCTTTGCCATTTCATACTCGTCGTACTTTTCGGGGAAAGCATCGGTTATCTCCGTCGCTTCCGCCGTCGGCGCTGCGGTTGGTCCATCTGTTTCGACGGGCGCGGCGGTATTCTGCGGCTCGCTCCCTTCTTCCTGCTTTTCCGCTCCGCAGAAGGTGCACAGACACGCGGCGGCGGCGAGTATCAGCACGGCGGCGGCTATGATCGCGCCCATCCTCTTTCGGTTTGCAATGCCCTTGACGCGCGCCTTGAGCGTTTTTTTGCCGCTCGTCATCATGGTGGCGGAGCAGGCGATGGGCGCGTAGACCTTCGCCCCGGAGGAAAGCTCGATCAGCGTCCTGCCGTAGTTTTCGCGCTCTTCATCGCCGAGTGCGGCTATCGCGCCGGCGTCGGCAAAGAGCTCGCTGTCGCGCCTTGAGAGGAACGCGGCGACCCACACGAGGGGGTTATACCAGTGCAGCACGATCGCGGCGGAGCGCAGTATCGCCCAGACCCCGTCCCCGTGGCGGCGGTGGGCGCGCTCGTGCGCAAGCACGAAGCGGAGCGCTTCATCATCCTCCGCCGTCTCCTTTGAAATATAGATCGAATTAAGGAACAGGCAGGATGAGGTCAGGCCCTCCACCTCGTAAACGGGACAGCCTATATCGACGCTCAGCTTCTTCCTTTTAGCACGGAGCCTGAAATAGAATACGATGTTTGCCGCGATGAAGTACGCCGCGGCAATCCCCATGCCCGTGTACAGGACGATATTCAGTATATCTCGCGCTTCAAGCGTTTTCTGCATCCGCACGAAGCGTTCCGGGGCGGCCTCGTTCAATATCACCCGGGTCTCGGGAGGGGTCTGCTCCCCCGTCTGCGGCTTGGACGGAGCCTTGGGAGCGGAAGCGCTCGGCCTGCCCACCACCGCGCCCGCGTCCGTGCGGGCGATCGCGGAATAGCCCTTTACCGCTTCAAGATCCTGCACGACTTCGGTCTTTTTCGCCGCGGTCTCAACGCTTACGGGGCTTGAAAAAACCGTGCCGGGTATGAGCAGGCGCAGAAGCACCAGACCCCACAGCGCGTACCTGAGCCCCGCGCTCATGCGCTTCCCGAATATCGCGCGGATGACGATCACCGCGAGTATCAGCGCGCAGGAGGAAACGATCCAAACTATATCCGTCATTTTCCCTTCACTCCCTTCAGTATGTTCATAAGCTCGTCTATCTCCTCATCGGTAAGGCGCGATTCCTCGGCCATGGTGCTGACGAGCAGGCCAATGCCGCCCGTTTTTATGCGGCCCAGGGTGTTGCGCGCCTCCTGCACGACGGCCTCGTCACGCCCCAAAACGGGATAGATGAGCTTTGCGCGGCCGCCCGTTTCAATGCGCACGGCGCGCTTTTCCGCAAGGCGGTTCAGCATAACGTTCACGGTCGCCTTGCTCCAGCCCGTATCCTTCTTCAATTCGTTCATGAGCTCGCTGACGGTGCGCGGCTCCCTGTCCCACAAGAGATTCATAAGCTTCCATTCGCCGTCGGATATAGACGTTCTTTCCATTTCATTCACCTCGCAGAATACCATTGACATTTGTCAACCCTTGTTCATATGATAGCACCGGTGTTGACACTTGTCAATACCTTTTTTCAAAAAAAATACCGGGGAGGATTCCCCGGTAAAAACCCGAAAGTTTTATCCGATATTCAGCGCGCGCCTGAGTATGAGCAGGGCGTCGGTGGTATCGAGCACGCCGTTATTATCCATATCGCAGTTACCGATAAGCTCGGCGGCGTTATCGGTGATGCCAAGAGCGGCGCGGAGCACGAGCAGCGCGTCCTCGGTGTTGACAGCGCCGTCGCCGTTGGCGTCGCCCTCAAGGGGCGCTTCGCCTAATGTGAATACGGTCTCGAAGCGAACGGGCATGCAGTCGGCAAGGAACACGCTTTCGGTCATCGCGTCGCCGATCCCGTCGTCGGTAAAGCCGAAGAAATCCATCACGGTGTGATAGGCGCGCTCGAGGCCGTCGAACTTTTCGCCCTCGGTGATAAGCTCGTCATCGTTCTCGGCGTCGAAATAGACCACCGTGGAGCCGTCGGTATCGCGCACGTAATCGCGGTTGTTGAAATAGACGAGGTAATGATCGAACAGGCCGTCCTCGGCAAAGAACTTCATGCCGCGCATCTGAACGGCGGTGATATCCTTTTCATAGATGAAGAAGCAGCCGTCCTCGTTTGTGAGCTTGCCAATGGAGAAGTGCGCGGGAAGCTCATACTGGCCTATCGTGACGGTGTGCGCGCAGCGGATGGAGCCGGACTCTGCCGCGCCCTGGACTATGACGGTGACGGTCCTGCCAAGCTCGGCGTCGATCACGACGCAGCTTTCCTCAAGCCTTATGTTGCCGAAGCCGGGCAGAGGATAGCAGTAGCCCAGATCGTAATTGCACTCGTAATTGGGGGTGGCGCCCACGGCATGGACAATCTCTATTCCGTCGATCCCGCTGAAATCGAACCTTACCTCGATGGAGGCAAGCGCTTCGTCGTCAAAGCCCTCGAGCTGAGCGGGAACGGTTATCTCGCAGCCATAGGTCACGGTTTCGCCCGCGGCAAAGGGGGTCTCCTCCTCCATGGGTATCCAGGTTTCCACCGTTTCGCCCCAGGGCGTTTCCGAAACCTCGGGCTCGTTCTCATAGCGGGTGATCGCCGCGGGGAAGAACGCTTCGTCGGAATGCTCTATCGCGGGCATTTCGGGCGCTTCGTCATAGCCGGTGAAGGCAAGGCCGGGGATCGCGGCGGCCAGCATCAGCGCCGCGGTGAGGATGGCAATAAGCTTTTTCATGGGTTTTCTCCTTTATGCATTAATTGTTTTTGTTTTTGCGGGTGCGGATCGCGCTGCCGTCGGCAGTTTTGAATTTGAAGCCGGAATGTATCGCCTTCTGCGGGCAGGTGGCGTTGCAGGTGCCGCAGCGGATACATTCGGGGTTGTTCGGGGTCTTCACGGGGTCGATGCCCATGGGGCAGGCGTTGGCGCATGCGTGACAGCCCTTGCAGCGGTTGCACTTGGAATCGTCGATGCCGTATTTATACAGCGAGATCGGATTGAAGAGCGAATAGAGCGCTCCAAGCGGGCAGATATAGCGGCAGAACGGGCGGTAAAGGAACACGCTTATCACAAGCAGGGATACGAGTATCGACATCTTGAGCAGCGTGAGGCTTGCCGCCTGCGCAGCAAGGCTTTCGTTCATGCTCATAAGGGGTATGCCGCCTATCAGCATGCCCGAGGGGCACACGTATTTGCAGAACCAGGGATTGGCGCTGACGATAAGGGGCAGGAATATGACCATGATAACGAGGAAGGCGTATTTGAAATACCTGAGCGCCCTGTCAAGCCCTAAGAAGAAGCGCACCGCGCCGGGATGCTTTGATGCGTTTATGCGCCTTTCATCGCGCGGGAGCTTGAGCTTTTTCACGGGGATCTTATAGAGCAGATCCTGCACCCAGCCGAAGGGGCATAACAGGCCGCAGATGAACCTGCCGCAGAGCGCGCCGACTATCATGATGAAGCCTATGATATAGAAGGCGACCCAATAGAGCGGCGGCTGCACCAGGGTGTGCGTTTCGGGATCGTACCAGGACTTTGTGGCGTCGAATTCGTCGAATATCGCCTGCATCGCGCCGATGGGGCACGCGCCCCACGCGCCGGGGCAGGAATAGCAGTTCATGCCCGGCACGCACATATACTTGAGCTTGCCCTGATAGATGGTGCCCTTGAACCAGCCCACCATGAAGCTGTTGGTCAGTATGAACCACGTTCCCTGAGTGATCAGCTTGGTCCTCTGCCACACCTTGTTGCCGAAGCGGTTGATCTTGTAGCGCCCCTTCACGATAAGCGTGATGAACACCGCAAGGCAGGCCGCTATCACGACGAAGCTTGCGATGATGCCCGCTACCGTCGTGGGATCCGAAAGCGCTTCCTCTTCAAGTCCGAAGAGCCATAATATGATTTCCTTCATTTCGCCCCTCCAATCATCCCAGACCGATACATTCCATACAGATCGCCACGGCCTTTTTGAGCACCGCGAAGGCTTCGCCGTCCGTCGCGCCGTAGATCATGAAGCCTGCGCCTATCAGCAGGACGATGACCGGTATGCCGTATCTTAAAAACTTGGATTCCGTCTTCATAAGCGCCTCCGTATCACAGTAATTTGTCGATCTCGCTGCACCACTGATCGTAATTATGACTGCCCTTGAGCACCTTTACCAGCTGGCCGTATCGGTTGATGAAGAAGGTGGTGGGCAGCGCGGGCGGGGTCAGATGCGGGCTGTCGAACGCGGCCATCACCGAATTGTTCCTGCGCAGCACGGGCAGCGTGAAGCCTATGCTCTGCATGATGGCCTTTGCGGTGTCGATCGCGCCGGCGTCGCCGGAATCATACAGTATGGTGAGTATCTGCATCTTGCTCGAATATTTCGAGCTCAGGCGCTGGATATCGGGCAGCTCCTTTATGCAGGGACCGCACCAGGTGGCCCACACGTTTATCATGGTCATCTGCTTGTCGTCGAATATGCTCTGGGTGTATTTCTTGTTGTTGACTATATCGTAGGTCTCGAATATGAAGTCGGGCTTGGGAGTGGCCGTGGGCTTGGGCGTTGCCGTGGGCGTGGGCTTGGGCGTTGCCGTGGGCGCCGGGGTGGGCTTGGGAGTGGCCGTGGGCGCGGGAGTGGGCTTGGGAGTGTTCGTCGGCGCGGGGGTGGGCTTGGGCGTCTTTGTGGGAGCCGCCGTGGGCGCCGCCGTGGTGCCGGGCTTGGGAGTGGCCGTGGGCTTGGGGGTGGCCGTGGGCGCTTCGGTGGCGGGCGCTTCGGTGGCGGGCGCTTCCGTCGCGGGCTCGTCAGTCACAACGGGCTCCCCGGTGGGCTCGTCGGTGGGCGCTTCCGTTGCGGGCTCGTCCGTTATGACGGGCTCCTCGGTGGGCTCGGGGGTGACGACCGGCTCCTCCGTGGCCTCCGCGGTGGGCTCGACAGGCGCTTCGGTCACGACCGGCTCGTCGGTCACGGATGCGTCGATGGGGTTGGGATTCGGTGCTATGCGCAGCGGAAAACAGCCCGCGAGCGACAAAAGCACCGCGGCGCAGAGCAGCAGGGAGAATATCCTTTTCGATAGGAGCTTCATAATATTCCTTTCCCGGCGATCACGCCGAAATTGATCTTAATTCATCTGGAGCGAAAAGCGGAGTATCAGCAATGCGTCCACCGTGTCGATAACGCCGTTTCGGTCGTAATCGGCGCAGAGCAGCACGTTGTCGCCAAGCTCAAGTATGCCAAGCGCCATGCGCAGCACTATCAGCGCGTCGCTGGAATTTACCACGCCGTTCCTGTCCGTATCGCCGCTGTGGGGGATCACGTTGCGCCAGAACTCAAGCCTTTCCTCAAGCTCGCCCGCGCTCAAAAAGGGCGCGATGCGCGATTCGAGTATCAGCCCCTGCGGGTTGATGATGAAGCTTTGCGGGATGTAAGGGAACGCCCCGACGATCGCGCTCCACACCTCGTCGCACACGAACACGGGGAAATCAAAGCCGTTGTCGCTCATAAAGGCAAGGGCCGCCTCCTCGGTGCTGGCGCCGTCAACGTAAAGCAGACCCATCACAAGGTAATCGGGATGTTCCTCGTGCACCTGCGCAAGATAGGTCATCTGCGCCCTGCATTGAGGGCTCCACGTTGCCCAATAGGTCACAACGCTTACGGGGTGATCGCAGAACGTCGAGCCGTCGATATCGCCCCCCGTGATGAGCCGTGCGGAAAAGCCGCTGACGTCCTCACCCGCGTGCGAAAAATCGGGATCCGCAAGCGCGGCGGGGCTTGCCGCAAGCATTACGGCCGCAAGCAGTATCGCAATGATCCTTTTCATCGTGCAGCTGCCTCCCTTTTGATTCGTAAAATAATGAAAACCGGCGGGCGCCCGGTAAAAGCGCCCGTCATATGCCTTTTATTCTGCTTTGTTCTTCTTCTTGGCGCGGATGCCCAGCACGGTGCACAGCGCGGCAAGGCCCGCCGCGATCGCGCAGGCCGCGATTATCAGGACGGTCTTAAGGGTGCCGTCGTTATTGCGCGATGCGGGCTCGTTCCCCTGCCCGCCGGGATTCTGCTCGCCTGCTTCGCTGGTGGGCAATACGGATTCGGTATCAAAGGGCGAATCGGTATTGAGCTCGAAGGGGCTGCGGGTGGTCTTGCTGTCGGCGCCGGAGGTGTTTTCGGGGACGTTCGTCGCATCGGCGGGAGCCTCGGTAACGCCTGCGGGCAGCCTTGTGGGCAGCGGAGTGATCACGGTCTGACCGGGCTCCGCGGTCTTTTCACCGGGCTTGGGGGTAACCGGAGCGGGGGTGCCTATGATGCCGCCGCCGGGGCCGTCGGTCTCCTTGCCGGTGCCGGGGCCGGGGGTGGCGCCGGGCTTGGGCGTGCCAATGGGCGCCGCGGTCTTGGGCTTGGCGGTGGGAGCGGGAGTCTTGGGAATGGGCGTCAGCACGGGCTTGGGCGTGACTGCGGGCGCGGGCGTGGTGCCCGAGCCGGAGCCGCCGTTTATGCTGATGGTCAGATCGGACGCGGAATAGGGAATGGGCGTCTCGCTGCCGTTTACGGGGATGTTGCTGAATTTGTTCACGCCGATGGTGAACACGGGGCTGCTTGAGGCGGAACTTAACACCTCGAAGGTGATCTTGAGCAGCTCGCCCTGCACGGTCAAAGGATCGGTAAGCA
This sequence comes from Clostridia bacterium, assembly GCA_017541305.1. Classification (GTDB taxonomy): domain Bacteria; phylum Bacillota; class Clostridia; order Christensenellales; family CAG-138; genus UBA3857. The sequence continues at coordinate 3,800 of JAFXZJ010000007.1, read as the reverse complement.
TAAGCACGCCGAAGCTGACGGCGTTGCCGTCCTTATGCAGGCCGCTGAGGGGCCACGCGCCGGTGAGCCCATCGAGCGCCGAGCCGTTGACGCAGTTTTTGAAGCGGAACGAGGTGTTGTCAAAGAAGATCATCATATCGAGGGCGTGAGCGCCATACTGCCCCGAAACGTTGAGTGAAACCGTTATGGTGTCGCCGGGACGGGCGGAAGCGGGCCCCGTCAGGGTGAATCTCGCATTTCCCGAAGCCGCCGCCGGGACAGCAAACAGCGCGAGCAGCATTGCTGCCGCAATGAGTACCGTGAAAATTCTCTTCATACTTTTTGTTCCTTTCGGCGATGAATATGATCCAAATAACTCGCCGTATACATTCTATCACACAATCGGGATTTTTGCAACTTCAATTCGCCGCATATCGTGAAAAACCCGCCTTCATTTCGGCAATAATATTGCGCGCGGGTTGCAATGCGGCGAAAGCTGTTTTATAATTATGAACCGAGATACGCGAAAGGAATTTTCTTTTCAATGAAGATAATGGGTTTGAACATATCAAGGAGCGCAAGGGACAAGGACTGGCATTTCACCGAGGCCGCCCTTCCCCGCTTTTCCAAGGGCAATAACGGCGCGGGCGTGCTGATCTGCCACGGCTTCGGAGGAAGCCCCGCCAATATGCGCTGTCTGTATGAAAAGGCCGTTGAAATGGGCTTTACCGCGATAGTCCCCCTGCTCACCGGGCACGCAAAGACCCTGGGCGATTACGAGCAGGCCGATTACACCGTGTGGCGCAGGGACGTCGACGCCGCGCTCGACAAGCTGATCGAGTCCGGCTGCGAGCGCATTTACCTGTGCGGGCTGAGCATGGGCGCGCTGCTCATGGCCGATCTTGCCGAGCGCAAAGCCGGGCTGGAGCTTGTAAACGGCCTTATAATGATGTGCCCGCCCATCAAATTCAAGACTTATCTGAACGTTTCGAATTTCTTCGCGCCGCTGATACCCTACGTGCAGACCAAGGACGAGTTCCCGCCGGGGCCGGATATGGAGATGTATTGGGGCATGGCCACCAGAAAGCTTGCCGATATAAAGAAGCTTTCAAAGGCCGTCACCCACCACGCCGCCTCGCTCGATATGCCCGTGCTGCTGCTCGAGGCCGGCAGCGACAACCGCGTGAACCCCGTGACCTTCGATATCCTGCGCGAGCGCATACCCCATGCCGAATACGTCTTCGTCGAGAACGCGCCCCACGGGATCACCTATTACGATCCCTATGCGGACAGGGCCACGCAAATCTTTGCGGAATACCTTGAAAAGCTCGAAGCGAAAGCATAAAAAAGGCCCCGATCGGGGCCTTTTTAATGCGCGATATTATTTCTTCACGAACCAGCCGAGCACGTCGATATTGCCGATGAGGGGCAGCTTCTTCGCCTTGCCGGAGGCGGCGTTGATGATGCCGATGACGGAGAGCACTGCAATGAGTATCCAGCCTATGGCAAGTATCACCGTGATGGGCCAGGGAGTGACCTTGACGGTGTAGGGGATGCCCCAGAGCGTCCTGGTGGATTCGACCTTGATCAGGCCGAGCAGCGCGGCAAGGATGCCGTATGCCACGTAGATCGCAAACAGCGTGAAGCCCTGCCTTACGTGGAACTGGGTGTACTTGGAATCCTTCCTGACGAACATGGGGATGAATACAAGCGGGCCGCAGTAGGAGAGCCACGCCAAACCGCGGTTGGGCTGCACGTCCGCAGGATCGTACTCGGAGGTCGTATCCTCGGTATTCAGCACGTTCTGAGCCTTGTCAATGATGTTTTCCGCCGCAGGTGCGGCTTCGATGGGAGCACCGCAGTTGGGGCAGAATTTTTCGCCCTCGCCTACCTGAGTGCCGCATTTTCCGCAAAAAGCCATATTCAAAACCTCCAAATCAAATATACCCTATTCAGGTTATTCCCATTATATCACAGTCATTCCCTATATACAATATAACCGACGGATATTTTTTACTTTTTTTGACGATACTCACATCAGATAGTTGTCGTCCAGCTCGGATACCAGGCCGAACTCAAAGCCCTTTGCGATAAGGTCCTCGAGCACCCTGGGCAGCAGCTTGACGCTTTCGGCGCGGGTATCGTGTATGATCAGTATCAGGGGATCCTTGTTCTTATACATCGCATAGGTGGTGGTGTAGGATTCCCACAGATAATCGATGATGGGCAGGTTCTTGGTGTTGCCCGCAAGCCACGCGTCGTTTAAACCTATGTTCCAGTCGAACACCTTGTAGCCGGCCTTATTTACGGCCTTGACGTAAGGCGATCTTCCGTTCCTGCCGCCGATGGTGGTGTTGGTGGTGCCGCCGGGGAAGCGCATCACGTAAGCGCCCGCGTCATAGCCCACGGCCTTTTTGACCGTGGCGCGCCAGGCGTTGATATCGTTTATAAGCGCCTCGGTGCTCTTGTAGATCTTTTTCAGATCGTGCGACTGGGTGTGGCAGGCAAGCAGATGCCCCTCGTCGACTATCCGCTTTGCGGTCTTGGGATTGTTGTTGACCATGTAGCCGACGGTGAAGAAGGTCGCCTTGGCGTTATACTGCTTTAAAATATCGAGCACCTTGGGCGTGCGGTCGGTGGGGCCGTCGTCAAAGGTGAGGTAAACCTTCCTGCCCGACTGCGAAGGGTTCGCCGCCTGAGTGGGCTTGGGCGTATTCGCGGGCTGCGCGGTGGGCTCCTCGGTGGGCGCTTCGGTCGGCTCGGCGGTCGGCTCCTCGGTGGGCGCTTCGGTGGGCTCGGCGGTGGGCGCTTCGGTGGGCGCTTCGGTGGGTATCGCCGTGGGCGCGCTCGTTATCGCTTCCGTTACGGAGGCGTCTACGTCCACCGGCTCCTCCGGCTTTTCGCCGCAGGCCGCGGCGAATATCACAAGCAGCGCGAGCGCCGCCGCGAATACAAGCTTTATCGCGTGTGAATGCCTTGTTCTCATTCGATCTCCTCTTGTTCCTCGGGGTTTACGCCCGCGTTTTGACGGGCTCAAAGCACACTATAATACTTTTGCCGGGATTTTTCAATATTTATTCCCGTTTTCGCGCGGAGATTTTTGTAATTCGCACGGCGATCAGTAGCCTTGATGACAAAAGGTATGGTCCTTTTTGTCATCGAAGCACTAACCACGGGGACAGATCTTTTGGTCAGTATCGTCACTTAAGGTGCGACCATTCCAAGCACCCAAAGCTAAATGGGGCAACCGTGCAAAGTACCCCAAACTCAGGGGGTATTAAGCGAGCGAAGCGAGCGTCGTAAGGCCGACGAAAAATGTATGCAAATTTTTCGGAGGCCGTCGCCGCGCCGCGATAGGCGCGGAACGCGATGAGCCAAGCAAGATCTACCGCTCCTGCGAGACATATCCCAACCTCTAAAAGAATCGGCAGCTTAAAGGGCTAATGCATCACAAAGGGAACAATCCCTCAGTCGGCTTCGCCGACAGCTCCCTTTACACAAGGGAGCCGCAAGCAGACGCCGACCCGAGCCTTCCCCCGCCGCGGGGAAGGTGGCACGAGCGGCGAAGCCGTGAGTGACGGATGAGGGGGAGCCGAAGCCCCTATAGTTATTTTCTTTGAAATATCCCCTCATCACCGCTTCGCGGAGCTTCCCCGCCGGGGGGAAGCCTTTTGGCGTATCCCGCAGAAGGGGCGACCATTCCAAACACCCCAAAACTACCGGGGCGACCGTGCAAAGCACCCCAAACTCAGGCGGGTATTAAGCGAGCAAAGCGAGCGTCGCCCACGTGGCCGAAAAATAATCATTTTTCGAGCCGAGTG
>JAFXZJ010000006.1 GCA_017541305.1 Clostridia bacterium | reverse complement strand
CGTACGAGTGATGTTGCCTATCACGCGCCGACCCTCGGCAACGACCGCGGGCAGGGAATTGAAATCGTTGTCGAGCAGTACGAGCTGAGACGAATGCTCGGTCGCCTCCGAGCCGCCGCCCATTGCGATCGAGCAGTCCGCGGCCTTGAGCGAGGGGATATCGTTCACACCGTCGCCCGTCATGGCCACGTTGTGACCCCGATCCTTTAGTGCTTCCACGAGCATCCGCTTTCTGTCGGGAGTCAGGCGGCCGAATACCACGCCTGTCTCAGCCGCTTTCGCAAGCTCGTCGTCCGAAAGCTTCGAGCAGTCCACGGCATTTTCCGCGCCGTCCAGGCCGAGCTCCCTTGCGACCGCCGCCGCCGTGCGCGGATCGTCGCCGCTCATTATGCGCACCTGCACGCCCTCGTTTTTGAACCAGTCCAGGGTCGCACGGGCGGAGGGCCTGGGCGTTTCGCGCAGCAGTACGAGCCCCAAAAGCCTTGTGACCTCGGGGAATTCGCCGTTTTCTATCATGGAGTCCGATCCCGCAATAAGCAGCACGCGGAAGCCCTTTTCGGAATATTCGGCGGCCTCGGGAACGGGCTTGTCCGTCACGAAGGACGGCGCGCCCAAAATGAGGGTGCCAAATCCGAACGACGCGGCGGATCGCTTCCTTGCGGAGGAGAAGGGGATCGTGCATAACGCCTTTTCGCCGCTTCCTTCAAATGCCGAGGCAAGCGCGCGCAGCGTGCCCGAGTCGGCCTCGAAAGCCGAAACGAAATCCCGCAGGGCTCTTTCCAGCTCGGCCTCGTCCGCCTCAATAGGCACAAAGCCGCCGAAACGCATCTCGCCGGTGGTCAGAGTGCCCGTCTTGTCGGTGCACAGCATGTCTGCCCGCGCAAGCGTCTCGATGCCGAAAAGCTCCTGCACAAGCGTTCTGCGCCTGCCAAGCTTTACCACGCCCGCCATCAGCGCAACGCTGGTGAGAAGTATCAGCCCCTCGGGGATCATGCCTATCATGGCGGCCACCGCCTTGGGCACGGCCTCGCCCGCGGGAGTTTTGAACAGAAAATACTGCTCGGCAAACATTATGACGCCGATAGGCACCAACAGCTTGCTCACGAGCGAAACGAGCTTTGAAAGCTCGGTCATAAGCTCGGATCTCGGCGAGCTCACCCGCTTTGCCTCGCGCGTGAGCCGTGAAGCATAGCTTGAATCGCCCACCGCGGTCAGCTGCGCGGTCACGCGGCCCTCGGTCAGAAAGCTTCCCGAAAGCAGCAGCTCGCCCGCGCTTCGCTGCACGGGCTCGCTTTCGCCCGTCAGAAGCGATTCGTCCGCCGCACAAGCGCCGTCGGCTATCACGGCGTCCGCGGGTATCTGATCCCCGCGGGAAAGTATTATCAGGTCGCCCTGCACCAGCTCGTCCGGCGCACAAAAAACCTCGCTGCCGCCGCGTATCGTGCGCACGGGACGCACCTCAAGCAAGCGCAGCTTTTTTATCATGGCCCTTGCGCGCAGCTCCTGCACGGCGCCTATCAGCGTGTTCGAAAACACCACGCCCAGAAAGAGCATGTTGCGCCACGAGCCAACCAGCGCAAGGCAGAATGCGAGCGCGAAGTTCAAAAGGTTGAACAGCGTGAAAAGATTGTCGGCAATTATCTTAAGCACGGATTTACCCGGCTCGCTCGTGGGCCTGTTCGCCTGCCCGCCAAGCGCGCGCCGCTCCGCCTCCTCGGGGGAGAGCCCGCAGGGCGGCGTCATAACAAGCCCCTCCGGCGGAGCCTCGGGCGGCCTCAGCGCCGAAACGGGGCAGGAGCCGGCGCCGTGTTTTTTTCTGCGGAAAAAATCTTTCATCCCATTACCCGGAAGTCAAAGCTCCCTTTTCATCTCGTTCCATATCCCGCCGCCCCAATGCGAGCCCGCGGGTCCAATAAGAGCAAATCCCATGCTCTCGTAATATCCTATCAGAGCGGTGTGGCAGGTTAGCAGCAGCCTTTCGCGCCCCTCGGCCCTTGCGCGTTCGGCGAACGCGCAAATGAGCTTTCGCGCAATGCCGCGCCCGCGGAATTCGGGCGATACGTCCACCGACAGCATTATCACGTTCCTTCCGTCGCGCTCGTAAAGCTCCGGCTGAGTGAAGAATTCGTCGCGGAATCGCTCCTCGTTCGTGGGTATCCCGCAGATATAGCCTATAATCTCGCCGGTCCCCGGCGCCAATGCCAACAGAAAGCACCCCGGCACCGCCTCGAGCCTGCGCTCGATGCTCGCGGCCTCCTCGGCCTCGTTTTCGGGGAAGCAGACCCTCTCGAGCGCGGCGATCCCTTCGGCGTCTTCGCGCGAGGCCTCGGTTATTATGATGTCGTTTTCGTCAGTAATCAAATTCGTTTTCTCCAACCTTTATCTTAGAAGCGGGCTTTTCCCCCGCATAAGGCTTGCGTATCTCTATCAGGTTCAGCACGGTATAGCCCTTGGAGCGCAGGAACGCGATCATCCGGTCGTTATTCGGGTGCACGTAATTGAATACAGTTTCCTCGCCCATCGAGCGCGCAAGCTCCTCGGCCTTTTCAAACAGCATCGTCGCCGCTCCGCGCCTGCGGTGCTCCCCGCGCACGTAAATGCTTTCCACCCAAAGGCAGGGGGCGTCGATGCGGCAGACGATGTATCCGATCAGCCCGCCGTCTTCCTCCGCGCCGAACATGGGAAAGCCCGCGTTAAGATATTCCAGGAATTCCTCCCTTGCCGCGGCGATATCCGGTGCGGACGCGATCCCGCGAAGGGCGTTCAGCGTCACGCGGAATGCCGCGATCAATCCCGCCGTCCTGTCGGCGTCGGGCAGCGTCAGTTCAATAAGCCTCATATGCTCCTCCCGTTGTCCTCACAAGTCATGTCGTCACAGCCGCATCCCGTCCCCGGCTCCGGTCGGGGATACGTCGTCGTTCGCTTCCGATCGGGCTCCGGCGCTTTATTGTATAACGTGTCGGATAAAAAACGTCATCTTCGCATATCGTTTCGGATCCGTTCCGTGTTCGAAACACGTGAATCTATAGATCCTTTCTGAAGCAAATGATCCGATCGGCTTCCTCGAATCCCATCGCCATATGGAACCGCAGGCTGTCAATATTGTCAAGTTCGCAGTCGCTTGCAAATTCGGTACAGCCTTTTTCTTTTGCCCATTTCTCGCATTCCGACATCAGCTCCGCGGCATATCCCTTCTTCCGATATCCTTCGGAGACAAAAACCACTTCAAGATATCCGACGGGCAAGCTCCCGGTTCCTTCAACGTAAGATGAATATCAGCAAACAGGAATTTGTCGTTACAGATTTACCACATACTCTGCAAGCGCAAGTGCAATGTCAAAATGCCCCGGATCATGCTGTGTATGTTTGATCTGTCCTTTTTCCCTTCTGTCGGTCCATTCCAGGGCATCCAGCAGATCCCCACTTGTAAAGAACATGTAAACTTCCAGTCCGCGGAAATCACAGACTGCCTGCACAGCCGCGCCTTCCATCTCAACCGAGATACAGCCGTCTGTCTTGTGCTTTTCAAAGTTGTTTACAGTTTCCCGGTAGAAGGCGTCTGTAGTCCAGGTCTTGCCCAAAGCGCAAGGGATATTGTTCTCTTCCATAAAAGCCCTTACAACATCATGGTTCCTGATCCGGATGTAGTCTGATGCAGGTGCATAGTGGTAGGATGTCCCTTCGTCTCTGTAGGCTTCCGTTGGGATCATAACCTTTCCTCTGGCGATTTCTTTGTTGAGACATCCCGCTCCGCCGAAATGGATGATCTTGTCAGTATCAAGAACAGTCGATAATTCCTCGATCGGTGCTATGCAGGCAGGAGCCCCTACCCAAGTCCTGTAGAAGCCGAATGTTTTGCCATGGTATTTCAGGACATATACCGAAGTGGCCCCGCAAGCCATCGCGTATTCTCCTACTATCTCGCAGTCATAGTGAGCGATCACGTATTTTTCAACTTCCTCTGAAAATGTGTAAATGACCGCATCAACCTGAACGGCGTTCTCGTTTTTCTTTATATTGATCTTGGCAGGGGATTTATCATCAAAAGAATCTGTAATCATCGGCTTCTCCTTTCTCCGTTATCTGCAGCATTTCAGGAAATTGTCATTTGCCATATACTGCTACGAGATGGGTAATTCGTGTACGAGATGATTCCAATCGACAAACTGGAATTTTTTGATGTACCGCTTACTGCTTTTTACAGGTGATTCCATCGATGACAAGGCAGTTGTCGCCGAACGTGATCTTCACGTTACCGTTCGCTCTACCAAAGGTATTCTCACCGATCGGCAGCAGCTTGAACTCAAAATAATCTTCCTCCGGGTCGTTGCACGCGAGCCCAAAAAGATCGCCGTCCTGCATCCGGACCTTTTTGAGCATGAATGCTTCACACAGCTCTTCATATTCGCCG